>SVNV01000020.1 GCA_015066705.1 Ruminococcus sp.
TGCGTTACGCTTGGAGCGGGTGATGGGAATCGAACCCACACAACCAGCTTGGAAGGCTGGGATTCTACCATTGAACTACACCCGCAAGGTATGTGCTCATCAGAACGATATTTATTATATCACTCCATCGCACATTTGTCAAGCCTTTTTTTGAAAATATCAAAAAATATTTTGTCACAAAATTACAAACTGACTACTGTTTATTTTGTTCATTTTCAACTATTTTCTTTCGGTTTATGAATTTACGTACATTTGAAACTGCTTTTTCACGGAATACAAAACCAAAAATTGCAAGAGCCACAATCACCGCACCGAAAACAGCCGTAAGAACATAATTTTCCTTATAAATACTGTTCCCAAAAAAGGCTGAAATAACAACCGACGGGATTCTTGCAGGCAAAACGCCTAACAAAAAGGTTCTGATATCAATTTTTGTGAGAGGAACTATATAGGTTATTGCGTCCTTGGGAGTTCCCGGGATAAGATACAAAACAAAAAGTATAACCGTTATCTTATCGGTATCCTCAAGAAAACGGAATTTTTTCACATTCTTTTTGCTTATAATAGCTTCTACAAGAGGCTTCCCTGCTGTTTTTACCGCAAGAAAAACAACTGCCGAGCCGAGCCACAGTCCAAGCAAGGACAAGAGGCTTCCCCACAGGCCTCCGAAGAGCATTCCGCCAACTATCTGTACCGGTGGAATAAGCACAACAACCACCTGTACTGCCTGAACAAACAAAAATACAAACACGCTGAAAAACTTATAGCTTTCAAGAATATTATGAAATTTCTCCATACCGTCTTTGCTCATAAGAAGCCTTGCAAGAGGAATAAGTGCAACAGTAAGTCCCACTAAAACTGCAAAATACATAATAAAAACAACTATTCTGTACTTCAGACTGTCCTTGTTGATTTTGTTTTTCATATTAATATCCTTTATCTACGCAAAAATTTCTTTCTGAACCAGTTATAGTACATACTGATAAGTCTTGTCAGTGCTATATCGTAAATAACAAAAGTAGCATTCACCACAGCAAGAAGTACAAGAGGACCGTATTTCCCGATTTCCCCCGCCTCTGTGATAAGTGCATCACCGGTAAGAATTTTCACTGCCAAAAAATAATATGACACAACAGCAACATTAAAAACTAAGAGTTTAAGTATCCACTGTGTCGACATACTTTCAGGCTTTTCCAGAAGCGCTTTTAAAATTGGATAATATCCCATAAACATAGCAAAAAGAAGTCCCACTTCTTTATTAGGCACTACAAGCAGGCTCACAAGTGAAACCGCAACATAGGTAACAACAGCCCACTTTTTGTTGATTTCAATGACAATAACTGCCATAAGCACTCCTGCTGCTGCCGGCATAGCAAAATCAAGTACCGGCACAACTGCCGTAATCAGCATAAGCACAATAGCCAATGCCGAGCATACACCTCCAAGTGCTACGTTAAAGCTGGTATTATTTTTCATAGCTGTTTCTCCGCTTAACAGCAGGAAATGAGGTCTGAGCCCATACATTCACAGCAACAGTCAGCACAGATGAGTCCCTGACATACATCACAGCCATTACAGCCTGTAACGTTAGGATTTGTATTATACTGTGGCTGTGGGTTACCGTTCATATAGCCCATTCTGTTTCTGTTCATCTGTTCAAGAGCTGCTTTATATTCCATATTATCAGGGTTAAGGTTTACGGCTGTTGCGAAATTATCATAAGCTTCATTAAGCCAGCCTCTTGTATAGCATACGCTTCCCTTAAGAAAGAACCATTCAGCATCCTTTTCATTCTGTGGAACTGAATTTAAAATTCCGTCTGCCTGAGTAATATCTCCGCTCTGTATAAGGCTTCTCACTCTGTAATAATCCATATTTTTTCCTCCTGTTGTCTGTTCGCCTGCGTTTGACGAACCACGTCTTATATTCATAATTTCATCAAAAGCGTTATTGATTTCCTGCATTTTTTCATCTGCAATCTCACCAAGTGGACTTTGTGAATAGTTATCGGGGTGGTATTTTTTCACAAGGGTCTTATACGCCGATTTTATTTCTTCATCGGTAGCCGACGGCGAAACCCCAAGTATTTCGTAAGGATTTTTCATTACTTTTCTTTTTTCTCCTTTTTACCGAATTTTTCATTATATACAAGTGAAAATGTATTTTTCATTCCGAGATAAACAACGTTATCATTTATTGGTTTGAAATGCTTCTGATTAAGGTTTACGTAGCTTTCGGCAAGCTCTGCCATTGTGAAATTCACGCTGTCAAGAGTATATTTTCTCGCTTTATCAAAATCCTCAGAAGAAAGCTCTTTTTCCTCAAAACCGAAATAGTTTCTCAGCGGATTGAAATTACCTTTTTTGCAGTCCTTTTTTAAATCATCAAGGGCATCACAAAGATAAACATATCTTCCCAAGAAATATCCGAAGCGTGACAAAACCTGCTTTGTTTCCTCATCGTCTGAAAGATAAGATGCAATTTCCCCCATCATCTGTGACGATGCCTCACAGGCTTCATCAACGGAAGAAGTATTCTTTTTTTCAATCTTTTTCTGCTCATTCATATAGAATTCAATCTTCTGAGCCAGGTCAGGATACTTATTCTTTGCCTTTTTATATCCCTTTTTCAGAAAAGGAAGCGTCACAAAAGCAAGTGTTTTTCCCTTAAAACCCTTATCGGCATAGTCGTCCTTAAGTTTATGATAGATTAGTATAACCGCTGCATATGAAGGATATTCCAGCCCGTCTGAACATTTGAGACACATTGATTTTTTCAATGGATGAGCTATACATCTCTCGTTTTTATGGCAGATTTCAAAATCATTGAGAGCCATATTCATAAGAGCAAGAAATGTAAAATCATAGCTCAGGGTCATTCGTGAAACAAAGCCGAATTCCTTACCCATTTTCTTACAGAGTCCACAGTACACCGATTTGTAAGTATCATATTCACAGACCTTCATCTGAGGCTTTAACGCTCTTACATAACCGAACACCTGAATCCCCTCCAAGCCAAAAATACACCATTAATTATACAATCTTTTTCTTATTATGTCAACAAAGCTAAAAAGTAATTTTCTTTTTTGAAAATACAGAAATTTTCAGCTTGTATCACTTCATACAATAAAAAAAGAAAGGTAGTGATATTATGATTAACGGCATACTTGACTTTTTGTTTTCAAATCTTTTGTTTTTAGCCCTTCATCTCGACAAACCAAACATATTCCCAAAGCCACTTTCTGCAAAGGAAGAGCGTGAATGCTTTGAACGTATGAAAAACGGCGACCGTGACGCAAGAAACAAGCTGATTGAACACAATTTACGCCTTGTTGCACATATCATAAAGAAATATTATTCACAGAATCAGGACCAGGACGATTTAATTTCAATAGGAACAATCGGGCTTATAAAAGCGGTTTCTACATATGATTACTTAAAGGGCAACAGGTTTGCGACCTACGCTTCAAAGTGTATTGAAAACGAGATACTAATGCATTTTCGCAGTCTTAAAAAAACCTCAGGCGAGCTTCATTTTGACAATCCCATTGACACCGACAAGGACGGAAATCAGCTTACCTTAATGGACATTATTTCCGATGACAACAACATATGTGATGCTATTGAGCTGAAAATCCGTTCCTCACAGCTTTACGGCTTTATAACCTCTGCTCTTGACAGGCGTGAAGCGGAAATAATTATCCTCAGATTCGGACTTTACAACAACAAGCCTCTTACTCAGCGAGAGGTTGCAAAAAAGCTGACTATTTCACGGTCTTACGTTTCAAGAATTGAGAAAAAAGCGTTGGAAAAACTTAAAAATTGTTATGAACCTTAGACATTATAATGCCAAATTATGAAAACATTTACAAATATATTACAATATAGTATAAAATCCTTAGTTATCCTTGACAATCTTACAAAAATAAAGTAAAATTGAAGTGAATAAATATGCTTATTACTATTTTAGGAGGTTTATACAATGAAACTTAAAAGAATTATTTCAGCATTCACTTCATTAGTTCTTGCAGGTTCCATTATTGCGGTAAATTCAGTAATGTTTGCTTCTGCTAAGGATAAAAATGAAACTTACATTCTTGTAGAAGAAGATTGTTCAGCTACAAATCACAAGGAGGCTTTTTCACTGAAATCAAAAGATAAGTGTGCAGAGCTTATCAGAGAAGGCTGTACTGTTGTAGTTGAATATACAGGAAAGGTAGTGGAATTTGTTCTCCAGAGCTGGACTGACCCTAACGGCGAAGTATGGGGAGTAATTCAGCCTGACACAAAAAAAGACGGTGTTGCTACATTTTCATACAAATCAATGAAAAACAAGTTCATCAGTGAACACAATTCAGACTGGGCTTACCTTGATGCTATTCACATTTCAACAGGTCCTGATGATTTGACAGTTCACAAGGCATATATTACTTATGGCGAAGTTGAAAAGCCTGATGAGGACGAAAAGGACCCGCCAAAGGAAGACGAAAAGGACAAACCAACCAAGGAGCCGGAGATTTCAACCGACAAGAACATTCCTACTGTTTCATTTGACTCAAGGGCATGGGCAAACTACGTAAAGCTTACTCCTGACGGAAAGACTTATGGTCTCGAGCTTGACCAGGTTACAATCGACTCATATCAGGCAACAACACTTCTTATGAATGCTAATGTTTCAGTTTCTGATATCAGTGGAAAATGGCCTTCATATGCAAACACAATCAAGGACACAGACGGAAAGCTTGTTTACCCTGACTCTGCTGAAGAATCTGCTGAGATTACACGTATAGGTTTTGAAATAGTTGCTTCTGATTTCGGACTCCAGAACTTTAACGGTTGCTTCTTTGAATTCTACCACCTCTTTAACGAGGCTGCATACGACGCACTTCTCAACAACGCAGTATACATTTACCCTGTTAATGACAATTATGATGTTCCTGAATTCGAGCCAAAGGTTCTGAAGGTTGATGCTCTTACAAGAGAAAACATTGACTACTACAAGAAGGACTTCATTTCACTTAAGGTTATTCCTCTTGAACAGGCTGCAGTTACTAAGCTTGTATTTGAATTCCCGTTTATGAAGGGTTATGAAGGTGAAATCTTCCGTATGGATAACCTTAAGATTACTCTTCCTGATGGTTCAGTAGTTGCAAACGTTGACAACTACAACTCAACCTTCAAGCCAAGAAACGAAAGTGACGGAAAAATCAAGCCTAACAAGGCTACAACAAATGAGGAAGAAGAATTTGTTCCCGGAGCTAAGAATCCTACAAAGGACGACAAGGGTGGCTTTAATCCACTTGTTATTGTAGTAGTTGTAGTTGTACTTGGTGCAATCGGACTTGTAGTTGTAATTCTTCTCAAGAACAAGAACAGATACTACTAAAAGCATTATTAAAAATTAAGGTATCAGACCAAAAGTCTGGTACCTTTTTTATTTTCAAAGGGCTATTGAGAAAATCTTCAAAGGCATTATCCTGATGAATATTAATGAAAAATTTGTCAAGAATATTTATGAGCACATTTGCTTTTAGCTAAATAAGAAAGGAATGTTTTTATGAAAAAAATCAATATTGCTAAAGCTTTAAAAGGCAAAGGAATGTATATCGCTATTGCATCCTGTGCAGTGGTTATCAGCGGTGCTGGGATAATTGCTTACAATATGGCGATTGACGACATCAACACTGACATCACATACACTCCACCTGCTACTTCACAGAACATCACAAAAAATCCTGACTCAAATATTAACGAGCAGGCTGGAATTTCCATTGAAATCGGAGATGAAATTTCAAAGCTTGCCGGTACACAGCCAAAGTTTATGCCTGTTGCGGGAGACGTGATTTTAAACCCTTTCAGCAATGGTGAGCTTGTAAAAAGCGAAACCCTTGATGTATGGAAAACACACAACGGAGTTGATATCAAGGCTGACATCGGCACTACTGTTAAAGCTATGACAGAAGGTAATGTTATTGACGTAAAGCAGGACCCAATGTGGGGCAACTGCGTTATTATCGACCACGGAAACGGTATTGAAGGATATTACTGCAATCTTTCATCATCTGTAAGTGTAAAGGCAGGCGACCATGTTGATGCAGGAGACCCTATTGCCGTTGTAGGAAATACTGCGGAAGCTGAAATTTCAATGGAGCCTCATCTTCACTTTGGTCTCAAGCAGAACGGAAGATGGATTGACCCTATCGAATATATCAATCCCTCATCTAAATAAAAACAAAAATCCCTAATCTTTACGATTAGGGATTTTCAGGTTTTAAACCTTAATTATGCATCTACTTCTTCAACTGCTTCTTCAACCTTGTCGAGTTCAGCCTCAACATCTTCAGCTACTTCTTCAGCAGCATCTTCACAGTCGCAGCAGCATTCGCAATCACATTCGCAGCAATCGTCGAGTTCTTCATAATCGTACTCTTCCATTTCTCTACGCTTCTTAATTGCAAATACAGCACATGCAGCAGCTGCTACTGCAGCAACTCCAGCAAAAATCTTCCAGCCCTTTGCCATAATAAATACACTCCTTTTATAAATTTATTGTTCTGAACTGTTTGTTTTTTAATCACAAACTATTAAGCAACTAAATTATAACACACTTCTTTTTGTATTTCAAGCACTTTTGACAAAATTATTGCATAATCCTGATATTTCATCAGGCTATCACTACATATTGCCTGTGATATTCATAATAATACTGATTGCGGCAAGGGGTGCTGTCTCACATCTTAAAATTCTGTTTCCAAGACCGATGACCTTAACACCATTATTTACGCACATCTGAACTTCTTTTTCTTCAAAGCCACCTTCGCTTCCGATAAAAACACCCACGCTTTTACCCTTCTCAAGACCGGCATCGTTAAGAGAAATACCTCCCTTTTCATAGCAAATCAGTGATATATCACATTCTGAAAGCTCTTTAACAGCCTGTTTAACGTTTATTATTCCCGAAATCTCAGGGATAATTCCACGTCCGCTTTGCTTTGCGGCACTCTCAGAAATTTTCTGATAACGTGAAAGCTTTTTGCTGAAGGATTTTTCGTCAGGACGTGAAACACATCTGTCTGTCATAACCAGAACAACTCTGCTTGCACCCAGTTCAACAGCCTTCTGAATAATCATTTCAACCTTATCCCCTTTTGGCATTGCCTGAAAGAGGGTCAGAAAAACATCTGGCTCGCTACTTGAAGGTGCACTTTTTATTACTTTTACAAAAACCTCGCTGTCAGTAATTCTCTCCACAACACCAGAGTAATCAACACCGTCGTGACAGACTGTTATTTCCTCTCCTGTTTTCATTCTCAGTGAGCGTCCGATATGTACAGCGTCCTCGCCTGTTATCACGCAGGAAGTCTCAGGCTTTTCATTAACAAAAAATCTTGGCATACAATCATTCCTTATTTTTATTACTATAAGTTTATCACAAAAAGTCATTTTTTACAAGCGTCATAAAACATCACGTATTTTTAATAAATTGTCAATATTTCTTCACATAATTTTCACATTATTACTGTATCATTAAGTTGTCGGTAAAAATATAGAACGACAGACAACAAAAACCCCATAATATAACATACTTAACCCTTTTTGTTATGTAGGCTTTCACCCCAAAGCCTTCATATAAATGGCCTGATAGTTAATCTATCAGAGCTTCTCCCCTATATTTATACTTGGGCTGTTTCTTTTTTGGAAACAGCTCTCTTTCTTTTTATAGCATTACATAAGAAAAATCACAAGTGGCATTGTTATTACCGAGAGAAGAGTTGTTACTGCAAAAATCTCTGCGGAATAGGTTGCATTTTTATCATAGCGGATTGCAAACATAGTACAAACTGTTGCTGACGGACAAGAAAATGCAAGTATAGTTGTCAGCATTGAAACTTCGTTCACATTAAAAGGTACAAGCTTACACACAAGCACGCATACGATTGGTATTATCAACAATTTGAGTGCGGTAACAAGATAGATTCGTGGCTTTACAATCGCCTTTAAGAAATTGGTTCTTGCGATAGTAACACCTGCTACAAGCATAGCAAGAGGGCCTACTGTACCACCCATATTATTGAAAGCTGAATATGGTACTTCCGGAATTTTAATTTTTGCCACAAAAAGTACAAGACCGAGAATAGTTGCAATTATCGTAGGATTAGTTGCAACCTTTTTTATATTCATCTGTTTTTTGTCTCCCGAAATCATATAAACTCCGTGAGTCCATACAAGAAGGTTGAACACCGCATTGAATGCGGTTATATAAAACACGCCCTCACTACCAAAAAGCACCTTTGCAAGAGGTATTCCCATAAAGCCACAATTTGAATAAATAACCGAAAATCTCTCAATATCGGTTTCTCTGTTTTCCTTTTTACCTATAAGAACAAAAGCAAATACAACAAATATTACGTATCCCACTGTTGTAAAAACAAGTGTCTGCAAAAGCCCCTTGAGCAGTTTTTCAGAAAAGTCCTGCTGATAGGAAATAAAAATCAGCAGCGGATTTGCTATATAAAGAACAAGATTTGAAATACTCTTATTTCCTTCGTCGGAAATCAGTCTGGTTTTATAGCCAATGACGCCTAAAAAGAGATAGCAGAGCATTATTATAACCTGCTTTAATAAAACAAGTGAAAGTTCCATAAAAATTCTCCATTAAAAATAATCGGACAGATATTCACCTGTCCGTTTGATTACTTCTTATTTTACGCCATACTGCTCTCTGTATGCAAGCATTGCGTCGAGGTATTCCTTACCATCAACAATACCTTCACGGATAGCGTCGATAATATCTTCCATATTTACGATTGAGTAAACCTTGATTCCGAATTCATTATATGCTTCCTGAACTGCTGAAAGGTCACTGTTAAGTCCCTTTTCCATTCTGTCAACAGTAATAACCATTCCTGTAATATCAACATCAGCAGCACCCTTGAGCTTTGGAACTGATTCCTTAAGAGCCTTACCTGAAGTCATAACGTCGTCAATAATAACAACCTTTTCGTTATCGCAAAGTGCCTTACCAACAAACATACCGCCTTCGCCGTGGTCCTTGACTTCTTTTCTGTCGAAAGTATAAGCTACGTCGATTCCGAATTTATTATAAAGAGCAACTGTTGCAGAAACAGCAAGTGGAATTCCCTTATATGCAGGACCAAAAAGTGTTTCTACAGGAATATTGTTATCCTTGATACACTCAGCGTAGAATTCACCGAGTCTTGCAAGCTGTGCACCTGTCTTATAGTTTCCACAGTTAATGAAATACGGTGCTTTTCTTCCGCTTTTGAGTGTAAATTCACCAAAAGTAAGAACTCCGCATTCTGTCATAAATTTGATAAATTCCTGTTTGTAAGTCATAAAGCATACTCCTTTTTACACGATGAAATTTATAACAAGTCCCGAAAGAACTGCTATTACATAAAGTATTCCCAATATAATTAAATTCTGAGAAATCTTTTTATTTGATTTAAAAAGAACGATAATTCCCACGCCTGCGCCGGTACAAAGTCCCGCTACCACAGAGCCGAATGAAAGCATTCCGTCTACATAAAGCTGTGTCAGAATTACTGAAGCCGCACAGTTTGGAATAAAGCCGAAAAGTGCCGCACCGAGAGGCTGAAGAAAGCTATCTGTCATAAGTACCTTCTGAAGTGAGCTTTCACCGATAATTTCAATAGCACTACTGAGAATAACATTTACAGCAAGTATAAAGAGTGCTGTGCTCAATGTATGTAAAATCGCACTATACCATATTGAATGGTGTCCACAGCCACAATGAGAGCAAAGCTCTTCAAAAGGTTTTTCTTCTTCATTACTCTTAAAAAAGATTTTAATTGCCACGTCAACAGCAATACCTGCTATCACAGCAATAATCACCTTGCAAAGCAAAAGCTTCCACAAGGAAGGAATCATATCAGGCTGTGAAATCATAACAGGGATTGCCTCATCGCTTGTTGAAATAAACACAGCAACAAGTGTTCCCATTGAAATAAGGCGTCCTGAAAAGAGATTGGCTGCCATTACGGAAAAACCACACTGAGGCACACAGCCAAGCAAAGCTCCTCCCACAGCACCGAAAGGTCCTAATTTTGTAAGAGCCTTACCAAGCTTGTCCGAGCCTTTATGCTCAACAAACTCAATAAAAAGAAATACCGCAAACAAAAACGGAATTATTTTAAGAGTATCCAGCAAGGAATGCTCACAAATGTGCAAAATAATTTCTAACATATAAATACCAAGTCCGCGCCATACGGACAACCTTTCTTATCCCCATATCAAAAAACATTTTAACACATTTTTATTAAAAGTGCAAGAGCTTTTACACACTTTAGAGTATTTCACAAAAGAGCTAATTTTCAAAGCAGATAATTCTCATAAACTGCTTATTTTTTGAAACAACTCTGAAAAGGATTACTCCAAGTAGTGTTACACATACAAGCTCTCCCAGTGCTACTCTGAGCATTGACAAAGCCAAAGGTTGTCCAAAGAAATAATTAAGCTCAAGTCCGACAATCACGCCGTTTGAAATCACCGGAAACAGTGATGCAATCACATGTGTCAGCAAAGGTTTTTTATTATAGAGTTTTCCGACTAAGTATATAGGAATTACCGCAACGACCGTTGCAAGAGTGCCGATTATCATATCAAGCGGCACAGGGCTGAACATATTTGACACAAGGCAACCCACAGAGAGTGCAACACAGTATTCTTTTCTGAAAACGCAAAGAAGCATCAGGGCTTCTGCCACACGAAACTGCACACCTCCATAGGAAATCCCCGAAAGTGCAACTGTCATTACCGCATAAATTCCTGCTACAACACCTGAAATTACTATTTTATTTATTTTGTTATCCATAAAAGTCCTTTTCCGGAACAAAAAACAGGTGCATCACAAAGACGCACCTGTAATTCACATTTCGTCCCTGTTTTTATTTGAGAGTGGTAGGCAAAATGCCCGCTGGGTTACACTCTTTTCAATGCATAATTCACAGTGGACAATGCACAATGAAGAATGCACAATTATTAAATTTGATTATGCCTTGTTGATTGAACCGAAGAGTTCCATCTTTTCCTTAACTGTTGCCTTGATAGCTTCAAAACCAGGAGCGAGAAGCTTTCTTGGGTCAAAGCCCTTACCCTGAAGGTCCTTACCAGCTTCAATGTACTTTCTTGTAGCTTCCTGGAATGCAAGCTGACATTCTGTATTTACGTTAATCTTAGCAACGCCAAGTGAAATTGCTTTCTGAATCATTTCAGCAGGGATACCTGTTCCGCCGTGGAGAACAAGTGGCATATCGCCAACCTTTTCCTTGATAGCTGCGAGTGTTTCAAATGAAAGACCAGCCCAGTTTTCAGGATACTTACCGTGAATATTTCCGATACCTGCTGCGAGCATTGTGATACCGAGGTCAGCAACAGCCTTACATTCGTCCGGGTCAGCACATTCGCCGGCACCTACAACGCCGTCTTCTTCGCCGCCGATTGAACCAACTTCTGCTTCAAGTGAGAGACCGAGAACGTTACAAGCATTAACGAGTTCTGTTGTCTTAGCAATATTTTCTTCGATTGGGTAGTGTGAACCATCGAACATGATTGATGAGAAGCCTGCATTGATACAAGCCTTTGCGCCTTCATATGAACCGTGGTCAAGGTGGAGAGCAACAGGAACTGTGATATTAAGTTCCTTAATCATACCTTCAACCATACCAACGATTGTTGTATATCCGCACATATACTTTCCTGCACCCTCAGAAACACCGAGAATTACAGGTGAATTGTTTTCCTGTGCTGTAAGAAGAATAGCCTTTGTCCATTCAAGGTTATTGATATTGAACTGTCCTACTGCGTACTTTCCTTCTCTTGCCTTTGTGAGCATTTCCTTAGCTGAAACTAACATTTTAACGTCCTCCGTTTATATTATTTTCTGCGAATAGTTTTCGCATAATTTTACTTTTTTATTATAACCCATACTCATAAAAATTGCAATTATTTTCAGAAAGATTCGTATGAATTCATTAAAACAAGGCTATTTATCAACCTTAAATTGTATACTGTGCATTTCACAGAATTCTTCAGCATATGAATTTTTCTTACCATACACAGTAAAATTATCACCGTTTCCCATAAAGCTGTTAAGTCCGATTTCAGTAACGCTTTCAGGAATATATACATACTGCAGATTCATACAGTAATAAAACGCTTTATCGCCGATTTTCTCTACGCCGTCAGGAATAAGTACTTTGGAAATAGAATTGTTTTCCATAAAGGCTTCTTCCTCTATGCTTCTAAGCTTATCTCCGTCAAATTTATCAGGTATTGCAACAGTTGAAGCTTCGCTGTTAAAGCTTATAATAGCAACCTCTCCGTCTTCAACCTCAATAGTGAAGTTTTCCTCAGGAAGAATCTTAGCCTTAACGCTTCCGTATTTAAGCTCCTTGCCGTTAAATCCTGAAACAAGAGCAATAATTGCTCCGACAGCAACCACCAGAAGCACCATTATTATAATGGAAATACTCATAAGGCTGAATCTCGGTTTTCTTTCGTTATTTTCCATACAAAAGCCTCCTCATTACGTCGTAAAATAACCTGATTAAATTATAGCAAATCGCCCGATAAATTTCAACCATTTTTGTTAAATTTTACACTTCTAAATTTCGACAGAATATGATATAATAATTTAATAATAATTTACTAATAATTTTTGGAGGCTTTTATTATGGCTAATGTTTACAAATCAAAAAAAGGCATAATGCCTGCCGGACTTCTTGCTATTGCAGTTGCTGTCAGTATTGCAGGTTGTCTTCTGAGCTTTGTATATCTTAAAATAAATCAGGTATGTCCTGTCGCTGAGCTTTGTGGTCTGATTGCACTTGGTTTTGGTGCTCTGATGGGTGGAATTGCTTTCTTTCTCATCAAGCATATGAAAATCAGAAGCAAGACTACCGCTCTCATTGGTATTATCATTGGTTGCTTTGTTTTTACGGTTTTCAAGTGGGCACTTTATGTTCAGTGGGATAATGAAAAGTTTATAAAAAACAAACCAATGGCGTGGGATTACTGTGAATTTTATTACGACTTTTCAAATGACGGAGAGCTTTCAAGCGAAATAATGAGTAAAGCTGATATTAAGTCATATATGGCTGATATGAAAAAATACTCAGCTTATGAATATTTTGAAACTCTGTATCCCGGCGGAGCGTCTGCTTACATCAAGGACATTAAAGAAGCAAACGGAACAAAGACAACTATCAAAGAACTCAAAAATACAAACTCCTTTGACTATTTCTACAAGGATTACGTAATCAAGGGTAAAGAGGTTGAGTGTATTATAAAAGCCTATGATATGACAACCAAGGAATACCTTGAATACATCGGAAAATACCCTGACGTTAAGTATCTTTTAACTCACCCAAAAGAATTTTTTGATGACATCAAATTCATAAACGGTTATGGACGTTGGTCAATAGGCTCAAGAGCTTCTGCAATTATTGACTCTGAAAAGAACAACAACGTAAAGGGATTTTCGCTGTGGGTAGTATGGATTGCTGAAATCCTTATCATCTGTATTCCTGCTGTACTTATTGCTTGCAAGAGAGCAGAAAAGCCATTTATCGAATCAGAAAACCAGTGGGCTACTCTTAACGAAAGCGACGGATTTATGCTGACAGCACCTGTCAACTCACTTGTTGCAGCTACCTCCTTCAAGACTAATCCGGACAGCATTTTTACCTATCCTCATCTTAATTCAAGACCCGGGCTTGCTCCATACATGAAGCTCAAGCTTTATCATTCAAAGGGTTTTGATGAAAACTATACTTGTCTTTCTCTTTATACATACGTTCCTAAAAACAAGAATTATTCAGAAAAAATGTTTGTTAAGTATGTAGCGGTTGACAAGGATTTTGTTTCAAGATTTTATCAGCACTGCGGTCTGATACCTCCCTTTGCTTACACACCTGTAAGCACTACCGAGGCCCCTACTATGGAAGCTATCAACGACCCTATGGACATTTTCAATGCAAGCTTTGATGAGGTCAAGTCAATGGCGACTACATCATCAGGAATGATGGAGGAGGTTTCGTCTTTAATGGCTGACGAAAAATCTCAGGAAGACGTTTTGAGTGAGCTTAATTCATAATTCTGAATACTAAATAACAAAAAATAAATCTCTTTCCGAAACAAACGGAAAGAGATTTTTTTATTAGTTTTCGCAAATTGTTCCGCCACCGACTACATAGTCTCCGTCATAAAAAACTACCGCCTGTCCAGTGGAAATAGCTCTCTTTGGATTGTCAAAGACAACCTCTGCCCTGCCGTTACCGAAATAGGTAACTGTTGCAGGAGTTGCTTCCTGATGATAGCGTGTCTGAGCAAGCACCCTCAGTGGCTCTGTTATATCCTTTTCATCGATGGAAATGAAATTCACATCTTCGGCAACAAGGCGCTCAGAAAAAAGATGTGGCTGAGTTCCAAGAACAATACGGTTATTTTCAATATCCTTTTTTACAACAAAAAGTGGCTCGGTATAGGAAACTCCAAGGCCTTTACGCTGTCCCACAGTATAACGGATATGTCCGTTATGCTCGCCCATAACTGTTCCGTCGGTAAGCACAAACTGACCCTTTTCTATAATCTCGTCGATACGGTTTTCGATGAAACTTGCGTAATCTCCGTCAGGAATAAAACAGATATCCTGACTGTCAGGCTTGTTTGCATTTATAAGGTCGTTTTCCACAGCTGTTTTGCGGATTTCCTCCTTAGAAAGTTTTCCGCAAGGAAAAATGGTATGTTCAAGCTGGTCCTGTGTCAGTCCATAAAGAACATAGCTCTGGTCTTTTTTAGCTTCAGGAGAGCGTTTAAGAAGCCAACGACCTCTTTTTTCATCGAACTCTTTTATAACGTAATGTCCTGTTGCCACATAGTCAAAGCCAAGCTCTCTCGCTTTATCAAGAAATTTACCGAATTTGAGCTTTTTGTTGCAGACGATACACGGGTTAGGAGTCTTTCCCTTCAAATAGGTATCAACGAAATTTTCCATTACTTCCTTTTCAAATTCTTCCTGAAAATCAAAAACGTAAAATGGAATATTCAGCTTTTCTGCAACCTTTTTTGCATCGGCAACATCTTCATTATGAGGATTATCCTTTGAAAAAAGGCTCATTGTAGCCCCCGAAACGTCGTAGCCCTCTTCAAGAAGAATTTTAACTGCAACAGAGGAGTCAACTCCCCCACTCATTGCAACAAGAACTTTTTTCTTTTCGCTCATTTTTTCACACCCTTTACTCAATCCATCTGATAAAAGCTGTTTTGTCAGTATCATTATATCCTGCACGCTTGTAGAAATTCAAAGTACTTTCGTTTTTTGAACCTGTCATAAGAAATATCTTGTAACAGCCTGCGTCTTCGGAAATATTATAGGCATATTCAAGACAAGCAGACGCATAACCTCTGCCTCGATATTTTTCGTCAGTAACTACGTTTTCCACCAAAGCGTAAGGTCTTAAACCTCTTGTGAGGTTTTTTATGACAATACAGGAAACAGAAGAAACAATTTTTCCGTCAACCTCGCACAATATTATGTGATAATTTTCATCACTCATAATATCGTCAATGAGTTTTTCAAGGTCGTCAGTATTCTGTGGAATGGTTTTTTCGTGGAGATGTGTATACAATTCAAACAACTCCGAAAAATCTTCCCTCTTGATTTCTCGTATAATCATAAATTCACCACCATACAAAAACAGACGGAAAACTCCGTCTTGTTTTTAAAAATTATAATTTAAAATGTCAATTAATTTTTGCTACACCATTATTCAAAATAATAGCTTATATCAGAATAAGGCGAGCAAAAGCGAGCCGTTAGCCGCCGTCACTCAAAACTTTCCAGCCTCTCAAAATTCAAAAAAGGCGAGGTGGGTGTGGCGACACCGCCACTAATGGCAGCCTTCGCAGTGGTCGCAACCGCCACCGATTTCGCCTACGATTGGAAGCGGGTCGATACCCTGTCTTGTGTAGTAATCAGAAATAGCAGTCTTCATAGCTTCTTCAGCCAGAACTGAGCAGTGAAGCTTTGCCGGTGGAAGTCCGTCAAGTGCCTCTACAACAGCCTTATTTGTGAGCTTGAGAGCCTCGTCGATTGACTTTCCCTTGATAAGCTCAGTAGCCATTGATGAAGTTGCAACAGCCGCACCACAACCAAATGTCTGGAATTTAACGTCAGTAATAACTCCTTCATTCACCTTGAGGTACATCTTCATAATATCTCCGCACTTTGCATTTCCAACTTCGCCTACTCCGTCAGCGTCTTCAATAACGCCAACGTTTCTTGGATTTGCAAAATGGTCCATAACCTTTTCGCTGTAAATCATTTATATCAATCCTTTCGATAATTTCCCTTTAGTTATATATTTCCGCCTGTAATTCCCTCTTCACGGCAAATTCTGTCCCAGAGTGGTGACATTGCTCTGAGTCTGTCAACAACATTTGGAACAACTTCAAGAATATAATCAACATCCTCGTCAGTTGTTTCTTCGTTGATTGAAAGACGGAGTGAGCCGTGAGCAATTTCGTGAGGAAGTCCCAGTGCAAGCAGAACGTGTGACGGGTCAAGGTCGCCTGAAGTACAAGCACTTCCCGATGAAGCACAGATTCCGTTCAAATCAAGCATAAGAAGAAGAGATTCGCCCTCAATTCCTCTTACAGAAATATTAACGTTTCCGCAAAGTCTTTTTTCTCTGTCACCGTTAAGGCGTGTTTCCTTGATTTTAAGGATACCGTCAATTAGTCTGTCTCTCATAGCCTTGATTTTTTCCTGCTTTGCAGGTATATCTGTGCAAGCCTCTTGGATAGCAGCCGCAAGTGCTACGATAGACGGAACATTTTCTGTACCGGCTCTCTTTGAGCGTTCCTGAGCGCCTCCGTGAACAAGGTTAGGAATAGCAATTCCTGTTCTCATATACATTGCGCCAACGCCCTTTGGTGCGTGGATTTTATGGCCTGAAAGTGACAAAAGGTCGATATTCATAGCCTTTACATCAATCTCAACATTTCCAACAGCCTGAACAGCGTCAGTATGGAAAAGCACCTTATTTTCTTTACAAACTGCGCCGATTTCAGCTATCGGCTGGATTGTTCCGATTTCGTTATTTGCAAACATTATACTTACAAGGCAGGTATCCTCTCTGATTGCATTTTTAACGTCATCAACCGAAACAATACCCTTATCGTCAACCGGAAGATAAGTAACCTCAAAGCCTTTCTTTTCGAGGTATTCGCAGGTATGAAGAACTGCATGATGTTCGATAACAGAAGTAATAATATGCTTCTTGCCCTTTTTTTCGCCGGCTTCAGCAACACATTTGATAGCCCAGTTATCAGCTTCAGAGCCACCGCTTGTAAAATAAATTTCGTTTGTTTTAGCACCGATTGCAAAAGCAACCTTTTCTCTTGCGCAAAGCACAGCCTTAGCAGCATCCTGTCCCATCATATAAATACTGGAAGCATTACCATAATGCTCAGTAAAATACGGAAGTGCAGCATTGAGAGCTGTCTGTGAAACTCTTGTTGTAGCCGCATTATCAGCATAAACAAAGCGTTTTTCCATCTATATCAAGTCCTTTCAAATACATCATCTTAAAACATACACTAAATATTATATACCTATTTTATCTCAAATGCAAGCATTTAACAGAATTTTTTCAAAAAACTAAGGGTATCGGAAAATTTCCGACACCCTTTTGGTTAGTTTTGTTATTATCTTGGTTTTGAATAGTAAGCGAAAGCACTCTTTCCGCTCTTTTTAACTGAGTACATAGCCTCGTCAGCGTCCTTGATAACTGAATCAGCATCCATTGTATGGTCAGTAAAGTATGCGATACCGATACTACATTTAACAACGAAATGTTCTTTAAACGCAACACCGTCAAAGCCTATGCCAAACTCTCTGATAATAAGCTTAGCTATATCGCCTGCAGAAGGGCTGGTTGGTGTTTCACTATAGCAAAGCACAAATTCGTCACCGCCGTAACGTCCTGCAAAGCCGTTATTTCCAACAACTCGTTTAAGTGTTGAACCTACAAAGGTCAGTGCTTCGTCACCGAGAGCGTGGCTATAATTATTGTTATAATTCTTAAAGTCGTCGAGGTCGATAAACAGTACAGCAACCTTAGTTTTACGCATCTGTGAAAGGTCAAATTCATTCATAAGGTTAACTTCAAATGACTGTCTGTTAAGAATCTGGGTAAGTGAGTCGTAATTAGCCTTCTTAAGAAGGTTTTCCTCACGCTTCTTAGCTCTGTCGATATCAATCATAGCACCGATAATCTTGCTTATATTACCGTTATTGTCTCTGATACTTGCACATCTCACAATATACCATGCATAATCGTTATAAATATTCTTGAAGCTGAATTCGCCCTGAAGTGATTCGCCTGCAACCATCTTATCAACAAACTCTTCAAAGTCAGCTTTTCCCTTACGTTCAACAACGCCATTGAGGAAGAAGCTGTCTGCAAACTTCTGCGTCTTAGCTCGGAAGCTGAATTTTGAATTAAAGTTATCACTGAAGGTCACCTGGTCCTTGGCAACGCTATATTCAAAGATGATATTATCGGTCATATCGACCATAATATTATATCTTTCTTCGTTGAGGTTTATCATATCAATGAGAGAGTTTACTCCATTTCCTATCTGAACAACCTCGCTCTTACCCTCGCCATTGAATCTTGCAAACTTATCGCCGTTTGCACGTTTTTCAAACACAGAAGCAACATCATCAAGAGGCTTTAAGTATTTGAGAGTGAGGAAAACAGCTGCGCCTATAAATACGAGCATAGCAATAACTGAGAAAACAGCCATTTCAGTTGCAAGCTGATTTGAACCTTCAAGAATAATACGTGTAGGCATTGATGCAAGCACGCCCCAAGTAGCGCCCTTCTTATTTCTTGTTGAAGTAATAGCTCCACCCATAATAACCATTTCTTCGTTATCGTTATTATATTCGGTAGGAACAACCTTTCTGTCGGTGATAATCATTTTGAACTGGTCAACTACATTCTGATAATCCGTCAGCTGTGAGAATGTCAGAATATTGTTGAAAGGCGACATAATAATATTTCCTCTGTTGTCAGAAATGATAAGGTCCATTTCTGTTGAGGATTCAATACGTGTAATAACCTGTTCAAACATTGAAAGATTATAATAAAATACACCGTAGCCTATAAAATTACTTGCATTATGTATTCTGAATACATATGCGATTGTATTTTTGTTACTGTCTAACAACTGAAATTCATTCAGATGAGTGAGACCTGCATTATCAGTAATGATAGATTCAAGAGTTTCAACTGTAATACTCGGATAAACACCTTCATTATATGCGCTTGAAACCGATAACAGCTTTCCATCATCGTCATAAATTGCAGCCTGAACAATGTCGTCGTCAGTATCAACAACACCAGTTATTACATCTGAAACTGCAACCATTTCTTCTTCATTTCCAGAAAGGTAGTTTATGATATGAGAATTTGCTGAAAAGTCGTAAGCATTCTTACTCATTTCATCAAATCTGCCTTCTATCTCTTTCTGTGCAATATTTATAATTTTAGTGGTATTCAGATTTCTGTTTGAAACATGGAAATTTTCAAATCTGCCACTTGCGAACAGACACAATACAAGTATCGGTACAATCAAAAAGGCAGTTGCCATTACAATAAAGGTATGTTTTATCTTCATAATCCCACGCCCCTTTCTTGTGATAATACTAATTTACAATAATTATACAACATGACTTTTTAAATTGCAACAGTTTTTGTGAATTTTTATTGAAAAAATGCAGAAAAAATTCATAAAATTACAGAATTTATGACGATAAATTAACAGAATTTTAAATCTCTGCTCTGGCGTTGAAAATTTCATAAATTCAGATTAAAATATAACCAATGAAAGGCGGTGAACGTCGTGAATAACATTTCAAAGCACGAAAAACTTATTGCAGTTATAAAATATTTACTCACTTTTTTAAAGTGGTTATTTATTGCAACATTGACAGGAGTTTTCACCGGACTGGTAGGAACTCTTTTTAACAAGACAATTTCATATGTAACAGATTTCAGAGGTTCTCACGATTTTATTATATGGTTTTTACCTGTTGGCGGGCTTGCGATAGTTCTGGCATACAAGCTAAGCCGAGTTGATGTAGATGCAGGAACAAATATGGTTTTATCCTCTGTAAGAAAGCACGAAAAGGTTCACCCGATGCTTGCGCCGCTTATTTTCATTGCAGCGTCGATAACTCATCTCTTCGGTGGTTCGGCAGGACGTGAAGGTGCGGCTTTACAGTTAGGTGGCGGAATCGGATTTCAGGTAGGCCGACTTTTCAGGCTTGACGATTCAGACAAGGGCACCATTGTTATCTGCGGAATGGCAGGACTTTTCTCAGCACTTTTCGGAACACCCATTACTGCTGTTTTATTTGCTATGGAAGTAATAAGTGTCGGTGTATTTTATTATTCGGCATTTATTCCTGCGATAATAACATCCCTTTCGTCTTACGTAATCACATTACGTTTCGGAATAAAGCCTGAACGTTTTGAGTTAAAGGGAGTTCCGGATTTGACCACATTCCCGATTTTAAAGGTAATACTTCTTGCCACAGCTATAGCTGTTCTGAGCATTGTTTTTGTTGTATCGTTGGAAGGAAGCCACAAGCTTCTGAAAAAGCTTTTCAAAAATCCTTACATAAGAATTTTCGCAGGTGGCTGTGCAATAGTCGGACTTACATTTATCCTCGGAACAAGAGATTACAACGGTGCAGGAATGAACATTGTTGAGCATGCACTCCACGGTGAAGCAGAGCCTTTTGCATTTGCACTTAAGCTTATTTTCACCTGCATTACAATCGGCGCAGGCTTTAAGGGTGGAGAAATTGTTCCTACCTTCTTTATCGGTGCCACATTCGGTTGCGTATTTGGTGATTTGATTGGACTTAATCCTGCTTTCGGTGCGGCAATCGGGCTTATTGCGATGTTCTGCGGTGTTGTAAACTGTCCTGTTGCTTCAATCATTCTCAGCATAGAATTATTCAGCGATGCAAACAGCATTGTTTTCTTTACTCTCGCCTGCGGAATATCCTACGTTTTATCTGGATATTACGGATTATATTCAAGTCAGAAGATTGTTTATTCAAAGCTCAAGCACGAATACATCAACATCAACGCCAAATAACCAGCGCAGACGCTGGACACTCCTCCCCTCGCATTTCATTTGTGAAATGTCGGAATTTTGAGTGCTCGGGTGTTATCGCCTCGCTTAACGCTCGGCTTAATGAGATAAAAATTAAACTCACTATCGTAAAGGTAGTGAGTTTTTTTATTGTCCACTGTTAATTGATTATTTATCTTCAAGCTCTTTGAGTGCCTTGATTTCGTCACGGTCCAGGCGGATAACAGCATCCTTGATAACAGTTACGTCATTCTTATCATAGGTATTTACTGCTTCTGTGCCGTCATTTTTAATTCTCAGCTTACCGGTAATAAGGTTAACCTCTTCAACAACGCCCTTTCCGTCAGGTGTCTTTACAATCGCACCAACCTTCGGAGTTGTCTTTAAAAGCTCCTCATAGCTATCCTGTTCGTATTTCAGGCAACACATAAGACGTCCACAGGTTCCGGAAATCTTTGTAGGATTAAGCGAAAGCCCCTGTTCCTTTGCCATTTTGATTGACACCGGCTGAAACTCTCCCAAAAATCTTGAACAGCAGAAAGGCTGACCGCAGATTCCGAGACCGCCAAGCATTTTAGCTTCATCTCTTACGCCTATCTGTCTCAGTTCAATTCTTGTTCTGAAAACAGCTGCCAAATCCTTTACAAGCTCTCTGAAATCCACTCTGTTTTCAGAAGTGAAATAAAACAGAAGCTTATTATTGTCAAAAGTACATTCAACGTCAATGAGGTTCATTTTAAGGCCATGCTCCTGAATCTTCTTTTCGCAGATTTCAAAAGCTTCCTGCTCCTTAGTCTTATTATTTTCAATTACCTTGAAGTCCTTTTCTGTTGCAATTCTCATAACAGGCTTAAGTGGTGCAGCAAGCTGGTCTTCGCTAATCTCCCTCTTGGAAAGCACAACCTCACCGCATTCAACACCTCTTGCGGTTTCGACAATTACCCTGTCGCCTTCCTTTATATCAAGTCCGGAGGGTGAAAAATAATACACCTTTCCGGCATTTTTAAATCTAACTCCAATAATTTCAGTCATAGTATTCCCTTTCTAAATTATCTCCATAATCTCAGCACAGATTGCTGAATGAGCAAGTCCGATATTAGCATTTGAATTTATTCTGCTGATATACTTTTCGCAAAGCTCATAAAGTAGTATAGCCTTTCTCGGGCTGATTTTCAAAGCAAGCTGTAAGGTCTCCTCCTTACAACAGGAAAGCATTGTAAGTGACGAACCACCGCTACGTTTAACAGCACAATCCCTCAGCACGTTTGACAGAAGCATAAGCACCTCGACAAACAGCTTTTTATCTTCACCAGCTTTATAAAATGCCTGCATAAGTGCATATTCGTCCATATTATAGATACACGAACAGATTTTCCCCGTAAGAGAAACCGCTGTGGAAAGCTGCTTTCCGTCGATAAACTCAACGCACTTACCAACATTTCCGCCCATTGCTTCGTAAGCCTTTTCAAACTTCTCGCCGTCAAAGCTTTCGCATTTTCCCATTACAACATTTTTAAGTTCTTCCTTATCAAGAGGATAAACCTTGAAGTGAGTAACTCTGGAAAGAATTGTAGGCAAAAAGTATTCCCTTGAGCAGGCGGTCATAATAATAACCATATGAGCAGGCGGTTCTTCAACCACTTTAAGAAGCGCATTCTGGGAATTCTGCTGTGTTGCGTCCATATCAGAAATCACAACCACTTTATATTCCGACTCATTAGGCTTTACATAAGCCTCGCTGACAATAGGTCTCAAATCCTTATCGAGAATATATCCACCGCTCTTTCCGCTTGGTTTAATCTCGATAAAGTCAGGGTGGCCTCCGTGAGAAATCATCTTACAGCTTTTACACTTCATACAAGGAGTGCCGTCGCTGTTGTTTTCACACAGAATGGCTGCTCCGATATATCTTGCTGCAGTCTTTTTACCAAGTCCCTTATCCCCTGTTATTACAAAGGAATGTGTCAGCTTTTTATTTTTTATCATTCGTGAAACAGCAGTCTTTATATCTGCGTTTCCCAAAAATCCCGTATTATTCATCAGAGTTTTTCAAACCTATCAATATCAGTTACAATAATTGTTGCCCCACCGATTGAAATTTCAGCAGGAAAGCTTGCAAAAGAGCTTGTTCTGATTGATGGTGTAGCAGGAAGCATCTGTGTTCTCTTTTTTGAGTGTGCCCTGATAACCTCAATCACCTTATCAACCTTACAATCGTCAACAGCAAGAATAAAGGTAGTATTTCCTGCCTTTAAAAAGCCTCCGGTTGATGCAAGCTTCGTAGCCTGAAAGCCCGATTCGGTAATAGCGTCCATAACCTGATGGCTATCATCGTTATTTACAATCGCATAAATCAGCTTCATAAAATCAGTCCTTTATGTATATATTCATTTAAATCAAAACCTACACAATCATTTTAACACATTTACTTGAGAAATGCTATACCTTTTTAAAATTTTTATAATCTTTTCATCAATTACCTCTCCGCTGACTACAACAGGTATCGACGGCTGACAGGATGTAACTGTCATACCACAGATTCTTCCCTCGCTCTGAGAGAGAGCAATGGTTTCGCTATCAGAAAAAGCAGCCTCACGCATTGGCATAGCTTTTTCAGGCAAATCAAGTGAAATCTCCTCACATCTTACAGAAATCCTCTTATGGAGAAGCTGTAAAAAAGCTTCTTTACATCTGACAAAATCCTCTTCCTTATTATAAGGCGAAATCATAAGCACAACCACATTTTCGTCGCTGTATTCAGGCTCGATATTCTTTTCTCTCAGGTAATCAGCAAGCTCATTTCCGGTATAACCCACATTATTAGGAAAAACAGAAATCTTAAGTGGCTCAAAGGTGTGAGCTTCCACAAGACATTTATTTATTTCCTCACAAAGCTGAGAGGTCTTTATGACCGTTTGGGAGAGCTTCTGAGAAAAATCTTCAGAAAGTGTTTTATTACACAAATCAAGTGACTGCAAAATCAAAAAAGACGGACTTGTAGAAGCATACATTGACATAACAGTTTTTGCATTCTTTACAAAAAAGCCGTCAGCCGATTTTGAAATATGGAGATAACCCCCGCCTGTAATTACAGGCAGGGTTTTGTGTGCAGAATCACAGCACATATCAGCACCCAGACTGATTGGGTGTAAATCATTATCAAGAAATCTAAGATATGCTCCGTGAGCGTTATCGACAATCAGCGGAATATCAAATTCAGAACATATATTTTTAATTGCTCTAACATCAGAAATATTCCCTACATAGTCGGGGCTTGTAATATAAACACCGCAAGGATTCTCAGCTCTTGAAATCCCCTGTCTAATTTCATCAGGGGTAAAAAGCGACTGGGTGATTGAACGTGACTTTTCTGAAGGAAAAACCCATTCAACATCAGCATCAGCAAGAATACAGCCATTTACAAATGCTTTATGACAATTTCTCGGAGCGATGATTGTTCCTCTTTTTGATTTATCCTTTCTGTTCATAACACAGAGAGTAATCATTGTTTTGATAGAAAGGCTTGAGCCTTCTGTTGAATAGAGAGTTTTTGCTGTTTCAAAAAGTGACGAGCAGATACTCTCGCTTTCGCCGATAATTCCGTCGGCATCATAAAGATAGTCTGCACCCTTTATTTCGGTAATATCACGATTTTCGATACCAAGTCCCACATCGCAGCCCTTATGCCCCGGCATATGAAATCTTGTGGGATTTTTACTCAGATATTCACTTATAAAATCAAAGACAGGTGTTTTAACACTCACTTAAAAATCCTCCCGAATCAGCTTGCATATGACGGAAAAACATCAATGATATTTTTCTTAGCTCTGTTTATTGTCCTTGAAACAGTAGATTTATTCACACCATAAATCTCAGCAATTTCAGCGACAGTTTTTTTATCATTATAATATAACATAATATAGCTTTTTTGAGTTTTTGTCAAACTGTTATTTATTATTTTCTTGCAATCCCCTCTGTATATCATTGCAAAGTCCAAATCTTCATTTTCATTTTTGTTTCTGTCAAAGTCCGAAAGGATACCGTCGGAAACAAAAAGTGGCATTCTCTTTCTTTTATAGTACTTAATCATCAGGCAACCTCCCCTTTACGCTTTTCAACCTCATTGATATAATCTGTCATCATCGCTATTGATAAAAGCAGACCCTCACGTTCCTCCTTCAACACAGCAAGTCGCCTGTTGAGAGAGCCGTAATTCACCCCGTTCTTTTTAAGCAAAAGCTTTATCTCGGCAATTCTTTCTTCAATTTTTTTCAGGTCTACTTTATAATTATAAACCATCTTTTTCAATAAATTTAACCTTCTTTCCATAAATACTTCCCTTTCTCTTCCGATTGCCGTGCCTTAACAATTTGCGAAATTCCAACGAACAAATGTTCTATTTATATTATAATGTACCGAACATATGTTTGTCAAGTGGCTATAGTATAAAAACTGAATAATTTTTATTATAAAAATTTGTACCAAAAAGACAAACTATGTAAATTTTTGGACTTGTTTTTAAAAAAAGCCTTGTAAAATAAGGACGTGTGTGGTAAACTTGTATTTACGAGTTTTAAGATTAAAGAGGTAATTTATGACTGTTGAAAAAATGAACAGAATTTCTGAGCTTGCGAGAAAAGCTAAAAGTGTGGGACTTACAGACGAGGAAAAGGCTGAGCAGACCGCTTTAAGAAACGAATACAGACAGAGCGTTATCGGAAACCTTGCGGCACAGCTTGACAACACATACATTGTTACTCCTGACGGAAAGAAAGAAGCCGTAAAGGAAAGAAAAAAAGATTAAAGGAAGTTATTTTAATGAGAGAGGCACTTGGAACTAACACGGGGTTATCAAGACAAAAGCAGAAGCTCCTTCTGATGAGAAGCATTCTGCTTGAAAATACTGATGAAAACAATCCGATGACAGGAAATCAGCTTATTGAATATCTTGCAATCAACGGAATCAAAGAGGAAAGAAAAACTCTTTATGATGATATTGCAACTCTTATAGGAAGCGGACTTGCTATTGAGGTTACAAAGGTAGGTCACGCAAACGCTTATTACGTAAGTGAAAGACTTTTTGAAAAGGAAGAGCTTTTTGTTCTTGCGGACGCTGTTGCATCTTCTAAATTCCTTACACAGAAAAGGTCTAACGAGCTTATCGGAAAATTGCAGAAGCTGACCTCAAGGCACAATGCCTCAAATCTTCAGCGTACAATTTACGTTGAAAACAGAGTAAAGACTGTCAACGAACACATATATTACGCTATCAGTGAAATCAACTATGCCATTTCAAACAAAAAGGTTGTTACCTTCCAGTACTTAAGATACGATTACAACAAGAAAAGACAGCTCGCACACAACGGTGAGCTTTACAGGGTTTCACCTTATCACCTTGTTTGGCGTGAGGACAAGTATTATCTTATCGGCTACAACCACGCTAAGGAAAAGGTTGTATTTTTCAGAGTTGACAGAATGACAGGCGTTACGTGGATTGACGAAAAGAGAGTTGAGCCTACCAAGGAGCAGCAGGAATTTGCCAAAAATCTTCGTTCAACCTTTGATATGTATGCAGGAAGTCCTGAAACGGTTACCTTTGAGGTTGACGAAGCTCTGATTGACACTATGCTTGACCGTTTCGGAATGAAGATTCTTTTCAACCCTGTCGAGGGAAAAGAAAAACGATTTACCTTCAAAGCAGAGGTACAGATTAGTCCTACCTTCTGGGGTTGGCTGTTTTCCTTTGGCGAGGGGTTGAAAATCTGTTCCCCTGCAAACATTGTGGAGCAGGCAAAGAAAGAAGCTAAAAAACTTTATGACATTTACAGATAACAAGGAGATTTCATAAATGAACAATGAAAATCCTAATCATAGCACAGATAACATTATGATTAAGAAATACCTTTCGGCTGTGGCAATGGTTATTCTTGTACTGATGATTGGTATAACGGCATTTGCTTTCGGACGTGATGGTGATAATAAAATCAAAACCGATGATTCTCACAAGGAATCCTCAGTTACAACAACTATCCCTGAAATAAATACCACTACAACCATACCTAAAGTTACAATTTCCGAGAAAAAGAATACAACACCATTTTCCACAACCAAAAAGTCAATTCAGACTACGGTTACTACAACTAAAAAGCCTGTACAGACTACGGTCACTACGACAAAGAAGCCTGTTAAGACTACGGTAACTACCACAACCAGAAAGCCTGTTAAGACTACTGTGACAACAACAAAGAAGCCGGTTAAAACTACTGTTACTACAACTAAAAAACCTGTTCAGACTACTGTGACAACTACCACTAAAAAACCCGTTTCAAGTGGAGGAAAATTAGTTGTTGAATATGAAATTCCGGGAACCTGGAATGACAGCGTAAACGACTTTGCACAGGTTAATGTTACCATAAATAACAATACTTCATCTACCAAGACGGGTTGGGTGGCAATACTGACATTCAACAAAGAGGTGACTGTAAGCCAGTATTGGAACTGTGGGATTACAGCTAACGGAAATACTCTGACAATCAAGCCGTGGCAATTCAACAATGAAATTGTTTCAGGCGAAAACACAACCTTCGGACTTATTGTATCAGGAAAAGGCAAAATAACAGTAAGCTCGATATCAGTTAATTAACAGACAAAAATCCACGAAGAACAACTCTTCGTGGATTTATTTTTTTACTTTTTAGATTTAATTACCGCAAGAACAAGTGCAAAGGAGAGGATAACTGTTACTGTTTTAAGTCCCTCTGTACCCGTAGCAGGTGGTGTCTGGTCAGGCTTGGTTTCAGACTCAGGTGGTTTTTCAGGGGTTGGTGTATCTTCCACAGGCTTTTCTGTAACTTTGACTATTCTTCCCTCGCCCATAGGGTTTTCGTATTCAAGACCGATAACGCCGTTAAGATATTCCTGAACGTATTTCACCAAAAGCTCATTGTCAGAAATTGTTTCGTCCTTTAAAAGCTTACAGCCATAAAACATTGTAGCACCGTCGCCACCGTTTTTCAAAAGGTAGTTATATGACGCAACCTTATAGGTTTTGTCCAGGTCAAGTGGCTCGTCCCCTACCATAACATTTTTAACACGGTATTCGCCGTCAACCTTTAAAAATCCCTGATTTTCATCAAGCACAACTGACGATGGAATATATGTATGAATTTCATAGGTCATTCCCGAAACGTGCAGAAATCCGCCATTTTCATCTGGTGTATACATAGCGCCAAGTTCAAGTGCATCTAAAATCTGCTGTCCTGTTGCTTCAACAACGCACATAAGATTTCCAAAAGGATTTACATTTATAACATCTCCGAATGTGATGTCGCCCTTTTTGATTTCAGCTCTTATTCCACCACCGTTTACAAGTCCTATATCGGCATCAGAAACTATTCTATAAGCGTCAGCTACAAAGTCCCCCATATTTGTCTGGGTATTTCTTATAAGTCTGTCGCCTGTTTCAGGGTCGTAAATAATAAGCTCGCATTTACTTTCTGCAACGACTTCATTCATATCGTCAATATATGCAGACTCGATATTATTTACAAAATCAAGAACGTTTTTATATTTAAGGTATTCGTTACTGCTTTCGTCTGTGGAAACTGAATAATCGCTCTTCCCGATGAGCTTTGCAGACACATCATCATCAGAAATTGTGATTTCACCAACATACATAAGCTGTGTGCCACAGGAATTGAGGATAACTTCTTTTCCGTCTTTATCAAGGACAAATTCGCTTTCGATAACGCTATGGGAATGTCCGTCAATAAACACGTCAATTCCACTTACGTTTGAGATAACCTCCTGTGAAGTCCAAGGCTTGCTTGATGCGTCAACGCCAAGGTGACCTATTGCAACAATATAGTCAGCGCCCTCATTCAGAGCATCATCAACAGCATTCTGTACTTTATCATAAAGCTCCTGCCCGTTGTCGCCACCACAAAAACCATAAATATACTCGCCGTCATCATTCATAAAGTATTTTGGTGTTGAAGATGTAATTGTTTCAGGAGTTGTAATTCCTACAAAACCGATTTTAACTCCGTCTTTTTCAATGATTTTATAGCTGTCGAGAATGTTGTCGCCAGTTTCAAGGCTTACAAAATTTGAACTAAGATAGCTATGGTTTGCGTTCGCCACAATATCCATAAACTCGTCCATTCCATAGTCAAACTCGTGATTTCCCGGAATGGCAACGTCGTAGCCCACCTCATTCATAATATCAACAATATACTGTCCGTCGGACATATAGCCTACAATTCCGCCCTGAACAGCGTCACCTGCGTCAACTATAATAGTATCATAGCCCTCGTCCTCAAGCTTTTGCGCATAGCCTGCAAGTTCAGCATATCCGAAAGTATTATCATCGGAATACATTCCACAGTGAATGTCATTGGTATGCAGAATAACTATTCCCTTGTCTTGGCTTTCAGCGTCAGCAGGGATACACACACTC
This sequence comes from Ruminococcus sp., assembly GCA_015066705.1. Lineage (GTDB taxonomy): Bacteria > Bacillota > Clostridia > Oscillospirales > Ruminococcaceae > JAAZZIT01. The sequence continues at coordinate 29,677 of SVNV01000020.1, forward strand.
TGCGACATCAATATACACGCTGTAGCAAAAATAGCCGTAATTTTCTTAAAAAGCATCATTATCAACTCCTTTGATAAGCATATATTACCATATTTTTATCAGTTTTTCAACCACTAAACAACTTTTTATTTAAACCATACAGAGTACATTTCAAGAGTTGAAACAGCCTAATTGCAGTTACTTTTATAATCCTACTGCGAAACAAGTACCTTAATTGTCAATAAAAAAAGCACGGCAAAGCCGTGCTTTCATCTTACTTATTGAGCTTTTCGAGAAGCATCTTTGAACAGTCAATCTGGTTAGGAATGTTTCCGTTTTCGTCACGGACTCTCCAGATATCAGGTGTAATTTCGTCAGCGATGAACATCTTACCTGTTTCATCATAACCGATTTCAATCTTGAAGTCGATAAGTGTAAGTCCCATAGGTGCAAGCTCGTTCTTAAGTACTTCACCAACTCTTACGAGAATACCGAGAGCTTCATCATACTGACCTTCCTTGAGAAGTCCCTTCATGATGCAGATTCTTTCACTGATAAGTGGGTCGCCCTGAATGTCGTCCTTAAGTGTAACTTCTGTATATGGTGGGTCAAATACGATGCCTTCTTCAAGTGTGAAACGACGGCACATACTACCTGCTGTGAAGTAACGAAGAACAAATTCAAGCTTAGGAACTGTAAGCTGACGAACCTGCATAAGTCCCTTATCAACGTCACAGTTGATATAGTGTGTAGGGATTCCGTTCTTTTCCATAAGCTCAAAGAAGTACTTGGAAATAGCAAGACCAATCTTACCCTTTCCTTCAACGCTTCCGCCTACTGAGTTAGAACCCGGGTCAAAAACTCCGTTTTCGCCTGTTGCAGAGTCCTTAAAGAACAGATTTACAATACCGTTTTCTTCGTCAAGAAGAACATCCTTTGTCTTTCCAGAATAAAGTGTTTTCATTGCTTTCATTTCCTTTCGCTTTTAAAAGTTAGAGCCCATAAGGGCAAGTTGCAATCTTTCAACAGAAAAAAGTATAGCACAAAATCCTCTGTTTTTCAATAGTTTTAATAAAAAAAATTGCTTTCACGGATATAAAAATTATAGTACCTTTACCCCTCAATATCTGTGAATTTTTACAAAAAATGCCTTTGGTTTTTCACTCATACTATAATTATGAAGCGTTACATCAAAAGATAATTTTCACCTTGCGACTGATATCACTCAAAAACCTCAATAATTTACAACAGATTATTGTTGACCTTTGGGGCTTAATGTGTTATTATTTAGTGTAGAGTTTTTTATTAAAGGAGTGACCTTTTTGACAGTTTTAAAAGATTACAGAGGACACATAAGAAACTGGATGGCTCTTTGCGAGGAGCTTCAGATTGACACTAATCTCTCAAGAGAAAAGCGTGAGGAAGAAATTCTTATAAAGGCTTATGAAAAATGGGGATACGACATGGCAATGCACATGCACGGAATGTTTGCATTTGCGTTATACGATGAAGAAAACGACAGACTTTTCTGTCTACGTGACCATTTCGGCACAAAGCCTTTTTACTACTATATCACAGCCGACGGCAGACTTCTTTACGGCACAATGATAAGAAACATTCTTGAATCAGAAGGCTTTGTAAAAGAGCTGAATGTGGATATGCTTCAGATATATATGAGCCTTACTTATGTGGGTGGCGAGGACACCTTCTTCAAGGGCGTAAAAAAGCTCATGCCGGGAAGATACCTTGTTTTTGAAAACGGCAAGCTTGAAATCACACGTTACTGGAAGCCTGAATTCAATGCTGACGAGGAAAAGACTCTTGACCAGTGGGCTGACGAAATCCACGACACAATCAAGGAAATCATTCCCGAGGTCAAGGAAGAAAGCGAATACGCTGAAAGCTTTCTTTCGGGTGGCGTTGACTCCTCTTATGTACTTGCAATGTCAGGGGTTGAAGCTACAAATTCCTGTGGCTACGACGACGAAAGATTTGACGAATCGGGACTTGCAAAGGCTACTGCTGACATTCTGAATGTAAAGAACAACCGTTGTCTGGTTACTCCTGAGGATTACTTTGCAATCGTTCCTTACGTTATGTACAATATGGAACAGCCTCTCGGTGACGCTTCCGCAATCGCTTTTGCTATCGGTTGCCGTGAAACTGCAAAGGGCACAAAGCTCTGCTATTCAGGCGAGGGTGCTGACGAGTTTTTCGGCGGTTACAATATGTACAGAAACGCTGAACGTTACGGCGAAAACCTAAAGACCTTCTACGTTGGAAACACCAACATTATGAAAGAGGAAGAAAAGAAAAATCTTCTTGTAAATTACAACGAGGATATTCTCCCTATAAATATTGCTAAAAACATCTATCTTGAAAACGAAGGCAAGGACCCTCTCACAAAAATGAGCGATATTGACATTCAGATATGGCTTGAGGGTGACATTTACCTTAATGTTGACAAGATGAGCGAGGCTGCGGGACTTGAGGTAAGAATGCCTCTTACTGACAGAAGAATTTTTGACATCGCTTCAAGAATGCCATCACGCTTCAAGGTAAACGAGGAGCAGAACAAGGTTGCTTTCAGAACTGCTGCGTCAAAGGTTCTGCCTGATGAAATCGCTTTCAGAAAGAAGCTCGGATTTATTGTTCCTATCAGAATTTGGCTTGCAGATTCACGCTACAACGGTGACGTGGTTGCAAAGCTTACAGGCGAAAGCTGTGGAAAGTTCTTCAACACAGAAGCTGTAAATGCTATCTGGGAGGAATACATCGGCGGAAACAGCGACAACTGGAGAAAAATCTGGACAATTTACACATTCCTTGTATGGTATGAGGAATATTTCGTAAAAAGATAAAAATACGGGTATCAGACATAAAGTCTGGTACCCTTTTTGTTTCAGATATTGAAAGATTCTGGATTTAGTGCTATAATTTAAACATCAAAAATCAGCTTTTGAAAGGAAAATTATTATGATTAATGGAATACACCACGTTTCTATGAAATGCAAAAACGATGATGAATACGCAAAAGTCCTTCGTTTTTACGTTGAAATCCTGAAATTATCTGTTATCAAGGAATGTGATACCTGCATTCTCCTCGACACAGGTGCGGGAATTATTGAAATTTTCCGTGACGGCAACGAGTCGCTTGAAAAAGGTATAATCCGTCACTTTGCTTTTGCGGTTAACGATGTTGAGGCTTGCGTTAATGCCGTTAAAAATGCAGGATATGAGGTGTTCATAGAACCTAAAAAGGTGCAAATAGGTGGAGACCCTGAATTTCCTGCAACTATTGCATTTTGCGCAGGTCCACTTGGCGAGGACATAGAATTTTTTCATCAGGAATGGTAAAAAACGGAAACTCGTTTAAGTCAACTACTTCTGCAATCTGGTCTGGTGAGAGGGAGAAAATTTTATCAAAGCTGTTGACATTACCGATTGGTGAGGGTGGTTTTTATCATTACTTCTCTAATCCGTGTATTTCTCCAGAACATACTTTCTCAGTTCCTTGACATTCTGCTCTATGGCGTTTATAATCTCAATGAATTTTTCGTCGCTCTGGTCTGTGGGGTCTTCAAGTCCCCAGTTGAAATTCACAACACCGGGCATATACGGGCATACCACATTACAGCCCATTGACACTGCTATATCCACCTTCGGAATATCTTCAAACAGCTTAGAATACTGCTCCTTTTCCATATCAATTCCATAGATTTTCTTCACAAGCCTTACAGCGTCCTGATTTATCTGTGGCTTTGTTTCCGAGCCTGCAGAATAGCATTCGCAGATATCTGACAGATACTTCTTCCCCAGAGCCTCGGCTATCTGACTACGGCAGGAATTATGCACGCAGATAAAAGCTACCTTAACCTTTTTCATTATTTCTCCTTATAAAACGGGCATCTTGACTTGATGCACTGGTTGTTTTTTGAAAAGCGTTTGCAGGTGATTTTGTGGGACTCCATTTTAACACCAAGCTTTTTATTTGTGAATTCTATCGCTGATAAAATGGCAATATACGAGTCACGCTTACAGCATCTCGGCCCACCTATCTGACCTATTCTTGAAAGTGCACGTGCTGTCATCTGATTTGAAAGTCCCCAGGATTTTTCTGCAAGAGGAGTTGCACCCGTGACAATCGAAATGAACATTCCTGTGCTTATTCCTGCACCGCAAGCGCCCCAGAAACCACACGCACCACCCGGAACTGCCTTGCCTCTTCTGAACATTTCATCGAGGGCTTTTTTAAGGTCGAGCCTGCCACCTGCGTTTTTGTAAGCTGTCAGAAGTGACGCACCCACCATAATGTGATGCTCAGGGCCGTGCATATGGCAAAAGCTCATTGACATCATTTTATCTATGATTTCAAATGGATTTTTAGACTTGGTATTAAGGCACAGCGAAAGAATATCCGAAAGCCCCTTTGTATGACATTCGTTGCAGACATAGTGCCCGTTTTCACAGCTTGTTTTGCTGTTTTCTTTCTTCCTGCAAATGGCACACTCCATCAGCTTGTCCTCTTCAAGATACACAAGCGGTGCCTTGCAGATTAAACATTCCTCGCTCATTATTTCACCTCACGGATAGATTTATATTATTATAGCACAGACACGCAGATATGACAACACCCTCGCCGTTTGATTGGTGAGGGTGATTTTAGTATAGGTTGTTTGACAAATTGGGATTTGTTAAATTGAAACCACAGCTTGCACAAACTGCTTTGCCTTTTCGGTGTGGATGCCGTGTCCGCAATCAAATCGCTCGATTTCCATGTTTTCAATCAAGGCGTTGACCTGTTGCAAATCTTCATCAGACAATGCGCCTTGCAACAAACCATTCTCACCAATCGTTGTTTTTGCTTTCATAAACAGAGTTTTGCATTTGATTTTAGAAAGAAGGTCATTGTAATCAACAGTGTCATTGAACGAATCGTTATAAAAAGCTTCTCCAAAATGAGGGTCATAATATTGCAGGCCATTAAAGCCTTCTAAAAACTTTTTAG
>SVNV01000021.1 GCA_015066705.1 Ruminococcus sp.
GAGAGCTTGCGTAGCAAGTCGACGAGCTTGTCTGAGACAGAGCCTTGAACTCTTTGGTGACTTTCTCTTTCAAGAGAGAAAGTTACTCAGGGTTTCACACTAATTCTGACACAAAACAAAGTTGCAAGGGGTGAAACCCCTTGCAAACGGCACGTTTGCTAGAAATTCATCTTTGCTTCGATGTATGCTTCAAGCTCGTCAATGCTGATTCTTACCTGTTCCATAGTATCTCTGTCACGGACTGTTACACAGTTGTCAGCTTCGATACCCTTTTCAGAATCGCCAACAGTTGTAAAGTCAACTGTAATACAAAGTGGTGTTCCGATTTCGTCCTGACGACGGTATCTCTTACCGATTGAACCTGCGTCATCGTATTCAATGTTGAACTTCTTTGAAAGCTGTGCGTAAATTTCAGTAGCCTTGTCGCCAAGCTTCTTAGAAAGTGGGAGAATACAAGCCTTGACAGGTGCAAGGGCTGGGTGAAGTCTCATAACTGTTCTTACGTCGTTCTTTTCAGCGTCAACAACTTCCTCGTCATAAGCTTCTGTAACGATTGTAAGGAAAAGTCTTTCAACACCGAGAGAAGGCTCGATTACATATGGAATGTACTTTGAGTTGTCCTCTGGGTCAAAGTATTCAAGGCTCTTGCCACTGTGGTTCTGGTGCTGTGTAAGGTCGTAGTCTGTTCTGTCAGCAATACCCCAGAGTTCGCCCCAGCCAAATGGGAAGAGATATTCAAAGTCAGTTGTAGCCTTTGAGTAGAAGCAAAGCTCCTCAGGGTCGTGGTCACGGAGACGGAGATTTTCTTCCTTGATACCGAGATTTAAAAGGAAGTCACGGCAGTAAGCTCTCCAGTAGTTGAACCATTCAAGGTCTGTTCCCGGCTTACAGAAGAATTCAAGCTCCATCTGTTCAAATTCTCTTACTCTGAAAATAAAGTTACCTGGTGTGATTTCGTTTCTGAATGACTTACCAATCTGACCTACACCAAAAGGTACCTTCTTTCTTGAAGTTCTCTGGATATTTGCAAAGTTTACGAAAATACCCTGAGCAGTTTCAGGACGGAGATAAAGCTCACTCTTTGAGTCCTCAGTTACGCCCTGGAAGGTCTTGAACATAAGGTTGAACTGTCTGATGTCTGTAAAATCGTGTTCGCCACAGTCAGGACAAGCAATGTTATGCTCCTTGATGTAGTCCATCATCTGTTCATTTGACCAACCAGCAACGTTTGTTCCGTCAAAGTTTTCAATAAGATTGTCAGCTCTGTGTCTTGTCTTACAAGCCTTACAGTCCATAAGTGGGTCTGAGAAACCACCAAGGTGACCTGAAGCAACCCATGTTTCAGGATTCATAAGAATAGCTGAATCAAGACCTACGTTGTATGGTGTTTCCTGAACGAATTTCTTCCACCAAGCCTTTTTGATGTTGTTTTTGAGTTCAACACCAAGAGGACCGTAGTCCCATGTATTTGCAAGACCACCGTAAATCTCACTGCCTGAGTATACAAAACCTCTGCTCTTACAGAGATTTACGATTTTTTCCATTGTTTTTTCAGTGTTTTTCATAAAAACATTCCTTTCGGTAAATTTTACATACACATCTATTTTAATAGATAATTGTAAATAAGTCAAGAGCGAAAAGTTAAAACAATACGCCTCTTTTAAAAAGGTAAAAGAGCTTATATTTCACGGCAGGAAGAACTGCATAAGCTACGTCGGATTTTTGTGTGTAAATTCTTGTACAAATGATAAAACAAGCCCTTGTTTTAAGGCGTTTTTTGATAAAAACCGGTTTTTGGACGGATTTGCTCGTTAACAGATTTGTTATATTTTTGGGTGATTTTTGGTGCAAAGTCACCAAAAGAGAGACGAGTCCTTTGATTGTTTTTACGAAAAACAAGAATGTTTTTTTAAAAAAAGGTGGTTTTCTTGACTTTTTACAAAAAGTTGTTATAATGTAACTATTGTAACTTTTTTGTAATCTTTTTTGTAATCTTTAAAGCGGTGGTTGTTACCGTTTTGAGATTACCCTACAGACAGAAAGGAGATTTTAGTATTTTTAATCAGATAGAAACAGCGACCAAGTCGCTTATCTCGAAGATGAAACGTGCTAAAACCGAGATAACAGAACAAAACGTAAAAACAAAGACAAAAAAGAGAGTATTTACAACAGTAACTTCCGTTTATATGGCAATGACAGTAGCATTCGTTTCTGTTTTTGACGTATTCGGAGCATATGAGTTTAACGATGAAGCCGAAAAGGAAACAATTCAGGCTACACTTGTTACTCAGAGGACGGTTTCTCTTACGATTCCTAATAGTATGGGTTCGTCATCAGTTATTGTCGGCGATACAGAAAGCCTTGAGAATTTAATTGAGGGCTATGAGGTTTATGTTGACGGAGAGCCTGCGGGAATTGTATCCGTAAGAGGAAAAACAAACCTCGAGAGTCATTTTTCACAGCTTCTGGCTGAGCACGATACAGACCGTGAAGCAGAAATATATCAGGAAGTTTCTTATAAAAAGGGATTATTTGATGCGGTAGATGTTGTTACTTCAAACACAATACTTTCTCTGTACAAGTTTGAAGTTGCAGAAGTCGAGGAAATTACAGACAGAGAAGTAATTCCTTTTGAAACTGTTTATGAAAACTCTGATGAGCTTTACATAGGAAAAAGCAAGGTTTCGGTAGCTGGTGTCAACGGTGAAAAAACCACTGTCACCAAGGTTTATTACCTTGATGGCAAGGAGGTTTCAAGAAATACTTCTTCTTCAATCACAAAAAAAGCAGTGAATAAGGTTGTTTTAAAGGGAACAAAGGAAATTCCGCCTCTTTCATCTGCACAGATTGAAGCTGTGGGAGGAGTTGCTTTTCCGCTTGGTGACGCAGATTGTTATGTAAGCTCGGATTTTGGTTACAGAAGCTTTGATGATTCCTTCCACGACGGAATCGACTATGCGGCCGACTACGGAACACCGGTTTATTCCGCAATGTCAGGAAAGGTTATCTTTGCCGGCTGGGACAACACAGGCTACGGAAATTACATTATTATAGAGCACGCTGACGGTTATAAAACCGCTTACGCTCATCTTTCTGAAATCGTAGTGAGCAAGGGTGATGTGATTTCGGCAGGAAAATGTATCGGTGCTGTGGGAAGCACAGGCTACTCAACAGGAAATCACCTGCATTTCTCAATGCTTTTAAACAATCAGTTCATAAATCCTGCACAATTTTATTAAATAATTTAGGCACAGATACAAAATCTGTGCCTCTTTTATTGGCTTTGATTGATATAAAAAAACAAAGGTATCGGGTTTTTGTCCGATACCTTTTTATTATTATGAATTGTGGCTGAAAATAACGACTTTAAAGGTTTTAAAAACAATACCGATATCCGTCAGAACGCTTCTGTCCATTATATATTTCTTGTCGTAATATTCGCTCATCGCGTCAGAAAGCTCGTTTTTTCCATTTATCTGCCAGTAGCAGGAAAGCCCCGGCTTTACAAGAAGTCTTTCGTCGCAGAAATTTTCCTGCTCGGAAATGATAAACGGTCTTGGACCGACAACCGACATATCACCCTTTAAAATATTCAGAAGCTGCGGAAGCTCATCAACGGAAAACTTTCTGATAAACTTTCCGAATTTCCCTAAAATTCGCGGGTCGTCCTTGATTTTGAACAAGGAACTATCAACTTCGTTCTGTTCAGCAAGCTCTGCCTTGCGTATTTCAGCGTCCTTATACATAGAACGGAATTTGTAGATTTTAAAAACCTTTCCGTCTTTTCCTACACGCTCCTGACTGAAAAACGGGTTTCCGAAATCAACACACATTATAATTACAGCAACAACAAGAAGCGGTAAGAATAAAAGCACAAGTGCAAGGAGAGAACAGAATATATCCCCGACTCTTTTAATAAACTCATAAAAAGGCTTTTTCTTGAATTCAAAATCCAGCGGGGGGCAAATTTCTATTTCGCTTTGTACAGGCGTTTCTACAACGTCCTGATTCTCAATCACATCAACAGCGGACATACTAATCCCCTCTCATAATAGTTACAATTACTATAACATATTCAACAAAAAAGCCAATGGATTTTGTTTCAAATGTCAAATTTTTTCTGTCGGGAATAATATCGACAAATTCAGAAACAGACGTGAAAAAATCGTGGCAGCTTTTATAATACGAGTTTTTTCAACTTGACATCTGCGGAGAGTGAATATATAATTAACACATACAATAACTCTGAGTACTATAATTAAAGAAAATTCCGACTGTGAATGGTGTAATTAAAAAGAGGTTGCTTATGAAAAAAATTCTGTGCCTTTTATCTGCGATAATGATTCTTCTTTGCATGGTTGCCTGTGGCAATGATAAGGAGGAGAGGGCTGAAAAACCCAATCCGGTAGAGGAGCAGACAACAGAGGTTGATGTAAACAGTCTGCTTATGTCAATGAGAGAAGCCCTGGTGGGATTTCCGCAGTATACAACAGCTTCAAGTCACGATGAAAACGGAAAAGTCATCGAAGGCTGGGAGGATGTTTTTATGCTTTCGCTTTATGACGGATTTGACGTTTCCAAGGTGAAAAGCTATGCAATCGCGTATTCAACCGTTCAGACAGCAGACGAAATAACTGTTGTTGTTCTTGAAAGCAAGAAGGATACAGATGAGCTGAAAAAACAGATGAGAGCCCGTGTTTCAGACAGAATTACTTTGTTTGAGACCTACGGACCGTCGGAAGTTTCCAAGCTTCAGAACGCAAAAGTCATTTCAAAGGATAATGTTTGTGCCCTTGTAATCAGCGACCAGCCGGAAAAGGCAGAAGAAGCTTTTAATAACGAACTCAAATAACTAAAAAAGCAAGCCGTACGGCTTGCTTTTTTAAATAGTGATTATATTTTTCATATCATTGGGAAGAGACGATGAAACGGTCAGTTTTTCGCCGTCGGGCAGGGTTATTTCAAGTCGTCCGCAATGAAGAGCCTGACGTGAAATCAGCCCGCTTTTTTCACCATAAAGGTCGTCTCCTACAAGTGGGTGCCCTATGTGTGAAAAATGAACACGAATCTGATGTGTTCTGCCAGTTTCGAGGGAAATTTCAAGAAGAGTATGTTTTCCGTCGGATTTTATCGGCTTGTAGTGGGTAACTGCAGGCTGCCCGTCCGGTGAAACTATACGTGTAATTATTGATTCCTTTTCTCTTGCGATAGGAAGGTCTATTGTTCCTGACTGAGAGATTTTTCCTTCGACTATTGCGAAGTATGTTTTTTCTGTGGAAAACTGCAGTGCTGTTGCGAAAAAGGAATTTTTAGCAACCACGCAAAGTCCCGAAGTATCTCTGTCAAGGCGGTTTACAGGGCGGAATGTAAGGTCAGGATATCTTGCTGAAAAGAAGTTTCCCAAGGTGTCGCCCTGATGCTTGATTGACGGGTGGACAGGCATAAATGGAGGTTTGTCAAACACCACAAAGCCGTCGTTTTCGTAAATTACAGGAACACAAAGCTCGGAATTGGGCTCAAGTCTTTTTTCGTCGGCAATAGAAATTTCCACAATGTCGCCCTCTTTTACAAGGTCAATAGTGCGACAATGCTCACCGTTTTTTGTAATGCCCTTTTCGAAGCGTTTGAGCTTTGTTATCAGTCGTTTTGAAACATTATTTTTTGAAAGAAAAAAACCGACGGTAATATCATTGTCGGCTTTTTTTACGATAAATTTCATCTTCAAGGTATGGGTTTCCTTTCAGGATTAGTTTTCTTTTTCGACAAATACATCAAGAAACGTGTCGGTTGCAAGCTCTTTTCCCAGAATATCCTCAACAAGAATAAGGTCCGACATAACATAATACGGAAAAACAATTATAATCGGATACAAAAACAGGCATACCGGCAGGTATTTCAGGAAAGAAAGATGAAAGCTTATTATTCTGAGTCTGTTGCCTTCTGCTTTTTTAAAGCTCATAGAAATCGCCTGAGAAAGTGGTATAAGAGGATTATGCATTATAATTACAGGCAGAAGATGAAGACACACGATAGAATTCAGAACGAGATAAATTGACAGAAGAACTATCAAAACGCTCATCATAAAAAACAAAAGAACAAATAGCGTAAGGGTTTTTTCGTAAGTTTTTTCTGTGAGAGAGGTGATGGCATCAAACGCCAGAAGTCCCGGGATAGCGCACATAAAGGTAACACCTAATTTCACCAGATGAGGAATGATAGAAACCTTTACAAAAAGCTTTTTGTAGCTCATAATACGGTTTCGGGAGGTGTTGAAAAGTCGTCCGTTTTTAATGTCGATAATTTCACGGAGAAAGGTATAGCCTATCATTATGAAAATCATATAAAAGGCAAGATGAAAAATAACCGACAATGTTATCTGTAATGTTTTTGACGGCACAGCTATAAACAGACTGATTCCAGGGCTGTTATAAAACAGATGGAGGAGATAGCTACCCAGAATAGCCAGAAGAATTATTGCAAGAAAAGTAAGGGTAATAGCTATACTGTTTCCCCAGCTTCCTCTCAGCTTGATAAGAGCATAGGATTTAATCTGTTTATTTGTCATGTCGTCACCGCCTTTTTATGATTGTATTTTAAACTCAGTTTTCTTCTTCGTTGGGAAGATAAGGGTATTTACCCATAATTTCAAATGCGTGGGAGCGCATCCACATATCCGCTGTTACAAGAACCTCGTAGCCCTCTCCGAAGTCACAAGGCCACTCCATAGGCGAAAGCTTCGGCATTCCGAAGCAGGAAAGCATATTCATAATTATTCCGCCGTGGGTAACCACAGCACAGTTGGTAAGGCCTTCATTCATCATATCCTGAACGATATAGCTTATTGCAGCATAACAGCGTTCAATAACGCTTCTCATACTTTCGCCGTCAGGAGCAGGATTGTCAAGTCCGCCCTTCAGAAAAGTCTTGTATTCCTCGGTTTCCATAAGGTCAACCGCTTTTTTGTTTTCAAAATCGCCGAAGTCCATTTCTCTCAGCTCTTCAATAGCAACAGTGAAGGTGTCAGGGTGTAAAATCCCCGCTGTTGAGGTACATCTTTTGAGAGGTGAGGTGTAAACCTTCTGCACAGGCGGATAAACCTTTTCCTCAAGCTTTTTGAAAAGCTCTGCTACCCCCTCTGAGCAAAGAGGCTCGTCTGTTTTTCCGATATATTTACCCTCAAGGTTTGCGTCTGTCATTCCGTGACGGATAAACTGTATTCTGTATCCCTTCATAATCTATAAAAACTTCCTTTCAAAGGGGATTTTTGCGTTCACATTCTTTCTGAAAATCCCTTTACGATTGTGTTTTTTTATGATATACTTTATTATGTAATTATTGTATCACTACTTAAAATAATTGTCAATTACGAAAAAGGGATTTTTTGAGAGGTTTTATGGAAGATTTAAAGGTTAAAACAGAGGAAAGGCAGACTACTGAGAAAAAAGCTGAAAAGACAGAGTTTCCGTTACCGAAGAAGTTTATTATTCTGGGAGCTATTGCGATAGTGAGTATTATCTGTTCGGTTTTCTGGAACAAAAACCAGGTGTTCAGGGATATTTTCACATCTATGGACACAACGGTAACTCTGAGGGTCTGGGGAGACAAAAACAACGATTACAAAAAGCTTGCAGAAAAGCTTGACGGGCTTTTTGACTGCTACGATAAAAAGAGTGAAATACATAAGCTCAATTCAAAGGGCGAGGCTAAGCTTTCAAAGGAAACAGCCGACATTCTGAAAAAATCAAAGGAGCTTTGGGAAAAATATCCTGAGTGTGACATAACGGCTGGCGGACTTATTGATTTATGGAAGGTAAAGGACGGCGGAAACATTCCGACCGATGAGGAAATTCAGGCTGAACTGCTGAAAATCGGCGGAGAAAACCTGACGGTTTCAAAGAACAAGGCAACTCTTTCTCAGGGAAAAATCAATTTAGGCAGCGTTGCCAAGGGTTATGCCTGCGACGTGTTTATAAAGGAATTTGATAAAAACGAAGAAAAATGTGCAATCATAAGCTTTGGGTCGTCCTCTCTTATGTATGGCGAAAAGCCTGACGGTGAAAAATTCAAGGTGGGGGTCAACAATCCTCTTGACAAGGGTGAAAACTTAGGAACTCTCGCTCTTGATGAGTGCTTTGTTTCGACTTCAGGGGCATACGAAAGCTTTTTTGAAAAGGACGGCAAGAAATACGGCCATATCATGGATTTGACAACGGGAAAGCCGGTAGAAAGTGACCTGCTTTCAGTAACGGTTATCGGACAAAGCGGTATTGAGACAGACTTTCTTTCTACTTTGATATACATCAGAGGTACAGCAGGTCTTGATGAGTTTTTTGAGATGGACGATATATCTATTGTCGCGGTTTGCGAAAACAAAGAGGTTTATATTTCAAAAAGCCTTGAGGAAAAATTCACTCTTTTTGACGCAGGCTTTAAGGTGACCTTCAGATAGCCTGATGTAAAGGTAAATTAAATTTTAAATTTTTTGAAAACAACTGATTCTCTCGTGGAGAAAATTCACGGGAGAATTTATTTTTATATCAAATTTAAATTATTTATTTCAAAAGTTTAATCATTAACCGCAAAAACTCTCGAAAAATACAATTATTTAGGTTCCGTTTTGGCAATATTCACAAAAAAGTAATCAACTTAAACGTTTGAAAATCCTTGACAGAAATAAGCTAATTTGGTATAATTATGATTAGCATAATGTCACCATTTGCTCATTTTACTATTATTTTTGATAAAAAATGAAGCTTCACTTTGGACATTTTTTATAAATAAACTACATATTGTGGTGATTTCGTAAAAAACGTCTATATATAGTGAATTTGAACAAAATGCACAAAAACCATACAAAAGGGAAACCTTTCTGAAAATTATCAGAACTTTTCAGGAGCATTTATGGGAGAGATGATTTTAACTACCAAAAATCTGTGCAGGGATTTCAAAATCGGCGATGGAAGTGTTGTGCACGCACTGAAAAATATCAATATCGAAATCGAAAAAGGAAAGCTGACAATTCTCAGAGGACGTTCGGGAAGCGGTAAGACGACTCTTATAAACATTTTGGGAGCACTCGACAAGCCTACCGACGGTACTGTGGATTTCAACGGGCAGGAGATAACTTCTCTTTCGGAGCGAAAGCGTGATGAGCTGAGAAGATATCAGATGGCGTTTGTCTTTCAGTCGGTTGCACTTATTTCAAGTATGACCGCAAAGGAAAATGTTGAATTCGGACTGAGACTTGCCAAGTTTCCTTACGAAAAACGCTCACAAAGAGCAGACGAGGTATTGAAAAAGGTGGGACTTGATAAGCGTTCACATCACAGGCCGGGCGAGATGTCCGGCGGTGAACAGCAGAGAGTTGCTATTGCGAGAGCGATTGCGCACCAGCCTGCTATTGTGTTTGCTGACGAGCCTACGGCAGAGCTTGATACGACAACTTCTTTACATATAGTAAAGCTGTTTAAGGACCTTGTTAAGGATTACGGAATGACAATCATTATGACAACTCACGACCCGAGCATGATTGACATTGCCGATAAAGTTTATACTTTAGAGGACGGTGAGATTGTTGAGTGATGTGATTCCTGAAATGGGGGAGACACAGGAAGATAACGATGTTATGATTCGCTGTGACAACCTTGTAAAAATTTATAAGACTTCGGAAATTGAGGTTGTGGCTTTACAGGGCCTTGACCTTGAAATCAAACGTGGCGAGCTTATGGCTATTGTGGGAAACTCGGGAAGCGGTAAATCCACATTACTCAATATGCTGGGCGGACTTGATAAGCCCAGTGCGGGAAGCCTGTTTGTTGACGGAAAAAACCTGCTGAAATTCACCGATAAGGACTATATGGAGTATAAACGAAATACCGTAGGCTTTATCTGGCAGAATAACGCAAGAAACCTTATTCCTTATCTTACGGCAGTTCAGAACGTAGAAATGCCGATGCTTCTGAAAGGTACGAAGGCAAGAAGAAAAAGGGCTGAGGAGCTTCTTGATAAGGTGGGACTTTCCCATAGAAAGAACTCAAAGCTTTCACAGATGTCGGGAGGAGAACAGCAGAGAGTTGCAATCGCTATTGCGCTGGCAAATAACCCGAAGCTGCTTCTGGCAGACGAACCTACAGGTTCGGTTGATACAAAGACATCAAAAGCAATTCTTGATATTTTCAAGGAGCTTAACAGAACAGAAGGTATTACTATAGTAATAGTTACCCACGATGTTAAGCTTGCTAAGGATATTGACAGAGTTGTTGCGATAAGGGACGGACGGACTTCTTCAGAAATCATCAGAAAGAAATCCTATGTCGAGGAGCTGAATGAGCTGGGCGACCTTGCAGAGGTTGAAAGGTCAGACCGTGAAGAGGAAGAAACAGTTCACGAAGAGCTTGTCGTTCTTGACAGAACGGGAAGAGTACAGCTTCCTAAAGAATATATGGACGCTCTCGGAATGAAGGGCGGCGATAAGGTTAGGGCAGAGCTTGATGAAGAAAACAAACAAATCGTTATCTTCAAGGCGGATTAACCTGATTAACAACTTTTTTACCCGTTTGGGAAAAATACAGCTCTTTAGTGGGCAAATTCTTTTGAAAGGTGGATTAAAGTGAAAAACACAAAGTTTAAGCGATTGACCGCATTTGTACTTGCAGTCACTTTATGCTTGACTACTGCTCCTGCAGCGTTTGCTGACGCGCTTAAGTCAGATGAATCCACAACTGTTGCAGGAACAAACAACGAGGATAAGGTTATCAGCGCAGATGACATTGACGCCTCAAAGAGAGAAAACACTTATAGTGCTTTTCTTAAAAAGAGAAAGAACGCAAAGAGACCTGATGAAGAAATCTTCGTTTATGGTAAGGACTACCTTAAGGACGCAGAGCTTAACGGCGCAAAGATTTCAGTTGAAAAGGTTGACGGCGTTGAAGATGTTCTGAAATGGTCAAACCAGACAGGACAGGTTACCTTTGAGGTTGACGTAAAGAAAGCAGGTCTTTACTGCATCGAGGCTAATTATGAAGCTCTTGAAGGAACAGCAAACTTTATCGAATTTGCAGTTGCTATCAACGGAGAAATTCCTTATACAACAGCTTCACGTGTTACTTTGCCTAAGGTGTGGGTAAACAAGACAGAAATCCAGCAGGACGTTCACGACAACGATATCAGACCGGGTCAGGTTGAACTCGTTAAGTGGCAGACAAACTCCTTTAAGGATATTGACGGTTTTTCAAATGAACCTCTTGCTTTTTACTTCAAGGCAGGTAAGAATACAATTACAATAAGCTCGGATAAGGCAACTTTTGCTCTTAATTATCTCAGACTTTATAACGAAAACGAGCTTCCTTCTTACACAAGACCTTCAGAAACAGACCTTCTGATGGTAAATGATAAGAAGTACATTCTTGAAGGCGAACAGGCTACATATAAGAATGACAGAACTCTTTATCCTACTTCAGACAGAACTTCTTACCTTACATCTCCTGCTGACCCGACAAAGCAGAGATACAACACAATCGGTAAGGATAGCTGGAATCAGTCTACTCAGGCTGTTACATGGGAATTTACTGTTGAACAGACAGGATACTATAAAATAGGTATCCGTGCAAGACAGGATTCAATGAGAGGTCTTTATTCAAACAGAAGACTCTATATTGACGGCGTTGTTCCTAATAAGGAATCAAACCAGATTAAGTTCTACTACGGAACAGAATGGGATGTTATTTATCCTTCAGATGAACACCGTAATCCTATGTACTACTTCCTTGAAGCAGGTACACATCAGATTACTCTCGAAGCTATTCCGGGTGAAATCGGCGAAATCCTCGACGAACTCGAAGGTATCGTATATGATATCAACACCTACTATAGAAAGATAAGAGAAATCACAGGTCCTTCACCTGACGAATACACAGACTATAAGATTGAAAAGGCAATTCCTGATATTGTTTCTGACTTTAAACTCTTCAGCAAGCAGCTCAGAGATATCCAGAAGCGTATTGAAGACCTTTCAGGTACTTCAGGCTCTGAAGCGGTAACTCTTGATAAGCTGGCAATCGTTCTTGATAAGTGTACAGAAAGAACATACAGAATTCCTTCAATGCTCACACAGATTAAGGATAACATTACTTCTGTTTCTGCTTGGATGCAGACTTACAGAGGTCAGGCTCTTGAACTTGACTTTATCGAAGTAGTTTCTCCTGATATGGAATTCACATCTGCTAAGAAGAATTTCTTTACTTCACTGGTGTTTGGATTCAAGGCATTTATCGGTTCCTTCTTCGAGGACTATAACTCACTTTCAGAAGAGGGCGAAGAAGCTCTTACAGTATGGGTTTCACTTGGTCGTGACCAGGCACAGGTTGTAAAACAGCTGGTAGATAACGGTTTTAATACAATTTCAGACGTAAAGGTTGCTATTAACCTCGTTCAGGGTGGTATCGTTGAAGCAACTCTCGCAGGCAAGGGCCCTGACATCGCACTTTTCTGTGGTGGTGACTTCCCTATCCAGCTTGCAGCCCGTGGAGTTCTTACAGACCTTACTCAGTTCCCTGATTACGAAGAATCAATCGTAAACTTCACAGATACAGCTACTGTTCTTTATACATATAACGACGGCGTTTACGGACTCCCTGTAAGCCAGAACTGCCCGATGCTCTTCTACCGTCGTGATATTCTCGAAAGCTACGGTATCGACGCTGAAGAAGATTTGGAAACATGGGATGACTTTATCGAGGTTCTTCCTGTTCTCCAGAGAAACTATATGGCAGCAGGTCTCGTTCTTGCAGCTTCAATCGTTACAAACGGTGTAACAACAGTTCCTACAACAACAGAAGCAGGTAACACATTTGCTACACTTCTTCTCCAGCAGGGTCTTAACTTCTATAACGAAGATATGACTGCTACAACATTCGACAGCCAGGAAGCTATCGACGCATTTGAAATGTGGACAAAGTTCTACACAACATATAACTTCGAACAGACATATGACCCATTCTCAAGATTCAGAACAGGTGATATGCCAATCGTAATCAGCGGTTATACATTCTTTAACCAGCTCACAGTTGCTGCTCCTGAAATCAAGGGTTGCTGGGACTTCATGCAGATTCCTGGTACAGTACGTGAAGACGGCACAGTAAGCCACGCTTCATGTTCAGGCGGTTCAGGCGCTATCATCTTTGATGCTTGTAAGAATCAGAAGGCTGCTTGGGAATTCATCAAGTGGTTTACTTCAACAGATACTCAGGTTACTTACGCTAACGATATCGAAGCTCTTATGGGTACAATGGGACGTTTCGACACAGCTAATATCGAAGCTCTGAAGCAGCTTTCATGGACAGGTTCTGAACTTGAAATGCTTCTTGCTCAGATGAATGAACAGGTTGAAATTCCGATTATCCCTGCAACATACGCAGTAACACGTAACCTTACAAACGCTTTCAGAACAGTTGTAAATGAAGCAGAAAATCCAAGAGATACTCTTATCTGGTATAACAAGGATATCAATGCTGAAATTAAACGTAAGCTGGAAGACCTGAATATGTATAAATAAGGAAAGGAGAGAAGCTAATGTCGCGTAAAAATATTGTTACCGGCTATTCAACATACGCTGAAAAAAGCGGACCGGCGAATAAGCAGGGTCGACTCAGATACACACTTCATCTGATAAAGATAAATGCAGGCTGTTATGGACTTCTCGCTCCTTTCTTGATTCTGTTTTCAATCTTTATCATTATTCCGGTATGTATTTCATTGCCAATCGGTTTTACAAACTTCAATATGGTAGAATTTCCAAAGTTTGTAGGACTTTCAAACTTCTATACGCTGTTTCTGAACGACGACGTATTTATGATTGCTGTAAAGAAAACTCTTGTATTTGCAGTATTCACAGGACCATTCAGCTATGTGCTCAGCTTCTTTATTGCTTGGCTCATTAATGAAATGCATCCAAAGCTCAAGACATTCTTTACATTTGTGTTCTATGCACCTTCAATGACTCCGTCAGTTTATATCATCTGGCAGCTCTTCCTTTCAGGTGACTCATACGGTTTCATTAACTCAATCCTTTTGGACCTTGGTTTCATCAACTCACCTACTCAGTGGCTTACAGACACTAAGTACATTCTCGGAGTTGTAATCATCGTTCAGCTGTGGATTTCAATGGGTGCAGGCTTCCTTGCTATCCGTGCAGGTTTCCAGAACATCGACAAATCAATGTACGAAGCAGGCGCTATCGAGGGTATTAAAAACAGATGGCAGGAATTGTTCCTTATTACAGTTCCTTCAATGGGACCTCAGCTCCTCTTCGCTGCAGTAATGCAGATTTCAGCTGCTTTCACAGTAGGTGCTGTTGGTCAGGCTCTCGTAGGTCTTCCATCAACAGACTACGCAGCTCATACAATTATGAACCACGCAACAGACTATGGTACAATCCGTTACGAAATGGGTTACGCTTGTGCAATCTGTTTCATTCTGTTTGCGGTAATGCTCCTTGCAAACAAGCTCATTACTTGGTTGCTTGGAAAGTATCTTGACTAAGGGGGTTGAATCGAATGGCTAAATATAAAACAAGTGTTCACGACCTCAAAGTCAAGGATAAGCGTAAGAGAACTTCCGGTTCTCTCGGCGGAGATATCTGTATTTTCATCTTCCTCTGCCTGCTGGGTATCTTTATGGTGTTCCCGCTTTACTACGCTATTCTTCAGTCTTTCAAACCGGTTGAAGAGCTTTTCGTATTCCCGCCAAAGCTCTATGTTATCAGACCTACTCTGAGAAACTACTCGGATATGTTCAAGGTAGCAAGCAGCTTGTGGGTACCTCTCTCAAGATATATCTTCAACAGTGCGTTTATTACAGCAGTAATTTCAGTTGCAAACATCTTTGTTTGTTGCTGTGCGGCTTTCCCTCTTGCAAAGTGTAAGTTCCCCGGAGATAAGCTTATCAACAAAATCGTTGTAACAGCCCTCCTCTTTACATCTTCTGCAATGTGGATTATCCAGTTCCTTGTAATGGCGGTTATGGGAATTATCGATACATACTTTGCTTTCATTCTCCCGAATATCGCAACAGCTATGGGTCTCTTCCTTATGCGTCAGAGCATGGTTACAATCCACGACTCGATGATTGAAGCCGCAAAGGTTGACGGCGCAGGACTGTTCAGAATCTGCTGGACAATCGTAATGCCAAACCTTAAGCCGGCTCTTATGACACTTCTGATTTTTGCATTCCAGGGCGCATGGAATATTCAGGGTGGTGCTCTTATTTACTCAGAAGAACTTAAGGTACTTCCTACAATCATGAACCAGATTGCAGCATCAGGTATCGCAAGACAGGGTGTTACATTTGCGACGGCAGTTATACTTATGATTCCTCCACTGCTCGTATTCATTATTGCCCAGAATAACGTTATGGAAACAATGGCTAATTCTGGTATTAAGGACTAATACGACAGACGGTAAATTTGAAATTAAAATTTTAATAAAGGAAATAGGTGATAAGTGGTGTCTAAAATGTTAAAACGCCTGATTGGTATTGCAACAGCGGTAGCAACTATCAGTACGATGGCAGTTACTGCATTTGCAGATGAACCATACGATACATACAGTTATGATAACTGGGACGACCCGATTCCTTCACAGGCAGGATACATGGTTGAAAGAACATGGATGGGTCACGACCTCGGTCTTGACAAATTGTCAGACCCTGACAGTAAATTCTTTATCAGCAAGAGCGAAAGCCCTAATCTTAACGCTGCGGCAGATATGTATATTGAAGATTCAACAAGAACAATCTGGGTTGCTGATACAGGAAATAACAGAATCCTTTGCTTCAATGAGGATTTTGTACTCAAAGGTTGTTACAAGACAATCGACGGAGCTGAAAAAAGCAACTTTGCTGCTCCGAGAGGACTTTTTGTAGAGGTTGATAAAAACGGAGATACAATCCTTTATGTTGCTGATACAGAAAACAGCAGAGCTGTAAAGCTTAAAGTTACAGGTGCTCTTACCTGTGAACTCCAGCAGGATTTCTTAAAGCCTACTTCACAGGCATATTCTGCTGAGGCTTTCAGCCCATCAAAGGTTATTGTTGACAAGGAAGGAAACGTTTATCTCGTTGCTACAACCGTTAATACAGGTGCTCTGAGATATGACAAAAACGGCGAATTCAAGGGATACTTCGGTGCTAACCGTGTTCAGCAGACTGCTGAGGTTATCGCAAGGAAGGTTTGGAGAATTTTCGCATCAGAAGAACAGCTCCAGGCTATGGCAACTACAGTTCCTACTGAATTCCATAACTTCGATATGGACGAAGACGGATTTATCTATACAGTTACAGAATCAGTTAACGCTGATACTGACGCTGTAAAGAAGCTTAATCCGGCCGGATATAACATCTGGAATAACGCTAAGGGAAATGAATATCATTTCGGCGATATCGCAAGAGACTATGATGAAGGTGTTGCTAAGAAAACAAAGCTTACTGACATTGTAGTAGGCGATAACGACGTGTTCAATGTTCTTGACTATGAATCAGGTCGTGTATTCCAGTATGATAAGAACGCAGACCTCTTGTTCATCTTCGGAACAAAGTCACAGCCTTCAGAACAGGAAGGTTCATTCACTTCTCCAAACGCTGTTGAAACTCTTGGAACAAAGGTTTATGTACTTGACGGTCTCAAGAACGACATTACAGTATTCGATGAAACAGTTTTTGGTAAGTACGTTCACGAAGCTTCAGTTCTTAACGTTGAAGGTAAATACACAGAGGCAAAGCCTATCTGGGAAGAAGTTATGAAGCGTGACGGTGGCTATACAATGGCTCACATCGCTCTTGGTAAGGCTTGTCTTAATGCCGGCGAATACAAGCAGGCAATGAAGTACTTCAAAACAGCTTACGACCAGGAAAATTACGATAAGGCTTATGAGTATTACCGTGATGAATTCCTGAGAGAACACTTTGAAGTAATCGTAATCGGCCTTGTAGTCTTCTTTATTCTTGTTGCTGTATACTCACACCTCAAGAAGAAAAAGATTATCTGGTCAATAACAGAATGTTTAGCATTTGTTCTTTATAAGATTTCAGGTGCTTTCAAAAGTTTGATGAGGAGGTAAGGTTAATATGTATGAATTTACCACATTAGGCTGGCTTAGACATGTTATCTTCCATCCTCTTGAAGGCTTTGAGGACCTCAGATGGAAGAAGAGAGGCTCAATCGGTCTTTCACTTATTATCGTTGTTCTCCTTTTCGTTGCAATGGTAGTTGACAGACAGCTCAAGGGCTTTGCTTTCAATACCGCTTATGTAAAGGTATTTAACGTAGTTCCTCTTATTGTTCAGTCATTCGTTTACTTCTTTGTATGGGTAATCGGAAACTGGGCTGTATGTACACTTTTTGATGGTGAAGGTACTCTTAAAAACATCTGCATTTACTCTGCATATGCAATCGTACCTTACATCTTCGGAGTTTATCTCGCAACATTTATTTCAAACTTCCTCATTCTTGACGAAGCTATCTGGGTAAACTTCATTTCTTATATCGGACTGGGCTGGTCTGTTATCCTGATGATTCAGGCTATGAAGGCAGTTCACCAGTACTCATTATTTAAAACAATACTTTCGATTCTTGGAACCCTTATAGCAATGCTTCTTATTCTTTTCCTTGCAGTATTGCTTCTCTCACTGTTCCAGCAGGTATACGTGTTTATTTACTCACTCTATACCGAAATCGCATACAGAATCAGAGGTTAAGGAAGGACGGTGTTTTTTAAGATGCATAATAAATTGAAAAAACTTCTTGTCTTTGCTTTGGTTCTGACAATGCTTATGCCTCTCGGTTCAGCTTTTGCTGCTGAGGAATCAACTGAAGGTGATGTAGATTCATCAGTTTCAGAAGATGTAATCGAAGAAGAGGAAGAGATTGAAGAAGACGACTCAATGGATATCGATATCGACACTTCTGTTGAGGACGTCAAGGGAAATATGTCTCTTATCGGTACAGTAGGCGACTATACTATTTATACCGGTATTGTTAAGGACAAGAGCAAGCTTGAAAAAGCTCTCGATAAAGAGAAAAAAGAAGAAACATATACTCCTGAAAGCTACGCTGTTTATAAGGATGCTTTCGATAAGGCTACTGTTATTATGAATAACCCTGATGCAACACAGTATCAGATTGACGAAGCTTATATTGCTCTCGACAGAGCAACAGAAGCTCTTGTAAGAAATAACGCAAAGCCTCCTAAGGAGAAGGAAGAACCTGATAAAATCGATACTTCAAATCTCCAGAAGGACCTTGAAAAGCTTGATAGCGACCTTGTAGCTGAAGATTACACTGAGTATACATGGAAGCTTTATCAGGATACTATTACATATGTAACAGCCCTTATTGCAAATCCTACATCACAGGCTGATGTAGATGCTGCAAGAGATGAACTTAAGTATGTTAAGGGTCAGCTTTTGGAAGCTCCCGGCGAAATGCTTGCTATTATCGCTAATAAAGACGGTAAGGAAATCCTTATGTCAACCTTTGAAAAGGGTAAGGAAAAGGATGGCAAGGTAATCAGCACATCAAAGAAGGGCTTCTGGGTAGTAGAAACAGACGTGAATTTCACAAGCGTTTCAAAGTTCTATATGAGATTGCTCAGCAACCTCGTTGAAGATGCTTTTGTAACAGTTGACCTTCAGACTGTTTACTATATGAATCCTAAGAGCCTTAAGATTGAAGACGAATATGCTTATACTTCTGAAGATTCAGAAAACGGAAGACTCTATAAGTCATCTAAGGGCAGAATGCTCTTTACAACTCTTGACGGAAGAAGACTTCTCGCTGACGTAGAACTTGCTACAGAAAACAAGAACTTCAAGCTTTATGCTGACGAAGAAAGCCATAAGATTGCTCTTTATGACATCAAGGCTGACAAGTACTGGTGGAGCACACCGGTTAACCCTTACGGCGATAGCACAGTTATCGACGATATCAAGGGCACATCAATGAAGCTTCCACAGAGAAACCAGGCTGCTTCAGGACTTATTCTTGAATACGGCGACCTGAGCCAGGGTAAGAGAAATACTTCTTCACTTTACTCAGAAGTTACTTTTATGAATTCTTCTAAGGGTAACGAAAAGTGGAAGATTAATAAGAACGGCGTAACAGTTACATATAACTACAAGGAAGCTGGTTTTGTAATTCCTGTTAAGTACATTCTCCACGAAGACAGACTCGAAGTTACTGTTGATATGGGCGAAGTTGTTGAAAAGGACACAAATTCGGTTGACGGTAAGATTATTACTGCTCTGACAGTTGCTCCTTCATTTGGTGCGGAATCAAGAACAGACCTTGCAGGCGAGAAAACTGAAGGTTACATTATCGTTCCTGACGGAAGCGGTGCTGTAATCGAATACAACAACAATAAGGAAGGTTATCCATCATATTCACAGATTCTTTTCGGACGTGATAAGACAACTATTCCTATGATGGCACCAAAGGTAACAGAACAGGCTTACCTCCCTGTTGTTGCAACAGTTTCAGGCAAAAACGGTCTTGTTGCTATTGCAACTGACGGTGAATCAAACGCTTCTGTAAACGCTCAGGTAAGTAAGCAGAATAAGCAGGCATTCAATACTGTAAACTTCAAGTTCCACCTCCGTTCTAAGGACGACTTCTTTATGGGCGGAAGCGACGGTACTAAGATTACTGTATTTGAAAAGGGTAAGATTAAGACAGAAAAGATTTCTGTAAGCTACTACCCAATCAGCGATGTTAAGGAAGTAAACTATGCAGATGTTGCAGAGGTTTACAGAAATTACCTCATCGAAAGCGAAGGCCTTGAAAAGAAGACAGAGGCTAATAAGTCTAACTTCTACGTTGACCTTTACGGTGGCGTTTTGAAGGAAACTTCAATTTTCGGTATCCCTGTTGACCTCAAGACAGAAATCACAGGATTTGAAGATGCACAGAAAATTATGCAGCAGCTTTCAGACGGCGGAGTTAATAACCTCATTATCAACTACAATGACTGGACAAATAAGTCAATGGTAGGTAAGATTTCTACAAGCTTTAAGCCATCAGGAGTTCTCGGTGGTATGAGTGCATACGAGGACTTCGCTGAAGCAGCAAGCAAGATTGAAGCTAAGATTTTCCCTTCAATCTCAAATATGGAAATGGATAAGAGTACATGGGGCTTCTTTACAATTAACTCAACTGCAATCAGAGTTTCAAATGCTCAGTCAAGACAGAGTAAATACTCAACAGCATTCGGAATTCAGGTTTCAGGTAAGGCACCTGCTCTCCTTACTCCAAACGCATATTCAAAGGCTATGAACAAGATGGTTGAAAGCTTCACCGATAAGGGCGTTAAGAATATCGGCTTCGGTGACTATGCAAATACTCTTGTTTCTGACTTCTCAAAGAGACACGCTCTCAGCAGAGAAGGTACAGTGGCTTCTCTTGTTGAAGAATACAAGAAGGCTAACAAAACTATGGAAAATGTAATCGCAGAAGAACCAAACGCTTACATTCTCCCGTACGCAGACTATATCACAAATGTACCGGTTTACTCAAGCCAGTATAACGTTGTTGATTACGACATTCCACTTTACCAGATGGTAATTCACGGATATGTTCCGTTCTCATCAACACCTGTTAACGCTAATTCAAATGCGGAAGAAGTATTCCTTCTTTCACTTGCTGCCGGTGCAGGAATCCATTACGATATGATTTACGAAGAAGCATATGAGCTTCTCGATACAGATTATGACGACCTTTACTACGCTAACTACAATAGCTGGATGACTCAGGCTATTGAACAGTACAAGGTAAGTGAGGCTATTCTTAGCCAGGTTAGCGATAAGGTTATTACAGACTACCAGATTAACACAAAGACTGGCGTTATCAAGACAACTTATGACGATTCAATCGTTATTACAGTTGATACTAAGAATGCAACTGCTGATGTTAACGGTACTGTTTATGACCTGAGTTCAGCAACAGAAGGAGGTTTGCTTAAATAATGGAAAACAATAAGAATATTGAAGAAATTACAGAAGCACCTGTTGAAGAAACTGTTGCTGAAACAGCTGAGCTTGCAGAAGAAGCTGTGGAAATCACAGAAGAAGCTGCAGACGATGTTGCTTTTGAAGCTTATGAAGCTGCAGAAGATGTAGCTGAAGAAAACTTTTTTGAAGCTTATGACATCGCAGAAGATGCTGACGAAGAAATTATCGAGACAGCCGAGGTAGAAACCAAGGCTGTCGAGAAGAAAAAAATAACTGAAGAAGACATGGAAAACTATGTCTACGACCCTGAATCAAAGGATAAGTATAAGGAACTTGAAAAGAAGGAAAAACCAGCGAAAAAGGGCTTTACAATTTCATACGAAAGAAGAAAGGCACTCTATGGTTACGGCTTTATTGCTCTCTGGGCAATCGGTACAATTTACTTCTTTATCCTTCCTATAATCACATCACTTATCTATTCATTGCATAAGACACAGCCAAAGTCAGGTTATATGGAGATGGAGTTCATAGGAATTCAGAACTACGTTAACGCTTTCAGAAAAGACCCTGACTACGCTACAAGCCTTGGAGAAGTGCTTGGTTCAACAGCCCTCAAAACTCCACTGATTATCATTTTCTCAATCTTTATTGCGGTAATCCTTAATCAGAAGTTCAGAGGCAGAACACTTGCAAGAGCTATCTTCTTCCTCCCTGTTATCATCGCAACAGGTCCTGTATACGACGTAATTACAGGTAACATGAACACCGGTGGTTACGCAGGTGGTTCAGAACAGTTCTCAACAATGTTTGAAACAAACCTTGTTGACCAGCTCCTCACATTCCTTGGTATTTACAATCTCCCTGAAAAGATTACAAGTGTAATTACTACACTTACAGACGAAATCTTTAACATGGTATGGTTCGCAGGTATCCAGATTCTTCTGTTCCTTTCAGCGTTGCAGAACATTCCTACCTCGGCTAAAGAAGCTGCACAGATGGAAGGTGCAACAGCATGGGAATACTTCTGGAAGATTACAGTTCCATACATCAGCCCGATGGTTATTGCAGCTCTCGTATATACAGTAGTTGACTCATTCGTTGACCCGACTAACGTAGTTATGAGACAGGTGCTCCAGAAGGCTTCCGACTGGCAGCACGGTTATTCAGCGGCAATGGGCTGGGCATACTTTGCAATTATAGGTGTTGTTCTTGCTATCGTTGTCGTAATAGTAAACAAGTTCGTTTACTACGAAGTTGAGTAAAGGGGGGATAAGAATTGGCTACAAGAAAAGAAGAAAAACGTTTTGAAAAAGAAATGCGTGCGGAAAAGAGAAGAAGACTCAAGGATATGAAAGCCGCAGGCATTAAGCCAAGTCTGACTCCTGAACAAATCAGATACAACAGAAATAAAGCAATCGTTGGAGCTGTTTGGCCTATCTTCAGATTCTTTATTATCTTCGGACTTGGATTTGTAATCCTTTACCCACTTCTCTTTATGATTTCAACAGCATTCAGACCAAATGACCAGATGTTTGACCCATCAATCGTTTGGCTTCCAAAGAATCTTACATTGGAAAATATCCAGAGAACATGGGACGATATGAAGTATGATAAAACAGTTCTTAATACTGTTAAGCTGAATCTTATTTCATCTGTACTTTCGGTAGGTTCATGTGCTCTTACAGGTTACGGTTTCGCAAGATTCAAATTCAAAGGAAAGAACATTCTCTTTGCGATTGTAACTCTTATGATTATCGTTCCTCCACAGATTACAACTATTCCATTGTTCATTCAGTATGCATACTTTAAGGGTGCAGGTCTTGTAAAGCTCTTTACAGGTAAGGAATATATTTCACTTATCAATAGTGGTATTACAATGTATGCACCTGCAATCTTTGCAAACGGTATCAAGGCTGGTCTGTTTATCTACATCTTCAGACAGTTCTTCAGAGGACTTCCTAAGGAGCTTGAAGACGCAGCATACCTTGACGGTTGCGGACCTTTGAAAACATTTATCAAGGTTATGATTCCTAACGCAGCATCATCATTCCTGACAGTATTCCTGTTCTCGATTGTATGGTACTGGAATGACTACTATATTTCATCATCATTCTTTACACAGAATGACACAGTAGCTCTTGCGCTTAAGAATCTTGATGCAACAATTATGTCAACACACTACAAGAACCAGTCAGTTTCAGCAAGACAGCTTATCGTATGGCTTGAATCAGGTTGTATTCTTGCAACCTTCCCGATTCTCATAATGTATGTCTTCTTGCAGAAATACTTCGTTGAAGGTGTTGAACGTTCAGGTCTTACAGGCTAGTGCCGCAGCCGGCACGGGCATCTCGCCTTTTTAATAATGTGTGAGGGTCAATGCTTTTGAGTGACGGCGGTTATCGCCTCGCTTAAAGCTCGGCTTATAGAGTGAATATAACGATTAAAGCGTACGGATTTTCCGTACGCTTTTTTGTGTCGCAGCCGACATTACGTTTGGTTTATATTAAAAAAACAAAACTGACTATCCTTAGGGTGAGTGGTCACAGAGAAGTATTATACGGACTTATTGAGGAAAACCCTTTTGAAAAAGGGTTATTCCTCAAACTCCTTTCCTAAAACTTCAGAATTTAAAATAACTATCCCCCGCACAGCGGGGGATAGTTATTTTAATATTAAAGTCTTTGGAAGGGGGCTCGGGGGATAACCTTTCTTAGAAAGGTTTCCTTCGATAAATTCATATAATATACTTCTTTATGGCTACCCGCCCTAGGGATAGTGGGTTTTATATTTCTTTTTTTAGCCGGTGATAAAATCTCTGGGCTTTAATAAGCGGAAAGTTTTTTATTGTGTGATAAGTGTTGCTTTCGCCGTGAGTGTTTATCTTAAAAGAAGCGTTTTTAGCAAGATACTGCATCGGTGTCTGGTAAATGGAAATCTTAGAAACATCCTTTACATTTACAATCACCTTGTGAAATTTGTAAAACCTGCAATAGCTGAAGGTTGCATAATCACGGTTTATCCCTACGCCCGTTGTAAAAATTGAAGAAGCTTTTACAATAAGAAGCCATATTGACGGAATTTCCAGCATAAGTGCTACAAACCTGATGATGTCCGACCAGCCTGTAACAAAGTAAGCTACAATTATCGCCGCTGTGGGAATCCCCAGACAAAGCCATATCGGAGGCCACAAGAAACGCATAATATTTCTTACTCGGGGACGCAATGAAACATCGGTGTTTTTAATTTCAGGTAGAAGTAGTCCCATTGTTTTTTCAACAACCGAAACGGTTGTTACAGGAATGAGAACGGCGATTTCACGACGACTTTTTCCATAGCCCGTGCAGTGAAGATGTACAGAACAGATTTTAAAAACCTTCATAAGCAAGGACTGCTGAATGTCGATGTAGTTGATTTTATCAAGAGAAAGAATATGAAATCTTCTTGTTACTGCACCGCTCGAAATTATAAGATGACGGTCTGTTCGGGTTACTTCAAAATTAAAATGCCTGAACATATTTATAGAAAAAGAATAAAGCCACCCTAAAAAAACCACCATCGCAAATATCACAACGTAGTACGGAAGATTGACAGCAAAGGCCTGAGCATAGCTGTTCAGCGTGTCAAAGAATCGGGTTTCGAGCTCTCTGCCGACAATTCGTGAGGACTGAATAATGAGGGTCAGAAAGAGAATGATTCCTGAAAGAGTTGATGAAAACAAAAAAGAAAAAGCAATCATATTGCGTTTTCTCGGAGAATAGCTGAAAGGAGTTTTCTTAAGGGTTTCTGCTTTTGAATATTTTTTAAGCTTCACGATATGAAAACCGTTTACAGTCAGCTTTAAATCGCTTTTAAGTGAGTTTCCGCTGTTGGTGTCGATATAGACGTTGTATGCGCCAAAGGCTCTGTAAATTAGTCCCTGAGAACAGCTTACCGTACACACCTTACTATATGGAATACGAACTTTAACAAAGCCAAAAAATCCTGTGTTTGCGTAGATTTCGTCCTGTCGGATTTCAAAGGTTACAAAAAACCATCTGAAAAAAGCATACAAAAACATAATCCCCACAACTATCATATCAAGCCACCAGCCTGCAAGCCACGTCGCTACGTTGAATTTCACAGCAATTAGGCTTCGGGCAAGAGGAATGAGAAGAAGCCAGAAAAGCTTTGTTGTATAGCCGATAATTTTAATGGGGTGCTGTCTTTTTTTGAAAAACCCGCTCACTGCTCCACCTCGTTTCCCTTGAGGTTTTCTGACAGAATATTTTCCACAGCTGAAAGCTCTTTTGCCGAGAGATAGTTCAGCACAACTCGTCCTCCAAGAGCGTGAATTATAACGAAATTCAGACTTGTCAGCTCAGAAAGAGGCGTTTTAACAGTGGTATAATACTGCACCGATGAGAATTTCATAAGCTGTTTTTTGTTGTAAAAAAGTCCGCCTTTTTTAGAAATTGCATTTTTATCAAAGCTGTAGAGTGTCCGGGAAAAATATAAAGGCAACAGTATCAAATCAAAAAGAAATGCCAGCGAGCAAACAACGCCGACTATTATATACATAAGAAGCCTGAAACGCCTGAGGTACAAAACACTAATCAGACTTATACCAAAAGCCAGCAGAGCAAGAAAAATCTGCAGAAAATACAAAGCGCCCACACTGGGCCTGATACGTTTCATAAAATGCTCCTTTCTTTTAAGACTTCATTAGTTATAGAATACCCTTATATTTAAGTCTATTCTATTTTATATTATTCTATCACAAACTTTCAAAAAAATCAATTTCTTAAAAATAACGCCTTTATAGAAGTCTATATATGTATTATCGGAGGAAACCTTTCTGAAGAAAGGTTATCCCCCGAACCCCCTTCCAAAGACTTTAATATAAAAAGCCCTGCCCCGCTGTGAGGGGGGCAAGGCATTTAAATACCGAAGTTTTTAAAAAAGGTGTCTGAGGGACAACCCTGTTTCAAAAAGGTATCCCACGATAAACACATATAAACATTTATAAAAGCGTTACATTTACATGTCAGCCTTTGACGTCTTTAATGAGGTTCCATTCCATCACAGGAGACTGGCAGACATACCAGTTTCCCGAAAGCTTACCGACATAGAGAGTCATTTCCTGAGAGTATGTAACATTTTTATCAGCGACAGAGAAGATAATAACTCTGACTTTCATTTCAAAAGCCTTTTTGATATTATGACGTGGCTCGAGGCCGTCGCCTATAAGCTCATTGATTTCCGACTGTGAAAGCTCTCTTTTGCTGTTAACCTTATGATTTACAACTATGTCAGGAGTACCTGCTGTTTCGCAGAGCTTCTTATAAATTGTCAGAGCGAGGTTTTCGTCATAGTCGGCACTTTTTTCGTAAACTGACAGAACAGGGGTTGCAAAGCATCTCAGAAAGCTATCAGAGTCACGGGAATCAAGAGCCTCGAACATTGTTTCCACAGGCACCTCATACTGAAGGTCGATTTCCTCCTCGTCCTTGCAGGAGCAAAAGCAGGTTACCGCAAAAATCATTGATATAACAACACACAGCAGTTTTTTCATAAGCGTCTCCTTGTTACATACATTATACAAATAAAGGGTAGGAAAAGTCCCACCCTTTTTGTAACACTTATAAATAAGTGTTTGACTTTAATGTAGATTAGTCTTCAGTGTTGTAAATATAGTCATAGTAATCGTCTGAGTCAAACCATTCGATACCTACTAAGCACCAGTCACCGTCAACCTTAACAACATAAGCTTCAAATTCTTCTTCGCCCTTGTCGTCATCGCCCTTAACCTTGATGACACCATCAACCTCATAGCCCTTGGTTACTTCCAGACGCTTCTTGTCCCAAGATTTTTCAAGTTCCTTTTCCCAATCCTTGAGGTCGTCCTCATCAAGCTCGTCAGCGTCGTCAATCTTTACAGAAAGCTTGAGGTCTCCGCCGTATTCAAGACCTTCATCAAGGAAGTCATAGTAGTTCTTAACTCTTTCCTTGTAAGCCTTCTTCATATCCTTTTCAGACTTATCATAAACTTCCTTCTTTTCGTACTTAAGGTCGTACTCGTGGTAAACAGACATAAGGATTTCGCCGTCTTTTTCTTCAATAGCCTTGAAGTAGTTGTTGAGAGGCTTCTTCCAGCCGTTTCCGAGAACAGAAGCAATAATACAGATAATAATGATAGCAGCAATAACAACTACGCCGATACCAACATACTTTGTAAAGTTTGGATTAGCCTGAAGCTTCTTAATACCTTCAGCATTTGCATTAGCCTTGAACTTTTCAAGAAGTGTAGTGTTGTCAGCATTTGCTTCAGCAGCAGGAGCTGTTTCAAACTTTGCTCCGCAGGTTGTGCAAAAAGCAGCGTTGTCTTCAAGTGTTGCGCCACATTTAGTACAGAATTTTGACATATGCAATTCCTCCAATTAAATAAAAATAGTTACATTGCGATACGATTTTCGTCAGCAATTCAACTAACTAAATAATACCCCATTTACCCGATTTTGTCAATAGATTTTTAAAAAATCGACGGCATCCGACTACCAATTAAAGCTTTGTTAAAACAAAACCTTATGAATGGTAAACACGCGGAACTCTTTTGGTAATATTACAGATGATTTCGTAGCCGATAGTACCACAGCTTCTTGCTATATCGTCTGCTGTTATTGATTCTTCGCCGTCGTTTCCGAAAACAGTTGCAATATCGCCCGCTTTGACGTCAATACCCGTAACATCAATCATCAGCTGGTCCATACAAACTCTGCCGACGATTTTAGCACGTTTTCCCTTTACGAGAAGCTCGCCCTTATTTGAAAGTGCTCTTGGAACTCCGTCAGCATAGCCGATAGAAACAGTTGCCAGCTTGATTTCCTTATCTGTTTTAAAGGTTCTGCCATAGCTTATTTCCACGTCGGCTTCTACTGTCTTAACCTGAGAAACCACCGCTTTAAGCTCCATAGCAGGTTTAAGCTCAAATGGGATTTCCAGCTCGTAATCAGGTTTCAGTCCATAGAGGACAATCCCCAGTCTTGCAAGTGTGGAATCGCCGTTATCGTGAAGAATTCCGCCTGCCGAGTTAAGGTAATGGTGATGAACAATAGCAGGACAACTTTCTTTGATTTCGCTGTAAATCTCATTAAAAAGTGAAATCTGTTTTTCTGTAAATCTTACATCATCGACACTGTTGCTGTCAGCAACGCAAAGATGAGTGAAAATTCCTTCTACGGAGATATTTTCAAGATTACAGATTTCCTCAATCTCCCTTTTGAACTCACAGACGTCCTTACATCTCACGCCTATTCTGGTCATACCTGTATCAAGCTTAATATGGCATCTCACAGGCGAGGTTGTGTTTTGAGACAAAAGCTGTGCATACTCTTTTTCAGTAATAGCCTGAATGATATTGTTTTCGCTCAGTGCCTGTGCATATTCAGGCGGTGTATAGCCTAAAATGAGGATTTCTTCTGTGATTCCGCCATTTCTAAGCTCGATTGCCTCATTGAGATTTGAAACAGCAAACCATTTCACACCAAGCTCTTTTTGTAAAAACACAGCACAGTCAGGACTTCCGTGTCCGTAACAGTCAGCCTTTACCACGCACATAAGCTCAGAATCCCCCTTGAGATTCTTTTTGAAATTGTCGGCGTTTTCATAAAGGCGGTCAAGATGAACTTCCGCCCATGCTCTTTTGAAAAAACTCATTGATGTTCTCCTTTTATAAATTTCTCCTGATTTATTTGGTTAATAAGGTGTATTTCCTCAGATTGCTTCTTTACAAAATTCATAATCTGTGATATTATATATTGTGTATGAAACCATGGACGGAGGGGTGTTATGGCGGTTTTTGAAAAAGCTCAGGATTTTCGTTTTGACAAAAATACCACCTGCTGTTTTTCGGGTCACCGTCCTGACAAATTACCGGGAAACGGCGATGTTGTGAACTCCATGGCGCTGAGAAGAATTCTAAGTATTCTCAGACTCTCTATTGAGGACGCAATAAAAGATGGCTACAAAACCTTTATTTCGGGAATGGCTCCCGGTGTGGATTTGTGGGCGGCGTCCTTTATCCGTGACATTCACGCAAAAAATCCTGAAATAAATCTGGTTTGCGTACTGCCTTTCAGGGAACAGAAAAAATCCCTTCACGGAGAAGCCCTTTATGATTACAATCTTCTCCTTGACAGTGCGGCACAGGTTATCTGTCTTAATGACAAGTATGAGGCAGGCTGTATGCGTGAAAGAAATCAGTTTATGATTGACAATTCCTCAAGGCTCATAGCTGTCGTAAACAGCTACCGCAGCGGAACGGGAATGACCATAAATATGGCAAAAAAACAGAATGTTGACATAAAAATTATAGATGTGAACAAAAATCCCGCTGTTTTTACCGACTAAAAACAGTTTACAACTTTTAGCAGGATTTTTCAATAGTTTTTGAGAATTTTCTGAAACTATCAACACTTTCAACAAGGTTTTCAACATTTAGCATCAAAAACAAGCCGAAAATGTGGACTTTTCAACAATTCTTTGTTGAAAGTTTGAAAACTTGACTTTGAAAACTATGACAAAATCCGTCATATTTATATTAAATTTGTACTATTTTTCAGAAAGGAAAGCTTTTATATGGAAAATATGGAAAAAAAGCAGAAAAGACAGTTTCCGGTTGCTATTGCATATTTTATCACCCTTTTAGTGGGCTTAGCTATTTTCGGGGCAGCAGGTTATTATGTAGTTGATAAATTTGTTGTTGACAAGAACACTGACGATTCCAAGCTGAACGGTCTTGACATTCCTACTGCAAAAGACAGATACACAATGCTTTACATTCAGGTTGATGATTTCAACGAGATGAATCACGCTATGCTTGTAAGAATGCTTCCTGACCAGTGTTCAATCAGAATTGTTCCTATTTCACAGAAGCTTCTTGCCAGTGAATACGAGGACGACCCACTGGAGGCACTTGAAAGTATTTACATAAACAAGGGTGTCAACGGCGTTAAAAACGCTATCGAAAACACAATGGGCATAAATGTTGACCACTATATGACGGTTACAAACAGGGCTTTTGACAATGTTGTGGACTACATTGGTGGTGTGACTATTGCGCCTGACGAGGACATCTATTACAACGACCCGCAGACAGGTGAACAGATTTATGCTAAAAAGGGCGTTATGATGACTCTTGACAACACCTACACCCGTCAGTACATAAACTATCCTGATTTTTCTGACGGC
The DNA here is from genome assembly GCA_015066705.1 of Ruminococcus sp. Taxonomy (GTDB): domain Bacteria; phylum Bacillota; class Clostridia; order Oscillospirales; family Ruminococcaceae; genus JAAZZIT01. The sequence continues at coordinate 30,220 of SVNV01000021.1, forward strand.
GAAAAAGAAAACGTTGAGGTTATGAACGATGTTATGACGAGATTCATAAACGAAATGTTTTTACAGGCTGACAACCTGACAAACAATATGGATACATTCTTTAATGTAATATACAACAATTCAGACACGGATATGACAAAAAACGAATACCTTAAATCCAAAAAGGGAATAACTTATATAATTGGAAACGGAGATATGCCTTGCGAATCGTTGAAGCTCACAGGCGACTGGCTTAATAACGAACTGTTTTTAAGCAAGGATTTTCCTGAGAAAATAAAGACATTCTTTGAAATTAACAAGTAAGAAAGGTTGTGATTGTGTGAAACTGATGGTTTTTATTCTGAACAAGGTTGAGTCTCTTGATTTCTTTCTTGAAGGGCTTGCTGCTGCCGGAATAGGCGGTGCGACAATTATTGAGTCGGCAGGTCTTGCAATGACACTTTCAAAGCTGGACAGCAGTTTCCTCAGTGCGTCACTGAGAGCTATCTTCTCAAATGGAAACGAGGACAACAGAACTATTCTCTCGGTAATCCGTGAGGACCAGCTCGACACAGTCAGAAAGGTTATCTACACTACTATCGGACCACTTTCAGAACCTAACACCGGTATCCTGTTTACTGTGCCTATCGACTATGTCGAGGGAATGAAAAAAAGAAAGCTTGATGAAAAATAAAAAAGAGCAGGCTTTAAGGTGGGTAGCCACAAAGAAGTATATTATATGAATTTATCGAAGGAAACCTTTCTGAAGAAAGGTTATCCCCCGAGCCCCCTTCCAAAGACTTTTAGTATAAAATCCCATACAGGACGTTTTGTCCCGTATGGGATTTTAAATTGAAAGTTTTAGGAAAGGAGCTTGAGGAATAACCCTTTTTCAAAAGGGTTTTCCTCAATAAGTCCG
>SVNV01000032.1 GCA_015066705.1 Ruminococcus sp.
CTCTTTTATAGCACGGGAATAATCGATAAGAGGTCTTCCTGCAGGTCCCGGATTATTCTCGTTTTCACGATGAATCGGTGTCATAAACATTATGAACTTATCAGGATATTTTTCAATAAGTCCTGATGCAAGATAGTGAAGTGCACCATAAAAGCTTGTCTTGTCACGGCTTTCCATTGTACCAAAATCAGGTGTACCATGGCCGTAATCGTTTGTTCCGCCGAACACACAGATTATATCAGCATCATCATCCATAAGTTCAAGTCTTTCTACAAATGACGGTCCGTATTTATCGTCTAAAACGCCATTTTCGTCATAACAGTCAGCAACTCTTGTGCCACTTATACCGTAGTTTCTAACAAGACCAACATTGTTCTTCTTTGCAAATATAGCGTGATATACATTTTCAGGAGCAGTAGCACCTACGCCCCATGTAATACTGTCGCCTAAGAAGTTACAAATCTTACCCTTTAAACTGTATGGACTTGAGAATACGTCAGCCCTTATATAAGCATAAGCTATATTGATTTCTTTTTCATATACAAACTTTGCACCGATTTTTTCGATTATATCAGTTGAAGCATAAAGCTTTCCGTCAACTGTCATAGCCTCAACATCAAGCTTTTCTTCATCAACAGAGAATGTTTCGCCGTCTATGTAGAGTCGGCTACGGGAAAGTTCAACGTATCTTCTTCCCTCTTCTTCTAATACTCTTGCAAACTCTGATTTGTTGATAAATAAATCAAAATCAATAAAGAGCTTTCCGTCCTTGTTTAACAAGTCAAGAACTATAGAATCATTCATAATCATTTTTGGACTTTCAGGAATACCAACAGCCAATGTAGAATACTTTTCAGTGCTTTGGAATGAAAGACATTCAGCGTCACTTAAAGCTGACATAGATCTTCTCTTTCCGTTTCTTCTGTCATTTACAATAAGGTCAAAGCCCATAAGAGTAACTTCCCTGTCAAGTTCATTCTTAAATGGAATGTAGGTTGAAATTGTATAGTAGTCACCAAATTCCTGAACTTCAGCAGAAATTTCAAAGTTATTTCCAGGCATTTCACCATTTACAACCTGTCCACTTCTTGTAATTCTGAAGAAATAGCAGTTTTCGTCTGGTTCTGAAAGTTTAATATTCTTTTCGTCAACAAAAATTTCCACAGAGTCGTTTTCCCAGGAAAGTTCCGAATCATATTCAGGAGTATCATCAAGCACCTTTACAAAAATGTAAAGTCCTTTTTTGTCAAAGCCAAACTTGAACTGAGCTGTAGCACCTTCCTGTTCTCCATAAGCAAAATATTTCTCAGTTTTATAATCACAGGCATCCATTAAGAACTCCTTGGATTTTAACACATTATATATCTTTGAAATCTCATTCATAATGATTTCCTCCAACAAAATGCTATCCCCAATATTTTACAACTTAAAAACAGATATGTCAACCGATTTTGCGAATTTATAGGCATAAAAAAAGAGAACAGCTAGTCGCTGTTCTCTACAATGTCTGTCATTTTCTTTTTAATTCTCTGAAGTGCGTTATCTATGGACTTAGGCTCTTTTTTAAGAATCTCTGAAATCTCCTTATAGGAATTGCCTTTAATATAGAGATAAAGCACCGTCTGTTCAAAGGAGCTTAAATCATCGCTGATTTTACCCTCAATTATCTCCATATTTTCTTTATCAATAAATATTTCTTCAGGGTTTGACACTAGAAAATCAAGGATTTTTTCTTCTTCATCTTCCTCTCCGTAGCCTGTAAGAGGCACATAACTGTTAAGGGGCAAATGTTTTTTTCTGTTTGCAGTTTTAACTGCAGTAATCATCTGCCTTTTGATACAGAGATTTGCGAAGGTATTAAAAGAAGAATTTTTATCCTTGTCGAAGGTACAGATTGCCTTAAACAGTCCAATCATACCCTCCTGAATAAGGTCATCATCATCTCCCCCTGCAAGATAATAAAGTCTTGCACAGGAACGAACCCTGTCCTTATATCGTTCAAGCAGAAACTCTGTTGCTATTTTATCTCCGTTAAGAGAGAGTTCAGCCAGACTTTCGTCAGGCAGAGAATCATAGTTTGGGTTTCTATATTCCAAGGTATAGCCTCCGAAAATTATTTTACTAAAGCTTCTGTTTCCTTAGCAATCATAAGTTCTTCGTTTGTAGGAATTACAAGAACTCTTACCTTTGAATCGTCAGTTGCAATATCCATCTGTACGCCACGGATTGCCTTTTCGTTCTTTTCAGGGTCAATCTTGATTCCGAGAGCTTCAACACCCTTTAAGATGTCTCTTCTCATAATAACTGTATTTTCACCGATACCTGCTGTAAATACGATAGCATCAGCACCGCCAAGTTCAAAAAGGTAAGCACCAACGAAGTGTCTTACGCTGTGTGAGAACATTGAAAGTGCAAGGTGTGCTCTTTCATTTCCCTCAGCTTCAGCAGCTTCAAGGTCTCTGAAGTCACTGCTGATACCTGAAATACCGTCAACACCTGACTTCTTGTTTAAGAGTGTATCAACTTCATCAAGAGTCATACCCTTCTGGTCAGCAATAAACTTAACAATAGCAGGGTCAATGTCACCGCAACGTGTACCCATAACTGTACCTGCAAGAGGGGTAAAGCCCATTGATGTATCAATTGACTTACCGCCGTCAACAGCAGTAATACTTGAGCCGTTACCTAAATGACAAGTGATAAGTTTAACATCATCAACATTCTTGCCGAGCATTTTAGCAGCTTCCTGTGTAACATACTTGTGTGATGTTCCGTGGAAACCGTATCTTCTGATTTTGTTTTCCTTGTAAAGTTCATAAGGAATACCATACATAAATGATTCAGCAGGCATTGTCTGGTGGAAAGCTGTATCAAATACACCAACCATAGGAACGCCTGGCATAGCAGCCTCACAAGCCTTGATACCGATAATGTTTGCAGGGTTGTGAAGTGGTGCAAGTGGGTTACAAGCTTCAACAGCCTTCATAACCTCATCATTGATAATAACAGAGCCTGTAAATTCTTCTCCGCCGTGAACAACTCTGTGACCTACAGCTGAAATTTCATCCATTGAAGAAATTACGCCGTGATTTCCGTCAGTTAAAGCGTCAAGTACCATTTTGATTGCATCAGCATGGTCCTTCATAGGCTTTTCAATAACAACCTTTTCTCCACCGTCAGGAGTGTGGTTAAGCTTTGAGCCTTCGATACCGATTCTTTCGCAAAGACCCTTTGCCATTACATTTTCAGTTTCCATATCAATAAGCTGATACTTAAGTGATGAACTTCCTGCATTTATAACTAAAATTTTCATTTTGTTTTTCTCCTTTTGTAAAATTTATGCCTGTGCCTGCACACAAGTAATAGCAACTACGCCTACGATATCGTCAGCGCTACAGCCTCTTGATAAGTCATTGATTGGCATAGCAATACCCTGTGTTACAGGTCCGTATGCTTCAGCCTTAGCAAGTCTCTGAACCAGCTTGTAGCCGATATTACCTGCATCAAGGTCAGGGAATACGAGGACATTTGCCTTACCTGCAACAGGGCTATTTGGAGCCTTTGACTGACCAACAGATGGAACGATAGCAGCGTCAAGCTGTAATTCACCGTCAACTAAAAGATCAGGGTTCATTTCCTTACAGATTCTTGTAGCTTCTACTACCTTGTCAACGTCAGCGTGCTTTGCACTGCCCATTGTTGAATGTGAAAGCATAGCAACCTTAGCCTGCTTCTGAACAAGAAGTTCAAAGCTTTCAGCAGAACAAGCAGCAATAGCAGCAAGCTTTTCAGGGTCAGGATTCTGTTCAAGACCGCTGTCTGCAAAAATGAATGTACCGTTTTCGCCGTATTCACAGTCAGGAACAA
>SVNV01000002.1 GCA_015066705.1 Ruminococcus sp.
CGAACTGCTGCGAGTGTTCATCCGCAGAATAGAGGTGTACGAGAAGTTCGAGAAATATTCCCGAACAGCAGGCAACCCGATCCGCATACACTACGCCTTCCGACTGCCCGAACAGGAAGGCATCCCTGCCATCGAAGTCCTCACACAACCTACTGCAAAAACCGCATAAAAAGTAATAACCGGAAGGTTTTTACACCTTCCGGTTACATACCACCCACTAATTCTCCGTTAAGAACATCACGGAAATCGGAAAGGGGTTTTCGCTATTTGTTTACCAATCGTGGTCAGCCCATTCGCTTACTGCATAGTCGATTTCTTCCTCTGTGTAGCCTTCTGCTCTGAGGGTATTCTTTACATCAGCAATGCTGCTGAAATCCCACACATGTCTGAAAACATATCCGCTTGCGTTATCTTTCCAGTCAAAGTCGCAATTCTTAATAGCGTACTTGATTTCATCTTCTGTGAATTTTTCATCTCTTAACATCTGTTTGTAATCATTTTTAGATGTAAGTCTGTCATAGGTCTGATTATTCAGATATTCACATGCACGCCTGTTCCAGTCAATACCAAGATTTTCTATACCATACTGAATTTCGTCCCAAAAGAAATGACCATCGCCAACGCAGTTTTCCAAGCCAACTCTTGATTCCGGATATCCACCCTGATTATCAATCTGTCTGATGTAATTCAAAGCAAGCTTATTCCAGTCAACATCTGCATTGTCTATTGCATAATCAACTTCTTCAAGCTTGAATTCCAATACAACTTCAAGCTCCTGACGGATTGATACTCTGTGATGACAATAGCTTTCGTCCTTTGAAACTGTCACAGCAGCAAGACAGGCTTCCTTCTTGTAATCGGTATCAAAAGACCATACAGCCTGGTCGATATCCTGTTCTTTAAACTTTGCTTCAGTAAGCTCTGTTCTGAGCATTGCAACACTGTATCCTGTGTTATTGATACGTTTTTCGATGAAAATTTTAGCTTGTTCAACCCAGTCGGTTTTGTCAAAAGCATTAGCTGCCACGGTTCCCCAGGATTCAAAACCTTCTTCACGAAGCTTGTCTTTAAGACCTTCATATGAGTAGCCTTCCTTGAGAAGCTCATTCATTCTTGTTTCACATTTCGCACGGTCCTCTTCATAACCCTCAGGCAACTCCATACCTGCATTATTTGCACCAAGATTAGGATTTGCAATATTAGGGTCACCGTTAACAGAATTATCTGCTCCACCATTTTCTGTTGCAGGCAGGTCATTTCCACAGCCTGCAAGCATAAGCATACAAGCCACGCAAAGCAACGATACTAAATATCTGATATATTTTTTCATATGTATCACCTCATATGTATATTTTATAAATAAATTATACAACACAAATCAACAAAAGTCAACATAATTTGTCTAAATTAGATAATAAACCTTTTTGAATAATTATAAATTCAAATATTTCAAAAAAAATCCCCACTCGCCTTAAGGTGAGTGGTCATAAAGAAGTATTACACGGACTTATTGAGGAAAACCCTTTTGAAAAAGGGTTATTCCTCAAGCTCCTTTCCTAAAACTTTCAATTTAAAATCCCATACGGGACAAAACGTCCTGTATGGGATTTTATACTAAAAGTCTTTGGATGGGGGCTCGGGGGATAACCTTTCTTCAGAAAGGTTTCCTTCGATAAATTCATATAATATACTTCTATATGGCTACCTACCTTATGAGTGGGGAAGTTATTATTTAGAAACCAAGAATTGCCTTGAAATCTTCTGAAATCTTAACTTCAAGAGCTTCAGCTTCAGCCCTTGTAGCACCGATAGTTGTGTAGTAAGCCTTAATTTTAGGCTCTGTTCCTGAAGGTCTGATAATAACCTTAGCACCTTCTTCAAGTTCAAATGTCAAAACGTCTGACTTAGGAAGTGTGATATCCTTCTTTTCGCCTGTGATGTAATTTGTGTAAGATGAAGCTACATAGTCAGCGAATGCTACAACCTTGAGCCCTCCGATTTCCTTAGGGCCATTTGTTCTGAGGCTGCTCATAATTTCCTGCATTCTTTCCATACCGCTTGCACCTTCGCAGGTAAATGACTTCTGTGTCTGAACATAGTTTCCGTACTGATTGTACATATTTTCTCTTGCCTGGAGGAGGGAAATACCCTTTGTTCTGTAAAATGCAGCCATTTCGCAGATAAGCATTGAAGCAACAACAGCGTCCTTGTCTCTTACATATGAGCCAGCGAGGTAGCCGTAGCTTTCTTCAAATCCAAAAACATATCTGTTTTCTTCGCCCTTGTCTTCAAGGAAACCAATCTGTTCGCCGATAAACTTGAATCCTGTAAGAACTTCTCTCAGTTCAACGTTATATTCAGCAGCAATCTTATTACAGATGTCTGTTGAAACGATTGTCTTAACTGCAACCGGTCTTTCAGGCATTGTGCCATTAGCTGTTCTTTCCTGGAAGATGTATTTCATAAGCATTGCGCCTACTTCATTACCGGTAAAGAGAACGTAATCACCATTCGGGTCAGGAACAGCAATACCAACTCTGTCACAGTCAGGGTCTGTTGCAAGAAGAAGGTCAGGCTTTACTTTGTCACAGTATTCAAGACCCTTGAGAAGTGCTTCCTTGATTTCAGGGTTAGGATAAGGACAAGTAGGGAAGTTTCCGTCAGGATTCTCCTGTTCCTTTACAATAGTAACATCCTTGATTCCGATTCTGTCAAGAATAGCTCTTACAGGCTTGTTTCCTGCACCGTTAAGAGGTGTGTAAACAACCTTGAGACCACTGTCTGCAACAAGCTCAGTGTGAACGCCCTGTTCTGAAACCTTTTCAAGGTATCTGTCAATGACGTCCTGTGAAATATAGTTAATCATTCCGCTTGCAAGACCGTCCTCAAAGCTTATAAGCTTTGCACCGTCAAACATAGGAACATCCTTTATTTTTCCGATAACTGTTTCAGCAACCTCAAGAGTAATCTGACAACCGTCTTCACCATAAACCTTGTAGCCGTTGTATTTAGCAGGGTTGTGTGAAGCAGTAACAACGATACCTGCGCTACACTTCAAATCTCTTACAGCCCATGAAAGCATAGGTGTAGGCATAAGTTCATTGTAAAGATGAACCTTGATTCCGTTTGCAGCCAGAACTCTTGCTGCTTCCTTTGCAAAAACGTCTGACTTGATTCTGCTGTCGTGTGCAATAGCAACAGAGCCATTTTCAAAAGAACCGTTAACGTAATCAGCAAGTCCCTGAGTAGCTCTTCTGATTGTGTAAACGTTAAGTCTGTATGAGCCGGCACCGATAACGCCTCTCAGACCACCTGTGCCGAATTCCAAATCTCTGTAAAATCTGTCGAGAATGGCTTCGTCGTCGCCTTCGATTGATTTGAGCTCAGCCTGTAAGTCTGCGTCATCAACAGCCTTTTCGCACCACAATGCGTATAATTCCTTATCAGTCATTATATTTCAATCCTTTCAAAAGGTTATTTACCTTATTAAAAAACAGTCACCCACAATAGAGTGTATTCTATATTATACCATAAAAATCAAAAGTTGCAACACTTAATAAGCATTTTTAACTTTTTATCTACACTTCATCGTTTTTATTGAAAGATTTTTTGTTAAAATCAATGAAAATTATCGGAAAAATATGCATAATCAAAAATAAAAACTGCATTTTTAAGCTAAAAAAATGAAACTTAAAAAACTATTTTGTGAAATTGCATAAAAAACAGTGATAAAACCACTTCATAGTAGTAAAAATAACGTATTAAAAAAATGCTGAAAAATCCCTTGACATTTGACTTTAAATATAGTATACTTGTAAAATGTATCAATATGGAATTTTATGCCCCTACTGACAAAAAGGTGCGATAAAATTAACGTGAAAAATACACAGTTTTTCGTGATTTTTTGTGGAAAAAGCATAGATTTCCGATATGATGAGAATTTTAACTTTTGCAATTAACGTTGTTGCAAAAGATGAAGTTATTATTTTACAAGGAGTGATTCAGCCTATGGTAAATGTCAAGGACGTGAAGCTTGGCAAAAACACACGTAAAAGTTTTGCTAAGATTAATGAAATCTTGGAAATGCCAAATCTTATCGAGGTACAGAAGAATTCTTACAAGTGGTTCATTGATGAAGGACTGAGAGAGGTATTCAGAGATGTAGGAACCATCACAGATTACAACGGTATTCTCGAACTCAATTTCGTGGATTTCAGAATCGACGAAACTCCGAAGTACACAGTTGCAGAATGTAAGGAAAGAGACGTTACTTATTCTGCTGCACTCAGAGTTACTGCAAGACTTAACAACACCGAAACAGGCGAAATTAAGGAAAGCGAAGTATATATGGGCGATTTTCCGCTTATGACAGACAGCGGAACATTCGTTATTAACGGAGCTGAACGAGTTATCGTATCACAGCTTGTCCGTTCACCTGGCGTTTATTACGCAGTTGAAAAGGATAAGACAGGTAAGGACCTCTTTAAGTCAACTGTTATTCCTAACAGAGGTGCCTGGCTTGAATACGAAATGGATTCAAACGACGTTGTTTACGTTAGAATTGATAAAAACAGAAAGATTCCTCTTACAACATTCCTCCGTTCACTGGGACTTGGAACAAACGAACAGCTTGAGGACGTTTTCTGTAATGACCATAGACTTAACCAGACTATCCTTCTCCAGAAGGACCAGACTGTAAATAGAGAAGAAGCTCTTCTTGAGGTTTATAAGAAGCTTCGTCCGGGCGAACCGCCAACGGTTGACAGTGCTGAAACTCATCTTAACAATCTCTTCTTTGATGCAAGAAGATACGACCTTTCACGTTTCGGTCGTTATAAATATAATAAGAAGCTCGGTATTGCTTCAAGACTTGCAGGCCACATTCTTTCAAGAGACGTAATCAATCCGCTTACAGGTGAGATTATGGCTCAGGCTGGCGAGCTCATCAAGTATGACAGAGCTGTTGAAATCGAAGCTGCAGGTGTTTACGAGGTATTCGTAACTGTTGAAGTTAAGGAATTTGTAAACATCAATGGCGAAAATACTGTTAGAACTGATAATAAGGAAGTTAAGATTATCGGTAACGGAATGGTTGATATCAATAAGTATATCGACTTTGACGTAACAGAATATGGTATCAATGAAAAGGTATCTTTCAAGGCTCTTAAGGAAATCCTTGATACTTGCGAAAGCGAAGAAGAAATCAGAGAAAATATCAAGCTGAGAGCTGATGACCTCGTTCCAAAGCATATCACTCTTGATGATATCTATGCTTCAGTTTCATACTTCCTTAATCTTTGTGAAGGCGTAGGTCTTGTAGACGATATCGACCACCTCGGAAACAGACGTATCCGTTCAGTAGGCGAACTTCTTCAGAACCAGTTCAGAATCGGTTTCACAAGAATGGAAAGAGTTGTTCGTGAAAGAATGAACACTCAGTCACAGGAAACAGATGTAATCACTCCTGCTGCACTCATCAATATCAGACCTATTACTGCTGCAATCAAGGAATTCTTCGGTTCATCACCACTTTCACAGTTCATGGACCAGAATAACCCGCTTGCTGAGCTTACACATAAGAGAAGACTTTCAGCTCTCGGTCCTGGCGGTCTTTCAAGAGACAGAGCCGGATTTGAAGTTCGAGACGTACACTACTCACACTATGGTAGAATGTGTCCTATCGAAACTCCTGAAGGTCCTAACATCGGTCTTATTTCTTACCTTGCATCATTTGCAAGAATTAACGAATATGGCTTTATTGAAGCTCCATACAGAAAGATTGATAAGAAAACAGGTAAGGTAACTGAAGAAGTTGTTTATATGACAGCTGACGTAGAAGATAACTATGTTGTTGCTCCTGCAAATGAACCTCTCAATGAAGACGGTACTTTTGCTAAGAAGAGAGTAAACGGACGTTACCGTGACCAGATTTCAGAATTTGACAGCGACCAGATTGACTTTGTTGACGTTTCACCAAGAATGATGGTATCAGTAGCTACTGCTTGTATCCCATTCCTTGAAAACGACGACGCAAACCGTGCCCTCATGGGTTCAAACATGCAGCGTCAGGCTGTTCCGCTTCTTAAGACAGAATCACCAATCGTTGGTACAGGTATGGAATATAAGGCTTGTGTTGACTCAGGTGTTGCTGTTGTTTCAGATAAGGCAGGTATTGTTGAAAGCGTTGACGCTGATAAGATTGTTGTTAAGGAAGATGACGGAAATATCCGTACCTATAACCTTACAAAGTTCAAGCGTTCAAATGCCGGTACTTGTACAAACCAGAGACCTATCGTTGATAAGGGTGAGAGAATTGAAGCTCATCAGGTAATCGGTGACGGTCCTGCTACCTGCAATGGTGAACTTTCTCTCGGTAAGAATGCCCTCATCGGCTTTATGACTTGGGAAGGTTATAACTACGAAGACGCGGTTCTTCTTAATGAAAACCTTGTTAAGGAAGACAGATATACTTCAATTCATATCGAAGAATACGAAATTGAGTGCCGTGATACCAAGCTCGGACCTGAGGAAATCACAAGAGATATTCCAAACGTAGGTGAGGACGCTCTTAAGGACCTCGATGAAAACGGTATCATCAGAATCGGTGCAGAAGTTCGTTCAGGCGATATTCTCGTAGGTAAGGTTACACCAAAGGGTGAAACTGAGCTTACTGCTGAAGAAAGACTCTTAAGAGCTATTTTCGGTGAAAAGGCAAGAGAAGTAAGAGATAATTCTCTTAAGGTACCACACGGCGAAGCTGGTATTGTTATCGACGTAAAGGTATTTACAAGAGATAACTGTGATGAGCTTTCACCTGGAGTTAATATGCTCGTAAGATGCTATATTGCACAGAAGAGAAAGATTTCTGTCGGCGACAAGATGGCCGGTCGTCACGGTAATAAGGGTGTAGTTTCAAGAATTCTTCCACAGGAAGATATGCCGTTCCTTGAAGACGGAACTCCACTTGATATCGTTCTTAACCCTCTCGGCGTACCTTCACGTATGAACATCGGACAGGTACTTGAAGTTCACCTTGGTATGGCTGCTAAGGCTCTCGGCTGGAAGATTATGACACCTGTATTTGACGGTGCTCACGAAGACGACATCAGAGCTTGCTTTAAGCTTGCGGGTATGTCAGAAGACGGAAAAACAACTCTTTACGACGGAAGAACAGGTGAAAAGTTCGACAACAGAGTAACAGTAGGTTATATGTACTACCTTAAGCTCCATCACCTCGTTGACGATAAGATTCACGCACGTTCAGTTGGTCCGTACTCACTTGTAACTCAGCAGCCACTTGGTGGTAAGGCTCAGTTCGGTGGACAGAGATTCGGAGAAATGGAAGTTTGGGCTCTTGAAGCATACGGAGCTGCATATACACTTCAGGAAATCCTTACAGTCAAGTCTGACGATACAGTAGGTAGAGTTAAGACTTATGAGGCAATCGTTAAGGGTCAGAATGTTCCTAAGCCGGGCGTTCCTGAATCCTTCAAGGTTCTTATTAAGGAACTTCAGTCACTTTGCCTTGATGTTAAGGTTTATAACGTAAATAACGAAGAAATCGACCTCAAGCAGTCATTTGATGACGATGATGATTTTGTACCGAATAATTCATCAGCAGATGAGGATATGGATTTCAGCCTTGACGAAGGCGACCTCAGCGACGGATTTATGGCAGAGGACGAGGACGGAGTTTCAGAACTCGACCTCGATACTGATGACTTCGACGACGAGATGAGCGGAGATTATTTCGACGAAGAAGAATAAGACCATATGAAGCAAACTTTTATTTCTAAAGGAAGAAGGGTCGTATATTGGAATTTAATACTTTTGAATCAATAAAGATTGGTCTTGCGTCACCTGACCAGATTAGAGAATGGTCATACGGTGTCGTTGAAAGACCGGAAACAATAAATTACAGAACTCAGAAGCCTGAACGTGACGGTCTTTTCTGTGAAAGAATTTTCGGACCTTCAAAGGATTGGGAATGTCACTGCGGAAAGTATAAGAAAATCCGCTTTAAGGGTAAAGTGTGTGAACGCTGTGGAGTTGAAGTTACCAGAGCAAAGGTAAGAAGAGAAAGAATGGGACACATCGAGCTTGCTGCTCCAGTGTCACATATCTGGTACTTTAAGGGAACACCTTCAAGAATCGGACAGATTCTTGAGGTTTCTCAGAAGCGTCTTGAAGAAGTTCTTTACTTTACAAAGTATATAGTAATCGATGCCGGAAATACCGGTATGATTAAGGGACAGCTCCTTACTGAAAAGGACTATACCGATATGCGTGAAAAGTATGAGGACGAGTTCTTTGCTATGATGGGTGCGGAAGCTATTGAGCTTATGCTTAAGGAATATGCACCTGACAGATATGAATCATTTATCGCTGGACATAAGGCGAAGTTTATCAATATCACAGGACTTGATGCTGATGATTTTGAAAAGTTCCTCTATGGCAGACAGTATCTTATTACAAGAATCGAAAATACAAAGAGCGAAGAAGAGTATGAAGTAGGACAGGTTATTTCAAGAGAAACTTACTTTGAACTTCTGAGAGCTGCTGACAGAGACAGAACAAACTATAAGGATAAGAACCCTGGCGGAGATACTGACCATATCGTTTTTGAAGCTGTAAGCAATTCAACTTACATCAAGCAGCTTTTTGACGAAAACTGGGAAGAATTCGCTAATGATGAAGCTTATGCTGATATCGCACCTGAAAAGTGGGAAAACAACCTTAAGATGCTCTCAAATGAACTTAAGGAAGAACTTAAAGACCTTCCACACGGTCAGAAGAAGATTAAGCTTCTTAAGAGACTTGAGATTGTTGAAGCATTCATTCAGTCAGGAAACTGCCCATCTTGGATGGTGCTTGACGTAGTACCTGTTATCCCACCAGATATCAGACCGATGGTTATGCTCGACGGTGGCAGATATGCTACAAGTGACCTAAATGACCTTTATAGAAGAGTTATTAACAGAAATAACCGTCTCAGAAGAATGCTCCAGCTTGAAGCACCTGATATTATCGTAAGAAACGAAAAGAGAATGCTTCAGGAAGCTGTTGACGCTCTTATCGACAACGGCAGACACGGAAGACCTGTTACTGGCCCTAACAACAGAGCATTTAAGTCACTTTCAGATATGCTTAAGGGTAAGCAGGGACGTTTCCGTCAGAACCTTCTCGGTAAGCGTGTTGACTACTCAGGACGTTCAGTTATCGTAGTAGGCCCTGAACTTAAGATGTATCAGTGCGGTCTTCCAAAGGAAATGGCACTTGAACTCTTTAAGCCTTTCGTAATGAAGAGACTTGTGGATACAAACCCACAGATAAATATTAAATCAGCAAGAAAAATGGTTGACAGAGCAAGACCGGAAGTCTGGGATGCTCTCGAAAACGTAATTCAGGGACACCCTGTAATGCTTAACCGTGCGCCAACTCTTCATAGACTTGGTATTCAGGCATTTGAACCTGTTCTTGTTGAAGGTCGTGCTATCAAGCTTCACCCACTGGTATGTACAGCGTTTAACGCTGACTTCGACGGTGACCAGATGGCTGTTCACGTACCACTTTCTGCTGAAGCTCAGGCTGAAGCAAGATTCCTTATGCTCGCTGCAAATAACCTTCTCAAGCCATCAGACGGACGTCCGGTTGCTGTTCCTTCACAGGACATGGTACTGGGTTCATATTACCTGACACTTGAAAAGAAGGGTGAAGCAGGCGAAGGTAAGGTGTTTAAGGACGTTAATGAGGCTCTTATGGCTTATGATGCAGGAGTTGTTTCACTCCACGCACCAATTAAGGTTAAGATTACTAAGACAATCGGCGAAAAGCAGGTTTCTAAACTCATTGACGCTACTGTAGGTAGACTTATTTTCAATGATAATATTCCTCAGAATCTTGGCTTTGTTGACAGAACAAATTCTGAAAAGATGTTTGACCTTGAAGTTTCATTCCTTGTAAAGAAGAAGCAGCTTTCAGAAATTATTGAAAGATGTATCAGAATTCACGGAACAGCTACAACTTCAGAGGTTCTCGATAAGGTTAAGGCTCTCGGATTCAAGTTCTCAACAAAGGCTGCAATTACTGTTGCTGTTTGTGACGCTGAAGTTCCGGCTGCAAAGAAGGATATCCTTGCTAACGCTGATAACCTTATTGCTAAGATTGAAACTCAGTATAAGAGAGGTTATATTTCAAGAGAAGAAAAATCAAAGAAGTTTATCGAAATCTGGAATAAGGCAACTGACGAAGTTACAGATGCCCTTAAATCAGGTCTTGACCCATACAACCCAATCAATATGATGGCTGACTCTGGTGCCCGTGGTTCTATCAACCAGATTAGACAGCTTGCAGGTATGCGTGGACTTATCGCTAATACCTCAGGTTCAACAATCGAAATGCCAATCAGAGCTAACTACCGTGAAGGTCTTAATGTACTTGAATACTTTATTTCTTCACGTGGTGCTCGTAAGGGTCTTGCCGATACAGCCCTCAGAACTGCTGACTCAGGTTACCTTACAAGAAGACTTGTTGACGTTTCACAGGACGTTATTATCTATGAAGAAGATTGTGGAACAACTTCTGGTATCGAAGTATTTGAAATCAGAAACGGTAACGAAAAGATTGAGCCACTTTCAGAAAGACTTGTTGGCAGATATCTTGTTGAAGACCTCGTAGACCCTGAAACACACGAAATTGTAGTTTCACATAATAAGCTTATGAATGAACACGACGCTAAGAGAGTATGCGAAATCCTCGAAGCTATGGGACAGACAAAGATTACTATCCGTTCTGTTCTTCAGTGTCAGTCTAAGCACGGTGTATGTGCTAAGTGTTACGGTGCTAACCTTGCAAACGGAAAGATTGTTTCTGTTGGTGAAGCTGTTGGTGTAATCGCTGCTCAGTCAATCGGTGAACCTGGTACACAGCTTACAATGAGAACATTCCATACAGGTGGTATCGCTTCTGCAGAAGACATTACACAGGGTCTTCCACGAGTTGAAGAACTCTTTGAAAGCAGAAGACCAAAGGGTGCTGCTATTATCACATCAATCGACGGTACTATCAAGATTGAAGAAATCAAGAAGAATACAAAGCAGATTACAGTTACTGACGAGTCAATGGGTGAAGCAAGAGTTGAAGTTTATGCTATCCCATACGGATATAAGATTAAGGTTCGTGACGGTCAGGCTGTAAAGGCAGGAGAACCGCTTACAGAAGGTTCAATCAACCCATCAGATATCCTTGCAGTTAACGGCGAAAAGGCTGTTGAAAACTACATCATTACAGAAGTTCAGAAGGTTTATAGACTTCAGGGTGTAGATATCAACGATAAGCATATCGAAGTTATTGTAAGACAGATGATGAAGAAGGTTAAGGTTGACGATAGCGGAAGTAGCTTCCTCCTCCCAGGAACTCTTATTTCCAAGACAGAAGTTGACCAGATTAACGCTCAGATTCAGGAAGAAATTGATGCAGGCGATATTACTGCAAGACTTGTTACAACGGTACCAGTTCTTCAGGGTATCACAAAGGCATCATCAAATTCTGACTCATTCCTTTCAGCTGCTTCCTTCCAGGAAACAACAAAGGCACTTACAGATGCTGCTATCAGAGGAAAGAGCGACAGACTTTCAGGTCTTAAGGAAAATGTTCTTATCGGTAAGCTTATTCCTGCAGGTACAGGTATGGACGTTTATAATAACGTTCAGATTCAGAAAACTGAAACTCCGGCAACCGAAGCAACAATCGTTCCTATGATTTAATAATTAAACTCCATCGACGCTTGTCGGTGGAGTTTTTCTTTGCACTTGAACGGGTACTACGTACCTTGACGACCTGACGGTCGTCGGTTTGCACTTCACGCAAACCCGTTCAAGTGCATATGAAATAAAAGATAGCGCATTCTGAATACTTTTTGAGGAAAAATCTTGATTTTTTTAAAAAAACAGTAGCAAATTTCTGATTTGTGTGTTATAATATATTATGTATGTGATTATGACAATTTGGAGAATGCTATGAATTTGATGATTGATGATATGAATATAAATTACGATTTTCGTGGCGAGGAAAATGGGGGAGATACCCTTGTTGTTCTTCTTCACGGCTGGGGTTCGAATATTAAACTATTTGATAACCTTATGAATGTTATCGCTCAGAAGTATCCTGTTACAGCTCTTGATATGCCGGGATTCGGCCTTTCAGATGAGCAGAGCGAGCCTTGGGACGTTGGTCAGTATACCGACTTCGTGATTAAGTTTGTTGAGAAATTTGATTATAAAAAGGTTATTCTTCTCGGACATTCCTTCGGCGGAAGAGTTATTATTAAAATGCTTACCCAAAGAGAAATTCCTTTTGAAGTCCCGAGAATTATTATGGTTGACGCTGCGGGAATTAAACCTAAAAAGACTTTTAAACAGAAATTCCGCCAGAGAGTTTATAAAATCGGTAAATGGTTTTATAACCTCAGCTTTGTAAAAAAGCTTTCTCCACAGGGAATTGATAAATGGCGTAAAAAATTCGGCTCTGCTGATTATAACGACGCTTCTGAAATTATGAAGGCTACTCTTGTAAAAACTGTCAACGAGGATTTGACTGAATATATTTCAAAAATAACTGCCGACGCACTTCTTATCTGGGGTGAAAATGATACGGCAACTCCACTTTCAGATGGTCAGCTTATGGAAAAGCTTATTAAAAATTCAGGACTTGTAATACTGAAAAATGCAGGACATTATAGCTTCCTCGAACAACAGTATACTTTCAACGCTGTTATAAAATCATACCTTAAAATCAGTTAGAAGGGAATTGTCTTTTGATGCTTACTTCGATTATTTTAACGATAATTATGCTGGCATTGGCTTTTTTCGGAATATGGAGCTTTATCCATATTTTCCAGCTTAATTCCTATAAGCCAAAGGAACAGCTTAAATGGTATAAAAAAAATTTCAGACGTGTGACACCTTGTATTATCGCATTTCTGTTATTTGTCGTTCTCGGAATACTCAATGCTCATTTTGTATTTTTTGTAATTTCAGGACTTGCACTTGTTGTGTTTATGAAGCCTAAAAAGGCTAAAAAACCTCTTGTTATTACTCCGAGAGTAAAGAGAATGCTTGCTACCTGCGGAGTTTTTTATGTGGCACTTGCTTTGGGGATTTTTCTTTCGGAAAAACTCCTTGTCAAGTCGGTTTTTCTCGGTGTAGGAAGTGGTTTCACACCTCTTGTTATCCTTCTTGCAAACCTTGTGAACAAGCCGATTGAGCTTTCAATCAACCGCTGGTATATTAACGACGCCAAGAAAATTCTCAGAAGCAATAATAATCTCAAAATCATTGGTGTTACAGGTAGCTTTGGAAAAACAAGCGTAAAATTCTACCTGAATACTCTCTTGAGAGCAAAGTATAACACACTTATGACTCCTGAAAGCTATAATACCCCTCTTGGAATCGTAAGAACAATCCGTGAAAAGCTTAAGGCTACTCACCAGATTTTTATCTGCGAAATGGGTGCAAGAAATGTTGGCGATATCAAGGAAATCTGCGATATTGTTCATCCGCATCACGGAGTAATCACAACTGTCGGTGAACAGCACCTTGAAACCTTCAAGACTATTGATAATATAAAAAAGACAAAATTTGAACTTGCTGACAGCCTTACTGATGACGCATTTCTGTTTGTAAACGGCGACTGCGAGGCTATCACAACTCATAACCATAAAAAACTTCCGAATGCTGTTTCCTACGGTCTTAAAGAGGGAAATACCTATCAGGCTTTTGATATTAGAATTTCAGAACGTGGAAGTGAATTTAAGGTTAAGACAGCCGACGGGGAAGTATGCGAATTTACAACAAAGCTTATCGGCGAACATAACGTTATAAATATAACCGGTGCTCTCGCAGTTTCACATAAGATGGGTATTCCACTTGAAAAGCTTCGCCCACAGGTAAGAAAACTTGAAAGCGTGCCACACAGACTTGAACTTGTAAATCGTGGCGGAATTATTATCGTTGATGATGCTTATAATTCAAATCCAAGCGGTGCTAAGGCTGCCCTTGATACTATCCAGTATTTTGACGGAATGAAAATTCTCGTTACTCCCGGTATGGTTGAGCTTGGCTCAATGCAGGACGAACTCAACTATAACTTCGGTAAGGAATCAGCTGAGGCTTGTGATTTTATCGTGCTTGTTGGTGAAAAACAGACTAAGCCTATCTATGACGGCGTTAAGGATGCAGGCTATGATATGAATAACTGCTATGTTGCAACTGACCTTAACGACGCTTTGAAAAAAGTATATTCAATTCAGACAGATAAAAAGAAAATTGTGCTTCTTGAAAACGACCTGCCTGACAATTACTGATTGAAAGGATATGACATTATGAAAATCAAACTTGGTGTTTTTTTCGGAGGAAAGAGCGTAGAACACGAAATTTCTATCATTTCAGCTGTTCAGGCTATGTACTCACTTGATAAGGAAAAATACGATATAATACCTGTTTATATCACAAAGAATAACGAATTTTATACCGGAGAAAAGCTCACTGATATCGAAAACTATAAGAATTTAAATGCTTTACTTAAGAATTCACAGAGAATTATCCTCGTGAATACAGGCAATAAGGTTGAGCTGATGAAATTCCCGTTTAAAAAGTTCGGAAATAATACAGTTGACTATATTGATATTGCATTTCCTATAGTTCATGGAACAAATGTTGAAGACGGCTCACTTCAGGGCTATCTTAAAACCTTGAATCTCCCATACGTCGGCTGTGATGTGCTTTCGTCGGCAGTAGGTATGGATAAGTACGTTATGAAGACTGTACTTAAGGATAATAATATTCCTGTACTTGATTGTAAGTGCTATCTCGCTAAGGATTTTGACAATCCTGACGCTGTTATGGACGAAATTGAAAAGGAAATCGGTTATCCTGTTATTGTAAAGCCTGTAAATCTTGGTTCTTCAATCGGAATTTCAAAGGCATCTGACAGAGAAAAGCTCTATGAATCACTTTCAACAGCCTTTGATTACGCTTCAAAGGTACTTGTAGAAACCTGTATTGAAAACTTAAAGGAAATTAACTGCTCAGTTTGTGGTGACGTTGATGAGGCAGATGCTTCTGAATGCGAAGAACCGATAAACAGCGATGAAATCTTAAGCTATGAAGAAAAGTATCTTGGCGGTGCCAAGGATTCAGGAAGTAAGGGAATGGCTTCTACAAAGCGCCTTATTCCTGCAAATATCACACCAGAACAGCGTGAAGATATCAGAAATCTTGCAGTTAAGGCGTTTCAGTGTCTCGGCTGTAATGGTGTATCAAGAATAGACTTTATGATTGATAAGGATACTCAGAAAATCTGGCTTAATGAAATCAATACTATCCCGGGAAGCCTTTCTTTCTACCTCTGGGAACCGATAGGTACACCTTATACAGAGCTTCTTGACAAGATGATTGACCTTGCTATGAAGAGAGAAAGAGAATCAGAAAATATTACCTATGTCTTTGATACAAACGTGCTTTCAGGCGTTAAGCTTGGCGGCGGAACAAAGGGTGCTAAAGGCTCAAAAATGTAATTTGCAATATATAATAAAAGTCCACTCTGTTTAAGAGTGGACTTTTTTAAAGCTTTTGAATATGATTTCTATATCTTTTCCTATTGTAATCTCTTCCGGAAGCCTGTTTTTGTTGTAGGTAACCTTTAAATCTCCACCGTCAAAAACGCCTTTTCCTGAAACTATATCACCATCAGAGGAAAATTCCATATCTTTTCCACGTGCTATGTATTCGAGTGACCTTGCAACAAAATCACAGACGTTGCTGTCAGGCATTGAGCTCCGCTCGCCTTCCTGAATAAGCCCGTTATAGGAAATTTTGTACTTGTCATTTTCAAGCACAACCGACATATCCTTGATTTCAGCAGGCTGAATATAAGTAAATACCCATCGTTCACTTGTTTTCTTGCCCGAAATAGTAAAAGCCTCGTTACTGAAATTGACAGTTGCTTCAAACTGATAATCAGAATTTAAATCAGGTCTCTTGGCAGTTGTGTCAGAACAACCTGTAAGAAAGATAAAAGCTGTCAATATTAATAGTAAAACAAGGCCTCTGATATTCATAATTCACCTAAATGTCAAGTATTTTGAACACATAGGGTAATGCGGAAATTATGTCGCTTCCGATAATTCCACGTTCAGAAAGACTCTCACTGAGGATTTCAGCGGTTTTTCCTAAGATGTAACAACCACAGGCACAAGCCTTTAAAGGTTCAACACCCTGAGCAACTATTCCGCATATCAAACCTGCCAGAATGTCGCCACTTCCGCCTTTTGAAAGGGCAGTATTACCTGATTTGTTAAGATAAACTGTTTTTCCGTCGGTAATAAATGTGTCAGCACCCTTTGAAACAACAATGCAGTTCAAATCCTTAGCCACTTTCACGGCGTATAGAAGTCTGTCCGCCAGTATTTCCTCTACTGAAACCCCGCATATTCTGGAAAGCTCAGCAGGGTGAGGTGTCAAGATAACTTTATCCTTTGCGTTCAATACTACATTTATATTCTCAGAAATAAGATTTATTCCGTCTGCGTCAATTATTAACGGCGAAACCGACTGAGAAATCATTTCCTCAACAAGTCTCTTGTCACAGTCTCCTAATCCGCAACCGATAAGAGTTGCTGTTGATTTTTTGCTTGTAATTTTACTGATTGAGGCATCAATGTCACTTTTGTCAATTTTTGTGTAAATTGCTTCAGGGAGCTGAGTAAACAAACTGTCGCATATTTCTTTGTCAGAAAAAAGCTCAACAAGTCCCACACCGCTTCTTAATGCAGAAGCCAACGAAAGTGCAGCAGCACCCTTGTACTGGTTTGAACCGCAAATCAGATTTGCCTTGCCGAAAGTACCTTTGTGTCCGTCAGCAATTCTTTCAGGCATAACATCAGCAGGGAAGTCGTCATCAAGCAGGGTAATTTCAATGTCGCTGTATTTTTCCAAATCATAAGGAATACCAATGTCACATACTTTAATTTCACCACAGTATTCAGTTGCAGGCTTTAATAAACAACCAATTTTTTCACTGTGAAAAGTAACTGTTTCATCAAAGTGAAAAGACCCGTTGCTGACTTTTCCTGTAAGACAGTCAACTCCCGACGGACAATCACAGGCAATTCTGTAAGCACTGCTGTTTTCTGCCAGGATGAAAATAGTCTTTACATTTTCAGGTAAATCGCCCTTAAATCCTGTACCAAAAACAGCATCAATAATAATATCAGCCTCAGTAATTACACTTTCATCACTGATTTTAACTCTATCGTCAAGTAAAGAAAAGGCTTTGATTCCAAGTTCACTTTTCGGCTCACCCAGAACGTTTATAACGCTGACATTCATTCCGTCAGCAATAAGGTGATTTGCACAGACGTAACCGTCACCTGCGTTGTTTCCTTTGCCACAAAGAATAACAACGTTTTTAACCATTTTATCGTATGCTATTTTTCTTACAATCTTAGAAAGCTCATATCCTGCGTTACACATAAGCTCCCACAAGCTGATACCACAATCTACTGCATATTTTTCAGCATTTCTCATAGCTTTCGGTGTTAAAATCATAAATTTCCACCTCTCTTAAAAGCGATTACAACAGCTGTTGCATAATCCTTAGTATGCGAAATGCTCACATCAAAATCAAGCTCAAGCCTGTCAGCAAGCTCCTTTGCTTTTCCTGTAAGCTCTAAATAAGGTGCTCCCAATTCATCTCTTAAAACGCTGATTTCGTTCAGAGAAAAGTCCCTTACACCTGTTTTTATAGCCTTTGAAAAAGCTTCCTTGACAGCCCAGTGACCTGCCATAGTTTCAAAAGGATTTTTCTTTGTCAAAAAAAGGGCAGACTCCTTTTCGGAGAAAACCCTTTCCATAAAACGTCCTTTTTGTGAGCTTTTTCTGATTCTTTCAATTTCAACCAAATCAATTCCCACATTCATACTTAATACCAAACCTATCTTTTTACATTTGCTCTTACAGCTACAGGAAGATTGTCAATTAAAAGCTCCAGCATTTCCTCGTTAGGAGTAAATATAAGATAACATTCACCGTATTTTTTGCTTGTAAAAGCCATATACCAGTGCTCCTCTTCAAAACCGCTTGAAGCATCAACAATAGTCTTTTCGTCGTCAAACTCTACACTTTCTGAATATCTTGCAAACTCTGTAACTCCCTTGATGTTAGCACTTACAAGACGCTTTCTTTTACGCTGTCCCATAATCTTGTCAATGTCAAGGTCGCCGTTTGTGTAGAGATATTCATATTCAATCTGTAAATCCTTGCCGAAATAGAAAGCACCGTAGATAATAAATCCCGAAGCAAACATTCCCATAAGCATAAACTGCGGAGCCATTATTATAGCAAGCACTATAAGAAGCCCTGAAATTGAAAGTGCCATAATAACAAGCATAGTTTTTCTCAGAAAATCGTTTGTAGTATAAGCTTTTTTAACAAGCTGTTCCTTGTAAGTATCCATTTTTGTACCTGTCCTTAAATATAATAATATACATATATTTTACCATAAACCTTTTAAAATTTCAATAGGTACTTGACCTTATTTGAATTTTAATGTAAAATCATATTATTGATTTTGTGAAAATATCGGAGGAATAAATGAGAGTTGTAATACAGCGTGTAAATTACGCAGATGTAAAGGTTGACGGGAAAATAACAGGACAGATAGGGAAGGGCTACCTTATCCTTTTGGGTGTAGGTCCTGATGATACAGAGAAGGACTGTGAAAAGCTTGTTGATAAAATCAAGGGACTAAGAATTTTCGCTGATGAAAACGACAAGATTAACCTTTCTGTTTCTGATGTTTCGGGGAAAATTCTCGTTGTATCGCAGTTTACACTTTATGCTGACTGCAGAAAGGGAAACAGACCGAGCTTTGTAAATGCCGCACCACCAGCTCTTGCAGAAAAGCTCTACGAGTATTTTGTTCAAATTTGTAACGAGCGTATCTGTCAAAATACTCAGAAGGGTGTTTTTGGTGCAGATATGAAGGTTTCCCTTGAAAATGACGGTCCATTCACCGTTGTGATAGAATGTAATAACGGCGTGATTTCTTAGAGGTGTAGCTATGAATATTCAGATTTTTGGAAAGAATAAGTGCTTTGATACCAAAAAAGCACAGAGATATTTCAAAGAGCGTGGAATTAAATTTCAGTTTGTTGACTTAAAGGTCAAGGGACTTAGTAAAGGCGAGATTGAGAGCGTTATGAAGGCTGTGGGTGGCTTTGAGAAGATTTTTGACAGCGATTCAAAGGAAAAAGACGCACTACTCGTAAAGTATCTTGCTGACGACAGCGCTAAAATAGAGAAAGTGCTTGATAATCCTATGCTTCTGAAAACACCAATCGTGAGAAACGGTAAACATGCAACAGTAGGCTATCAGCCCGACGTGTGGAAAAGCTGGGAATAATTTGTGATTTTAACGTCAAAAAATCCTTGACATCGGGTTATTTCTGTGGTATAATATATAATCGTGGTGAGAGCCACGTTATAATGCGCTGCTAGCTCAGCTGGATAGAGTGACTGGCTACGAACCAGTAGGTCAGGGGTTCGAGTCCCTTGCAGCGCGCCAGCAAACGTGACGTTTGCATCCATATCCCTCGCAGAGAAATCTGTGAGGGATTTTTATTTAGACTAGCTCGAGGTTTAAATGTTGAGTATGTTTTTCATTGCGACTTTATTTTTGTAATCAGGGACTCGAACCCGAGAGGGTGCATCTGTTTTTACTTTGTTAATAAATTGTTATTGAATGGGGTCAGGCTTAACAATATAATATAAGTAAATAATCAAGGAGGTGTTCCTGTGTTTAAACGATATGTATCAATTTTTCTTGCGGTTATGATGATATTTACTTTTGTCGGCTGTGATAGTAGCGATAATGGTAAAGACACGACTAAAAATACAAGCAAAACATCTCAGACTCAGCCTGATACCGAAGCTGTAAATACAACTTCAACAACCGAGCCTGACAGCACATCAACAACTGTTGATACTACTTTGACCACAACTACTGATAATGCAACAACTACAACGGTCACTACAACAAAGAAACCTGTTACAACTACTAAAAAATCGGTTACTACAAATAAAAAGCCTGTTGTAGATACTCCTTCTGCAAATAAGTTTATTACTGTTAAGGGAACAAAGCTCTATCAACCGGACGGCTCGGAATACCTTATAAGAGGTATTGCTTTTGGTAATGAAGTTTGGGGAAATCCTAAGGTCGAGCCAAGAAATCACCACGATGAAAACAGCTATAAAGAGCTTGCTGAGCTTGGATTTAATTCTGTTCGTTTTTATCTGAACTATGGACTCTTTGAAAGTGATTCAAACCCTTATGTGTACAAGCAGGCTGGCTTTGACTGGATTGATAAAAACATTGAGTGGGCTAAGAAATACGGAATCAAGCTTGTTCTGAATATGCATTACCCACAGGGTGGTTATCAGTCTCAGGGTAACGGAATGGCGCTCTGGACAAGTACTGAAAACCAGAACCGTCTTATTGCATTGTGGAAAGAAATTGCAAAGAGATATGCTGACGAAGAATGTATTCTCGGATATGGTTTTATAAATGAACCGTATGTACCGACACTTGAAACCACCGAAAAAACGGTTAATCAGGTTAAATCCCTTATGCAGAGAATTACAGATGCAGTAAGAACTGTTGATAAAAACCACCTTGTATTTATTGAGCGTATGATGGCATCTAAGGATTCATCAGGAAACTCCCATTGGACAGCAGGTGAATTCCTTATTGACGATGATAAGGCTGTATACGAATTCCATTCCTACTCTCCACATAGCTTTACGCATCAGGATATGGATTGGGCAGGTACCGAAGGAAAAGTTACTGTTTACCCATCATACGACGAAATGACAGCTGATTATAAAAACTATTGGGTTGGCTGTAAAGCGTCTGAATTCAAATATTCAGAAGGCGATTGGCATTATTTTGAAAGTGCAAAGGTAACAAGAGGACAGAATTATAATGTTGGCTCAGTTACATTCCTTGCAGGAAGTATAGGCACCGGAAAAACTGTTTATATCGATGATGTAGTGATTACAGAATATGATAAGAACGGTAAGGTTCTTAACACCTATAAGTATGGAATGGATGCCGATGATTGTTCTGTTATGTATTTCTGGTCGGAAGACGGTAAGGGCTCATCAGGCTTTGAAGCAAATATGGGCAGAACTGAAAAAGGCTGTCTGTATATCACTGATACAACTTCAGATGCAAACGCAACAGGCCTCAGATATGAACTCAAAGAAGGAAGATATTATACAATAAGCGGTTGGGTAAACTACGGCGACTGTACTAATACTTCAAATGTAAAACCGAGAATAGACTACGCACTTGCTGAAAATATAATGTATCTTGATAAAGCCTATCTTGAGCATATTCTGCTTCAGGACCTTGATTACTATATCGAAAAGAATGTTCCTGCATATATAGGCGAATTCGGAACTTGTCTTAATAGCTTCAAGGATTCAAGAGGCGGTGCTCAGTGGGTAACAGATATGCTTGAACTTCTGGAAAAGTATGATGTAAACTATAATTATCATACTTATCATGAAAGCGCTTTCGGACTTCACGCAACAAGCGGAAAGATTTCGTCAACCTCAAGAAATGAAGTTTTAGCCGATATTTTTAAAAAGTATCAGAAATAATAATTGACTGCATAACAAAAAGCCCACTGAAATTTAATTCAGTGGGCTTTTGGATTTATTCTTTGTCTGTCGGAATGAGATTTACAATGGTGAGTACAAGTATATAAAGTATTACACCAACAACAACATACGGAATCAACTCGTTCATATTAAAGCTTTCAACGTAGGCTTTAACAAAAAAGATTGTAGCAAAAATCAACCAGTACGTCATTGAGGCAATGCCTTTTAACTTGTTCTTCTTCTTTTTTTCTTTTGTAAATTCGCCTTCACGAAGAATTTTCTGCATACTTTCCCAGATAGTACCTGTGTATACGAATTTATATACAGCTATGCTAACGTCTAAGAATAAGAATACCAATCCGAGAAGTACAAGAAGCTCTTTACCTGTAAAGGATAACGCTATAAGCGGAACAGGGGAGATGACGCACATTATTGTAGCTATAATGTTGCTTTTGTCGTAAACAGGCTTAAATGATTTCTGCTTTTCCTTTACAAGTCCTGTAACGCCGTATTCGGTTTCAAAATCTTCCTTGTCAAAAAACTCGTATTCGGAACTCCTGAAATCACAGTACAGGAAAATTCCCACTGCAACAGCAACAATGCAAAGTAAATAAACAATACCAATGCAGGCTGCTAAGTTTTCAGAAATAGGTAAAAATCCGGTTCCCTGAAGAATTCCAAGAGAAATTAAAGGTATAGCACAAGTTATGCATAAAACTACTCCCAGTGCAATAAGCTTAGCGTTTTTCTTGCTTAAATCAAGAAATTTGTTTGTAAGCTCAAGTGAAACTTTTCTGACAAGCGGATTACCGTTATCTTCGGTAAACACCTCATCCTCAATTTCATCTTTAATTAAGTAGTCAGTGGTAACTCCAAAAAGATTACTCATCTGTAAGATTTTATCAAGGTCAGGTGTGCTTTGTACACCTTCCCATTTTGAAACAGCCTGTCTTGATACATTTAACTTTTCAGCAAGCTCTTCCTGGGACCAGCCGTTTTTCTTTCTTAAATTTATAATTTTGTCAGCTAAAATCATATCCTTCACCTCGTCATTGTTTGTGGAAAATCGATTATCCTATGACCAGAGTATAACATTTTAATTGTTTACATACCACCATTTTGACTTTTCAATTTGTCAACCGATAGTTGCAAAACACGAAAAACAGGGGATTTCTAAGAAAATCACATAATTCAAACAGGCACTTGACTGAATTGTCCGAAAAATTGGAATTTATCGTTATAAATCAATATTGATTTCGTACTTATCTTCAATGAGTATATAGTTCGCATTATACTTCTGTGCAAGGGCTAACATTTCTGCATTATCTGCCAATACACTCTCTATTGTACACCATTCATCATTCAAACGGTTTTCAATGGCATTTGCATATTTCTTTATGTCGGCAAAGTGGTTTCTGATATATTCCTCACTCATTACAAGGCAGAAATATTTGATGTTTTCAAGATATTCGGAGCCGAAGTCCTTTTGCCAATCAAAAGGAATATAGCAACCTTCAACAATTAAGTTCTGCTTGTTCTCAACAGCAGTTTTTATCATTTCACGAACAATCGGCCACAGGTATGAAGTCAAATCGCTATCATCACTTATCGGTGTGAGTTTCGTGTTTCCACTACGAATTAACCCCATCTTCAAATGGTCAATGGACAAGTATGGAAATTCATATTTTTCAAGCAGTTGCTGGGCAAGTGCTGTTTTTCCCGTGTGGGATGCTCCTGTAATTAATATAATCATTATTGCACCTACAAATCCTTATTTATAAAACTGATTATATCATAAAATCCAGGAGTTTTCAATGTTATGACCAAAAATAAACTTCATTAAAAAAAGCTTTTATCATTAAGATAAAAGCTTTTTTTGGTGCCGGTGACCGGGGTCGAACCGGTACGTCCTCGCGGACACCAGATTTTGAGTCTGGCACGTCTGCCAATTCCATCACACCGGCACATCACCTAAATATTTTATCACAACAAGAGTAGTTTGTCAAGAAGAAAAATCCGTCCTTCAAATTACACATTAAAATATTCTTATAAAATATGAAATGTTATGTAAAAATTAATAAGAATTAGTTATTATTTGAAATTTGATAATAGTTTCTGTGCATATTTACTACAAATTAAGCCAAAAATTTTACTTGAAATTTGTTTAATTTTGTGGTATAATGATGAAGAACTAAAATAGTTTTGTCAAAAAACTGTTTTTTGCTTTAAAAATTTTAAAAGGAGCGCGAGTTTATGTCTTTTTCAAATCTTACTGTTATGATATGCGATGACTCTATTTTTGTAAGAAAGAAAATAAAGGATTATATTTCTTCACTTGGAGTTAAAGCAGTATATGAAGTGTGCGATGGTCAGGAAGCTATCGATAAGTATATGGAATATAAGCCTGACGTTGCATTTATGGATATTGTAATGCCAAGAAAAACAGGTATCGAGGCTGTAACTGAAATTATCCAGATGGACCCTAATGCTAAGGTTGTTATGGCATCATCAGTTGGTACTCAGAATCACCTTAAGGAAGCTCTTAGTGCTGGCGCATATGAGTTCTTGCAGAAGCCAATTTCTAATGAGCAGATTTATAAAATTCTTGAAATCGTTGCAAAGGATGTGAAATAATAATGTTTGCCCAGTTTTTTGGAAGTTATTTGTTAAATAGTGGACTTGTTTCATCTAAGGAGCTTGCACAGGCTCTCGAAGATAAGAAAAATACAAGAATGAAGCTTGGTGTTCTTGCTATTAACGCTAAGCTTATGACAGCTGAACAGGTTGAAGCTGTACATCAGGCACAGGCTACAATGGATATGCGTTTCGGTGACCTTGCTGTTCACCTTGGATTTATCAAGGCTGAAGATGTTGATACACTTCTTTCACAGCAGCCAACCGATTATCTCCTCCTTGGCCAGACACTTGTAAATAACGGTGTTCTGACAAATCAGCAGTTTGAAACAGCTATCAACGACTATAAGCAGTATCATTCACTTTCTGATGACGATATTTCAAATGACCAGAATGCAAAGCTTTCACAGATTATTTCTGAATTCTATCATTTTGAAACAGCAGAAAACGCTAAGACATATACAGCATATCTTAACCTGCTTTTCAAGAATCTCATCAGATTTATCGGTGATGACTTTACACCACTTGAGGCAAGCGTTGTAAGAGATTACGATGCAAACTACTTTGTATATCAGTCAGTTTCGGGTAACCTTAACTGTGAAACAGGTATCGAAGGTGAAGAATATCAGTACCTTAAGTTTGCAAGCAGATTTGCAGGTGAAGATATTCGTGAAGTTGGCGAATTTGCACACGCTGCTGTTGGTGAGTTCCTTAACCTCCATAACGGATTGTTTACAGTTAATCTTTCCAATGACTTCGGTGTTGAGCTTAACCTCAATCCTCAGGATTATAAAGAAAACCAGACAATTACATATGCAAATTCTGCATTCTGTGTTCCGATTTCATTCTCATTCGGAATTATCAACTTTATCATTTCAATCTAAATTCAAAATTAAAGCCCTGAATTTTTCAGGGCTTTTTTATGTTAAAAATTACTTGCCAGAATTCGTTTTAAAAACTGATTTTTTGCATAAATTAAACCTACAAAAACAATTTTCAAGGGGTGTAAAATGCTAAAAACAGTTTTGAGATATTTTACGGTGTTTGTGTTTGGTGCACTTGCATACGGTCTAATAGAAATAACAGTAAGAGGCTATTCTCATATTTCAATGGGAATCCTTGGCGGACTTACAATGACACTGATTACTGTGCTTAATAATGCAAGACGACATGGACTTCCGACTATTGTTCAGCTTCTTGTAACGACGGTTTTTATTACTGCTTCAGAGCTTGTAACTGGCATAATTATAAATATAAATATGAAACTCAACGTGTGGGATTATTCAGATATGCCATTTAATTATAAAGGTCAGATTTGTCTGCCTTTTGTTTTTCTGTGGTTTTTGCTGTCAATTCTCGGAATGTATGTTGACGAAATTCTCAGATGGAAATTCTTTAAAACAGATTATCCGCACCTTCGATTCTTTGCTAAAAACAGAATATCATAAAAAATAGCGGTTAACCCCGCTTTTTTTGTTCTTAAATTCAGAGTTCAATAATAGTATTAAGTGATAAATAAATTTAAGGACGTGATAATTTGAAAAGATTTGTATTTCTCGTGGTTAGTACAATAATGCTTTTCACAGCCTGCAGTAGTAAAACAGCCGAAAATCCAAAGAATTCTGAACCTGAAGTTGTCGCCGTTACAACTAAAACGAAATCTGATTCTGAACTTCAGAACTTGAAATTCAACGTAAATAAATCGTATTTTCCGCTGAATTTCAATGAGGTTAAGGCTGTGTGGTTTTCATATATAGACCTTGCTGATATGTTGACTGGGAAGTCTGAAACTCAGTTTGAAATAAATATTTCCAAAGCCTTTGAAAAAGTGAAAAGCCTTGGCTGTAATACGGTCTATGTTCACGTCAGACCTTTTGGTGATGCGTTTTATAATTCGGGTGTTTACCCTCAGACACGTTATTGTGATTATGATGCCCTTGAAATTATGGTAAAATCCGCCCATAGCTACGGTCTTTCAATCCACGCATGGGTGAATCCACTAAGATGCGAAAAGGAAAAGTATATTAAAAATTATTCTGACGAATTTCTCATTAAAAAGTGGTATTCGGACAAAGCTTATTTCGGGAAATATCTTGTTCAAGTCGAAAACTCCGAACAACTGTGGCTTAACCCTACATACGATGAGGTGAGAACTATGATTTGCAACGGTGTTTCTGAAATAGTCAGAAACTATAACGTAGACGGAATACATATTGACGACTATTTTTATCCTACAACCGAGGAAACATTTGATGCTCACGCTTTTTCAGCATCAAAGTCAGTAAGTGTTTCTGATTTTCGTATAGAAAATATAAACCTTCTGGTTTCTCAGATGTATCAGACTGTTAAATCAGAAAATGAAAAGGTTCAATTCGGTATCTCGCCTCAGGGTAATATTCAGAATAATTACTCAGAGCTTTTTGCTGATGTTAAAAAATGGGCTTCTGAGAGAGGTTATTGCGATTATATTGTGCCACAGATTTATTACGGCTTTGAAAATCCACACCAACCTTTTGAAAAAGTTTTGCAGGATTGGAACGATATGACCTGCAAAGATGTTAAACTAATAGTCGGACTTGCTTACTACAAAATCCACGAGAAAGGTGAATTTTCAGAAAATACCGGAATAATTTCCAGACAGCTTGAAAAAGTTTTAAACAGTGAAAACAGCGACGGAGTGGCACTTTATAACTATAAAAACATATTTGAAATAAAAAATGAAAATTCTGATGTTGAACTTGCACTTTTACGTGGTAAATTGCAGTAATCATTTGTGCAAATAGTAGAAAAATGAAATTTTGAAAATTTTTCTTGCATTTTATTGACTTTTACGCTGAAAAGTATTATAATGGAAAAGTAAATTTTTATATTAAAAGTGAGGTAATATTATGGAATTTAAGAACGAATACCTCCAGAGCGTTTATGATAAGGTTTGCCTTAGAAACGCAGGAGAAAAAGAATTCTTGCAGGCTGTTAAGGAAGTTCTCGAGAGCATTGAACCTGTTATCGAAAAGAGACCTGACCTTGTAGAAGCAGGCGTAGTTGACAGAATGGTAGAACCTGAAAGACAGATTGCTTTCAGAGTATCATGGGTTGACGACAACGGTAAGGTACAGGTTAACCGTGGTTACAGAGTACAGTTCAACTCTGCAATCGGTCCATACAAGGGCGGTATCAGACTTCACCCAACAGTAAACTTCTCAGTAATCAAGTTCCTCGGCTTTGAACAGACATTCAAGAATAGCCTTACAGGTCTCCCTATGGGCGGCGGTAAGGGTGGTTCTGACTTTGACCCTAAGGGTAAGAGCGACGGAGAAGTAATGAGATTCTGCCAGAGCTTTATGACAGAGCTTGCTAAGCATATCGGCGCTGATACTGACGTTCCTGCTGGTGACATCGGTACAGGTGCAAGAGAAATCGGATATATGTTCGGTCAGTATAAGAGACTCAGAAACGAATTTACTGGCGTACTTACAGGTAAGCATATGGCTGCTGGTGGTTCACTCATCAGACCGGAAGCTACTGGATACGGCGCTGTTTACTATACAGTTGAAATGCTCAACACATTCGGCGAAAGCGTTAAGGATAAGACTTTTGCAGTTTCAGGCTTCGGTAACGTTGCTTGGGGTACTGTTAAGAAGGTTAACGAGCTCGGCGGTAAGGTTGTAACACTTTCAGGTCCTGACGGATACATCTACGACGAAGATGGTATCAGCACAGAAGAAAAGGTTAACTTCCTCCTCGAAATGAGAGCATCATGCAGAGATAAGGTTCAGGATTATGCAGATAAGTTCGGCGTACCATTCTTCCCAGGCGAAAGACCATGGGGCGTTAAGGTTGACGTTGTTATGCCATGTGCTACACAGAACGAAGTTGGTATCGAAGATGCTAAGAAGATTGTTGCTAACGGCGTTAAGTACTATGTTGAAGTTGCTAATATGCCTACAACATTTGAAGCTACAGAATACCTCAAGGCTAACGGCGTAGTAATCGCACCTTCAAAGGCA
Organism: Ruminococcus sp.; assembly: GCA_015066705.1. Lineage (GTDB taxonomy): Bacteria > Bacillota > Clostridia > Oscillospirales > Ruminococcaceae > JAAZZIT01. Next base: position 28,364 of record SVNV01000002.1, read on the forward strand.
GTTAATGCTGGTGGTGTAGCTGTTTCAGGTCTTGAAATGTCACAGAACTCAATGAGATATAGCTGGACTTCTGAAGAAGTTGATGCTAAGCTTCAGCAGATTATGAAGAACATCTACAAGAACTCATACGATGCTGCTAAGGAATACGGAATGGAAGGCGACCTTATTGCAGGTGCTAACATTGCAGGTTTCATCAAGGTAGCAGAAGCTATGAAGTGGCAGGGTGTTGCATACTAATTTATTTAGTACATATGAGCCTCTATCGTTAAGGTAGAGGCTTTCTTTTTGTGAAAAACGACACTATTTTGTTAAATTATCCGTTTTTGCTTGAATTACAGGATATATTGTAGTATAATGTTTGAAGTAAAGAGGGGGATTTTTTAGTGTATAAGATTCTTAAAAAGAAAATACTTAATGAACAGGTTGTGCTAATGGAGGTTTATGCTCCACATATTGCAAAAAAGGCACAGGCAGGCCAGTTTATAATCTTCAGAGTTGATGAGAAGGGAGAGAGAATTCCTCTCACAATAGCTGATTATGATAGAGAAAAAGGCTCGGTTACTATTATTTTCCAGACAATCGGACTTTCAACAGGAAGACTTGCAAAGCTTGATGAAGGGGATAGTATCCTTGATTTTGTAGGCCCTCTCGGTGTTCCTACACACTTTGACGAAAACGTTAAAAAGGTTGCTGTTGTTGGTGGCGGTGTTGGCTGTGCTATTGCTTACCCTCAGGCTAAGGCACTTTTTAATATGGGCTGTGAGGTTGATGTTATAGCAGGCTTCAGAAATAAGGATATTGTTATACTGGAAGATGAAATGAAAAAGGTTTCTACTAACCTTTATGTTACAACCGACGACGGTAGCTATGGAACAAAGGGCTTTGTGACAAACGTTCTTAAAGACCTTATCGATAATGGGAATAACTATGACGCAGTTGTTGCAATAGGCCCTGTACCTATGATGAAATTCGTGTGTGAGGTTACAAAACCTTATGGAATAAAGACTATTGTTTCCCTTAACCCGATTATGGTTGATGGAACAGGAATGTGCGGCGGCTGTAGAGTTACAGTAGGTGGCGTTACAAAGTATGCTTGTGTTGACGGCCCTGACTTTGACGGCCACGAGGTTGATTTTGACGAGCTTATGAGAAGAAATGCAACTTATAAGAATCACGAGAAAAACCATACCTGCAGACTTACAGGAGGTGTGAGAAATGGCTGATATGCGCCAGACAAAAACACCTGTAAGAGAACAGGACCCTAAAGTAAGAGCAAGAAACTTTGATGAGGTTTGTCTCGGATATACTGCCGAAGAAGCAATGGCTGAGGCTAAGAGATGCCTTAATTGTAAGAATAAGCCTTGCGTAAGCGGTTGCCCTGTTAGCGTAAGAATTCCTGAGTTTATCGAAAAGGTTTCAATGGGCGAATTTGAGGATGCATATAGAATTATCACCTCTACTAATAGCCTTCCTGCAATTTCAGGTAGAGTTTGCCCTCAGGAAAGACAGTGCGAAAGTAAATGTGTAAGAGGAATAAAAGGCGAGCCTGTTGCAATCGGCAGACTTGAACGCTTCTGTGCTGACTATGTTATGAAAAAAGGCGGCTTTGAAGCTGAAAAACCTAAGACAAATGGTCATAAGGTTGCAATAGTAGGCTCAGGACCTGCCGGACTTACTTGTGCTGGTGATTTGGCAAAGCTTGGCTATGATGTGACTGTTTATGAGGCTTTCCATACAGCAGGCGGAGTGCTTATGTACGGTATTCCTGAATTCAGACTTCCTAAGGCAATAGTTCAGAGCGAAATCGAAAACCTTAAAGCTATGGGCGTTAAGGTTATGACAAATATGGTTATCGGAAAGGTAATGTCTGTTGACGAGCTTCTCGATGAAGGCTATGAAGCTATTTTTATCGGCTCCGGTGCAGGACTTCCACGCTTTATGGGAATTGAAGGCGAGGGACTTGTTGGCGTTTACTCTGCAAACGAATACCTTACCCGTATTAACCTTATGAAGGCATACCTTGACGACTATGATACACCTGTCAGAAAATCAAAGAAGGTTGCTGTTGTAGGTGGCGGAAATGTTGCTATGGACGCTGCAAGAAGTGCAATGCGACTTGGTGCTGAAAAGGTTTATGTTGTTTATAGACGTTCTCTTGATGAGCTTCCTGCAAGAAAGGAAGAGGTTCATCACGCTATGGAGGAGGGAATTGAGTTTCTTATTCTCAATAACCCGACAAAGATTCTCGGTGATGAGGAGGGAAATGTCAAGGGCATTGAATGTCTTAAAATGGAGCTTGGCGAGCCTGATGCGACCGGCAGACGTTCACCGATTGAGATTAAAGGCTCGGAATACGAGCTTGAGGTTGACACTGTCATTATGGCAATCGGCACAAGCCCTAACCCACTTATCAAACGTACAACAACTGGTCTTGAAACCAACAATCGTGGTTGCCTTGTTGTAAACGATGCTATGAAAACCACTAAGGACAGCGTTTATGCAGGCGGTGACGCAGTAACGGGTGCTGCTACTGTAATTCTTGCTATGGGTGCAGGCAAAACTGCTGCAAAATCCATTGATGAGTATATTAATAGCAAATAATTAAAAGGAGACACTTCGTAGAGAAGAGTCTCCTTTTTTGTTTTTATAAGAATATAAACCTTGCAGCTAATGTCAATACCACAAGAAATATAAAATTCAGAATTGCAAACAGACCTAAGAATTTCTTTGTTTTTTCAGGATATAGAATCCTGTGCTCGCTGAATGTTATAAGACTTGCAAGTGAAGCTATAAGAGTGCCCGTACCACCAATGTTGACACCCATAAGCAAAGCCTTGTAATTGGTAGTAAAACGTGAAAGCAGTATCGCTGACGGTACGTTACTGATAGCCTGACACGAAAGTACAGAAACAATCAGAGTATCCTTCTGTAAAAGTGAAGATAACGTAGAATTTACGATGTCAATTCTTGAGAGATTTCCTGCAAATATAAAGAAAAAGAAAAATGTTCCCAAAAGACCGTAATCCACCATTAAAAGTGCATTTCTGTCAACCTTCAGAAGTACCAGAGGTACAATTATAAGCCCAATCCAGAATGGTATTACCCTGAATACAATGAGTATTGAAAAAACAAATAAAATGCAGTAAAGTAAAGTTCGTTTTATGCGAAGCTTTTCTGGGAATTTTTCATTTAATTCGAGCTTAATAGGCTTCACAAAAAAACAACATATTGCAAGCATTACAATAGCCAACGCAAAAGGCGGAAGCATTATTGAGCAAAACTCAATCGTCGGAATTTTAAAGTACGAATATAGATATAAATTCTGCGGATTTCCGAATGGTGTGAGCATTCCACCTAAATTTGCAGAGATGTTCTGTAATATGAATAAATAGGGCACATACTTTTCCTGCTTTGAAACACTTAACGCATAATAACCAAGAGGTAAAAAGGTTATCAGTGCCATATCGTTAGCAATAATCATAGAGCCAATAAAGGTGATGATTATAAGCAAAAAAAACAAACCTCTTAAGTTTCCTGTAAGCAATACAAGTTTACGTGAAATGATAGTAAAAAACTTGATGTTTCTCAATGCACAGATGACCGCTAAAGTCAGAAATAAGCACGCAAGAGTTTTAAAGTCAAAATAATTCAGATAAGCCTTGTCAGGTGGCACAAAAAAGCAGGTGACAATCGCCGCTAATGCCGCTATGCTGAATACAATATTTCTTTTTATGAATTTTATGATTGTCATTATGTTTCCTCTTATTTATGCTAAATTCTAAATCCTTCAACCTGTGACAAAATCTTGATGTCAACCAGAACGTCGCATTCTATTCCGTCAGCAGTGTATTCTTCGGTGAATACCTTGCCGTCAATTCTGATTTTGCTGAGAATTCCCGCCTTGTCAAAGGGCAGGAGAATTCTCATTCTCACTGCGGATTTGGGCAAAGCCTCAGTGATTGCTTCTAAAAGTCGTTCAAGACCTTCGCCCTTTTTTGCGGAAATCTTTACAACAGAGCTGTCATCGCCTGAAAAATCCATTTCATCAATGTAAGGCACCAAATCACACTTGTTAAGCACTGTCACAACAGGAATATCCTCGCAGCCAAGCTCTTTCAGAAGCTCTAAGGTAACCTTAGCCTGCTCCTGACAGTTGTCGTTAGAAGCGTCGCAGATGTGTAAAATAACGTCTGCATTTGCGGCTTCTTCAAGAGTAGACTTAAAAGCCTCAACAAGATGGTGGGGAAGTCGTCTTATAAGCCCTACCGTGTCAACAAGCATAACACTTCTTCCGTCGGGAAGCTCAATAGCTCTTGAAGTTGTTTCAAGAGTTGCAAAAAGCTTGTTTTCGGCTAAAACACCTGCATGTGTCATAGTGTTTAAAAGGGTAGACTTGCCCACATTGGTGTATCCTACAATAGCACATACTAAAACGCCGTCTTTTTTTCTTCTTGCACGCTGAAATTCACGGCGTTTTTCAATTTCCTTGAGCTCTTCACTGAGTGCTGAAATTCTCGTTCTGATGTGTCGCTTGTCGGTTTCAAGCTTTGTTTCACCAGGACCTCTTGTGCCTATACCACCACCTAAACGTGACAGTTTGATACCCATTCCTGCAAGTCGTGGAAGTCTGTACTTGTTCTGTGCAAGCTCAACCTGTAAACGTCCTTCACGGGTAGTAGCACGTCCTGCAAAAATATCAAGAATAAGCATAGTTCTGTCGATAGTGTGGACTTTGGTAACATCTTCAATGTTTCTTATCTGTGTTGCGGTAAGCTCGTGATCAAAAATAATCTGGTCGATTTCCTCGTTTTCACAGATTTGTGACATTTCTTCAAGTCTGCCACTTCCAATGCAGGTAGCAGAATCAAAAGTTGGCCTCTTCTGAGTAATTCTCACAACAACCTCTCCACCGGCAGTGTTTGTAAGTTCTTCCAGTTCGTCAAGGGAATCTTCAACGTTGTATTCACCCACATCTACCGCAACAAGCATTATCTTTGGTGGTTTAATTTCAGTTTCAAACATAAAAAATACCTCCTTTAATAGAAGTATCTGCGTATTTTTAATCAATAACCTGATAATTATCAGCAGCGTCTTCTTTTTTTACGTATTCTGTTACATTCAAAACCTTGACCTTCAGTGGTTTCTGCCCCATATTGATTTCAATGATATCTCCGACTTTAACGTCGTAAGATGCTCTTGCAATCTTATCATTTACAGAAATTTTTCCTGCGTCGCAGGCTTCGTTTGCAACAGTTCTTCTTTTTATAAGCCTTGTAACCTTCAGATATTTGTCAAGACGCAACTTAATCTCCTCCTTTAAATAAAAAAAGCCCTTATGCTTTATGCAAAAGGGCTTGTATCGTCAAAAAACGATTACTTAGCGTCAACAGCGTTCTTAAGAGCTGAACCTGGCTTGAATGCAGGAACCTTCTTAGCAGGAACTTCAATCTTAGCCTTTGTAGCTGGGTTGATTGCAGTCTTAGCCTTTCTATCTCTTACTTCGAATGTACCGAAACCTACAAGTGTAATCTTTTCGCCCTTAACGAGTGAATCAGCAATAGCACCTGTTACTGCTGCGAGTGCATTTTCAGCTTCCTTCTTTGACTTAAAGCCGCCCTTTTCAAGAATAAGGTTCACGAGTTCTGTCTTTGTCATGATTTTAACCTCCAAAAAATTATATTATTTTAGCCTTCTGCCAATAGCAATCCAGCTCATTTATGCCAAGAGATTTCATATCAATCCCTTCTAGCCTTGTTAATTCTTCAACCTTTTTAAACCGCTCAATAAACTTTTCGTTAGCTCTCTGTAATGCTTCTTCTGCATCAAGCCCCATAAGTCTTGCAACATTACAACATGAGAACAAAACATCACCAAGCTCGTCGTCAATTTCACCGAGTCCACCATTATTAACAGCATCCTTTAGCTCAGCTACTTCACCTTCAAGTGAATCCAAAGCCGACTTTACATCAGCAAAATCCATTCCTGCACGAGCAGCTCTCTTACCAAGCTTCTGTCCTCTCATAAGAGCAGGGAATACCTTAGGAACGCTTTCAAGAGTGTCAGAATAGCTATCCTGTCCCTTTGTTTCCTGCTTTATGTTTTCCCAGTTCACAAGAACCTCGGCAGTGTTCTCTACATTAACATCGCCAAAAACGTGAGGGTGTCTTATGATGAGTTTCTTGCAGATGTCATCTGCAACATCATCAAGGTCAAAGTTATTCTTTTCAGTTTCAATTTCACAATGAAAAACAACCTGTAACAATACGTCACCCAACTCTTCCTTCATCATCGGAACACTGTCGGCGTCTATAGCTTCAATTACCTCATAAACTTCCTCAAGGAAATCCTTGCGGATAGTCTGGTGTGTCTGTTCCTTGTCCCAAGGACAACCATTTTCACCTCTGAGATTTTTTACAATTTCAGCAAGGTCATAAACATTATACTTTTCTTTAAACTGAAAATCCGCCATAAGTATATCTCCAATCCCTTTAATACAGGCGTTTTAGCCGTAATAAAGGAAACGTTACTTATCTATAATAACCTAAAAACAAATAAATTTCAATAGGTTTTAAGAAATTTATTTGAAAAAAAGCCATTTTATTTCATTTTTGGTTAAAACGCTCAATAAATACAATGAAAAAATGTATATAATGACACCCAAAAACACGGAAATTACAAGTGATAATACGAAATTTGAATGCATTGTGACAAGGTCAAAACAGCTTTTTGCCGTCATAACACACATAAAGGAGGCAAAAAAAGGTTTTACAAAAATTTTTCTGTATGATATTTTAACTTTTGCAACCTTTGTAAGCTCATAAACAGACATCAGAAGAATAATTCCGTAGCTGAAGGTTGCGGCAACTGCAGCCCCTGCAATGTTAAGACGGGGGATTGAAACAAGGTAATAATTAAGTATCATTTTTACAACGCAGGCAGTAAGCATTATTCTGACAGAAACCTTCGGTTTTGAAATAGCCTGAAGTATTGAGTAAATCGGCGAAGACATACATAGAAATACCATACCTGCACAGAGAATTTTTAAGCTGTCACGACAAGCTAAGATTTCCATAGCTTTTGTTGGAAATAAAAGCGTAAGGATTTCATCTGAAAATGTAAAAATTCCCATAGCAGACGGGATTGAAATAAGTGCGGTAATAAATAAAACTGAATTGATTTTCTTTGAGACCTCATTGTAATATCCTCTAGCCATATCCTCAGAAATAACCGGTAAAATGCTCTTTCCGAAGATTGATACCATAGATGGAATAAGCCCGAAAATCGTAAGGGTAAGTCCGGTGTAAGACCCATAAATGAAAGTTGGCAGACTTTCATCAGAAAAAGTCAGACCAAATTTGTGGCTGAAATATTCAGGAGAATTCCTGATAGCATTTCTTATTGAATGATTTATTGTTAATGTGTCAATAAAACCGCCTAATGTTGTTATTGCAAATGCTATTGCAATGGGCATTGATATTTTTAGTATTGCCTGTAATAAATCCCGCATTCTGTCAGTTGACAGGTCGCTGTTTATCATTTGTTTTGTGATTCCGTCACCCTTGATTTTCTGATATATTATCAGTATCATACAGGAAAGGAGATTAGCTATAGTTACTCCGGATATCGCACAGGCTGATACAAAGGGAAGACCTTTTATAAAGAATCTGTCGCAGTTTTCAGCTCCCCAGAATGCAAGCCCCAGGCCAAAAACTATTTTAAAACAGCTTTCAAGTACCTCAGTGAAAGCTGTTGGAGTCATATTTCTGAGACCCTCATAATATCCTCTTAAAACCGAAAGCTGTGTACCAATGAAAATACATGGTGAAATTGCAATTACAGACCATATAGACGAAGGCTCTTTTACTATGTAAACGCAAACGGGAAGAGCAATTATTACCGTCAGGAGAGTAAAAGCTATCCCAATTAAAGAAAAGAAAAGTAAAGCAACGCGCTTGATTTTTCTGACGTTTTTGTATCGCTCGAATATTGCATTTTCTGAAACAAGCCGTGATATGGACTGGGTAATCCCCGAAACCGAAATTGAAAACATCGGCATAAATACAGAATAAGCAACAGAGTAATATCCAAAACCCTCGCCACCTAAAATGTTAGTAAGCGGAATTTTATAAATAAGCCCTAAAATTTTTGTTATTATAACAGTTATTATGAGAATAAGTGAGCTGAGTAAAAAGCCTTGTTTTTTCAAAAAATTCTGTCCTTTCCTTTAAAAAATGTTTTTAATAAATTCCTATGTAAAAATTATCAGATAAATGACCTTGTTTTTGAGAATTTTTTCTCTAAAATTGTGAAAAAGGTCTTTAAATTTGTGAAAAAATGTGATATACTTATATAGTTATAGAAATTTATGTAGCGAAAGGAAAAATTCACTATGTCAGATAAAAAACTTATTTTCAGCGGAATTCAGCCAACGGGTACTTTTACTCTTGGAAACTATATCGGTGCAATACGAAACTGGGCACCTCTTCAGGAGGAGTATAACTGTATTTATTCTATTGTTGATATGCATGCAATTACAGTAAGACAGGACCCTGTAAAGCTCAGACAGAATTCCCTTGAGGCATATGCGCTTATTATGGCTTGTGGTATTGACCCTGAAAAATCTATTGCATTTATCCAGAGTCATGTTAAAACTCACGCAGAGCTTAACTGGATTCTTGCTTGTTCAACTCAGTTCGGCGAGCTTTCAAGAATGACACAGTTTAAAGATAAGTCAGCAAAACACGCTGACGACGTAAACGCAGGACTTTTTACATACCCTGTGCTTATGGCTGCTGATATTCTTGCATATAATGCTGACCTTGTTCCTGTTGGTGTTGACCAGAAACAGCACCTTGAGCTTGCGAGAAATATCGCACAGCGTTTCAATCAGAAGTATGGCGATTTCTTTACTGTTCCTGAGCCTTATATTCCAAAGGTAGGAGCAAAGGTTATGTCACTTCAGGAACCTACAAAGAAGATGTCCAAATCAGACGATAATCCTAATGCTTGTATTCTAATTCTTGATGATAAGGATACAATCATCAGAAAATTCAAGAGAGCTGTTACCGACAGCGATATGGAAATCTGTTATCGCGAGGGTAAGGACGGAATAAATAACCTGATGACTATTTATTCAGCTGTTACTTCAAAGAATTATGAAGAAATCGAAAAGGAATTTGCAGGAAAGGGCTATGGCGATTTCAAAATTGCTGTTGGTGAAGCTGTTGCTGACCACCTCCAGCCTGTAAGAGATAATTTCACAAGACTTATTAACGATAAGGCTTACCTTAAGGAATGCTATACAAAGGGTGCTGAAAAAGCACTTAGAATTTCTCAGAAGACTGTTTCTAAGGTTTATAGAAAGGTCGGCTTTGTAGACGCAAGATAATTTACGAAAGGACTGAAGGAATGAAAACCGCTTTGATTAAAGATACTTTCAGAGAAATCAGACGTTCCTTCAGCCGTTTTCTATCTATATTTATGATAGTTTTTCTCGGCTGTGGTTTTTATGCAGGCGTAAATGCAACTATGCCTGATATGATTAAGACAGCTGAGATTTTCTATGAGAAAAACAATCTTATGGATATCCGCCTTGTTTCCACAATAGGAATTAAGGCTGAGGATATTGCTGCCGTAAAACGCCTTGAATGCGTTGACGGGGTAATGGCAGGCTATTCAAAGGACGTTTTGTACAATTATAAAAATCAGAATTTTGTTCTGAAATTTATGTCCTATAACGAAAAACTCAAGGGCACAGAGAATGATTTGAATAATTTTGTTCTTTATGAGGGAAGATTGCCTGAAAACCCAGGAGAATGTGTGGTTGACGAAAAGTTTTTCAATAAGGACGATAATATTGAAATAGGAAATAAAATTACGGTCACATCACCTGATAAAACGGATATAAACAGTATTTTCAGGACCGATACCTTTGAGGTTGTGGGTTTTGTAACATCACCTCTTTACGTAGGCTATGAAAGAGATAATACTACCGTTGGAAATGGTTCGGTGTATGGATATGTTTATATTTCTGAAGATGATTTTGCTCTTGACTACTATTCTGAAATGTTTCTGACACTTAATGAATGCGATTATCCACCTTACTCAGATGAGTATAAGGAAAGAGTTTCTCAGTGTGAAAAGATAATCAAAAAAGCATTCACTGAAAGTGTAGAGGTAAGATATAATAGCCTTTATAATCTCTATAACGATAGAATTACATCGGCTACCAATACAGTTGCAAAGCTTGAAGAACTTGTGAATAGTGACATCTCAACCCTTGAAACACTTAGAACTGAGCTTCAGAAAACACTTTTTGAGTATGAAAAACAAGCACAGATTGAAAATACAAATATTCTTACAATTAAAATAAATCAGGCTAAATCAAGACTTAAAGAGCTTGAAACTCTTATAAATGCTGTTGAAAATAACGATACAGAAATGTTAGAGGGCTTCTATCAGCAGATTGAAGACGCTAAAGCTGAAATTGAAGCGGGTAAACAACAGCTTCTCTCTATAAGCGGACCTATTACTCTCAGCTATGATAGATATTCAATATCTGACTATGGCTCATTTTATGAGGATAGCCAGAAAATTCATTCAATAGGAAAGGTTTTTCCTGTGTTTTTTATAATAGTTGCGGCACTTGTCTGCCTTACAACTATGACAAGAATGATTGAAGAACAAAGAACTCAGATTGGCACATATAAGGCTATGGGTTATACTAACCTGAATATCGCTTCCAAGTATCTTGTTTATGGTGTAACTGCTTCTGCAGCAGCAGGCTTTACAGGTACACTTGTAGGTGTAAAAATCCTTCCTGTAGTTATCTATAACTGCTATAAGATTCTTTATAATATTCCTGAAATTGATACTCCGTTTTATTTTAAAACTACATTTGCCTGCGTTTTAGTGTCTGTTGTTTTAACTGCGGTAACGGTGATGTATTCCTGCTATAAGGAGCTTGCTTCACAGCCGTCACAGCTTATGCGACCTAAAGCACCTAAATCGGGTAAGCGAGTTTTACTTGAAAGATTCCCAAAAATCTGGAATAAAATCAGCTTTATCGGAAAGGTAACTGTCAGAAATCTTCTCAGATATAAAAAGAGATTTTTTATGACAGTGCTTGGAATCGGAGGCTGTACAGCACTCATTCTTACAGGCTTTGGACTTAAGCATTCTATTTCTCAGACCTTTGTACTTCAGTTTGAAAAGGTGTTTAAGTATGACGGTATTGCTATGCTCAATACTATTGATTTTGATTCTGATGATTGCCAGAATGCTCTTTCTTCAGTTGAAGGGGTTAAGAGTACATTTCTTACATCTCAGGTTACAGCCGAAGTAAAAGAAAATAAAAAATCCCACGCAGTTAGCATTTTCATAGGTGATGACCTTAGTGAGATAGATAACTATATAAATCTTGTTGATGTCAAGAATAATAAACCTCTTACTATTGATGATGACGGAGTTGTTGTTACAGCAAAACTTGCTCAGCTTCTCGATGTTGAAAAAGGCGATAAGATTAACGTTGACCTTGGCGAAAAGGGAAGCTTTGATTTAAAGGTTTCTTCCGTTTGTGAAAACTATGCAATGCACTATATTTATTGTACAACTAACTACTATAAGTCAGCAGTTATGACTCCTGAATATAATTCCTGCCTGTTTTTGCTTGATGAGGGCTACGAAAAGGATGAAATTTCCTTTAGAATCGTAAACGCTGATGAAATCATTTCTGCTACCTTTCTTGAAGACCACGGCGACGCTTTTGCAAAGAATATAGGTAGCCTTACCGGAATTGTGTGGCTTCTTATCGGCTGTGCGGGCGCTCTTGCGATGGTTGTGCTTTATAACCTTGCAAATATAAATATTACCGAAAGAATACGAGAAATCGCAACAGTCAAGGTGCTTGGTTTTTATGATAACGAAACCTCAGCATATATTTACCGTGAAAATATAATTTCCACATTTATAGGAATAGCTTTTGGATGGGTTATGGGTATTTTTCTCCATAAATTTGTTGTTCTCACAGCCGAAGTTGACATTGTAATGTTTGACCGCTCAATTCAGTGGACATCGTTTTTGTATTCAGCACTGCTCACAATGCTGTTTGCAGTGATTATAAATGTGGTTCTACACTTTAAGCTTAAAAAAATCAGTATGGTTGAATCACTTAAATCAGTTGAATAAATCACGAAAGGATTTGAAAAATAAATGAAATTAGGTATGGTAGGACTTCCAAATGTCGGAAAGTCAACACTTTTTAACGCTCTTACAAACGCAGGTGCTGAATCTGCAAACTACCCGTTCTGCACAATCGAGCCAAACGTGGGTATCGTTTCTGTTCCTGATGAAAGACTTGATAAGCTTGCAGAAATGTATAACCCTGAAAAATTCACTCCTGCAACTTTAGAATTTGTAGATATTGCAGGTCTTGTAAAGGGCGCTTCAAAGGGCGAAGGACTTGGAAACAAGTTCCTTTCGAACATCCGTGAAGTAGATGCAATCGTTCACGTTGTAAGATGCTTTGAAGATACAAATATCATTCACGTTGACGGAAGTATCAACCCTGCAAGAGATATTGAAACTATCGACCTCGAACTAATCTTTTCAGACGTTGAGCTTATCGAAAGAAAGCTTGACAGAACTAAAAAGGCTATGAAGGGCGACAGAAGTCTTGCTGCTGCTGTTGATTTTCTCGAAGGCTTAAAGACACACCTTGAAAACGGTAAGGCTGCAAGAGCATACCCAATGGATGAAGAACAGGTTGAGCTTCTCAAGGAAACTCCACTTCTTTCTTTGAAGCCTGTAATATACGCTGCAAATATGAGCGAGGACGACTTCAGAAATAATATTGACAACAACAAACACTATAAGCAGGTTTGCGAAATCGCAAAGGAGCAGGGAGCAGCTGTACTTCCTATCTGTGCACAGATTGAGGCTGAAATTGCTGATATGGACGCAGAAGATAAGGAAATGTTCCTTTCTGATTTGGGACTTGAAATCAGTGGTCTTAACAGAATTATCAAGGAAGGCTATGCGCTTCTCGGACTTATTTCATACCTCACAGCAGGTCAGCCTGAAGTAAGAGCGTGGACAATCACAAAGGGTACAAAAGCTCCACAGGCTGCCGGTAAAATCCATACAGACTTTGAAAAGGGCTTTATCAGAGCAGAGGTTGTTTCTTTTGATGACCTTATGGCTTGTGGCACAATGGCTGCTGCAAAGGAAAAGGGACTTGTTCGCCTTGAAGGTAAGGAATATGTAATGCAGGACGGCGACATCGTTCTTTTCAGATTTAACGTTTAATTAAATACACACAAAAAAGCCTGAGAAGTTATCTTCTCAGGCTTGATTTTTTGTTATTACTGTCTTAAATAAACACCGTTTTCCTCAATGTAGTCTTCCATATCGTCTTTGTAGCCGAGATGAAGCTCATCGTTGTCAAGTGCCTTTAAAGCACGCTGACCGATGTCTTTTCTGTAATGTACCTTGTCCCAGTCAATCTTCTTGACACCGTCGTATGCCTTTTCAAGAGCACCGTTAAGAGTAAGTCCTGTTGCTGTAACACCAAGAACACGACCACCATTTGTAAGGAATTTACTATCAGAAAGCTTTGTTCCTGCGTGATAAACCTCACAGCATTCAATCTGTCCCTTAGCGTCAAGACCGGAAATTTCAATACCCTTGTCGTACTTTTCAGGATATCCGCCACTTGCCATAACAACACAAGCACAAGAGCCTGATTTCCACTTGATATCAAGCTTATCAAGCTCGTGATTGTAAATAGCTTCAAAAATTTCAACCAAATCGCTGTCAAGCATAGGAAGTACAACCTGAGTTTCAGGGTCACCAAAACGACAGTTGTATTCTATAACCTTAGGGCCCTTTGGTGTAAGCATAAGTCCGAAATACAGACAGCCTTCAAAGGTTCTTCCTTCAGCGTTCATAGCCTCCATTGTAGGAATGAAAATCTTTTCCATACATTCCTTGGCAATTTCTTCTGTGTAATATGGGTTAGGAGAAACAGTACCCATACCACCTGTGTTAAGACCTTCGTCGTTGTCATAAGCACGCTTGTGGTCCATTGAAGAAATCATTGGAACCATAGTTTTTCCGTCTGTAAATGACAAAACGGAAACCTCAGGGCCTGTAAGGAATTCTTCAATAACAATTCTTGTGCTGCTTTCGCCGAACTTCTTGTCCTCAATCATTTCTCTTACAGCCTGAATAGCTTCTTCTTCGTTCTGAGCGATGATAACGCCCTTTCCGAGAGCAAGTCCGTCTGCCTTGATAACAGCAGGGTAGGAATTCTGCTCCTTGAGGTAAGCAATAGCCTTGTCAGCTTCTGTGAAAACCTCGTAAAAAGCAGTAGGAATGTTATATTTCTTCATAAGATTCTTGGAAAACACCTTAGAACCTTCAATGATTGCAGCACACTTCTTAGGACCGAAGGTCATAAATCCTTCAGCCTGCAAAGCGTCAACCATACCAAGAACAAGCGGGTCGTCAGGAGCAACCGCAACCATATCAACCTTAAGCTCTTTAGCAAGCTTAACTACGCCTTCAATATCAGTAGCAGATACATCAAAGCATTCAGCACCGGCAGCAGCAATACCACCGTTACCGGGAGTGCAGTATACCTTTTCGGTTTTCTCTGACTGCATCAGCTTCATAATAATAGCGTGTTCACGGCCACCGCCGCCAACAACCAAAATTTTCATAAAAACCGTTCCTTTATCAATTATTCTTCAAGTATTTTGTTTCTTAAATTCTGAGGAAGCTTTTCAAAAACTACCTTATAACCTCTGCTGCACATCTTCTTGACAATTTCCTGAGGGATATCCTTGTCAGGTGTTATAGCACTCCAATAAACTTTGTTCATATCAGGAGCAGGTCTGATAAGTCCCTTATAAGCTGACCTCATAAGGTCGTTGAATTCCTTTTCGCCTTTAACAACTATGTAAGGCTTAGCGGAACCATCGTTGCAGAAAGCGCAGAATGGCTTTCCACCCACATTAAAACGTTTCCAATTCCATTCGTTGTAGTCGACCTTGACGCCTTTAAGCTCGACTAAAAAGGTTTCTAAATCGGGATAATAATCACATATGTTCATAGCAATTAGTGGTGGAAAAGACGGATTCCTGTAAATGCCATAGCCATATTGTACTTGTTGCAGGTTTCGATTACATTATCATCTCTGATAGAACCGCCTGGCTGTGCAACATAGGAAACACCGCTCTTTTTAGCCCTTTCAATATTATCGCCAAATGGGAAGAAAGCGTCTGAGCCGAGACAAACGTCAGTGTTTTTAGCAAGCCATTCCTTCTGTTCAGCCTTTGTAAACACATCAGGCTTAACCTTAAAGAGCTTCTGCCAAGTACCTTCTGCCAAAACGTCCTCGTACTCATCTGAAATGAAAACGTCAATAGTATTATCTCTGTCAGCACGTCTGATATCGTCAACAAACTGGAGATTAAGCACCTGTGGAGCCTGTCTGAGCCACCAGTTGTCAGCCTTCTGACCGGCAAGTCTTGTACAGTGAATTCTTGACTGCTGTCCCGCACCGATACCGATAGCCTGACCGTCCTTAACGTAGCAAACGCTGTTTGACTGTGTGTATTTAAGTGTGATAAGTGAAATGATAAGGTCATCAAGCTTGTCAGCAGGAATGTCCTTGTTTTCTGTAACTACATTTGAAAGAAGCTCTCTGTCAATCTTGAGCTCGTTTCTGCCCTGTTCAAAAGAAACACCGTAAACCTGTTTTGTTTCGATTGGAGCTGGCTTGTAGCTTTCGTCAATCTTGAGAATACAGTATGTACCCTTTCTCTTTGACTTTAAGATTTCAAGAGCGTCATCATCATAGTCAGGAGCAATAACACCGTCAGAAACTTCTCTCTGAATCATTTTAGCTGTGCAAGCGTCAACCTTGTCTGAAAGTGCGATAAAATCGCCGTATGAAGACATTCTGTCAGCGCCTCTTGCTCTTGCGTATGCGCAAGCGAGAGGGGAGAGCTCGCCGAGGTCATCAACCCAGTAAATTTTCTTGAGAGTGTCTGAAAGTGGTCTGCCGATAGCAGCACCTGCAGGAGAAACGTGCTTGAAAGATGTAGCAGCACAAACGCCTGTTGCTTCCTTGAGCTCCTTAACAAGCTGCCAGCCGTTTAATGCATCAAGAAGATTGATGTATCCAGGCTTTCCGCAAAGAACAGTGATAGGAAGCTCTCTTCCGTCCTCCATATAAACTCTTGATGGTTTCTGATTAGGGTTACAACCATACTTTAACTGCATTTCATTAGCCATAGTATAAATTCCTTTCTGTTACTTAACGTTCTTGTTTACGATTTTTGAAACAGGCTTTCCTGTTTCGATGTCGATGTATCTTACAAAAAGTGAAACCTTGTTGTCATCGTTAAGATTATTCCAAAGTGTGTTTGTAAATTCATCAATGTCGTTTGGAATAGCAAGCTTCTTTGGTTCGCCTTCAAAGCTTGGAAGTGGGTTTCCGTCACCCATATATGTGTGAATGAAATGACCTTCACCGTTGATAGGAGTGTAATAGCTATAAGTAAATCTGTGAACAGAATCAGGATTTCCGTCGTCAGACTTGAGAATTGACATAGCATAGTTGAAAAGTCCGTTTTCAATGTGCATAATTCCTGAAATTCTTGGTGTATAGTTCGGAGCATCGTCCTCATATTCTCTTGTTCTGAGAGCCTGTTCAAAAGAGAACTGCTTGTCCATAAGCTCATAGATTGTATCGGTCTGGTCACCGTTTGTAACGATTGTCTTGTTTCCGAGAACTCTTACAGGTGAGTAGATAATAAGATGTGGGTCAGTAAGCTTTGAAGGGTCAAAAGCTTCTGTCTTGATACCATCTTCTGTTTCTGTAAAAACTCTGTTTCTTGAGTTAACGCTTCTGCCCATAATAAAGTAAGCAGTAACAGCGTTCTTTCCGTCAGCAGATTTACCGATGATGATGCCTCTGCCGGGATAAGAATTTTCTTTAAGTTCCTGTGCGATGTCAATTACCTTCATAATTACCTCCTAAAAATACCCTTGTAACTTTATATAGACTTAGTCAACATAAGCCTTACCGTCTTTGATTGTAATTCTGTCCTCGCAGAAAAGGGAAACAGCCTTCGGAAGAAGCTTCCACTCAACGTTTTCCATAATTCTTTTCTGCAAAACTTCAGGCGTGTCGTCGTTTAAAACCTCAACAACTCCCTGCAAAATAACAGCACCTGCGTCTGTAAATTCATTTACAAAATGAATTGTAGCACCCGAAACCTTAACTCCGTATTCAAGAACCTTTTCGTGAACCTTAAGTCCGTAAAAACCGTCGCCACAAAAAGCAGGAATAAGAGCAGGGTGCACGTTTATAATTCTGAATGGATAAGCCTTTGTGACGCAGGAATCAAGTATTGTCATAAATCCTGCAAGTACTATAAGGTCAGCCTTCTGACGCTGTAATTCAGCTAAAAGTGCAACGCTGTAAGATACCTTGTCTGCGTATTCCTTTCTTGGTAATACAACAGTAGGGATACCAGCCTTTTCAGCTCTTTCAAGAGCAAAAACACCTTCCTTTGAAGAAATAACGCAAGTGATTTTTCCGCCGTTTATTTCTCCACGTCTTTCAGCGTCAATAAGTGCCTGTAAGTTTGTTCCTCCACCAGAAACAAGTACAACTATATTTTTCATATAAAATCTCCTGTATTAGCAGATGATTACGCCTTCGTCACTTTCAACAAGCTCACCGAGAATGTATGCTTCTTCGCCTGCAGACTTGATAGCCTCAACTGCCTTTTCAGCGTCAGCCTTGTCAACAGCAACAATCATACCAACACCCATATTGAATGTGTTGAACATATCTCTTTCAGGAATATTACCAACCTTCTGGAGAAGATTGAAGATAGGAAGAACCTGTACGTCATCTCTTTTGATTTTAGCAGAAAGTCCCTTTGGAAGTGAACGTGGAATGTTTTCGTAGAAGCCACCACCTGTGATGTGTGAAATTGACTTAACCTTAACTTCATCAAGAAGCTTCATAATAGCCTTAACGTAAATCTTTGTAGGTGTAAGGAGAGTTTCGCCAAGTGTCTTTCCACCAAGCTCGTCGTATGTAACCTTGAGTGATTCTTCGCTTACGTCAAAAACCTTTCTTACAAGTGAGAAACCGTTTGAGTGAACACCACTTGACTTGATAGCAACGAGAACGTCACCTGCCTTCTGAGAATCAGGCTGTAAAATCTTGTCCTTGTCAACAACACCAACAGAGAAGCCTGCAAGGTCGTATTCGTCGATAGGGTAGAAGCCCGGCATTTCAGCAGTTTCACCACCGATAAGTGCACATCCTGACTGGATACAGCCTTCAGCAACACCTGATACGATTTCAGCGACCTTTTCAGGGTAGTTCTTGCCAACAGCAATATAGTCAAGGAAGAACTGTGGCTTAGCACCACAGCAGATAATGTCGTTTACACACATAGCAACGCAATCGATACCAACTGTGTCATGCTTATCCATAAGAAAAGCAATTTTGAGCTTTGTTCCGACACCGTCTGTTCCTGAAACAAGAACAGGCTTAGTGATACCTGTCATATCAAGCTCAAAAAGTCCTCCGAAACCACCGATTCCGCTAAGAACTCCGCTTGTCATTGTTTTTGCAACGTGCTGTTTCATAAGCTCAACAGCCTTGTATCCGGCAGTTACGTCAACGCCTGCTTCCTTGTAGCTTTCTGAAAAACTCTTCATATTTTTTCCGTCCTTTCAGCGTAAAAACGCAGATTGTTTATTTTAGTTATTCTTTACCGTTCCAGCAGTATGTACAAAGCTCACATTCGGGCTTGCCTACTGCTTCGATTGTTCCCCTGAGCGACTGATATTCAAGAGATGTAAGTTTAAGACGCTTGGCAATTTCATCTCTCATCTTTCTGCCTCTTTCTGTGTCGCCATCGCAGTATTCATCAATATACTTAACGCCTTCTTCGCCTTCAAGTTCAAAAATAACCTGACGTGCGATAAGCTCCATTTCAGAATTGCTTCTTGAAAAATTAAGATATTTACAGCCGAACATAATAGGAGGGCAGGCGCTTCTCATATGAACTTCCTTAGCTCCGTTTTCATAGAGAAACTCAACAGTTTCTCTCATCTGTGTACCTCTTACGATACTGTCATCAACAAAGAGAAGTTTTTTGTCCTCGATAAGCTCATGAACGGGAATCTGTTTCATCTTTGCAACATGATTTCTCATCTTCTGACTCTGAGGCATAAAGCTTCTCGGCCAGGTAGGGGTGTATTTTATAAAAGGTCTTCCGTAAGGAATACCGCTTCTGTTTGCATAACCGATAGCGTGTGGAACACCCGACTCGGGAACGCCACAAACGTAGTCAACATCAGGAAGACGACCTTTTTCAATGTCGTTTTCAGCCATAATCTGACCGTTTCTTGCTCTCATCATTTCTACGGTAACGCCCTCGTAAACAGCATTAGGATAACCGTAATATGTCCAGAGGAAGGTGCAGATTTTAAGTTTTTTGTGACCTTCAAAAAGAACTTGGCAGGTGTCAGCAGTAAGCTCAACAATTTCGCCCGGCTTTAATTCTTTGTAAGTCTTGTAGCCAAGCTTCTGAAAAGCAAAGGATTCAAGTGAAGCACAGTAGCCTTCATCATTGTTTCCGATAATAATCGGAAGTCGTCCTACTTTATCACGTGCAGCAATAAGTGAGTTTTCTGTAAGTATAAGCAGAGAAACAGTTCCGTCAATTTTCTCCTGAGCGTATCTGATACCATCAGTGAAATTATCCTTCTGAGCAATAAGTGCACCAACTAGTGAAGAAGAATTGATTTTACCACTGCTCATAGTTTCAAAGTTTGCGTTTCCGCTCTGTAAAAGCTCGTCTGAAAGCTCATTTGCGTTATTGATTATGCCTATAACACAAATAGCATATATACCAAGCTTTGAACGAACAATAATAGGCTGTGGGTCGCTGTCGCTGATACAACCAATACAAAGCTTACCCTCCATTGAGTCCATATCCTTTTCAAACTTTGTACGGAAAGGGGAATTCTCAATGCTATGTAACGCTCTCTGAAAACCTTTGTTTTCGGAATAAGCTGTCATACCACCACGACGTGTACCTAAGTGTGAGTGATAGTCTGTTCCGAAGAAAACATCAGTAACGCAGTCTCTTTTAGATATTGCACCAAAAAAACCGCCCATAAATTTACCATTCCTTTCATCAGGGAATTTTATAAAAAGAAGTATTAAAGTTCAGCAATCATTTCCTGCATTTTAGCATCCTTGGCCTTAACGCCGTCAATCATAGCTTTTTTAGCATCAAGAAGCTTTTCAGCAAGTGTTTCATCTGAAAGTGAAAGCATCTGGATAGCAAGGATAGCAGCGTTCTTAGCTCCGTTTACCGCAACAGTTGCAACAGGAATACCTGAAGGCATCTGAACAGTAGCAAGAAGTGCATCAAGACCGTCAAAGGTTGACTTAATCGGAATACCGATTACAGGGAGAGTTGTGTGTCCTGCGATAACACCTGCAAGATGAGCAGCCATTCCTGCTGCACAGATGATTACGCCAAAACCATTGTCCTTTGCCTTTGAAGCAAATTCGCTTGCAAGCTCAGGAGTTCTGTGTGCGGACATAACGTGTACCTCGTAAGGAACACCGTAAGCTTTAAGCTCCTTAACTGCGTCCTTTACAATAGGAAAATCACTGTCAGAACCCATAATTACTGCAACTTTTTTCATCATAACATATACCTCCGTCGTGCTGAAATAGTGAAAAATAAAACAAAAAGACTGCAACTATACCGTTGCAGCCACTTCAGCCGTAAAATTAAGGCTATTAGAGTGTGCGAAAGCAAAAGCTGTAGTCATTTTAAGACCAGCTCTGAAACCTGTCGCGTATGAAGAGTTACACAAGTGATTTTTATTCATTGACATAGTCTTCACACCTCACTCAATAGTAGTTGAAATACACCCTTTTTATAATAAGTATAAATCATACTCTAATGATACAACAAAAAGACATAAATTTCAACACCTTTAAGCATAGAATTTCTGACAAAACAATCATTGATTATTGTTGATTTTGACTACTCATAAAAATTATGTTCAAATTCAGGAGAAGTTCTGTGACTTTCACCCATAGTATCAACGTAATTTTTGATTTCTGACTTGTGAGAAATTCCTTTAGCACCTCTGATAAAATCGTTTTTTTCTTTTGATGAATAGTTTATAAATTGGTTGAGTGAGTTTTCGTTTTCATATAAAGCTTTTCCAAGCTGATGCGGAATTTCTCCACCCTTTGAAAAATTATGTCTGTCCATAAAATCACCATCCTTTTTTGTTAGTTTTCCTGATTACTTTCAGGTTATGCAGTTGTTCTTGACAATAAAAATTATTAGTGATAATATATTTCTATCAGACGAAAGGAGAGCCGCTGGCTTTTAGATATGGATAATCTTTCAAACATCGGTGTAATCAAAGAAATTTTTGCAAAACACAATTTTTCTTTTTCAAAACAGCTCGGACAGAATTTCCTTGTAAATCCGTCAGTATGCCCTAAAATTGCAGAAATGGGAAATGCTAAAAAAGGCTTTGGCGTAATAGAAATCGGAACAGGAATTGGTGTTCTTACAAACGAACTTGCAAAGCGTGCTGATAAGGTTGTTGCTATTGAAATAGACGACAGACTTATGCCTGTTTTGGAGGATACATTGTCTGAATATGACAATGTCAAGATAATAAATGCCGATGTTATGAAAACAGACCTTCATAAGCTTATTGAAGAAGAATTTCAGGGGCTTGACGTTGCAGTATGTGCAAATCTGCCTTATTATATTACATCACCTATAATTATGATGCTTCTTGAAGAAAGACTTCCTATTAAGTCGGTTACCGTAATGGTTCAGAAGGAGGCAGGCAAGAGACTCTGTTCACCTATGGGCACAAGGGAAATGGGCGCTGTTACAGTAGCCGTAAACTATTTTTCTACTCCTAAAATCCTCTTTAATGTTTCAAGAGGAAGCTTTATGCCGGCACCTAACGTTGACAGCTGTGTTGTAAGATTTGATATAAACGAAAAAACACCTGATGGTGTGACTGATGAAAAGTTCTTTTTTAAGACGGTGAGGGGCGCTTTTGCGCAAAGAAGAAAGACTCTTCTTAATTCAGTTTCTGCTTCAATGGGAATTGAAAAAAGCAAGGTTTCAAAAGCTATTGAAGATACGGGACTTTCACAGTCAGTAAGACCGGAACAGCTTTCGATGGCTGAGTTTATATGTTTTTCTGAAAATCTGAAAAAAATAATTTAATAAACTAATATGCGACATTTTTTTCTGTTGTACGTATGTATAATTTTGTTATAGAATATACATACAAAGGACGGAAAAACAAATGTTTATTGCAAAAGAAATTAAAAAACAAAAGAAAATTTCATTATTTAAAAACGTACCTGTACTTGCGTTTGTAATGCTAATCAGCGTTTTTTCAGCACAATGCCGTGTAAGCGGATATTTGTCGTTTGTAAATGTTTTGATTGCATCGCTCAGCGGTATATGGGGCGTTTTTTCTTTTGTGGCAAGCGCTGTTACATATATTTTCACTGATTCCTTAAAAGAGGGATTTGTTCAGCTTGGCGGAATGACTATTCTTCTCGGTGTAAGACTTGTTTCAAATCGTAAGGAAAATCGTATTTTTGAAGGTTTAATTACTGCATTTTCGCTTATAATATGTACTCTTGTATCTTCTGCAGTAGAGAGAACAAGCTCACAGCTTTTTGTGTACAGAATGGTTTCGTCGGTGCTTTGTGGGTGTGTTGTGTATTTTTCTTTCGGTATTAAGAAAAGACTTGTAAATGACGGTAAAATCAGTCTTTACGGCATAGATGGAATAGTTGTTTCACTTATCTATATGCTTTTGATTACAACTCTCTGTAATGCTCAGCTTTATACTATGAATGTAGGAAGAATGCTTGGTGTTTTTGCCACCTTTCTTTTTGCAAAAAAATACAGAATTTCAGGCGGAGGAATCTGTGGTGCTCTTACTTGCTTTGCAACACTTCTTTGTTCGCCGTCACTTGCATATAATACACTTGTCTTGTCTACTGCCGGAATAATTGGTGGACTTGTTGCTGTTATGGGTAAAATACCGATGATAGCAGGCTTTGTTATGACGTCGGTTTTCGGACTTGTTGTAGGCGGAATAAATGACGATACCTTTATGATTATGACGGATATTGCTGTTGCAACAGTTCTTTTTGTTGTTTTACCACAGAACAGCGAGGAAGCTCTTTTGTCCGTGTTTTCAAGAAGAAAAATCAAGTCAGACAAAGCTTCAAAAGTTGTTTCAGACAGAGTTAATTTTGCTTCAATGGCTATGAGCGATGTTAAGGACAGAATTTCATCAATTTCAAAGGAACTTGATAAGCACGACAAAAATTATAATGATAATTCAAAACAGCTCAGAGAACTTCTTTGTGAACAGCTTTCAGCTACCAAATGCCTTCTTGATGACATTTCGAGGGATACTAAGGATTTTGAAAAATTTGACAGCGAGCTTACAGAAAAAGCACGTATAATATTCGGGAAATATAATATTCCTGCTGAGGGAATATGTGTATATAATGACGCAAATGATAACCTTTATGTAGAGGCATATAAACAGGGAAAACTGACCTGCGATGTAATGAAGCTTACCGTTGACCTCAGTATGGCTCTTGAGGTTGAACTTTCTATGCCAAATACCGTATATCTTAACGGAATTACAAAAATGACCTTTTCAAAAGCATCGCTCTATAAAATTATAAGCGGAGCAAAGCAGATTGCGTCATCAGATAAGGATTTCTGTGGAGATACACTTGACAGAGTGTGGATTACATCATCAAAGTATATGATAATTTTATCCGACGGAATGGGCACAGGAAAACGTGCTAAACTTGATTCTTCTTTTGCTGTTGACCTTATAACACGCTTTACTGCTTGTGGTATTTCACCGATAACAGCTCTTAAATTTATAAATTCCATACTCAGAGTCAAAGGCTGGGACGAGTCTTTTGCAACTGCTGATATTGCTCTTTTTGATACATGTGGTGGCTATGTGAAATTCGTAAAATCGGGCGCACACGCAAGCTATATCGCGCGCGACGGCTCTCTTATCAAGGTTGAGTCAAAGGCTTTTCCTCTTGGAATTCTTCCATGTGTTTCACCTTCGGAAAATGAATACAAGATTTTTGACGGTGATATGGTTATTGTTGCTTCTGACGGTGTGAACGAAAAAGCTATAAGAAAAGCCCTGAATGAAATTAGAAAAAATGAACTCAAGCCTAATCAGATTGCAGAACTTATATGCGGATATGTAAAAGAATATTCAACTGATGTTAAAACTGATGATATTTCTGTGTGTGTTTCGTTGGTGTCGGAAGCATAGTTTTTTGTCTTAATTGACATTTAAGTTACAAATATTTGTAAAGTTTGGAAATTATTGTGCAGTGTAAACAAATACGTTTGTCAAAATATGTGGAATTACTAAAAATATTACAAAAACACTTGCTTTTTTGTTCAAAAAAGGTTAAAATAATGAAAGGATATTTTGTTCAAAAGTGCGTTTGCATTTGTCAAGCGTTTTTTTGTGTTGTAAAAACGCCTGTGATTGTATGAAACTATCCGTAATATTCCCGAAAGGATTGATTTATAAATGGCTGGAATGATACCTGCAAATTGTGAAGTACCATTGTATCTTTTTAATAAAGGTAGTAATTTTGAGTCTTATAGATTTTTTGGTGCACATCTGGGTAAAAATGAAGAAAAAGAAGGTTGTTGGTTCAGGGTGTGGGCACCAAACGCCAAGAGTGTTGCACTTGTGGGTGATTTCAATAACTGGAATGAAAATGCAAATGTTATGTTTCCTATCGGCGACAGCGGAAGCTGGGAAATATTCGTCGAGGGAATAAGGGAACTTGAAATATACAAATATGCAATCACTGGTGCTGACGGAAATCTAAGAATGAAGGCTGACCCGTACGGCGTATGTATGGAGAGAAGTCCTTCAACAGGTTCAAGAGTTTTCCAGATTGACGGATATAAGTGGAACGATAATGACTGGATTGATAAAAGAGACGGTTTTTATCAGAAGGCTGTGAATATTTATGAGGTTCACTTCAATTCGTGGAAACAGCATGAGGACGGTACATTCTATACCTACCTTGAATTTGCTGAGGAGGCTATCACTTATATTAAGGAAATGGGCTATACTCATATCGAATTTATGCCACTTGCAGAATATCCTTTTGAGGGAAGCTGGGGTTATCAGGGGATAGGCTATTTTGCTCCGACATCACGATTCGGAAATCCAAGAGATTTTATGGAAATGATTGATAAGTTCCATCAGAATGACATCGCAGTTATTCTTGACTGGGTACCTGCACATTTCCCGAGAGATGCTGCCGGTCTTTATGAGTTTGATGGTAGTTGCTGTTATGAATATTCTGACCCTAAAAAGCGTGACCACCTTTCTTGGGGAACCCGTGTATTTGACTATGGAAAACCTCAGGTGGTTTCATTCCTTGTTTCAAACGCACTTTATTGGCTGGATAAATATCATATCGACGGTCTGAGAGTTGACGCTGTTGCATCAATGCTTTACCTTGACTATGACAGACACGACGGCGAATGGACTCCTAATAGAGACGGCGGAAATCAGAACCTTGAAGCTATTGAATTTTTCAAAACACTTAATACTGCTGTTTTTGCAAGATTTCCTAATGCGATGATGATTGCTGAGGAATCAACTGCTTGGCCGATGGTTACAAAGCCAACCGATATCGGTGGTCTTGGCTTTAACTATAAGTGGAATATGGGCTGGATGAATGATATGCTCAGATATATGGCTATGGACCCTATTCACAGAGGCTTTAACCATAATATGCTTACATTTTCATTCTTCTACGCTTTCTCGGAAAACTTTATTCTTCCGATTTCTCACGATGAGGTTGTTCACGGTAAGGCTTCTCTTATTCAGAAAATGTGGGGACAGCATGACCAGAAATTCCCTCAGGCAAAAGCGTTTCTCGCTTACATGATGGCTCATCCGGGCAAAAAGCTTATGTTTATGGGAAGCGAATTTGCACAGTTCAGAGAGTGGGATTATGAAAACGGACTTGAATGGTTTATGCCGGAACAGTTTGAAGAGCATAGGAATTATCAGCTCTTTGTAAAGAATCTTAATAAGTTCTATAAAGAGCACTCACAGTTCTGGGAAATTGACTTTTCTTGGGAAGGCTTTAACTGGATTTCCAATGACGACTATAAACAAAGTATTATTGTTTTCAGAAGAATAGATAAAAAGGGTAACGAAATTATCGTAGTTTGTAATTTTGTCCCTGTGGGAAGACAGGTTTATAGCTTCGGTGTTCCATATGCAGGAACATATACCGAGGTTATGAATACTACCTCTGCTGATGGCTCACCTTGTACAAATGGTGCTGTTAAGTCAGTAGATGTACCAATGCATGGCTATGACCAGTCGATTACTGTCGAAATTCCACCTTTCTCTGTAATGTACTTTACGGTAAAGAAAGCTCCTGCAAAAAAGAAAACAGTAAAAAAAGACGGCGGAGAAGCTAAATCAAAATCAACAAAATCAGCTTCTGCAAAAAAATCAACCAAGTCAACAAAATAATACAATAAAAAATCTAAAATGGTGGGTGAATGTTTATGTTCAACAAAAAAGAATGTGTGGCAATGCTTCTCGCAGGCGGTCAGGGAAGCCGTTTGTATGCATTGACACAGAAGGTTGCAAAACCGGCAGTACCTTATGGTGCAAAGTATCGTATTATCGATTTTCCTCTGTCAAACTGCATAAACTCAGGAATTGACACTGTAGGTGTGCTTACACAGTACCAGCCACTTGTACTTAATGAGTATATAGGTAACGGACAGCCTTGGGACCTTGACAGAATTCACGGCGGCGTTCATGTTCTTCCTCCTTATCAGAAGGCTTCAGGAGCTGACTGGTATTCAGGTACTGCAAACGCAATTTATCAGAATATTGAATTCGTTGATAGATATGACCCTGATTATGTTATTATTCTTTCCGGTGACCATATTTATAAAATGGACTATAATAAAATGCTCAGCTATCATAAGAAAACTAATGCTGACGCTACAATCGCAGTTCTTGATGTTCCGCTTGAGGAAGCTTCAAGATTTGGTATTATGATTACTGACGAAAATGATAATATCATCGACTTTGAAGAAAAACCAAAGAATCCTCGTTCAACTCTTGCTTCAATGGGTATCTATATCTTTAACTGGCAGAAGCTCAGAGCTGCTCTTATTGCTAATGAGAATGACACAGAAGCAAGTAAGGACTTCGGTAAGAATATTATTCCGGATATGAAGAATGCAGGCGATAAGCTTGTGGCATACAGATTTGACGGCTACTGGAAGGACGTTGGAACAATCGACAGCCTCTGGGAAGCTAATATGGACCTTATCAATCCGAATACTCCAATCGACCTTTATGACCCTGCTTGGAAAATCTATTCGAGAAATCCGGTAATGCCACCACAGAATATCGGAAAGAATGCAAGAATCCAGAATTCAATGGTTACTGAAGGCTGTAATATCGACGGAACAGTTGATTTTTCAATGATTTCTGACGGTGTTACAATCGAAACAGGTGCAAAGGTAACAGATTCAATCCTTATGCCGGGTGCAGTTGTAAAGGCTGGCGCAGTTGTTGAATACTCAATCGTCGGCGAGAATTCTGTAATCGGTTGTAATGCTCATATCGGCGCAAGACCTGAGGATATGGAAGTGCGTGATGACTGGGGAATCGCAGTTGTGGGTCACGGACTTAACGTATCAGACGGTGCAGTAGTTGCACCAAAGCAGATTATTTCTGAAGATATATAAGAAAGGAGAGCGTTTAAAATGGGATTGAATATGGGAAATGTACTTGGTCTTGTTTTTGCTAATATGCATGATGTGACCGTTTCAGACCTTACAAAAAACAGAACAATGGGTTCAATTCTTTTCGGCGGAAGATACAGACTTATCGACTTTACTCTTTCCAATATGGTCAATAGCGGAATAAACGAGGTTGGTGTAATTACAAAATCGAACTATCAATCACTTCTTGACCATATTGGTTCAGCGAGAGAATGGGACCTTTCAAGAAAGAAAGGCGGACTTCATATACTTCCACCTTTCGGAAACACCCACTCAGTACTTTACAGAGGCAGACTTGAAGCACTTTATGGCGCACTCAGCTTTATTAAAGCTTCACTTTGTGAATATGTTGTGCTTTCTGACTGTGACCTCGTAACCAATATGGACTTTAAACCTATCGTAAGACAG
Organism: Ruminococcus sp.; assembly: GCA_015066705.1. Taxonomy (GTDB): domain Bacteria; phylum Bacillota; class Clostridia; order Oscillospirales; family Ruminococcaceae; genus JAAZZIT01. The sequence continues at coordinate 56,734 of SVNV01000002.1, forward strand.
CACGTTGAATCAGGTGCAGATATTACAATGGTAACAACAACAGGTATGTTTAATGCGGACCAGACAGGTAAGGGTACTGTAGTATCTGTCGGAGAAGATAACAGAGTTCACGATGTTCTTATCCGTTGCCCAATCAGCGGTAACTGTACAATGAACCTTAACATTTTCGTGCTGAGAAAGGATTTTCTTATTGACCTTATCCAGAACTCGGTAGCAAGAGGAATGTATAGCTTTGAAGAAAGCGTTCTTCAGGCAAGAGTTAAGGAACTTAAGATTGTTGCTTATGATTATAAGAAGTTCTACCGTAAGATAGATAGCTTAAATAGCTATTATCAGGCAAACCTAGACCTTATTGATGTTGAAAATTCAAAGCAGCTTTTCCTGCCTAAGAGACCTATCTATACAAAGGTCAGAGATAACGGCGCTTCAAAATACGGACTTGAAAGTAATGTTACAAATTCACTCATTGCTGATGGCTGTATAATTGAAGGTAAGGTTGAAAATTGTGTTCTCTTCAGAGGCGTTAAAATCGGTAAGGGAACAAAGGTAAGAAACTCTATTCTTATGCAGGATACAGTTATCGGTAATGACTGTGAAATCAATTACGTTATTACTGATAAGAACGTAAATATCTGCAATAACAGACTCCTTACAAGCACTGCTGCATATCCGATGTATATCGGTAAGGGTGCATCAATCTAATTTAATTCGGGAGGACAACGTTTTGAATATTTTATATTGCTCAAGTGAAGCACTTCCTTTTGCTGCTTCAGGCGGACTTGCTGATGTTGCAGGCTCATTGCCTGCAGCTATCAATGCAGAAGGTGGACACGAATGTAGAGTTGTAATGCCTTACTATGGCTCAATTAAGCCTGAGCTTAAGGATACCTGCCATTTTCTCACAAACTTCAGCGTGCCTGTTGCTTGGAGAAATCAGTACTGTGGAGTTTTTGTAAGTGTTTATAAGGGGGTTACATACTACCTTCTTGATAACGAATATTACTTTAACAGAAACGGACTTTATGGCTTCTATGATGATGCTGAGAGATATATTTTCTTCTCAAGAGCTATTCTCGAGCTTCTTCATTATATCGACTTCAAGCCTGATGTTCTTAACTGTAACGACTGGCAGACTGCACTTGTTCCTGTTTATTATGATGTTTTCTACCGATATCAACCGGGATATGAAGATATCAAAACTGTTTTCACAATTCATAATATCGCATATCAGGGAAGATATGGTCTTGAGCTTCTTGATGACCTTATGGGAATCCCTGCATACCATGCATCAATTCTTGAATATGACGGCGACGTAAACTTTATGAAGGGCGCTATTGAATGCTCTGATAAGGTTACAACAGTTTCACCAACATATGCTCAGGAGATTCTTGACCCTTGGTATTCACATGGTCTTGATAGAATTCTTGTGCAGAAGCAGCATAAGCTTTGTGGATTCCTTAACGGAATTGATATGGAATTCTATAATCCTGAAACCGATACTGTTATTCCGAAGAACTTCTCAATGAAGGATAAGTCAGGTAAGGCTATCTGTAAGCAGAAGCTTCTTGAAGAAATGGGCGTCACTCCCGGAAACGAACCTGTTATCGGTATTGTAACAAGATTTGTTTCACATAAGGGTCTGGACCTTGTTAAATATGTTTTTGAAGATATTATCAGACTTGGTTATAAGTTTGTAATTCTTGGCTCAGGTGAAAAGATTTATGAGGACTTCTTCTCAGAAATGAAGTACAGATACCCTGACAGAGTAGGTCTCCGTCTTGGATTTGTTCCTGACCTTTCAAAGAGAATTTACGCCGGTGCTGATATGTTCCTTATGCCTTCACAGAGCGAGCCTTGTGGACTTGCACAGATGATTTCTCTCAGATACGGAACTATTCCGATTGTAAGAGAAACAGGCGGTCTTAAAGACAGTATCAAGGACGCTGGTGCATTCGGAGGAAACGGATTTACATTCAAATCCTATAACGCACACGATATGCTTGACGCTTGTACAAGAGCAAGACATCTTTATGACTGTCAGGTTGAGTGGGCACAGCTTGTTGCTAACGCATTTACTCAGGATTTCAGCTGGAAGCGTTCAGCAGAGCTCTATATCGGACTTTATACTAACATTCACTAAGATTTTTTGTTGTAAAAACCGTGGGTTTCTTTTTGAAACACACGGTTTTTTCTGTTGCAATTTTAATTGTTATGTGTTAAAATAAATAAGAAAAATGCTATAAAGGAGAGTTATTATGAATTATCATTTTAAGGATATACTTGCTGTTTTGCCAAAAGATGACGGCTATGAGGTTCGTGAAACCAACGTTTATGTTACTGATGATTTGATTTCAGGAATAGATAACCCACCTGAAAACTTCAAGGCGGACAGAGTTTTTGATGGTAAGAATAAACTTCTTAGCGTCGGACTTGTAAATGCTCATAACCACGCATATATGTCAGTTTTCAGAAATAGCGCTGACGATGTTTTGTTTGAAGAATGGCTGTTTAAAAAGATTTTACCAAAGGAAGACCTTCTTACTTCAGAAGATTTGTACTGGGGTACTCAGCTTTCCTGCCTTGAAATGTTAAAGTCGGGAACAACTTCATTCCTCGATATGCATATTTCTAAGAATATCGTTCCTAAGGCTGTTATTGATGTAGGAATGAGAGCAGTTATTTCAAAGGGTATCGTAGGAGAGGGAACTGCTCAGTACGGACTTGACAGAATTGCTGCTGCTAAGGAAGAAATGAATAACTATAAGAATAACGAACTTGTTTCCTTTATGTTTGGTCCTCACGCAATCTATACCTGCGACGGAGAATTTCTTAAAATAGTTACAGAAGAAGCAAAGAAAATGGGCGTGGGACTTCATATCCACCTTGATGAATCACCTGTTGAACATAGAGAAGCCCTTGAAAAATACGGTATGACACCTACCGAATACCTTGATTCACTGGGTGTTTTTGATGTTAAGACTATCTGTGCACACTGCGTTCAGCTTACAGATACAGATATTGATATTCTGGCAAGAAAGGGTGTCAGCGTTGGTGCTAACCCTGTTTCAAATCTTAAACTTGCTAATGGTGTTGCTCCTATCAGAAAGATGCTTGAAAAGGGCGTAAATGTTGCACTTGGTACAGATGGACCTGGAAGTAATAACGGTCAGAATATGTTCAGAGAAATGAATTTCCATTCACTTCTCCATAAGGGACTTAATCACGACGCTGTCGCTGTAAGCGCTGCTGAAACCTATAAGTGTGCTACAATCAATGGTGCAAAGGCACTTTCACTTGATAAGTGTGGCGAATTAAAGGTTGGAAATAAAGCTGACCTTTTCGTAATGGATATTAACCAGCCACAGTTCTATCCAAGAAATAATATGCTTGGTGCACTTTGTTATTCTGCAAGAGGAACAGAAATCGAAACTGTTATGGTTGACGGCAAAATTCTTATTGAAAACGGAAAGTCAACAACTCTTGACGAAGAAAAGATTTACTACGAGGCAAGCAAAGTTATAGAAAGAATTTCACAGTAAAAGGGGAATATGTATGTCAGAAATCAGAGATATAAATTTGTGGGAAAGCGGAGAAAAGAAGATTCTGTGGGTTAAACAGAATATGTGCCTTCTCCGTAATTTAGAAGAAAGATTTAAAAAGGAACAGACCTTTAAGGGTAAGAAAATCGCTCTTTCAGTTCACCTTGAAGCTAAAACTGCTTATCTTTGTAAGGTGCTTGCTGCTGGTGGCGCTGAAATGTACGTTACAGGAAGTAACCCACTTTCAACACAGGACGACGTTGCAGCATCACTTGTTCACGACGGGCTTAATGTATTCGCTTGGCACGGTGCTACCGAAGAGGAATATTTCAGACACATTGATGAAGTAATCAAGGTTGGTCCTGATATTATTATCGACGACGGTGGCGACCTTGTTAACCATATTCATAATCATCACCCTGAACTTATTTCTAAGGTTATGGGTGGCTGTGAAGAAACAACAACAGGTATTCACAGACTTATTGCTATGGATAGGGAAAACAAGCTGAAATTCCCGATGGTGCTTGTAAATAACGCTAAATGTAAGTACCTCTTTGATAACCGTTATGGCACAGGTCAGTCTGTCTGGGACGGTATCAACAGAACAACAAACCTTATCGTTGCAGGTAAAAATGTTGTTGTTGCAGGCTACGGCTGGTGTGGTAAGGGCGTTGCTATGAGAGCAAAGGGACTTGGAGCATCTGTAATTGTAACAGAAATCGACCCTATCAAAGCTATTGAGGCTGTAATGGACGGATTCAAGGTTATGCCTATGGAAGAGGCTGCAAAAATCGGTGACTTCTTTGTAACTGTTACAGGCTGTCGTGATGTTATTACAGAGAAATCATTCCTCAATATGAAGGACGGTGCAATCTGCTGTAATGCAGGTCACTTTGATGTTGAAGTTGACGTTGCAGGCCTTAAGGAAATGGCTGTTGAATCAAGAGAAGCAAGAAACAATATTCAGGGCTATAAGCTTTCAAATGGCAACTGGATTTATGTTATTGCAGAGGGAAGACTTGTTAACCTTGCGGCAGGCGACGGACATCCTGCTGAAATTATGGATATGTCCTTTGCAATTCAGGCACTTTCTGCTGCATATATCGTTAAGAATAATGGTAAATTCGATAAGATGATTGTAAATGTCCCTGATGAAGTTGATAACGAGGTTGCAAGATATAAGCTTGATTACTGGAATATTATGATTGATGAGCTCACAGATGTTCAGGAAGAATATCTCAATAATGCGTAAAAAATCCCTCTCGGTTAGATTTAATCGAGAGGGAAATTTTATTCCTTTATAAGTGCTTCGGCAAACACCTTGTAGATTTCAGGGTGGGTTTTCTGACTTCTTATAGGTCGCATATTCACGTCAGTAAGACAGTGACTGGTTTTTGCAACAGCTGATAATTTTCCACCAGCTGTGATGTTGATGATTTCATAAGTAAGCTCCATTTTGCAACCGTTGAATTCAGTTACCTTTGGTCTTACTTCAAATTCATCGCCAAAACGGATAGGGTATTTATAACTGCATTCAACAGAAAGTACAGGAATCCATACCCCCTCAGCTTCCATACGGTCAAAAGGGTAGCCTGCCTGTGAAAGCATATCAATTCTTGCTTCTTCTAAAAATCTGATATAATTTGAATGGTGAACAATCGCCATTTTGTCTGTTTCATAATAGTTGGCTTTTCTCTTGAATGGCTTGAATTCTGCCATAAAATCACTCCTTTTTTATAAACAATATATATTATAATACTTTTTTTGAGTTTTGTAAATCAATTTATCTTCTGAAATGCTTGACTTTTTGGGGAAATGTAGTTATAATATATTTGATATTTAAAGGCAATGACGGGATTATCCAAAAGTACGGACAATAAAGAGAGGAAATGGTCGGTGAAAATTTCCAAGTTACGGCTTCTGGTGGCTGACCCACGAGCTTTGCAGGGGAATAACCTGTGACGTTTAATCTGCGTTAAAGATTTCAAAGTGACACCTTTTTAAGGTGTAATTTGGGTGGTACCACGGATTTTACTTCGTCCCATATTGAGGACGGAGTTTTTTTATTGTAAATTTTTATTAGGAGAGATAAATTATGAAATGGACAGGACTTAACGAACTTCGTGAAATGTACATCAAGTTCTTTGAGAGTAAGGGACACCTCGTTGTAAAGAGCTATCCACTTGTTCCACAGAACGACAACAGCCTTTTGCTTATTAACGCAGGTATGGCACCTCTGAAGCCATACTTCACAGGTCAGGAAACTCCACCTTGCGTAAGAATGGCTGACTGTCAGAAGTGTATCAGAACAGGCGACATCGAAAACGTAGGTATTACTGCAAGACATGGTACTTTCTTTGAAATGCTTGGTAACTGGTCATTTGGCGAATACTTCAAGAGAGAGGCTATCGAATGGGCTTGGGAATTCTGTACTAAGGTACTTGAAATCCCTGTTGAAAGACTTTTTGTTTCTGTTTATGAAGAAGACGACGAGGCTGAAAAAATCTGGCACGAAGAAATCGGACTCCCACTTGATAAGATTTTCAGAATGGGTAAGGACGATAACTTCTGGGAGGCTGGAATTGACGGTCCATGTGGTCCTTGTTCAGAAATCTATTTTGACAGAGGAGAAGAATACGGCTGTGGAAGTCCTGACTGTACAGTAGGTTGTGACTGTGACAGATATATGGAATTCTGGAACCTTGTATTTACACAGTTTGAAAGACACGAAGACGGAACATATACACCACTTGCACAGAAGAATATCGACACAGGTATGGGACTTGAAAGACTTGCTGCTATGATGCAGAATGTTAATTCAATCTTTGACGTTGATACAGTTAAGGCTATCCGTGACCACGTTTGTGAAATCGCAGGCTGTGAATATGGCGCTGACAGAAAGAAGGATATTTCTATCCGTGTTATTACAGACCATATCAGAGCTGTTACTTTCCTTGCATCTGACGGTGTACTCCCTTCAAACGAGGGCAGAGGCTACGTTATGAGAAGACTTATCAGACGTGCAATCAGACACGGAAAGCTTCTCGGAATTAACGAAATGTTCCTTACAAAGCTTGTTAAGACTGTTGTCGATAACTCTAAGAATGAATATAATGAGCTTGAGGAAAACTACGAATATATCGTTAAGCTTCTCTCAAATGAAGAAAAGAACTTTAATGAAACTATCGACAGAGGTATGAATATCCTTAACGGCTACGTTGAAGATATGAAGAATAATGGTGAAACTGTTCTTGATGGTCAGAAGTGCTTTGTTCTTTCAGATACTTATGGTTTCCCAATCGACCTTACAAGAGAAATCCTCGAAGAAAAGGGCTTCTCATGTGACGAAAAGGGCTTTAAGGAAGCTATGGAAATTCAGAGAGAAACTGCAAGAAAAGCAAGAGGTGGCTCTAAGTATATGGGCGCTGACGAAACAGTTTTCCATAAGATTGATAAGGACTACCACACTGAATTTGTAGGCTACGACAGACTTGAAAACGAAGCTACAATCGACTTTATCACAACAGAAGAAGAGCTTATCAGCGAGGCTAATGCTGATAGCGGTGAAATTTATATCGTTTCATCTCAGACAGCATTTTACGCAGAAAGTGGTGGACAGGTAGGCGATACAGGTATAATCACAACTGATAACGCTACACTTAAGGTTCTCGATACACAGAAGGCTGTTGCAGGTAAGATTGCTCATAAGGCAGTTGTTGTTTCAGGCGTTGTTAAGACAGGGGACAAGGCTAAGTTTACTGTTGACAACGACAGAAGACTTTCAATTATGAGAAACCACTCTTGCGCACATCTTCTCCAGTCAGCTCTGAGAGCTGTTCTCGGTGAACACGTTCACCAGGCTGGTCAGCTTGTTGACGGCGAAAAACTCAGATTTGACTTCTCACACTTCAGCGCTATGACTGAGGAAGAAAAGATTAAGGTTGAAAATCTCGTTAACGAATATATCCTTAACGCTCTTGATATTACAATGAAGGAAATGCCTATTGAAGAGGCTCAGAAGCTTGGCGCTATGGCACTTTTCGGTGAAAAGTATGGCAAGACAGTAAGAGTTGTTACAATGGGTGACGCATCAATCGAATTCTGTGGTGGTACACACCTTGATAATACTGCTAAAATCGGACTTTTCAAGATTGTTTCAGAAAGCTCAGTTGCTTCTGGTGTAAGAAGAATTGAGGCTGTAACAGGAAGTGGCGTTCTCAAGCTTATGAATGAACACTTTGAAATGATTACAAAGTCTGCGGAAATTCTCAAGATTGCTAACCCTATGGAGCTTACAAACAGATGTGCAAGCGTTATGAATGAAATCAAGACTCTCGAAAAGGAAAAGGAATCACTCCAGTCAGAAATTTCAAATATGCGTGCTAAGTCAATGTTTGATAATAAGACAGACGTTAACGGCGTATCTGTTATTACAGCTACAATGAACGACGTTAAGCCAGACATTCTTAGAAAAATGGGCGACGAAATCAAGGCTAATAACGCTGATACAATCGCTGTTATCGCAGGTATTGACGGCGAAAAGGCTAACTTTGTTGTAGTTGCAGGCAAGGACGCTGTTGCTAAGGGCGCACACGCTGGTAAGATTGTTGGAAAGGTTGCTGCACTCACAGGTGGTAAGGGTGGCGGACGTCCTGACTCTGCTATGGCTGGCGTAGGCGATAAAAATAAGATTGCTGACGCACTCAATGCTGTAAACGACATTGTTGCTGAATTTGTAAAGTAAGGAGAAATCACTATGAATGATTGTCTTTTTTGTAAGATTATAAATGGCGAAATCCCTTCTAAGAAAATTTACGAAGATGAAACAGTATATGTTTTTGAGGATATTGCGCCTGCTGCACCAATCCACTATCTTCTTATTCCAAAGGAGCATATTTCCGGTGCTTCAGAGATAACTGCAGAAAACTCAGCAGTTATTGCACATATCTTTGAGGTTATCGCAAAGCTTGCTAAGGACCTTGACCTCAAGGACGGTTTCAGAGTTGTTACTAACTGTGGTCCTGATGCAGGTCAGACAGTTTTTCATCTTCATTACCATCTTATTGCTGGTAGAAAGCTTGATATTAAAATGGCATAAATTTAAAAATAAGGACTGATTTTATGAGGCGAAAGACAGCTGTTGCAGGGTTTTCTTATCTTGCAGGGGTGTTTTTCGCCTCTTTTTTCGGAATAAGCAGTATTCTTTTCGTTAGTGGCTTTGTTTTGCTTGCTTTTTCCATTACGTATTTTATCAGAAATAAGAAAAAAGTCCTTGTAATGACTGTTTTGCTGTCCTTTGTAATCGGAATGCTTGTCTATGGTGGATTTTTGTATTTTGATTTTATGAAAACTCTTTCTTTTGACGACAAAACAGCTACCTTTAATGGTAAAATTACCGATTACGATTATATCGGAAACGACCTTATGCTTGTAAAGGCAAAGGGTAAAATTGATAATAAAAACGTTGTAATAACAACTTTTATCCCATATGATGAATGTGAATATTACGATAAGATTTCGTTTACAGCGAAGTATGAGAAAATTGAGAATAATGTTACCTTTGATAGCTTTGACTATAATTTTGCAGAAGGAGTATTTCTTAGTGCAGTTAATGCTTCTGAAATTGAAATTACTCCTGTGAAATTCTCACCTTTACGTTTTGTGAGGAATTTCAGCGACTATGTTTATGATGAAATTACTTCATCGGTAGAGGGGGATAAGGGTGCGTTTCTTGGAGCTATGCTTTGTGGCGATAAGTCTGGGATTTCTGATGAAAGTAAAGCTTCACTTTATAGGGTAGGTATTGGTCATATCTTTTCTGTTTCAGGAACACATATTGTAATAGTATTCTTTGTTTTTGGGTATATCATCAGCTTTTTCAGGCTCTCAATAAAAACAAGATTTGCTCTTTGTGAAGCTGTTTTGATTCTTTTTACGCTGTTTGCTGGTATGTCGGCGTCAGTTGTCAGAGCTGCAATTATGATGACGGTCTTTAATCTCACAACGATTTTAAGAAGAAAACCTGATAGCCTCACTACATTGGCTATCTGTGGAATAGCACTTACTCTGTTTTCACCTGAGAAGATAAGAAGTGCGTCATTTTTGCTTTCAATGTCGGGTGCTTTTGCTCTATCTGTTGTTGCACCTGCGGTTATGAAGCATATTAAATGCAAAGGAATTATCAGACCTTTTGTTATAAACTTTATAGCATCACTATGCGTGTGGACGATGTCATTGCCGATAGTTATGATGTTCTTTAATAATGTTTCTGTCGCATCACCGTTTATGAATGTTATTCTCGTCCCGCTTTGTACGATTGCACTTGTATTTACTGTTTTCGGTGCGTTAGGTGGAGTGTTTGGATTTGTTAATCAGTTTGCTTTAATGATTGCTGAAATTTTCATTACACCTGTTATAAGCATTTCCACTGTGCTATCAAAAATCGAGCTTCTTACTTTGCCTTTCGGATATATTGCTGTGAGAATAGTGGTTATTGTCGGGCTTGTTGCAGTAGTGTTGATAACATTTATGAAGAAAAACACAATCTTAAGCGTGTTTACTGCCGGAATATGTGTATGTGTGTTCTTTGTGACATCTGTTTTTGTAACTTTTGAAAACAGAAACACACTTGAAATTTTTAATATTAATATTAAAGATTCTTATATAACCGTATTGAATAAAAACCGAAAATCTGTTATAATTGATAGTGACGGAAAAAACGTACAAGCCTGTATCAGGCTGCTTGAATACAGAGGTATTGTTGACGTTGAAGGACTTGTAATCTGCGATAATTATTATTCGTCTAGTGAAAATTATAAGTCGCAGTTTGATTTTTGTGATTTTGATGAAAAGAATAGCTTCAGAAGTGAATTTATAGATACTTTCACTTTTGATGGCGTGGATATTGAGTTTTCTGAAGAAAACTATATCGTGACTTATGAAGGAGTACAGTTGACATTTCCGTATACTGATGATAAAAAGCCTTCTGAAAACGGCGGAATATACCTGACAGAGGTTTCTGACGGAGAAATTATTGAAAAAAGGAGATTTGAGTATGCCTTTGGTTAATGAAACAAACCTTGCAAGAGATATCCGTAATAACGAAATAGCAAATGTATATTACTTCTACGGCAAGGATATAGCTATGATTGAAGGCTATACCAAAAAGCTCATTAAGAAGCTTGTACCACCAGAGGAGCAGGCTATGAATTATCAGAGCTTTGAGGGAAAAAGCTTTGACTTGTCAGCTTTTGCGGATAACTGCGAAGTTTATCCGATGTTTTCAGATTGGGTTGTTGTTTCTGTTAACGACCTTAATGCTGATAGTCTTAGTGCTGATGATATGAAATTCCTTATGAATTCACTATCAAATCTTCCTGAAACAACAGTTGTTATCTTTTACGCAACAGGTGTAGATTTATATAAAAATAAGAAAAGTCTTACTGATAAAAACGAAAAGCTCAGAAAATTCTGTGAAACCAACGGAGTTGTATGCGAGTTTGCACTTAAAACTGTCAATGATATTGCTAAGACAATTTCAACAAGAGTAGCTAAAAACAGTTGTGTTATTTCAAAGGCAACAGCAGCCTATCTTGCTGAAAAATGTAACGGAGATACAGTCTTTGCAAATAGCGAAACAGACAAGCTTTGTTCATATGTAGATGGTGGCGAAATAACAAATGAAGTTGTTGACCTGCTGTGCGTTAAAAAGCTCGATGCTGACTCTTTCAGATTTGCATCAGCTATTGCAAAAGGGGATTCAGAGAGGGCTTTTCAGATTCTTGATGAGCTTTATACACTTCAGACTGACAGTTTTGCGATACTTTCTGCTGTTTCAATGAGCTTTGTTGATATTTACAGAGCATGTGTAGGTAAATCAAAAGGCAAGAATCATAATGATGTTGCCGCTGATTTTGAATATAAAAACAGAGCCTTTGCTATGAATAATGCATATCGTGACAGCTCTGGAATTTTACTTAAAAGAATTAGAAAATGTATGTCTGTTCTTTCTGAAACAGATATTGCTATGAAATCTCTGCGAACAAATAAAAGACTTCTGCTTGAAGAGGCGGTTGTAAAAATGCTCAACTGATTGTGGGGGAATAGTTTGCTTCATATAAAACAGGCGATTGTAGTTGAGGGAAAGTACGATAAAATCAAGCTTTCTTCGATTACCGATGCTGTAATTATTGTAACTAACGGATTCAGTTTGTTTAAGGATAAGGAAAAACAGGCGCTTATACGTTTTTATGCTCAGAAAACGGGTATAATAATTCTTACTGATTCTGATTCGGCAGGCTTTAAAATCAGAAACCTGATAAAAAATATTGCTAAAGACGGCAATATTATCAATGTTTATGTTCCTGAGATTTTCGGTAAGGAAAAGCGTAAGGCTGAGTTTTCGAAAGAGGGAAAGCTCGGTGTCGAGGGAATAGATAAGGATATTATTATAAACGCCCTTGAAAAAGCAGGCGTTTTCTGTGATACTGTTTCTGAAAAAGAAAAGATAACTAATCTTGATTTTTATGAGGACGGCTTGTCGGGCGGACCTGATAGCAGTAAGCTCAGAAAAAAGCTGCTTGAATACCTTGATTTGCCACAGCTTGTGACTTCAAAGGCGCTTCTTGAAATAGTAAATACTATGTTTTCAAGAGATGAATATAAAGAGATAATCAAAAAAATAAGGAGTATTGAGTAAATGGTCTTTTCAAGCTTGATTTTTTTATACTTTTTTCTGCCTGTATCATTGCTGATATATTTTATTTCACCTAAATGTATAAAAAACTTTATTCTGCTTGTGACAGGACTGTTTTTCTATGCGTGGGGCGAGCCGATTTATGTTTATGTAATGATTCTTTCCTCTGCGATTGATTATGTAGCAGGCCTTGTTATGCATTATAACGACAATAGAAAGAATGTAAGAACAATATGTCTTATTGTTTCTGTTATTATGAATGTGAGCTTGTTGGGTGTATTTAAATACAGCTCTTTCTTTATTGAAAATATTAATGCTGTTTTTGGCACATCAATTACTGACCCCAAATTACCGCTTCCGATTGGTATTTCTTTCTTTACATTCCAGAGTATGTCATATACAATCGACCTTTATAGAAGAAAGATTAAAGTTCAGAAAAATCCTGTCAATTTTATGGCGTTTGTTTCGATGTTTCCACAGATTGTTGCCGGACCTATCGTTACCTATGGTGAGGTTGCCGAAAGACTTGATGACAGAAAAACAACAATCGACGATGTTGCGGATGGTATTGCAATTTTCGTAAAGGGACTTGGTAAGAAAGTTCTACTCGCAAATAATATCGGACTTTTGTGGAATCAGGTCAAAGCTATGGACTATACACAGATTTCAGTGTTTACCGCGTGGATAGGTATAGTTGCTTTTGCATTCCAGATTTACTATGATTTTTCAGGTTATTCTGATATGGCTGTGGGACTTGGGAAAATGCTCGGATTTGAGTTTCCGAAGAATTTCGACTATCCTTATACTTCAAGGTCAATATCTGAATTCTGGAGAAGATGGCATATCACTCTCGGTTCGTGGTTCAGGGAATATGTGTATATCCCTCTTGGCGGAAACAGAAAGGGGATTTCCCGAACTATCATCAACCTCGCAATAACCTGGGCTCTTACAGGCTTCTGGCATGGTGCAAGCTGGAACTTTATGCTGTGGGGAATTTATTTCGGAATTCTCATTATCCTGGAAAGATTTGTCTACGGAAAATATCTTGCTAAGATTCCTAAACTTCTTGGAGTACTTTATACCTTTGTTCTTGTACTTTTCGGTTGGGTGCTTTTTGAAACAGCAACTCTTTCTGACGCACTGACATATTTCAAGGCAATGTTCGGCGCAACAGGAACCTTATATGATGTCAAGGCAACATATTTTATCGTTACATTTGGTGTGGTTCTTGTGCTTTGTATTATCGGCTCAACTCAGCTTGTAAAGAAGGGCGCTGAATATGTTGCAAAATTCAGCATAAAGCTTTCACTTTCAGTAAGACCTCTCATACAGCTTGCAATTATGCTTTTGTCAACGGCTTATCTTGTTAACGAAACCTATAATCCATTCTTGTATTTCAGATTTTAAAAGGGGAGAAAGAATATGGAAAAAATAATGAAATATGTCTCTATAATTGTGTTCTTTCTTACTCTTGGAGTGTTTATGCTTGGAACGGTTTTGCTCCCAAAATCAGAGTTTTCCGAAGCTGAAAACAGATATCTTGAAGAGTTTCCTGAAATTTCAGTAGAAGAGATTTTCAACAATGATAAAGATGACCGTTTTATGAGTAAGCTTGATTCTTATGTATCCGACCATTTTGCACTCAGAACAAGCCTTATTACCGTAAAAACAAAATCAGATATGCTTATAGGCAGAAAAATGACTAACGGCGTGCTTCTTCTTGATGAAAGATATGTTGAACCTATTACAGACTTCAACAGCGAAACTGTTGAAAAATCAGTTAATGCAATAAACCATCTTGCTGATGTTTCAGGAAAACCTGTGTTTGTGATGCTTGTTCCTACCGCAGCAGGTATTTATGCTGAGGAAATTCCTGACTATTATGAAAATATTGACCAGAAAAAGGCTATTGACGATATTTACTACAGCCTCAGTGATAAGGTTACTACTCTGAATATCTATCCAAAGCTTTATTCGTCAAGAGATAGATATATCTATTATAAGAATGACCACCACTGGACTTCTTATGGAGCGTATCTCTGCTATAATGCGGCAATAAGAAAAATGGGTTATAATCCTGTTGAATATAATAACTATAATATACAACCGATGAGCGATGCTTTCTACGGCACCTATTATTCAAAGGCACTCTACGACGGTTATGGTGCTGATACCATTGATAAGTATTCAACAAACGGCGTGAATGTTACAGAGGTTTCAATTAAAACGGGTTCAGAAACTCTGACTTATAATTCAATGTATTTTGATGAATATCTAACCAAGAAAGATAAATACAGCTATTATCTTAATAGTGCAATGTATCCTGTTGTTGACATTAAAACTGACTATGGAGAGGATAACAGAATTCTTGTAATTAAGGATAGCTATGCACAGTGCTTTGTGCCATTCCTTACACAGCACTATTCACAGATTACAATGGTTGATATGAGAAGTATTCTTATGCTCGGAAGTGTTGTTGATATCAAGGAATATGACCAGATTCTCGTGCTTTATAATTACGGCGGTTTTGTTCAGGATGAAAACCTTAAAAAATTGCAGCTTGTAAGATAAATTTGTGTTGAAATCTGATTGAAAAAGTGGTATAATATTTATGATGATTTTCTGACATTTGTCAGGTTGAAGGGACGTATATTATGAGTTTGAATTTTATAAATCTTATTGACCTTAATGATTATCCTGTTTCATTCTGGAATGAAATTGTGGAGCTTGGTCATAAAATAAAAAATAATCCTTTCGATTACGCTGAAAAGTGTAAGGGAAAGATTATGGCGACTCTGTTTTATGAGCCTTCAACAAGAACACAGATGTCTTTTCAGACGGCAATGCTCAGACTTGGAGGTTCACTTATAGGATTTGATAATCCATCAACCTCGTCGGTTTCAAAGGGCGAGAATCTTAAGGATACAACAAAAGTTGTAAGTAGCTATGCGGATATCCTTGTTATGCGTCACCCTGTTGCAGGTGCGGCAAAGGCAGCGGCACTTACAGCTGACTGTCCGGTTATCAACGCGGGCGACGGTGGGCATCTTCATCCGACTCAGACTCTTACCGACCTTCTTACTCTGAGGGAGGAAAAGGGGAGACTTGACAATCTGACTATCGGACTTTGCGGTGACCTTAAAAACGGTAGAACAGTTCATTCTCTCTGCAAGGCACTTTCTTGCTATAAGAATAATAAGTTTGTGCTTATTTCTACTGATTTTCTGAGACTTCCGTCTTATATAAAAGATGTTCTTGATGCACACGGCGCTGAGTATAAAGAGGTTGAAAGCCTTGAAGATGTTATCGGCGAGCTTGATATGCTTTATATGACAAGAATCCAGCGTGAAAGATTTGCGTCACCCGAGGAGTATGAGGCTCAGAAAAATATTTATGTTCTTGATAATCATAAGATGTTTGGTGCTAAGAATGACCTTATTGTAATGCACCCGCTGCCAAGGGTTGATGAAATTGCAATCGAGGTTGACGACGACCCGAGAGCAATGTATTTTAAACAGGCTAAATACGGTGTTTATGTAAGAATGGCCCTTATTCTGACTATTCTTGAGGGAAATGATACACCGGCACCTCTCCTTTTTGGAAAAGAAAAGAAGATTTGTTGCCCAAATCCTAAGTGTATTACCAATAGCGAAAACTATCTTCCGAAGTCCTTTGTCGGCGTTGGCGATAACCTTATTTGCGAGTTCTGTGACGAAAGAGCACTGGACAATTAATGGTGTAATAAAAAATTCACAAATATCTTGTTGCCAAATTGTCATAATTGTGTTATAATTGTAACTGGATTAAAATTTAACTTTCAGATAGATAAAACAGAACAAAGAAACGACAAATAACATTCAAAGAGGACATAAAATGAATATGCAGAACAATGAAAATAAAACTGCTTCAAATGGCGGTTATATTATTTTTTGGGATAGAGTTATAGTTGCTGTTGCAATTTTCGCGCTTATTATTATCGGATGTATTTCAATGATTATGTACTTTGCATCATCACTGAAATCTAATGGTTTGAATACATTGACAGATAAACAGGTTCAGGGTTCTACTTATGCGGACGAGCCTGAAGCTGACTTGATTGTAGAAGATGTACTTACTGATTATAAGGTGTTTATTGATGCTGGTCACGGCGGTGAAGATGGTGGTTGTACAGATTTGAGTGAAACTCGTCTTGAAAAGGATGATAACCTCAGAATTTCAATGGCTGTCAAGAGAGAGCTTGAAAGAATGGGTGTTACAGTAGTTACTTCAAGAACTGATGACACATTCGTTTCACTTGATGACAGATGTCTTATGGCTAATGAAAGCAAGGCTGACCTTTTTGTTTCACTTCACAGAAACAGTGCTGAAGATGGACAGGGTGTTGAAATTTGGGTTTCAAATAAGGAAATCTATGAGGACACACTTCTCGGTAATAATATTATGAACGCACTTGATAAAGTTGGTGTTACCAAGAACAGAGGAGTGCAGTTCGGATATATCGGTAAGCCTACATATAATTATCAGGTAAATTACGGAACTGATATGCCAAGCTGTCTTGTTGAACTGGGTTTCATTACAAACGATGAAGATAATGAAATGTATGATAAGAACTTTGATGCTTTTGCTGTTGCAATCGCTGAAGCCATTTATCAGACTTGCGAAGAATTGAATATTTAAAAATCAAACCACATCAGTTACTTTTGATGTGGTTTTTTGTTTTCTTTTTCTTCAATTATAGGGTCGGGAATGAAGTTGTACATTTCGTTGTATGCTTCGATTTCGTCTTTATTGTTTATTCCTGCGGGAATAAGTCCTGTACAGTCACCTGATGAGCAGACAGGACAGTCAATCTCAATGTCAATCTTTCTCTTATCCATACTCTCACCTCAATAATAGTATAAACAAAAATCCCTTACTTATTAAAAGTAAGGGATTAGTTTTTTACAAGTGATTTGCACCATAGGTGAGTGTAAGTAAGCTGTCACCGAGGTGAACATTTTCAACAGCAATTCCTTCGTATTCAATACTTAAATCGTAGTGACTGAAATTCCAGAATGCCTTGACACCCATTTTAACAAGCATATCAGCGATAGCCTGAGTATTTGCTTTAGGAATACACAGAATAGCTACAACTGGCTTGTTCCGCTTACAGAATGCTTCAAGCTTGTCCGTGTGAATAATTTCAAGTCCTGAAACACTTTCGCCGGTAATTTCAGGATTGTTGTCAAAAATACCGATAAGCTTGCAACCTCTTGATTCAAAATTGATGTGAGTTGCTATTGCACGTCCTAAATTACCTGCACCTATAAGTATTGTGTTGAAATTTTTGTCAACACCGAGAATTTTACCGATTTCATTGTGAAGTTCTTCAACGTTGTAACCGTAGCCCTGCTGTCCGAAACCGCCAAAACAGTTAAGGTCCTGACGAATCTGAGATGCTGTCAGTTTCATTCTTACAGAAAGCTCTCTGGAAGAAATTCTAACTATATCCTGTTTTAAAAGCTCGCCAAGAAATCTGTAATAACGTGGAAGTCTTTTGATAACAGAATTTGATATGCTTCCGTTTTTAGCCATTGTTGATACTCCTTTATAATATTAAAGCAATTTTTCGAGTCTCTTTGCAACCTCTACAAGGAACTGTTCAGTATTTACCTTTGTCTTGTTTTCAAGTGTTGAAAGGAGATAAAGGTCACCAGTCATAATGCCTTCTTCGATAGTCTGGATTGTTGCTTTTTCAAGACAGTCAGCGTAGTTTACAAGCTCAGGAAGGTTGTCAAGCTCGCCTCTCTTACGGAATGCACCACTCCATGCAAAAATTGTTGCAACAGAGTTTGTTGAAGTTTCCTCACCCTTGAGGTGCTTGTAATAGTGACGCTGAACTGTTCCGTGAGCAGCTTCATATTCGTAAATTCCGTCAGGTGAAACGAGAACTGAAGTCATCATAGCAAGTGAGCCGTAAGCTGTAGCTACCATATCGCTCATTACGTCGCCGTCGTAGTTTTTACAAGCCCAGATGTATCCACCGTTTGAACGGATTACTCTTGCAACAGCGTCGTCGATAAGTGTGTAGAAGTATTCAATACCTGCTGCTTCAAACTTTTCTTTATATTCAGCATCATAAATTTCCTGGAAAATATCCTTGAAAGTATGGTCGTATTTCTTTGAAATTGTATCCTTTGTAGCAAACCATACGTCCTGCTTTGTATCAAGAGCAAAGTTAAAGCAAGCTCTTGCAAAAGAACCGATAGATTCGCTCTTGTTGTGAAGTCCCTGAATGATACCGTCACATTCGAAATTATAAATCTTTTCCTTTGAAACATTTCCGTCCTTGTCGGTAACAACAAGCTCAGCAGTAGCCCCCTCCGGAACCTTCATTTCAACATTCTTATAAACGTCACCGTAAGCGTGTCTTGCAATAGTGATAGGCTTTGTCCATGTTGGAATGTATGGAGTAATACCCTTAACAAGAATAGGAGTTCTGAAAACTGTACCGTCGAGCATTGCTCTGATAGTACCGTTAGGAGATTTCCACATTTCCTTGAGGTTGTATTCAGGCATTCTTGCAGCGTTAGGAGTGATTGTAGCACACTTTACTGCAACACCGTATTTCTTTGTAGCGTTAGCAGAATCAATAGTTACCTGGTCATTTGTTTCATTTCTGTAGACAAGACCGAGGTCGTAGTATTCTGTTTTAAGGTCAACAAAAGGGTTAATGAGGATATCCTTGATTTCCTGCCAGATAATTCTGGTCATCTCGTCGCCGTCCATTTCAACAAGCGGTGTTTTCATCTGAATTTTTGCCATTGGTATCTACCTCCGATATATGAATTTTGAAATAATTTACTTTAAGCTTTCTCTTGTGTAGTCGAGAAGTCCGCCAGCAAGAACAATATCCTTAGTTCTTCCTGTAAGCTCACAGAGAACAGGGATTTCAGCACCTGTTGTCTTGTTTACAACGCAGAGTTTTGTAATTCCGTCGATAACATTCTTTCTCACATCTGCAAGTTCAAGAATATCGCCCTGAGAAATCTTGTCGTAATCAGCTTCGTTTACAAATGTAAGCGGGAGAATACCTGCATTGATGAGGTTAGCTCTGTGAATTCTTGCAAAGCTCTTAACAAGCACAGCCTTAACTCCAAGGTAAAGTGGTGCGAGAGCAGCGTGTTCTCTTGATGAACCCTGTCCGTAGTTTGAACCACCTACGATAATGCTCTTTCCAAGTGAAAGTGCTCTTTCTGGGAATGCTTCATCGCATACAGCGAAGCAGTGCTTTGAAATCGCAGGAATATTAGAACGGAGTGGGAGAATCTTAGCGCCAGCAGGCATAATATGGTCAGTTGTAATGTTGTCGCCAACCTTAAGTGAACAAGCAGCCTCGATAGAATCATCAAGTGGAGTTGTAGTTGGGAAAGGCTTGATGTTAGGACCACGGAGAATTTCAACGCTGTCCATATCCTTTTCGTCAACAGGTGGAACAATCATATTGTCGTTGATTTCAAAAACTTCAGGAAGCTTGAATTCAGGCATATCGCCAAGTCCTCTTGGGTCAACAAGTACACCTGCAACAGCTGATGCAGCAGCAAGCTCTGGAGAAACAAGATAAATCTGTCCGTCCTTAGTACCACTTCTGCCTTCAAAGTTTCTGTTGAAGGTTCTGAGAGAAATACCCTTTGAGTTAGGTGACTGTCCCATACCGATACATGGGCCACAAGCTGATTCAAGAATTCTTGCACCTGCGTCAATCATAATTGAAAGTGCGCCGTTTTTAGCAAGCATATTAAGTACCTGCTTTGAGCCTGGAGCGATTGAAAGTGAAACATCAGGGTGAACTGTCTTGCCCTTTAAGATGTGAGCAACCTTGAGCATATCAAGAAGTGATGAGTTTGTACATGAACCGATACAAACCTGGTCAATCTTCATACCTTCAAGCTCTGTCGCAGACTTGATGTTGTCAGGTGAGTGAGGACAAGCAGCCATAGGAGCAAGCTCTGAAAGATTGATTTCAATAACTTCATCATAAACAGCATCATCGTCAGCCTTGAGCTCAACCCATACTTCTTCTCTTTCCTGAGCCTTGAGGAATTCTCTTGTGATTTCGTCAGAAGGGAAGATAGATGTTGTAGCTCCAAGCTCAGCACCCATATTTGTGATAGTAGCTCTTTCAGGAACTGAAAGTGTCTTGACACCTTCGCCACAGTATTCAATAACCTTACCTACGCCACCCTTAACAGACATTCTTCTGAGTACTTCAAGAATAACGTCCTTTGCAGCAACCCAGGAATTGAGCTTTCCTGTAAGGTTAACCTTTACAACCTTCGGATATGTAATGTAGTATGCGCCACCACCCATAGCAACAGCAACGTCAAGTCCGCCTGCGCCGATAGCAATCATACCGATACCACCACCTGTTGGTGTGTGGCTGTCTGAACCGATAAGTGTCTTACCAGGAACGCCGAATCTTTCAAGATGAACCTGATGGCAGATACCGTTACCAGGTCTTGAGAAATAGATGCCGTGCTTTTTAGCAACACTACCGATAAATCTGTGGTCGTCAGCGTTTTCAAAACCTGACTGGAGTGTGTTGTGGTCAATATATGCAACAGAACGCTCAGTTTTTACTCTCGGAACACCCATAGCCTCAAATTCAAGATAAGCCATAGTACCTGTTGCGTCCTGTGTAAGAGTCTGGTCGATTTTAATACCGATTTCGTTACCCTTTACAAATTCGCCTTCAACAAGATGAGCTTTTAATATTTTTTCAGTTAAAGTCAAACCCATTTTTAAACATTCCTTTCCTATTTTAAAGTACATATCTATTTTAGTTGAAATTTATGCTTTTGTCAAGAAAATAACAATTTATTTTGAAATTTTATAACATTTGATTTAAAACACACTTTTAACATTCGGTGATTTGTGAAATTTTAAAGCAAAAATGCTTCAATATACAAAAAAACACTTGAAATTGTAACGATAATATGGTAATATTTATAATAGCTATTATTATTTCAGGGGTGAGTTTTTATTGAAGAAGGCATTTTGTTTGATATCTGCTTTGGTAGTATGTATGACAACTTGCAGCTGTGAAAATGGTAGTCCTGATTCAATAGGTGTTGTAACACCATTCCATAATGAAGAAAGTGAAATTCATTATATCACATCAACTGATAAAATAATATTTCCCCAGTTTCTTGAAAATAAGGATGACATTTCACTATTCAGCAGATTGTTGTATACCAACTTCGATTATGACCTTACTAATAAACCGCTTGGTGAAACACTTACAGTCGAAGGTGGCTATAAGTGTGATATGAAATTTTCTAATGGGAAATTTTTCAGATTCGCTTACAATAAGAATTATGGAATAGTTGATGATAAGGGGAATGTTAAGCTACAGGGCGTTTATTCATCAATTAAACAGCTAAGACCTGATTTGTTTGAGCTTATCTATAACGGCTCAAAAACTTATGCTACTGTTGACGCTGACAATAATTTTGTTTTTGTTGAAGATGATAGCTTTAAGTGGGTTTTTGGAAAAACTAAACCTGAAATAACACAGTCTGTGACTAATTCGGGAGATAATATTGCAGATGTTCATGACGCTATGAAAAGTTATCTAAAAACTCCTGACGGAAAAATAGTTTATGACAGAGGCTTTGACAGTGTTGTTGAAAGCTCAAAGAAGACTCTCGGTATAGAATGTGAAAGTGTGTTTACCGCACATTCTGGTGGGGTTTGTTATGTAATTGTCTTTGATAAGTTTTATAATTATAAAGTTTATGAGGGAAGTTACGGAAATGTACAGGTTCAGCTTTCTGAAAAGAATGGTAGCTGTTATATTCTGAGTAATGACCATTTACTTCAGATTGTAAATCTCTTTTCTTGTTTTGATTATGAAGAAAGTAAGGCTATGAAACCTATTGATAACTTTGTTTCTGTCGAACTTAATTCTGCTAAGAATAACAATACTAAGTATTATATTTGTGATAATGGTTATTGTGAGATTACATCTGTTTCGGAAACAGGTGAAGCTCCTGTGAAAACTGTTTATAATGTTTCAAAAGAATGCTTTGCTGATGTTCTTGAATGGATAAATCTTGTGCTTTCTACTGAATATACAGGAGTCTGATATGAAAAAGAAGAATAATATGCTATCTTATCTGGCTCTAGGACTTCAGTTTACATCTTCCATAGTTGTTCCGCCGGTTGTGTGTATCTATCTTGGTCTTTATCTTCAGGATAAATATAAACTTGGCGATTGGGTTATGGGAGTAAGTGTTTCACTTTCGGCTGTGCTTATGTTTGCTTCACTTTATAATTTTGCAAAAGCAGCAGTTGTTATTTCAAAAAACAAAGATGAGGATTCCAAGGAAGAGGTTAATACTTATGAACTCAGAAAACAAAGAAGGGATTAAACCTCTTTTGAAAAAACTTTTTCCGAGAATGATTATAATAAATGTTCCCGTATGGCTTATAACACTTATATGGGGCTTTGACCTGACTATGATTGTCGGACTTGCTGTGGGAACAGCTTATTCGATAGCTTGTTGTATTTACCTTGCAAGTACAATAAACGAAGCTGTTGAGTGCTCACAGGGTAAGGCAAAGGGAAAGATGATGAGCTGTTATGCTGTCAGAATGCTGGGACTTTGTGTTCTCGGATATGTAGCTCTCAGATATGATTTTATGAATTTTGTGGGATTTCTGCTTCCGCAGTTTTACCCCAGAATAATTCTTACAATAATGAATTTTTTGGAAAAGAAAAAATAATCGCTTAGAATGAAAGGGTGTGTGTTTTATGGACGGACCTAAAGTTTCGTTTATAATTCCCGGAACTGATATTGCAATTACTGAAACCTTGGTTATAGGTTGGATAATTATTGCAGTTGTGTTTCTTTTGTGTTTGTTTCTGACAAGAAATCTTAAGAAAATTCCCGAAACCAAAAGTCAGGTTGTTGCAGAGATGTTTGTCAACTTTGTAAACAATATGGTTATTGGAACAATGGGCTCAAAATTCAAAAAGTTTGCACCTTATATTGCAACGCTTCTTGTCTATGCAGTACTTGGAAGCCTCGTAAGTATGTTGGGACTGCGTTCGATGACTGCTGACCTTAATGTTACACTTTGCTGGGCACTTATGACCTTTGTTCTTATAACTTACTATAAGTTCAAAACTAATGGTTTCATCGGATATTTTAAGAGCTTTGGTAAACCTGTCGGATTTATTGCACCTCTTAATGTTATCAGTGAAATAGCAACACCAATGTCTATGGCGTTCCGTTTGTTCGGAAATATTGCAGGTGGTATGGTTATTACTTCTCTGCTTTATAGTGCACTTGGTGCTTTGTCAAGAGCTTTGCATATTTCATTTACAATAGGTTCTTTTACTCTTGATGTAGCTTCACTTTTTGTACCTGCTGTGCTTTCAATCTATTTTGACTTGTTTGCAGGTTGTGTACAGGCGTATATTTTCTCAATGCTTACAATGGTATATGTAAGCTCGGCAACAGAATAATATCAGTTAAAAATGTGATGTTTCACATTAAAATAAAAAATAATTTATTTGGAGGATAAAATTATGGCAATTAGTAATGAAGCATTTGTATTGGGATGTTCAGCTATCGGCGCAGGAGCTGCAATGATTGCAGGTATCGGCCCTGGTATCGGTGAAGGTTATGCAGTAGGTAAGACTATTGAAGCTATTGCAAGACAGCCGGAAGCACAGGGTGACTGTACAAGAACAATGTTTATCGGTGTAGCTATGTCAGAATCTACAGGTATCTACGCATTCGTAGTAGCACTTATTCTTCTCTTTGCTAATCCGTTCCTTAAGAAGCTTTAATAATTAACATCGTGAAAGGGGGATATGCTCTTAATTGAGCATAATCTGAAATATGATATTAGCAGGTAAAGTTACGGACTTCCTGACAATTGACCCGACAACTATACTGGGGACTTTGCTTAATACCCTTATTCTGTTTCTTATTCTTAAAAAGTTTTTGTTTGAAAAAGTAAATAAGGTTATAGAAAACAGAAAAAATGAGGTAGCAAAGACATATGCCGATGCCGATGAGGCAAACAGACATGCACTTGAAATGGAAGCTGAATATGAACTGAAGCTGGCAGCAGCTAAGGAAAAATCAGCTGAAATTGTAAGTGATGCTGCTAAAAAGGCTCAGGTACGCTCTGATGAGATTATTTCTGAAGCTAAAAATGAAGCTAAGGGAATTATTGATAAGGCTCATAACGAAATCGAACGTGAAAAGAAGCGTGCCGTTAACCAGATAAAAGATGAAATCACTGATATTGCGTTTGACGTTGCATCTAAGGTTGTTGAAAAGGAAATCAATAAAGATGATAACGAAAAACTCATTGAGGATTTCATAAACGATGTGGGTGAATTGTAATGGCAGGAAAACTCGAAAAAGTTTATGCTGACGCTCTTTTTGAGCTGGCACTCGAAGAGGCTAATCTTGATGAAGTTGCAGCTGAAATGGACGCTGTTTCAAAGATAATTTCAGAAAATTCTGACTTTGTAAAGCTTGTTTCTGCACCTACTGTTCCTGATAAGGATAAAAAGTCGATGATTTCAAAGGCTTTTGAGGGCAGAGTATGCGAAACAGTCTTTAATTTTATGAATGTTCTTTGTGATAACGGAAGATTTAAGTATTTTAACGCAGTTGCATCAGAGTTTAAAGAAATGTATAACGAAAAGAATGGTATTCTCGAGGTTTGTGCTACAACTACAATGCCACTTTCGGAAAATCTTCGTGAAAAGCTGATTTCAAAGCTTGAAAAAGTAAGCGGAAAGAAAATTCAGCTTGTTGAGAAGATTGATGCTTCGATTATGGGCGGTATTGTTCTTGATTATAATAATACACAGATTAACGCCAGCGTAAAGAAAAGACTTGACGATATGCGTCAGCAGATAGACTCAATTATAGCATAAGGGAGTGTAGAAATGAATTTACGTCCTGATGAAATTACAGGGATTATTAAAGAACAGATTAAGGGCTATAAATCTCAGCTTGAGCTTTCGGACGTCGGTACGGTTGTTACCGTAGGTGACGGTATTTCAAAAATTCACGGACTTGAAAACTGTATGTCCGGCGAGCTTCTTGAATTTGATTGCGGAGTTTTTGGTATGGCTCTTAACCTGGAAACCGATTTTGTTGGTGCAGTACTTCTTGGTGCAGACGATGAAATCAAAGAGGGAAGCCAGGTAAAGAGAACAGGCAGAATTGTTTCTGTTCCTGTTGGTGAAGAGCTTCTCGGAAGAGTTGTAAACTCACTTGGTGAACCTATCGACGGAAAGGGTTCTATTTTAACAACAGAAACCCGTCCGATTGAATCTCCGGCTTTTGGTATCATTACAAGACAGTCAGTAAACAGACCATTACAGACAGGTGTTAAGGCTATCGACTCAATGATTCCAATCGGAAGAGGACAGAGAGAACTTATTATCGGCGACAGACAGACAGGTAAGACTGCTATCGCCCTCGATACAATTATCAACCAGCACGATAAAAATGTAATCTGTATCTATGTTGCTATCGGTCAGAAGCGTTCTACCGTTGCAAACGTTGTTGATACACTTACTAAGGCAGGCGCTATGGACTATACAATCGTTGTTTCTGCAACAGCGTCTGAGCTTGCTCCACTTCAGTATATTGCGCCTTATACAGGCTGTGCAATGGGTGAATACTTTATGCTTCAGGGTAAGGACGTTCTTTGTATTTATGACGACCTTTCCAAGCACGCAGTAGCTTATAGAACAATGTCACTTCTTCTTCAGAGACCTACTGGTCGTGAAGCTTATCCTGGTGACGTATTCTATCTCCATTCAAGACTTCTTGAAAGAGCTTGTAACCTTAATAAGGACTACGGCGGAGGCTCACTTACAGCACTTCCTATTATTGAAACTCAGGCAGGTGACGTTTCAGCGTATATTCCGACTAATGTAATTTCAATTACTGATGGTCAGATATTCCTTGAAACAGAACTTTTCCATTCTGGTGTAAGACCAGCTGTTAACCCTGGTATTTCAGTATCCCGAGTTGGTGGCTCTGCTCAGATTAAGGCTATGAAGAAGGTTTCAGGTTCGCTGAAACTCCTTTATTCACAGTATAGAGAACTTCAGTCATTCTCACAGTTCGGCTCTGACCTTGATAAGGATACCAAGGACAGACTTGCTCAGGGCGAAAGAATCGTAGAAGTTCTTAAGCAGGGAAGAAATGCACCTGTTAAAGTTGAACATCAGGTTTGTATTATATATGCGGTTGTTAACGGATACCTCAAGGATATCGAAGTAAGCGATATAAGTGAGTTTGAAAAGGAACTTTACGCATACCTTGATGTTACACACCCTGAAATTCTCCAGTCTATTGTAGATACTAAGGAACTTACAAAGGAAAATGAAGAAGCACTTAAAAATGTACTTTCAGTTTTCGTTGAAAAATTTCTTCAGAGTAAATAGTAAAGGAGAAGTTTATGGCAACAGCTAATATGAAAGACGTCAAAAGACGTATTAAAAGTGTTGAAAGCACAAAGCAGATTACTAAGGCTATGGAGCTTGTTGCCTCTTCTAAACTAAGAAAGGCAAAGGAAAGAGCTGAAAAAGCGCAGCCGTTCTTCAAATCACTTTACGAAACAATGTGCGAGATTGCAGGAAATAACGCAATTATGTCACAATATCTTTCAAAGAATATTGTTAAGACATGCCTTGTGGTAGTTGTTGCAGGTGATAGAGGACTTGCAGGCGGATTTAACCATAACGTATTGAAGCTTGCCACACAGCGTATTGAGGAACTTAAAAGTCAGGGAATGACCGTAAAAGTGCTTCCGCTCGGTAAAAAATCAGTTGAATATTTCGAAAAGAGAAAATATGATATTGTTAATCCTCTTCAGCATATTGCAGAGGGTATGACAATTTATAAGTCTCAGGAAATCGCTGATTATGTTATCGGTATGTTCAAATATGGAGAAATCGGAAGCGCAGAGCTCATTTATACTACTCTTATTTCAGCACTTTCACAAGAACCTGTTCACGTTAAAATGTTACCTGTTCAGGGATTTGATAATAAGCCTAAGGATAAGGCGGTAAGTCTTACAATTTATGACCCTTCTCCTGAAGAGGTTTTTGACGGGCTTATTCCAAAGTACCTTAATGGTATGATTTATGGAGCAATAGTTGACTCCTTTGCTGCTGAACAGGCTGCAAGAAGAACAGCTATGGAGTCTGCAAGTGATAACGCAGGTGAAATGATTGATAGTCTTTCACTGCTTTATAACCGTGCAAGACAGGCACAGATTACTCAGGAACTTACCGAAATTGTTTCGGGTTCTATGAAAAAATAAATCCTAAACTTTTAAGAAAGGCGGATTTTTTAAATGGATGAAAAAAATATAGGAACCGTGGTTCAGATTGTCGGCGCCGTTGTCGACGTACAGTTTCAGAAGGACCACCTTCCTAACCTTTTGAATGCTATCGAAATCGACAATAACGGTGAAAAGCTTGTTATTGAGGTTGCCCAGCATATCGGCGACGACGTTGTAAGATGTATCGCTATGAGTTCAACAGACGGACTTGTAAGAGGCACTAAGGCTGTTGATACAGGTAAGGCTATTTCTGTTCCTGTCGGAAGAGAAACCCTTTCAAGAATTTTCAACCTTCTTGGTGAACCTGTTGATAATAAGCCTGCTCCTGTTACTGAGGAAAGATGGGAAATCCACAGACAGCCACCTTCATATGAAGAACAGACTGCTTCAAATGAAGTTCTTGAAACAGGTATTAAGGTAGTTGACCTTATCGCACCTTACCTCAAGGGTGGTAAAATTGGTCTTTTCGGTGGTGCCGGAGTTGGTAAGACGGTTCTTATTATGGAGCTTATCAACAATATCGCAAAACAGCACGGTGGTATTTCTGTTTTCACAGGCGTTGGTGAACGTACCCGTGAGGGAAATGACCTTTATAATGAAATGATTGAATCAGGAGTTATTGATAAGACTGTTCTTGTTTATGGTCAGATGAATGAACCACCTGGGGCAAGAATGAGAGTTGGTCTTTCTGGACTTACTATGGCTGAATATTTCAGAGATAAGGAAGGTCAGGACGTACTTCTTTTTATCGACAATATCTTCAGATTCACTCAGGCAGGCTCTGAAGTTTCAGCGCTTCTCGGACGTATGCCTTCAGCTGTAGGTTATCAGCCTACACTTGCTACCGAAATGGGAGCTTTGCAGGAAAGAATTACTTCTACAACAAAGGGCTCAATTACATCAGTTCAGGCTGTATATGTACCTGCCGATGACCTTACTGACCCTGCTCCTGCTACAACCTTTGCTCACCTTGATGCTACAACGGTACTTTCAAGAGGAATTGCTTCTCTTGGTATCTATCCTGCCGTTGACCCACTTGAGTCAAACTCAAGAATTCTTGCTCCTGAAATTGTAGGTAACGAACATTATCAGGTTGCAAGACAGGTACAGTCAATTCTTCAGAGATATAAGGAGCTCCAGGATATTATCGCTATTATGGGTATGGATGAACTTTCTGATGAAGATAAGCTCACCGTAAACAGAGCAAGAAAAATTCAGAGATTCCTTTCACAGCCATTCTCAGTTGCTGAACAGTTTACCGGTATGGAAGGAAAATATGTTCCTATCAAGGAAACAATCAGAGGCTTTAAGGAAATTATTGAAGGAAAGCATGACGACCTTCCTGAATCTGCATTCCTCTTTGTTGGTACAATCGACGAGGCTGTAGAGAAGGCAAAGGCTTCTGCTAACTAATGGTGAAATGCTATGAAACCTTTTAAGCTTGAAATTATAACACCAGAAAAGATTTTCTTTGATGGTGAAACTGAACATCTTATTGCAAGAACTTCCGAGGGAGATGTTGGTATTCTTCACGGACATACACCTTATGTTGCTAATCTGGTTTCAGGACCTGTTAAGGTTAAAATGGAAGATGGTAGCTTCAGAATGGCGGCTGTTTCCGGTGGAGTTATCAAAGTATCTGCTGATAATACCGTTATTATAGCAAGTGCGGTTGAATGGGCTGATGAAATCGACGTTGAAAGAGCTAAGCGTTCTGTTGAAGATGCAAAGCGTAGACTTAAAGAAAATAAGTCACAGCGTGAATTTGACCTTGCAGAACAGAAATTGAAAAGAGCACTTAACAGAATTTCTGTTGCAGGTGGATTATAAAATAAGAAAGGGAGGATTCCTCCCTTTTTTTGTGTACGGAGGATTTTATGAAAAAATTGCTTGTGGTTGTTGACTATCAGAATGATTTTGTAAATGGTACTCTTGGCTTTGATGGTGCAGAAAAGCTTGAAGAAAGAATCTGCGAAAAGATTTCAGAGTATAGAAAAAACGGCGATGACGTGTGCTTTACTTTTGATACACATTTTGAAAATTATCTTGAGACAATGGAGGGTAAAAAACTTCCCGTTGTCCACTGTGTAAAAGGTACAGATGGTTGGAATTTGTACGGGAAAACCGCAGAATTGAAAATAGAAGAAGATATGTGCTTTGAGAAGAACACTTTCCCTTCGCTTGAACTTGGTAAATGGCTTGAAAACAAGTCATATGATACAGTTGAACTTGTAGGACTTGTATCAAATATCTGCGTTCTCTCAAATGCTGTAATCGTAAAAGCGGCTCTTCCGGAAGCTGAAATAATTGTCGATGCAAAGTGCACAGCTTCTGCTGACGATACTATGAATAGGAAGGCTCTGAATATTTTGTCAGGTTTACACGTTGATATTATGAACGCTTTTTAAAAATTGTGTTGACATTTTGATAGATATGTTGTATAATTGATATAGTTTAATGATAGGAGGAATATTCTATGAATAAAAAGTGGAATTCATTGTTGGCTATTGCTCTTTCCGCTATGATGCTTTTGTCAGCTTGTGGCGAAAAGGAAAAAGACAATGATGATGATTCAGGAAAAAAGGGTAATAAAAATGATACAGCTTCTTCTGTAAATGTTGATTTTGAATTTAAAGGAATCAACAGTGCGTTGTCTTACATTGAAAACGCTGTAGAACAGATTGATGATGTTATGGAAGGCAAGGTTGATACAGGCGTTACAACTGAAATTTCAGCAACTTTAGGTAATTCTTTTGAAAGTGAAATGGGTATTGATATCAAGGAAATCAAGCTTTCAAACAGTGCTAAGGTTAAGGGTGGTATCGCTGCTAACGATATGACTCTTTTGTACGGTGGAAACAGCCTTATTTCTCTTAATACTGTTATAGATGATAATACAGTTTATTTCAGAGTGCCTGAATTGAGTGATAGCTATCTTAAGGTAAATACTGAGGAATTTGATATTAACAATCTTTTATATTCTGACGTAAATCAGAATCAGGTTAATCCTGTTTATATGATAGCTAATCCAAGTGCAGGTCTTGCCGGAAGCGCAGGTGCTTTTGCTACTGCACTCGAAAGCATGGATGAAGAAAAGCTTTCTAAGATTTTTGATGAAATCGTTAAAATCGCTGAAAAGAATATGCCTGAGGGTAAGAAGGGCGACAGTGTTTCCGGCGATATCAATGGTGTAAAGTATGACTATACTTCAAAGATTTTTACAATCAGCGGAAAGAATACATATGACGCATTAATGGATATCCTTGAGTACGCTATGGATGACAAGGATATTGCTAAGCTTTATGATTCTCTGATGGAAGATACTAAGCAGGAAATGCTCGACAGCGGTTATTATACTGAAGATGAAATTTCTGACCTTTATCCAAAATTTGAACAGATGATTGCTGACGTAATTACTTCACTTGAAGCAAGCAAAGAAGATGCTTATGCAACTGAAGAAATTGCAAAGTTTACAGTATATTATGACGGTGATGAAGCTGTAGGTATTTTGCTTGATTCAGAATCAGATAAACTTGAAATCGTTTTGATTGATGAAGCTGATAAGCTTGGCTTTAAGTTTGCTACTGATGATAAGGCATGGGATTCTTCTTCTGAAATGGCATTCAGCATTGTAGGTACTGACGGAAAGTATGATGCTAAATTAGTTATTACTGAAGATGATGTAGATGACGAGTTTGATTCTTATGTTGAACTTGGATTTACATCTGATGTTGAAATCGTAGATGAAAAGTCAGGTGCGTTCAAGGGAGAAATTGAATTCTACGCAAAGGACGACTCTAATGAAGAAGCTAAAATTATTCTCACATCAGATTCAACAGCTAAAGAAACTGATATGACTTTTGATTTCATTATTGATAATGAATCATTATTTACAGTAGGTTTTACTAACGTTGAAACAAACGCTTCAGACGTAACAATTCCAAGTGGTAAGGTTTATGATATGAACAATGCTGATGATTTTGAAGCATATTCAAATACTGTTGATATTGAAGGCCTTGAATCACATTTCAGAACTGTTCTTGGTGATGACCTTTTTGCTATGATGTTCGAGTCTGAGGATTACGATGACGACGATTATTATTATGATGAAGATTATGACTACGACTACGACGATGACTATTGGTACTAAATAAAACTAAAACCCACAGGTAAAACTGTGGGTTTATTTTTTTGTATTTATTAAAAAGCTCTGCCGATATACGACAGAGCTTTGTTTTTATTTCATGTTGCTTGGAAGCTGACCGTGTTCCTTGAGAAGATTGTGGATTTTTGTGTGTGGGTCAATGATTTCTGAAATTGAAAGGTCGTGGTTAAGTGAAGCAACAAAGTATGCAATGTACTTTGAAACGTCAACCTCGTGGAACCAAGGTCTTCTGAGAAGCTCAGGTGTACGGTATGTGAGGTTTGTACCAAATACACCATCAATGATTCCATCAGCGTATGCTTTGTCAAATGTGTCAAGACCATTTGTGAAAATTGCGTATGTTGCATAAGCAAAAATTCTCTTGGCTTTTCTCTTCTTAAGCTCAACAGCAATATCGAGCATTGATTCGCCTGAAGAAATGATGTCGTCAGCAATGAATACATCCTTGCCTTCAACTGAATTACCAAGGTATTCGTGAGCAACAATAGGATTTCTTCCGTTTACGATAACTGAATAATCTCTTCTCTTGTAGAACATACCAAGGTTTACACCAAGAACAGAAGCGTAGTACATATTTCTGTTGATAGCACCTTCGTCAGGTGAAATAACCATAAAGTGTTCTTTGTTAAGGTTAAGGTCTTCAATGCTGTTGAACATAGCCTTGAGTACCTGATATGTTGGCATTACGTTGTCAAAGCCCATAAGTGGGATAGCGTTCTGAACTCTTGGGTCGTGAGCGTCAAATGTAACGATGTTTGAAACTCCCATTGCTTCAAGCTCCTGAAGTGCTACTGCACAGTCAAGAGATTCTCTGTATGTTCTTCTGTGCTGACGTCCGCCGTAAAGCATTGGCATAATGATGTTAATTCTGTGTGCCTTACCGCTTGCAGCCTGAATAATTCTTTTGAGGTCCTGATAATGGTCGTCAGGAGACATAGCATTTTCTTTGCCGAACATTGTGTAGGTGCAGTTGTAGTTAGCAGTGTCTACAAGAATGAAAAGGTCTTTACCTCTTATGGTTGACTTGATAAGACCTTTACCGTCACCGGAAGCAAATCTTGGACAGCTTACGTCAATAAGGTATGTGTCGTGATGTTCGTACTCTTCAATCTGGTTACCCCATTCAACAAGATAGTTATTGATTTTATCCCCGAGCTCCTGAGTGCCATTCATTGAAATAAATCCAAGTGGAGCAACTCTTGTCTGAGGGTCAAAAAGAATCCTGCTTTTACTTTCCATTACCATAAAATATACCTCACTTAAAATATTTTCAAAACCCTAAATATAGTTTTGAAGTCCACCATTTTTTGCTATTGACCACAAAATACGGCATTAAAACTTACAAATTTATTATAACTTAATTTTACACCGATTACAAGTGCTTTTATGAAATTTTGTCTTTTTCACAAAAAAACTTCAATTTTTTACAACGTTTTACAAAGCATTAACGAAAAACATAAATGATAGACACTGATTGATGTTTCAGGTTTTATAATAATTGTAAAGGATTGGTGTTTTGATAAAATTTTTGTTGCTATTTTCTCAGAAATGTTATATAATATAATTGTGTTACTATGTAAATCTGAGGGTGAATATGTTGTTATGAATGCAAAGGATTTGATTTTTGATTTAATAAGCTCGACAGGGGTTTCCGGTGATGAATTTCCGGCAAGCGAAACTGCCGAAAAAGAGCTTTGTAAATTCTGTGAAACTGAAATAGACCATTTCGGCAATGTTATAGGATGCCGAGGAAAAATTGACGATAAAAAAGCTACGCTTCTTCTTGATGCACACATTGACGAAATTGGCTTTATTGTAACTTATATAACTGATGACGGGTTTCTTAAAGTATCAAACTGTGGTGGAATCGACAGAAGACTTCTTCTTGCACAGCAGGTAACTATCTTCGGAAAAGAAAAGATTACCGGAATTATTACTTCAACACCACCTCACCTCGAAGAGG
Source organism: Ruminococcus sp. (assembly GCA_015066705.1). GTDB lineage: Bacteria > Bacillota > Clostridia > Oscillospirales > Ruminococcaceae > JAAZZIT01. The sequence continues at coordinate 90,471 of SVNV01000002.1, forward strand.
ATGATAAGAAAGTCCCTAAGATTGACGATATCTATATTGATACAGGACTTTCTAAGGAAGAATGTGAAAAGATTGTAAGCCTTGGTGACAGGGTTATTATTGCCAATAAACCGATAAGTCTTCAGGGTGATAGAATAAGTGGAAAATCTCTTGATGACAGATGTGGTGTTGCTGTAATTCTTCGTGCTCTTGAATTGGTAAAAGATAAAAACCTTCCTGTTAATGTGGTTGTTTGTTTTTCAGCGCAGGAAGAAACAGGTGAGAGAGGTGCAAAAATTTCAGCATTTAAAATTCAGCCTGATTTTGCTGTTGCTATTGATGTTTCATTTGCACTTACAGCTGATGATAAGGAATATAAATGTGGAAAACTCGGACAAGGCCCTATGATTGGTATTGCGCCTTCACTGTCTAAAGAATTTTCAAACAGACTTGTAGACCTTGCCAAAAGCGAAGAAATACCATTCCAGCTTGAAGTTATGAATGGCGAAACCGGAACAAATGCTGACTGTATCGGCGTTACAGGAAAAGGCGTAAAAACTGTTACTCTTTCTGTACCTTTGAAGTATATGCATACTCCAGTGGAAGTGATTTCGATTGAAGATATTGAAAACTCAGCAAAACTTGTTGCTAAACTGCTTGAAAGAGGGGTGTATGCAGATGCTTAAGAGACTTGAGACACTTTGTATGCTTAACGGAATTTCAGGTGATGAAAATGCAGTAAGAGATTATATCTGTAAAGAAATAATTGGCTTTGCTGAATTTGAAATTGATAATCTTGGAAATGTAATAGCATTTAAAAAAGGAAAAAACACTCCTAAAAATAAAATTATGATTTCAGCCCATATGGATGAAGTTGGAATGATAGTAAACTTTACAAATTCTGACGGAACTCTTAAGATTTCACCGGTTGGTGGTGTTGACCCGAGAGTTGTTTTTGGCAGACAGGTGATTGTGGGCAAAAATAAGATAAATGGTGTTATCGGTGCAAAGGCTGTTCATAACCTTACTGCAGATGAGAAGGATAAAGCTGTTACCTTTGATAATATGTATATTGATATCGGTTGCGATAACAAGGAAGAAGCTAAAAAGCTTGTTTCTCTTGGAGATAGCGTTACTTTTTCTTCTGAATTTATAGAATTCGGCGACGGATTTGTAAAGGGAAAAGCTATCGACGACAGGGCAGGCTGTGCTGTTATGCTTGAAATGCTAAAGTCTGACCTTGAATATGACACATATTTTACTTTTGTTGTTCAGGAGGAAATCGGACTCAGAGGCTCAAGATGTGCGGCTTTTTCTGTTGAACCTGATTATGCACTAGTAATCGAGTCGACTACTGCTGCTGATATCCCGTCAGCAAGTGGTGCAGACAGAGTATGTGAACTTAAAAAAGGTCCTGTTGTTTCATTTATGGACAGGTCTACAATTTATAATAAAGAGCTTTATAACCTTGCTTTTGATTGTGCAAAGGAGCTTGATATTCCTTGCCAGACAAAAACAAGAGTTGCAGGTGGTAACGACGCGGGAGCTATTCATCTTTCAAGATGCGGAGTTAAAACTGTTGCTGTGTCTGTACCTACAAGATACCTTCATTCACCTTCCTGCGTAATAAATAAAGATGATTACTTCAATACTTTTAAGCTTGTAAAGGCTTTGACAGATAGGATTTATAACAGATGATAAAAAAACTTGACAAAATAACCTCGGATTTCTTTTTGAAGCTCACCGATGACCACTATAAAAGACGTGTTATTTCTAACTTTGACGCTTATGGAACAAAGTATGATTTCTGTTGCTTTTTCGGACTGTTCAGGGAGAATGATGAGCTTCTTGCTTTGATAAATCAGTTTAACTCCACGATGGTTGTTTCTTGTAAGGATAATGCTGATTTTTCTGAAATGTTCTGCGAGGACTTGCTTACTCTTATTTTTATGAATAAGCCACAAACTGTTGAAATGAATGTCATACTCGCTGATAAAATCAAGGACAAGCTTTCTGAATACGAGAAATGCGATAGAACTGAATTTGAATTTGTGTCTAAGAACCATCTTCCTAATATGCTTGTTGACGAGTGTCCTAAGCTTGATGATGTGTTTTCCGTTCTTAAGACAAGCTTTCCGGTGATTGCAAATAGCTATGATTTGTGGCTTACAGATACTTCGCATAAGATAAGACACGGACTTTCTCAATGCTTTATGCTGGGAAATTTTACCACGGCCACAATCCAGTATATCTGCGATAATACGGCACTCGTTGGACACGTTGCTACCATTCCGGAGGAAAGAGGACGATTTCACGCAAGAAAGCTTCTTTACTGGCTTGGGGAAAAGCTCAATAAAGAGGGCGTAAATGTACGACTTTTTGCAAGAAGCCACAGGGTTTCCTACTATGAGGAAATCGGTTTTAAGGAAATCGGGAGAGATATTGTTTTTGAAAGGATTTAGTATATGAACTACTTTGGCATAGATGAAAAACTGCTGGAAATTGCTGAAAAAGCTGAGGAAATGTGTAAAAAACAGTTTTCTCAGATAGATAAAAACAGCTATGAAAACGGTCAGAAGGTGCTCAAGGCTTTTATTGATAATCGAGTTAGTGAAAGCTGTCTCAAAGGCACTACAGGTTATGGATATGGCGACCTTGGTAGAGATACAATAGACAAGGTTTTTGCACAGGCTTTTGGTGGTGAGGACGCTGTTGTCAGACACACCTTTGTCAACGGAACACACGCACTTTCTACAGCACTGTTTGGAGTTTTGAGACCTGGTGATACACTTCTCACACTTACAGGAAAGCCTTATGATACACTTGAAGAAATCATCGGTATCAGAGGTGAAGTCGGAAAGGGTAGCCTTAAGGATTTCGGAGTGAAATATTCACAGATTGACCTTATAGATGAAAAGGTTCCTGATTATGATGTGATTTCAGAAAAGGCTAAAGTTGCAAAGGTTGCATATATTCAGCGTTCACGAGGATATTCCCTCAGACCTTCACTGCCTGTTGAAGTTATCGGAAAGATGGCTGAAACGGCAAAGAAAGCCAATCCTGATATTATAGTTATGGTTGATAACTGCTATGGTGAATTTGTTGAAACAAGAGAACCACTTCAGGTTGGTGCTGATTTGATAATCGGCTCACTTATCAAAAACCCTGGTGGTGCAATCGCTTCTACCGGCGGATATATTGCCGGAAGAGCTGACCTTGTTGAAATGTGTGCAGACAGACTTACTTGTGTCGGAATGGGAAAAGAAGTTGGGTGCTCACTTAACCAGAACAGAGAAATGCTTCTCGGCTTCTTTATGGCACCTGAAATTGTTGCAAACGCACTTAAAACATCTGTGTTTGCTTGTCATTTCTTTAACCTACTTGGATTTAATACTTTTCCTGAGGCTAGTGAAACAAGAACTGATATAATAGCTTCAATCTGTCTCGGAAACGAAGAAAACCTTACTGCTTTTTGTCAGGGAATTCAAAAAGGCTCGCCGGTTGATAGCTATGTTTCACCTGAGGCGTGGGATATGCCCGGATATGATAGTAAGGTAATCATGGCTGCCGGTGCATTTACAATGGGAGCATCTATCGAATTATCTGCTGATGCGCCAATAAGAGAACCTTTTGCGGCGTGGCTTCAGGGCGGAATTACATATGCTTCCGGAAAAACTGGCGTAATTATGGCGGCTCAGGAAATGATTAACAGAAATCTTTTGAAAATATAATGGAGGTTACCGATATGTCTGATATTTATACTTTGCCACTTGATGAAATAGTAAATGAGTTTAAACTGGAAATTATTTATACCCCAAAAGACCCAAAGGATATTCTTATTAAAAATAATGACGTAAACAGACCAGGACTTCAGCTTATGGGATTTTATGAATACTTTAATGCTGAAAGAATTCAGATTTGCGGTAATATGGAATTTGCATATATGAAGTCTATCAATGAGGATGTCAGACGTGCAAGACTTGATACACTTTTTGCTACTCAGATTCCACTTTTTGTTGTTGCAAGAGGAATTGAACTTTATCCTGAAATGATTGAGCTTGCTGAAAAATACGGTGTTCCTCTTATGAGAACAGAACGTTCAACAGGCGAGTTTATTGCGGCTCTTATTGCGTTTCTTAACCTTAAGCTCGCACCAAGAATCACAAGACACGGTGTACTTATCGAAGTTTATGGCGAAGGTGTACTTATCGTCGGCGAAAGTGGCGTAGGTAAGTCTGAAACAGCTATTGAACTTGTTAAGCGTGGACATAGACTTGTTGCCGACGATGCTGTTGAAATCAAAAGAGTTTCAAATATAAGCCTTGTTGGTTCTTCACCTGATAACATCAGACACTTTCTTGAGCTTCGAGGTATCGGTATTGTAAATACAAGAAGACTTTTTGGTGTGGGTGCTGTTAAGGTATCTGAAAAAATCAATATGATTATTGAGCTCGAAATGTGGGATAGCGATAAGGTTTATGACAGAATGGGCGTTGATAATGAATACGTTTCTATTCTCGGAGTTAAGGTGCCAAGCCTGACTATTCCTGTAAAACCAGGTAGAAACCTTGCGATGATTATTGAAGTTGCAGCAATGAATAACAGACAGAAGAAGATGGGTTATAACGCTGCCGAAGAACTTCTCAGCAATCTCGGACTTCAGATTGATAAGAAGGATAAGGTTAAGAGCTGGGACGAAATTTAACTAAGGATTGACTTTTAGATGAAACTTATTGCGGATTTGCATACACATACAATAGCCTCTACTCACGCTTATTCTACCATAACAGAAAACTGTAAGTGGGCTAAAATCAATGGTATAGAGCTTGTTGCAATGACAGACCATACAGAAAAAATGCCTGATTCACCACACTATTGGCATTTTGAAAATCTGCGTATTTTACCTCGTAAAATTGATGATATAATTGTTCTAAAAGGCGCAGAAACAAATATAATTGATTTTGACGGGAATATTGACCTTCCTGAAAGTTCTCTTGAAAATCTGGAGTGGGTTATTGCATCTATGCATAATGAGGTTCTAAAGCAGGGAACTGTTGAGGAAATCACAGAAACCTACTTGAAAGCTATGAAAAATCCACATATTGATATGATAGGTCACCCGACAACTGCGTATTTTCAATGTGATTTTGAGCGACTTGTCAAAGGGGCAGTTGAAAATAACAAAATTCTTGAAATCAACGAAAGCTCGGTAAACTATAAAAAAGGTAGCCGTGAAAATAGCTATGAGCTTTTGAAAATCTGTAAGAAATATAATGCTCTTGTAGCTGTAAATACTGATAGTCATTTTTGTCAGAATGTAGGAATAGCTCCAACTGCTATGAAAATTCTTGAGGAATGTGAATTTCCGGAAAGACTTGTTATAAATTCAAGTATGGAAAGACTTTCTGACTGGATTTATAATAAGCGTAATATTAAACTTTTGTAGGGGTGTGAAACTTGGAAAAGATAAATTCTTTGATAGGTTTTTGTGAAGATTTAAACTGTGAAGTGAGAAAAAGTCAGCTTCTCAGAGATTATACAACCTTTAAAATCGGTGGAGAATGTCCTGCTGTGATTTTGCCGTCAGATACAGATATGCTTTGTGAAATCATAAAAAAGATTAAGGCACTTGACGTTAAATTCACCGTAATCGGCAACGGCTCAAATCTTCTTTGTGACGATAAAGGTTTTAACGGAGTAGTTATCAAAATCGGAAAAAATATGGATAGTATTTCTCTTGTGAATGATACTACTATCTCAGTTTCAGCAGGCACTTCTCTAAAAAAGCTTTGTAATTATGCACTTGATAACAGCCTTACAGGACTTGAATTTGCTTATGGAATTCCTGGTACTGTGGGTGGTGCTGTGTTTATGAATGCAGGCGCTTATGACGGAGAAATCAAACAGGTTATTGTAAGCTGTGAAACTGTTGATATGAATGGTAATATAAAAAAATACACAAAAGAAGAAATGGATTTGTCCTATCGTCATAGTGCTTTTCAGAGTAAAGACGAGATAATCGTTTCTGCTGTTTTTGAACTTAAAAAAGGCGATAAAGACCTTATCAGCGAAAAAATGAACGACCTTATGTCAAGACGTAAGGAAAAGCAACCCCTTGACCTTCCTAATGCAGGCTCAACCTTTAAAAGACCTGTGGGACAGTTTGCGGGTAAGCTTATTCAGGACTGTGGTCTCAGAGGCTTCAGAATGGGCGGTGCTATGGTTTCTGATAAACACTGCGGTTTTGTTGTAAATAAAGAAAATGCAACCTTTGATGACGTGATGTCGGTTATCAGTCAGGTGCAGGATAAGGTTTTGAAAGAAACAGGTTTTTTGCTTGAGTGTGAAGTTAAGATTTTGAAATATTAAGGAGTGGTTTTATGCAGTTTGTTGTAGTTACAGGTATGTCAGGAAGCGGAAAATCTACCGCTGTTGACGTGCTTGAGGATATGGGATATTACTGTATTGATAATATGCCACCAGAGCTTATTCCTAAGTTTGCAAACATCTGCACCAAATCAGATGGAAAGATTACAAAGGTTGCCTTTGTGGTTGATATAAGAGGGGGAGACTTCTTTTTACAGCTTAATGATACCATCAACGAACTACGTTCAAATCATTTTGATGTAAAAGTACTTTTCCTTGACTCTAATGATGATGTAATTGTAAGAAGATATAAAGAAACACGTCGTAAACACCCTCTTGATGAGGTTTGCTCCGGAAATATCAAGCGAGCTGTTATCAGCGAAAGAGATATGCTTTCGGGAATTAAGGAATATGCTGATTATTACGTTGATACCTCCTATACTTCAGCAGGTCAGTTCAAACAGCGTATTTATGATATTTTCCTTGATGAAAATGACGATTTTATGCATATCGACGTTGTATCCTTTGGTTTTAAATTCGGAAACTATACTGAAGCTGACCTTGTGTTTGACGTAAGGTGCCTGCCGAACCCTTTTTATGTTCCTGAACTTAAAAATAAGACAGGCCTTCAGAGTGAGGTTTCTGGATATGTACTTGGCTTTGAGGAAGCACAGACACTTCTTGCAAAATTAAAGGATTTGATTGATTTTCTTATTCCGCTTTATAAAAAAGAAGGAAAATCACAGCTTGTAATCGCTTTTGGCTGTACAGGTGGAAAACACAGGTCTGTAACATTTGCTGAAGCTATTGCACAGCACCTGACTGACGAAAAGCTTAAAATCAGAATAACTCACAGAGATATTGAAAAACACTGACGAAAGGACAAATTATGGAATCATTTTCATTTCGTGCCAAAAATGAAATACTTGATGAGATAGATTCACGCCCTAAGGCTGAGGCATGCTTGCTGGGAATACTTTATACCTGTAAGGAATTCAGCCCTGAAGGTATTCTTTTCGTAACTGAAAACGAAAAAACTCTGCAGTTTTTCGTGAGAAGTATAAATAAAATCTGCGAAAATGAAAGTGCTGTAAAAGTTACGCATAATAAAAAGACAAAATCAACTGTTTTTACTGCTGAAGTAGATAGAGAAAATGCAACAAGGCTTTTTTCTTATTATAAAATTTCAGAGGATTTTGCTGATAATAACTACGAAAAAGCTACACTTCCTAAGAAAAAATTTCTTCCTCAGCTTTTTGGAGGGGCTTTTATTTCATGTGGAAGTATAAGTGACCCTAATAAAGATTATCATTTTGAACTTGTTTTTCAGAATATTGCTCTTTGTAACTTTTTCGGACTTCTAATTATCGAAAACTACGGCATAATTCCTAAACAGACCGAGAGGAAAAATTCTCAGGTGGTTTACATAAAGGAAAGCGAAAATATTGAGGATATGCTTACACTTATGGGGGCAGTAAACAGCTCACTTGAAATTATGAATATCAAAATTTTAAAGGATATAAGAAATAAAATCAACCGTGCTGTAAACTGTGATAATGCCAATATTGAAAAGACTTTAAGAGCATCTGAAAAGCAGATTGAAGATATTGAACTTATCGAAAGCACAATCGGTTTTGGTGAGCTTTCTGAGGATTTGAGGGAAATTGCTGAGCTTCGACTTGAAAATCCTGATTATAACTTAAAGGAATTGGGACAAGCTCTGAGTAAGCCGATTTCGAGAAGCGGTGCTAACCACAGACTTGCAAGAATTTCAAAGATTGCTGATGATATAAGAAAAAAACAGGGGAATTAACCTTTAAAAATATATGGGAAAGAGGTGATATGGTGGAAAATAAAGGCTTTGTGCATCTTCACGTCCATAGCGAATATTCGCTTCTTGACGGCGCATGCAGAATTAAAGACCTTGTAAAAAAGGTCAAGGCTATGGGACAGACAGCTGTTGCTGTAACAGACCACGGGAATATGTATGCTGCTGTTGAGTTTTATAACGAATGTAAAGCACAGGGCATTAAACCTATTATCGGTTGTGAAGTTTATGTTTCGCCAAGAAGCCGATTTGATAAAATGCCTAAAATCGACGCTCACCCATATCATCTTGTTTTGCTTTGTAAAAACGAAACAGGCTATAAGAATCTTATTAAGCTTGTTTCAATCGGCTATACAGAAGGCTTTTATTCAAAGCCGAGAGTAGATATTGACTGTTTGAAGAAGTATTCAGACGGTCTTATTTGCTTGTCTGCCTGCCTTGCCGGTGAGATTGCGAGAAAGCTTTCAAACGACGATTATGAAGGTGCAAAAACTACTGCAATTACCTACCAGTCAATTTTCGGTAAAGGAAACTACTATCTTGAAATCCAGAATCATCTGTTTGCTGACCAACAGAGAATTATTCCTCTTCTTTACAGACTTTCAAGGGAAACGGATATACCTCTTGTTGCTACAAATGACGCACATTATATAAACAAAGAGGATTCAAAGGCACAGAGAATTCTTATGTGTGTTTCAACAGGAAAAACTATCCTTGACGAAAAGGCTATGGAATTTCCGACAGACGAGTTTTATGTAAAAAGTAAAGAGGAAATGCTTGAGCTTTATCCTAACCATAGTGAAGTTGTGTATAATACAGTTGAAATCGCAGAAAAATGTAACTTTGACTTTGAATTCGGAAATACAAAGCTTCCGTATTTTCATATTGACGGAATTGATGATAACGAAAAATTCCTCAGGGATATGTGCTATGAGGGACTTGAAAAACGTTATGTGAATCCTACTGAAGAAGCGTATAAACGCCTTGAATACGAGCTTGGCGTAATTACAGGTATGGGTTATACCGACTATTACCTGATTGTCTGGGACTTTATAAACTATGCTAAGAAGAATGATATACCTGTAGGTCCTGGACGTGGCTCGGGTGCAGGAAGTCTTTGTGCTTACTGTATCGGAATTACAGGAATAGACCCGCTTAAATATAATCTTCTCTTTGAGAGATTTTTAAATCCTGAAAGAGTCAGTATGCCTGACTTTGATATTGACTTTTGTATTGAGGGCAGACAGAGAGTAATTGAATATGTTACCGAAAAATACGGCGCTGACCATGTTGCACAGATTGTTACTTTTGGTACATTAAAGGCAAGAGCCGCTGTCCGTGATGTTGCAAGAGCTATGGCACTTCCGTATCAGCTGGCTGACAGCGTTGCTAAGATGATACCAAGAGATTTTAATGTGAATCTTGAAAATGTTCTTGAATATTCACCTGAGCTTAAAGAACTTGCAGAAAAGGATTCTCAGGTTTATGACCTTCTGGAAATGGCAAAAAAAGTTGAGGGAATGCCGAGAAACTGTTCAACCCACGCAGCAGGTGTTGTTATTACGAAAGAACCCGTAAGTCACTACGTTCCGCTTCAGAAGAATGATGAACAGATTACTACTCAGTATACAATGACAATTCTTGAAAGCCTCGGACTTTTGAAAATTGATTTTCTTGGTCTTAGAAACCTTACAGTTATCCATAACTGCGAAATGGAAATACGTAAGAAAAATCCTGATTTTTCAATAGATAAGATTCATTATGACGATAAAGCTGTTTTTGAAATGCTGTCACGTGGGGATACCTATGGTGTATTTCAGTTTGAAAGTGCTGGCATGACATCTACCATTACAAGACTTCAGCCTGTGGGACTTGAAGACCTGATAGCTGTTATTTCACTTTACAGACCGGGGCCTATGGATTCTATCCCGACATATATCAGAAACAGACATAACCCTCAGCTTGTTACCTATAAAACACCGCTTTTAAAGGAAATCCTTGAGGTTACGTATGGCTGTATTGTATATCAGGAACAGGTTATGCAGATTTTCAGAACACTTGCAGGCTATTCTTATGGACGTGCTGACGTTGTAAGACGTGCTATGGCTAAGAAAAAGCATAGTGTTCTGGAAAATGAAAGAAAAGCTTTTATCTACGGCTCTAAAAATGATGACGGAACTGTCAACTGCGTCGGTGCTGTTGCAAACGGCGTGCCTGAAAGCGTTGCAAATGAGATTTTTGATGAAATGATTTCGTTTGCGTCTTATGCTTTTAATAAGTCCCACGCTGCAGCTTATGCGACAGTAGCTTATCAGACAGCATATCTTAAATGCCACAATCTTAAAGAATATATGGCGGCACTTATGACATCGGTTATGCTTGAAGGCGGAAATAAGCTCATTGAATATTGCGATGACTGTGAAAAGAGCGGTATCAGAATCCTTAAAATTGATGTTAATAAATCAGATATCGGCTTTTCTGTTGAAGAAGAAGGTATAAGATTTGCGCTTTTAGCTGTAAAATCTCTTGGCAGAAATGCAATCGAAAATGTTATTGCAGAAAGAAACAGAAAAGGACCATTCAGAAACCTTGTAGACTTCTGTGAAAGATGCAGTGGGAAGGATATAAATTCAAGAGCAATAGAAGCTTTTATTAAGAGTGGTGCTTTTGATTCTTTCCCTGAAAACAGAAGAATGATGATGCAAAACTTTGAAAACATTATTTCGGGTGCCAACAGCTTTAAGAAAAACGAGGTTGAGGGTCAGGTTGACCTTTTTGGTGACAGTAGTGAGGATATATCTTCCGGATATGAAATTCCTTTTGTTGAGGAATACGACCGGATGACGCTTCTTGAATATGAAAAAGAAGTTATGGGTATGTATGTTTCAGGACATCCCCTTGAGGAATATAAATACCTTTCTTCTGCATCAAAGCATATCAGTCTTTCTGATGTTCTTAAAGAAGATGATAATGGCGAATATGTCGTAAAGGATAATCAGAATGTTTCCTTTATCGGAATGATGCGTTCAAGAAAACTCTTTACAACAAGAAATGGTTCACGAATGGCGTTCACTGTGTTTGAGGATAGTACATCATCTGCAGAAGTTATTATTTTCCCGAATATCTTCGAGGCAAATGTTCAGAATTTTGTTTCTAATGCGATTTTTGAGATAAAAGGGCATATTTCGCTCAAAGACGACGAAGAACCTAAGATTATTGCTGATGAAATACTGTCGGGAGAAAAGTTTGTTTCAAATTGTAAGCTCCGTACAGTGTGCGTAAAGCTCAGAACAGATGAAAAAGAAAAAATAGATAAGCTGAAAAGCTATCTTTCTGGTAAACAAGGTGATGGTAAGCTTCTGGTTTACCTTGAAGACCTGAAAAAGCTTACTGCTCTTAAGGGCTTTGAAAGCTTTTCTGTATGTAATGAAAGTCTGCAGGGACTTTGTGAAATCGCAGGTGTACAGAATGTAGCCTTTAAGCTGGCGAAAGGATAATAAATGAACTCTATTAAATATCTTGTAACTAAAATAGACGGAGATTATGCACATCTGCAGAATGTTGATACAGGAGAGGATTTGCTTGTTGCTATGGCACTTCTTCCCGATGAAACAGATGAAGGTATATATCTTTTATGGGAGGATTTTTCATATATCGTTCTGTAAAATTTATTTAATATTGAAAAATTGTATTTTTCTATGGAAATTTATTTCAGTATGTGTTATACTATTATGGTGTTATTAATATAAGGAGATTTAGATTTATGGCTTTAGAGTACAACAGAGAAACAATCTGTGATAAGATTGCTCTGACAGTAGTAAGAGATGATAAATTCAAAAGCTGTTCTGTAAGCGTAGTCTTCAGAAAAAAGCTATCCGAAGAAACTGCAACTGTTTATGCACTTCTTCCTGCTCTTATTACTAATACAAACAGTAAATATCCTGATACTACTGCTTTTAATCAGAAGCTTGCTTCACTTTATGGTGCAAGAATTTCAGGATTCACTTCAAAAATAAGTGATTTTCATTTTATCAGCCTTAACTGTAATTCAATAAGAAACGAATATGCTCTTAATGGCGAAAACCTTCTTGCTGATAGCTGCCAAATGCTTCTTGACTGTATCTTTGACCCTGTTATTGAAGACGGCGGATTTGCAAAGAAAGAGTTTTCTATCAGAAAAAAAGAGCATATCGAATATATTGAGTCGCTTATTAACGATAAGAGAGGCTATGCTATAAAGCAGGCTTATGAAACTGTTTTTGAAAATGAACCTTTTTCTGTAAACTCTAACGGTACTGTTGAAAGAGCAGAAAAGCTTGATACAGTAAATTCGTATGAGGTATATAAAGAACTTCTTAAGACTGCTCCGATAGAGATTTTTGTTATCGGCGGCGGTGACCTTAGCGAAGCAGTTAAGCTTGTTAAGGAGAAGTTTGCAAAAATCGAAAGAAATGCTGATGAGGTTTCAGAATTCAAGTGCTTCAGCCCTGTTAAGAATGAGGTAGCTGATGTAGTTGAACCGATGGAAGTCAATCAGAGTAAAATGGTTATGGCTTTTAAGTCGGACTGTGATGAGATGTATGTGTGTAAGCTTATGACTGCACTTCTCGGTGGCTCTGCATTTTCACTTCTGTTTACAAATGTAAGAGAAAAGCTCAGCCTTTGTTATTACTGTGCAGCAAGGTATGTTGACGGCAAGGGTGCTCTTGTTATAGACAGCGGTGTGGATTTGAAAAACATAGAGCTTGCTAAAAAAGCTATTACAGAACAGCTTGAGGATATTGCTAAGGGAAACTTTACTGATGAGCTTCTTGATAATACAAAGCTTTTGCTTAAAGGTGTTCTTCGTTCAGCATTTGACTCAATAGGCGGGATTACTTCCTGGTATCTTAATAATGTAATCAAAGGTGTTGACTATAATCCTGAGCAGGTTATGGATATTTACGATAAAATTTCAAGAGAACAGATAATCGAGTGCGCTAAGTCATTTAAGCTTGATACTGTTTATCTTCTTGAAAGCAAAAGTCAGAAAGCTGAGGAGGTGTAGTTATGGGGCACGAGATTAAAGTTGTTAAAAATGAACGTGTAGGTGAACAGTATACCTATGTGAAGCATTCTTCGGGACTTAATATCTATATCTGGGAGCTTAATGGTTTTTCCACTACTGACGCTTTTTTCGGCACAAAGTACGGCTCGATAAATACACGTTTCAAAACGAATAAAGATGATGACTTCGTTGATGTTCCGGAGGGAATTGCACACTTCCTCGAACATAAGCTTTTTGAAAATGAAGATTGCGATGTTTTTGAATTGTATGCAAAAACAGGTGCAAACGCAAATGCTTATACTTCTTTTGACCAGACGGTTTATCTTTACAACTGTACAGATAAGTATCTTGAATCTCTGGAAATTCTTCTTTCCTTTGTTCAGAAGCCTTATTTTACACAGGAAACTGTTGATAAGGAGCAGGGAATTATCGGTCAGGAAATCAAAATGGTTCAGGATAGCCCTGACAGACAGGCATATTTCAATCTTCTGAAATGTCTTTTTGTAAATCACCCGGTTAAGGTTGATATTGCAGGTACTATTGAGTCTATTGCTAAGATTGATGCTGACCTTCTTTATAGATGCTACCATACATTCTACAATCTGAATAATATGGCGCTTTGTATTGCGGGTAATGTTAATGTTGATGATATTCTTAAGGTCTGTGACGAACAGTTGAAGCCTTGTGAGGATATTGAGCTTGAAACAGCATTTCCTGATGAGCCTCTTGAAATTGCACAGGATAGCTACGTAGAAAAAATGAAGGTTTCTATGCCTATTTTCTATATAGGATATAAGTGTCAGCCTAAAAAGGGAAGAGAACTTCTCAAGGCTCAGGCAACAGCTTCAATTCTTACAAGCTTAATTATGGGAACAACCTCAAAGCTTTATAAAGAGCTTATAGAGGAAGGTCTTATAAATTCACAGTTTGGAACTGAGGTTTTCTTCGGTGATGGATATTTCACCTGTATCTGTGGAGGCGAATCCAAAAACCCAAAGCTTGTAAAGGAAAGAATTTTTGCTGAAATCGAAAGATTAAAGCGTGAAGGACTTGACAGAGAACAGTTTGAAATTATTAAGAAATCTGTTTATGGCGGTATTATCAGAGGCTTTAACAATAGTGAAAGCTGTGTTTCGCTGATGCTTAATGCTGATTTCTTTGGTTTCGACCCATTTGATGATGTTGAAACATATGCAAGTCTCACATTTGAAGATGTTACAAAGGGCCTTTATGAATTTTTTGACAGTGAAAAGGCTGCAATTTCAATTGTTGAACCTGTTTAAATACTGACGAAAGGGAGAAAATTAATGACACAACAGTTTTTGGCTATGGCAAAAAAAGTAAGTGAAGAAGTTGTCACGGAAATAAGACAAAATCCTGATAAGATTTACTTTCCTTTTTTTGGCGAAGGCGATAATATTCTGAAAAACGGATTCAAACTTGACAAAGTAATGTTTACTATTCCTGGTACTGATTTTATCATTTACTGGTATGGATTTCTGATTGCTGTGGGACTTTTGCTTGCCCTTATTTACGGCTTCAAAAGAATGAAAACAGTAGGTATTGACCCGGACAGAGCAACAGATGCTGTAATCGGAGGATTTATAGGTGCAGTAATTGGTGCAAGACTTTACTATGTAATTTTCAGTATTGAGAATTATTCTACTGCCACCGGAGGGCTTGACTTTAAGGAAATTATCAATTTCCGTGACGGTGGTCTGGCAATATACGGTGGAATTATCGGCGCTATCCTTGTGGGTGGTATTATTGCAAAAATCAGAAAGCTTAAAGTTACTGCTATTCTTGATATTGCAGGACCTTGCTTCCTTATAGGACAGGCAGTTGGCAGATGGGGCAATTTCTTTAATCAGGAAGCTTTTGGTGGAAACACAACTCTTCCTTGGGGTATGATGAGCAACAGAACAATCGAGTATCTTGCTTCTAATTATGATTCGATTGAGGGTACTGTTGATAATTTCCTGCCTGTTCATCCTTGCTTTTTGTATGAATCTCTCTGGTGTATAATCGGATTTGTGCTTTTGCATTTTTATCTCAGACACAGAAAGTTTGATGGTGAAGTTTTTCTTATGTATATCGGTTGGTACGGACTTGGGAGATTCTTTATTGAAGGTCTCAGGTCTGATAGCCTTTACTTCGGTCAAATCAGAGTTTCACAGCTTATAGCCGGAACCTGCGTGCTTGCGTCACTTCTTCTTATTGTTGTGTTCAGAAGTATGCTCAATAGAAATCCTGATTATGTTCTCTACTGCGATACTGAACTTTCAAAAGAACAGCTTGCTGAATATAATGCTTATGAAGAAATCAATGCTAAGAAAAAGGAAATCAAAGTAAAGATTGCTGACGCAAAGGCTAAGGGCGAAAGCACTGTCGAACTCGAAAAACAGCTTTCTTCATTAAAAAAAGAAATTACCGAAAAGAATAAAAAAGACGTAGTAAAAGAAGAGAAAGAAGAATATAAGAATATCATTGATGATGACGATGAATATGTAGATGAAATTATTGTTCATAGCTCAGATGACGATGAAGATAATTCGGAAGAATTTGCAGAAGATGATGCTGATGATGTTGACTTTGTAGAAGATGATATAGACGATTTGGAGGATGATTTTGATGAGTAAGATTATTGATGGAAAAGCGGTTTCTGCAAGCGTTAAAGAGGCTATCAGAACAGAGCTTGAAGAACTTAAGGCTACTAAGGGGCTTACCGCTGGACTTGCTGTAATTATCGTAGGTGATGACCCTGCATCAAAGGTTTATGTAAGAAATAAGAAGCTTGCTTGTGAAGCTTGTGGATTTGAATCCTTTGAATATGCACTTTCTGCTGAAACAACTCAGGAAGAACTTCTCGACCTTATCAATAAGCTTAACAACGACGACAGAGTAGACGGTATTCTTTGTCAGCTTCCACTTCCAAAGCACCTTGACGAAAAGGTTGTTATCAATAATATCTCACCTGCAAAGGACGTTGACGCTTTCCACCCTGAAAATG
Organism: Ruminococcus sp.; assembly: GCA_015066705.1. GTDB lineage: Bacteria > Bacillota > Clostridia > Oscillospirales > Ruminococcaceae > JAAZZIT01. The sequence goes on from SVNV01000002.1 coordinate 106,701, forward strand.
TTGGTCAGATTATGATTGGCGATTATAAATTCCTTCCATGTACTCCGGCTGGCGTTATGGAACTTATTGCTTCAACAGGCGTTGAAATTGCAGGTAAGGAATGCGTAGTTGTAGGAAGAAGTAATATCGTTGGTAAGCCAATGGCAATGCTTTTGCTCCATAAGAGTGGTACAGTTACAATATGTCACTCAAAGACAAAGGACCTTGCAGAAGTTTGTAGAAGAGCTGATATTCTTGTTGCAGCAGTTGGTGTTCCTAATCTTATCAAGGGTGATATGATTAAGGAAGGTGCTGTTGTTATCGACGTTGGTATGAATAGACTTGACAACGGAAAGCTCTGTGGTGACGTTGAATTTGAAACTGCAAGCGAAAAGGCAAGCTATATCACACCTGTTCCTGGTGGGGTAGGTCCTATGACAATTGCTATGCTTATGAAGAACACACTTACAGCAGCAAAATCAAAGCTCAAGGATTAATTTTTAATAAAATGTAAATTTTGGGATTTGTAAAGAAATGTCTTTGACAAATTGATTGATGTCTGTTATAATATTAGCTGTGTGTGAATGCACATAAATAATTTTTATCCCCGTACTCGGATTACGGAATAAGCCACTTGTGGAAATTACCTACCGTATTCTTTGTCGGAGGAAATAAGGAAAGAGGTAAAATCATGCTTAGAAAAGAAGAAAAAACAGCTGTAATCGAAGCTAACAGAAAGCACGATACAGACACAGGTTCACCAGAAGTACAGATTGCTATTCTCACAAAGAGAATTAACGACCTTACTGAACACCTTAAGACACACAAGAAGGACCACCACTCAAGAAGAGGTCTTCTCAAGATGGTAGGTCGTAGAAGAAACCTTCTTAACTACCTTATGAAGAAGGATATCAACAGATACAGAGAAACAATCGAAAAGCTCGGTATCCGTAAGTAATTTCAGTTACACATTGAGGCAGCGGTATATTTTTACCGTCTGCCTTTTGGTGTATATTGAGATTGAAATTGTAAATCATGCAGTAGTCTTTTTAGCATTAAACAGAACTGAAAATATCGGATTTTCGGCTGTGTTTATTGCTAAAGCTGCTGCTGAAAAATAAAAAATCGGAGGCAGATATTATGTTTGAAAATTACAGAACATTTGAAACCACATATGCAGGCAGACCGATTGTGGTTGAAACAGGCAAGACTTGTGAACTTTCTAACGGTTCATGCTGGGTAAGATACGGCGAAACTGTTGTTATGGCTAACGTAACAGCAAGTGCTAAGCCAAGAGAAGGCGTTGACTTCTTCCCACTTTCAGTTGACTATGAAGAAAAGCTCTATGCAGTAGGTAAGATTCCTGGCTCATTTCTCAAGAGAGAAGGTAAGCCATCAGATAAGGCTATCCTTACATCAAGATGTGTAGACAGACCAATCAGACCACTTTTCCCTAAGGATATGAGAAATGACGTTTCAGTTGTTATGACAGTTCTTGCTGTTGACCCTGACTGTTCACCTGAAATCGCTGGTATGATTGCTACTTCTATTGCAATTTCTATTTCAGATATTCCTTGGAATGGTCCTGTTGCAAGCATTAACGTTGGTTATGTTGATGAACAGCTGGTTCTCAACCCAACTCTCGAAGAAAGAGCAAAGAATACTCTTAACCTTACAGTTGCAGGCTCTGCTGAAAAGATTGTTATGATTGAAGCAGGCGCTGAAGAAATTCCTGATGACCTTATGCTCGAAGCAATCCTTAAAGGTCACGAAGAAATCAAGAAGATGGTTGCTTTCATTTCTGATATTCAGAAAGAAATCGGCAAGCCAAAGTTTGAATTTGAATCACAGGAAGTTGACCACGACCTCTTTGATAAGGTTGAGGCTCTCGTTGGTGAAGATGTTAAATATGCTCTTGATACAAACGACAAGAATGTAAGAGATGCAAGACTTCAGCCAATCGTTGATAAGGTTCACGCTGAATTTGACGAGCAGTATCCTGAAAAGGTTGCTATGCTTGATGAAATTATGTACAAGCTTCAGAAGAAGATTGTTAGAAACTGGCTCTACGATGGTAAACGTGTAGACGGCAGAGGCATTGACGAAATCAGACCTCTTGCTGCTGAAGTAGGACTTCTCCCAAGAGTTCACGGCTCAGGTCTCTTTACAAGAGGACAGACACAGGTTCTTACTATCTGTACACTTGGTCCTGTAAGTGATGCTCAGAAGATTGATGGCCTTGATGAAGAAGAATCAAAGAGATATATGCACCAGTATAACTTCCCAAGCTATTCTGTAGGTGAAACAAGACCTTCAAGAGGCCCAGGAAGAAGAGAAATCGGTCACGGCGCTCTCGCTGAAAGAGCTCTTGAACCGGTTATCCCATCAGTTGAAGACTTCCCATATGCTATCAGAATGGTTTCAGAAGTTCTTTCTTCAAACGGTTCAACATCACAGGGTTCAATCTGTGGTTCAACTCTTGCTCTTATGGACGCAGGCGTTCCTATCAAGGCTCCTGTTGCTGGTATTTCATGTGGTCTTATCACCAAGGAAGACGGAAGCTGGATGACAATGGTTGACATTCAGGGACTTGAAGACTTCTACGGCGATATGGACTTTAAGGTTGGTGGTACACATAAGGGTATCACAGCTATTCAGGTAGATATTAAGGTTGACGGTCTTACACCTGACATCATCAAGGAAGCTTTTGCTAAGACACATAAAGCAAGACTCCACATTCTCGACGAAGTAATGCTTAAGGCTATTCCTGAATACAGACCAACAGTTAATAAGTGGGCACCTAAGATGCTTACAACTAAGGTTCCTGTTGATAAAATCAGAGAAGTTATCGGAAGCGGTGGAAAGGTTATCCAGAAGATTTCTGCTGAATGTGAAGTTAAGATTGATATTGAAGAAGACGGAAATGTATTTGTTTCAGGTCTTGACCTCGAAAAGGCTCAGAATGCTATCAATATCATCAATACAATCGCTAATGACCCTGAGGTTGGCTCAATCTACAAGGGTAAGGTTGTAAGAATTATGGACTTCGGCGCTTTTGTTGAAATCGCACCAGGTAAGGACGGTCTTGTTCATATTTCTAAGCTTGATATGAACAGAGTAAACAAGGTTGAAGATGTTGTTTCAATCGGCGACGAAATCGTAGTTAAGGTTATGGAAATTGATAAGCAGGGTAGAATTAACCTTTCAAGAAAGGACGCTCTTGCTGATATCGAAGCCAAGAAGAACGCTGAAAACTAATTAAAGAATTTAAGGGTGAAGAAATTCACCCTTTTATTTTTTGTACTTGAAAAAATCGAACATTTGTAGTAAAATAATATTGTACTTTCACAATGATTAGCGGTATTTCATATTTTGTAGTAATCAGTTGTGAAAGGGTGATTTTTTTGAATGAAATAGTTATTGCTGTTTTGACTTTACTTGCAGTTTGTCTGATAACTTCTTTGCTTCTTTGTTATACAAAATACAAGAAAAAACAGCATAAACAGGGCGTAATCATCATACCTGTCAATAATGATAGTGAAAATGTTGATTATGCAGTCAAATCCTCTTACTTTGAAGAGTGCTTTGATAATACAACCTCCGGACGTGAAATACTTATTGTGGATTTTGGCTGTTCTCCACAGGTGTGGGAGCACTATGTACGTCTTGCTTCGCAGTATAGCACAGTTCATACAATAAATAGCTACGAGCTTGTTGCTTATATCAAAGTGAAATATATTAAAAAATATGATTATATAAATCAGAAAGGACCGTAAATGCAGGATAAAGAAATGACATTTCTTGAAGGGAATGTGGATTGTGTAGTATATAGAAATGATGATAACGGATTTGCGGTTCTGACACTTGATGTAGATAATGAGCCGATTACTGTTGTGGGAGATTTTGGAAATGTCGAAGAAGGAGAAGAACTGAAGCTTACAGGTGAGTTTGTAAATCACCATAAATTCGGGCTTCAGTTTAAGGCTCACCTTTGTGAAAGAGCTTTGCCTAAAAGTACTTCTGCTATAAGAAAATATCTTTCAAGCGGAGTTATAAAAGGAATCGGCCCTGTTCTTGCAAGGAAAATTGTTAAGGAATATGGCGAAAATACCTTTGAAATATTTGAAAACGACTCAGACAGACTTCTTGAAATAGACGGAATTTCCCCTAAAAGCCTGAAAAAGATTATGGAAAGCTATAAACACGTTTTTGGCGTGAGAAGTCTTATGGTTTTTCTCTCAAAGTATGAGATTCCTGCGTCATTTGGTGTTCGTGCGTGGAAAAAATGGAGCCATAATGCTCAGGAAGCTATAAAGAAAAACCCTTATCTTCTTTGTTCTTATGGCATTGAATATCCTTTTTCTAAGGTTGAGGAGTTTGCTAAACGTCTTGACATTCCTTCTGATGATGAAAACAGGGTAAAAGCCGGAATTTTCTGGGTTTTGTCTGAAAATACAAAACTTGGTCATACCTGTCTGCCTGCCGATAGACTTAAAGAAACTACTATGAAGTTTCTTTCTATTGATGAGAATACTTATGATACAGTCCTCAGAAACGAAATTGTCGAAGAAAATTTAAATATTTATTATAAAAATAAACGACTTTTTATAATGCTTAAGGATTATTATCAGGCTGAGGATTATATATCAAGACGTCTTAAAATTATGCGGGATATGTCTTACGATAATGAAATTGACTTTTCAGACGTTATCGACCTCGCAGAAGAGCAGTTTGATATCAGATATGAAGAAATTCAGAGAAAAGCTATAAATACAGCACTTTCAAGAGGATTTCTTGTGCTTACGGGAGGCCCCGGTACCGGAAAAACAACAACTCTTAACGGGATAATTTCTCTCTTTCAGCAACAGGGAATGAATGTTATGATTACTGCACCTACCGGAAGGGCTGCTAAGAGAATTTCTGACCTTACAGGCTTTGAGGCAAAGACTATTCACAGACTTCTTGAAGTTAAGTTTTCTGACGGAGAAATACCTAAGTTTGTACATAATGAAAATAATCAACTTGATTGTGATGTAATGATTATCGACGAAATGTCAATGGTGGATTCTCTTTTGTTTGAGGCACTTCTCAGAGCGTTGAAATTTAATTGTAATCTGATTATGGTCGGTGACTCCGACCAGCTTCCGTCTGTTGGCGCCGGAAATGTATTGAAGGATATTATTGACAGTAAAATCGTTCCTACGGTTGAACTTAAGGAAATTTTCAGACAGGTTGAAAGCTCTAAAATCGTTGTTAATGCTCATAAAATAGTTCACGGTGAAATGATTGACCTGACTGATAAATCAAGTGACTTTTTCTTTTTTCAGAGGCTTGAGTATGAGGATTTGCAGTCGCTTGTGGTTGAACTTGTAGAAAAAAGACTTCCTGAAGCATATGGTTATGACTCTTTTGAGGATATACAGGTGCTTTCTCCTACAAGAAAAGGTCCTTCTGGAACTGTTGAGCTAAATAAAATCATTCAAGCAAAGCTGAATCCACCGTTAAAGGATAAATCCGAAATCAAATCTTATCTATATACATTTCGTGTCGGTGATAAGGTTATGCAGACAAGAAATAATTACGATATTCTATGGAAAAAGCTCGACGATGAAGGTGATGAAACTGAGCAGGGGGCAGGTATATTCAACGGTGATATCGGCAGAATTACTGCACTCAATCGTGTTCTTGGAGTAATCACCATTGATTTTGACGGAAGAATCTGTAAGTATAATACGGATATGCTTGAGGATATTGAGCTTGCTTATGCTGTTACTGTGCATAAAAGTCAGGGAAGCGAGTTTGATGTTGTAATTCTTTCTGCATTCAAAGGATATGATAAGCTATATTACAGAAATCTGCTGTACACCGCTGTTACAAGAGCTAAAAAACTGCTTATTATTGTTGGCTCATCGAACAGAGTTGAGTATATGATAAACAATAACAGACGTACAAACAGATACACTGCGTTAAAGAATATGCTTTGTGAAACTATTGAGGATACATATGAAATCGATTAAATTTATGTTGTTTGATAAAAGATTCTGGCTTGACCTTTTAGCGCCTAACAGATGTGCTTTCTGCGACGAAATAATCAGTTACGACAAGCTTTGCTGCGATGACTGTGAGAATAGTATTCCTTATATTGACAGAAAGCTTTGTGATAAATGCGGAAAAGCTTCTTGTTTCTGTGATGAAAACATAAGCTATGATAGTTGTGTAAGCGTAGTCTGGTATGATAACAGTATGGTAGCACCTGTTGTAAGATTCAAGACTAAAATGCCTGATAACTTTTCTGATTTTTTCTCAATGAAAATTGTTGATTTGCTTAAAAGTAAGAATCTCACGCAATTTGACCTTGTAACCTGTACACCTATCGGAAAATCAGCGTATAAGGATAAAGGATTTAACCACGCATCTGTTTTGGGAAAATGTGTTGCCGAAAATTTGAATTTGCCTTTTGATGATAGAATTCTATATAAAAACAAAAACGTATCTGTTCAGCATACGCTTTCCTATGATGAAAGAATCAAAAATGCAAGTAAATCATTTTCTTTTAACAGCAAAAAAGATGTAAAAGGTATGAAAATTCTTTTGTGTGATGATATCATAACAACAGGAAGTACTTTGAATGCATGTGCAAAGCTTTTAAAAGACAATGGTGCTGAGCTTGTTGTTTGTGCTGTTGCTTGCAATACTAAATATAATAAAGAAACCGTATGATAACATACGGTTTTTTTGTTTCATTTGAGAAATACTAATAAAGAGGTGGTATTATGATTTGTAAAAAAGAATTGAACTGTATTGAAAAACTAATTGAGACAGAAAAGGATTCTCTGGAAATTATCAGGGGCTTGATAAACGAAGTCAATGAGCCACAGCTCAGAACAGAAATACAGAGTGTTATTTCATCACACAGAAATCATATTTCAAAACTTTTGAGTGTATTGGAGAAAAATAATGAAAAATAGTGATATCAAAATAGCTGAAAAGCTTCAGAATCTTGTTAAAAGACTAATTGTAGATTATGGTAATGGAATAATAAAGGTCGAGGATAAAAATGCTTTTGAGGAAATTTCTTCAATTTTAAATGAGAAAATTACAATTCTCACAAATCTAAGAAATTATACGCTCCCATATAAAGAAAACTGCACGCTGATTCCCGCTTGTAAAGAGGAAATCCGTGCAGTTGTCGACAAATTTAGCCATTAGTAATTCTGACATCAAGCTGATTGTAAGGAATTGTAATTCCATTTGAATCAAAGATATCTTTGATGCCCTCAAGCATATCGAATTTGAGCTTGAAATAATTTTCGTTTTTAACCCATACCCTTGAAACTATTGTTATAGCAGAAGCGTCGTGAGAAGTCATTCTTACAAGTGGTTCTTCAGGTGCTCTGAGCGCAAGGGGATGTTTGTTTATATATTCAAGAATAAGTGAAATCGCTTTTCTGTAATCATCGTTATAGTCAACAGAAAAATTCATATCAAGACGTCTTAAATCCTCTTCAGAATAGTTTGTAACTGAAGTTGATGTGATGTTTCCGTTTGGAATATGCACAGCCTTGTTATCTGTTGTAAGAAGTCTTGTATAAAGTATGGAAATCTCATCGACAGTTCCGATATCTGAACCTATTTCAACGAAATCACCCTTTTTAAACGGTTTTGAAAAAAGAATTATAAATCCTCCTGCAATATTGGAAAGGCTGTTCTGAAGAGCAAGACCGATTGCAAGACCGGCTGCACTCACTGCCGCAATTATTGAAGTCATAGGAACCTTAAGTGCTGACAGGAATATGATGAAAACAAACATATAAAGTATTGTTTTTACAAGGGAAAGAAGGAATCCGTGTGCAGTAGGTTCGATTTTACTCTTTTTGAGCCCCTTTGTCATTATTTTGATTGCAATTTTGGTGAAAATTGTACCGGCAACAAGAATGATTAATGCAGAAATAATAGTAGGCATAAGAACTTCAAGCCAATCTAAAAAACGTTTTAACATATAATTTCTCCTTTAGTGTTTATATATATATTCTATCATAATTCTATCCTTTTGAAAAGATATTTTTTGTATAAAAAACAGATGAACTGTTGCACAAAATTTATGCTTTATAATTATGAAATTTGTGAAAATTATTCCTTTAAATCACTTGTAAATAAACTTAAAATGTAGTATAATTTATGTGATATTGAAATTTATTATAAGGAGAATTGAAATGAATCCAAATGTAACTCTTTTGGCTGATGTTCTTGAAATGAATGTTGAAAATGTTGCAGCTGTTGTTATTACAGGGCTTATAGTTGTATTTATCGGACTGATACTTCTTATCGCTTTTGTTAGCTTTCTTGGTAAGTTTTTCACTAAGAAGCCTAAAGCTAAAAAAGTAAAAAAGGCTTCATATGTTAAAGAAGAAAAAGTGAATGTTCCTAAGGTAGCTACTCCACCGGTTGTAGAAGAGGGAATCAGTGATGAGATAGTTGCTGTTATTGCTGCTGCAATCGCTGCTATGGGTGCAAAGAGCGGTAAAAAACTTGCTCTCCGAAGCGTAAGAACAGCTAAACCTCAGAGAAATGCTTGGGCTTCTGCCGGAATTATGGAAAACACAAGACCTTTCTTTTAAGTTCTTGCAATCAACATAATATGAAAGGACAATTTAATCTATGATTTCTAAATTTATTGATACTCTTGTAAATATTGCTCAGGAATCAGGCTTGTATGAGATTTGTACAAACTTCCTTGACGGTGGATACAAGAACCTCATTATGATACTTATTTCATTCCTTTTTATGTATCTTGCAATCGGAAGAGGCTTTGAGCCACTTCTTCTTTTGCCAATTTCTTTCGGTATGCTTCTTACAAACCTTCCTCTTACAGGAATGTATCACCCTGAACTTTTTGCCGGTGATATTAATTTCGGCGACGTTTTACATAATGGTGGTCTTTTGGATATTTTGTATCTTGGTGTTAAGCTACAGATTTATCCACCGCTTATCTTCCTTGGAATCGGTGCAATGACAGACTTTGCTCCACTTATTGCTAACCCTAAGAGCTTTCTTCTCGGTGCTGCTGCACAGGCTGGTATCTTCATTACATTTGTTGGTGCGGCACTTCTTGGATTTACAGCTGCTGAAGCTGGTTCAATCGCTATTATCGGCGGTGCTGACGGACCTACAGCTATTTTCGTTTCATCAAAGCTTCTTGCGGGAGGCAAATATGATATTGACGTAGGTACAATAGCGCTTGCGGCTTATACATATATGGCACTTGTTCCGCTTATTCAGCCACCTATTATGAGAGCACTCACAACAAAGAAGGAAAGAGCAGTTAAAATGGGACAGCTCAGAACTGTTTCAAAGACAGAAAAGATTATTTTCCCGATTGCTGTAACAACTATTATCGCACTTCTTGTTCCTTCTGCTGCACCGCTTGTAGGTATGCTTATGCTTGGTAACCTTCTTAAGGAAAGCGGTTGCTGTGACAGACTTGTTAAGACCGCTCAGAATGAACTTATGAATATCATTACAATCTTCCTCGGAATTTCAGTTGGTGCTACAACTACTGCTGATAAGATTATCAATCTCAAGTTTGGTGGAGTTATTCTCCTGGGTGTTGTTGCGTTTTCACTTGGTACTGCTTGCGGACTTCTCTTTGGTAAGCTTATGTATGTAGTTACAGGTGGCAAGATTAACCCACTTATCGGTTCGGCAGGTGTATCAGCTGTGCCAATGGCTGCCAGAGTTTCGCAGAAGGTTGGTCAGGAAACTGACAACACAAACTACCTCCTTATGCACGCTATGGGACCAAACGTTGCAGGTGTAATTGGTTCTGCTGTTGCGGCTGGTGTACTTCTTAATATCATTTAACTATTGACTAAAATTTAAATTGACGTTATAATTAAGCTATCCTTATGGGTAGCTTAATTTTTTGAGGTGTTATTATGAGCAGTAAGTTTTTTGCAATTCTTTCAAGAATGAAATATATTAACCGTTGGGGGCTTATGAGAAATACAATCGTTGAAAACCTTAGCGAACACAGCCTTGAAACTGCCTTTGTTGCACATCTTCTTGCAGTTTTGAGAAACAAGCGCTTTGGTGGTAATGTAAACTCTGAACGCTGTGCTTTGCTTGCTATATATCACGATACTACGGAAATTCTCACAGGGGATTTGCCGACACCGGTGAAGTATTTCAACCCTGAAATTAAAACAGCCTATGACGCAGTTGAACAGACTGCTATTGATAAAATGATTTCGTATCTTCCTGACGATATAAAGAGCGAGTATCTCCCGCTATTTGAAAAACAGGAAGGGGATACAGAGCTCTGGAAGCTTGTAAAAGCAGCAGATAAAATTTCTGCACTTATCAAGTGTATTGAAGAAAGACAAATGGGTAACACGGATTTTTCAAAGGCTGAAAAAGCAACTCTGAAATCTATAAAAAATATGAAAATCCCTGAAGCGGATATGTTTATTGATGAATTTATCCCTTATTATAATCTCACCCTTGACGAACAGGCGTAAAATCAGCCCACTACAAATAGTAGTGGGCTTTTAAAATGTGAAAATCCCTATCGTTTACCGACAGGGACTTTCTTAGAGTATATAATGAGGTTTTAGTAGAAAGCTTAATTACTTACCATAATAAGCGTTAAGATACATTTCCTTTATTTCGCTCATAAGAGGGTATCTTGGGTTTGCACCTGTGCACTGGTCGTCAAAAGCCTGTTCAACCATTTCGTCAAGACGAGCGAGGAAGTCACTTTCATCAATGCCGTAATCCTTGATAGTTTCCTTGATGCCAACCTTAGCCTTGAGGTCGTTGATTGCCTTGATGAGGTTTTCAAGTTTTTCTTCGTCGGTGTTGCCACCAAGACCGAGATAATCAGCAATTTCAGCGTAACGTGCAAGAGTGTGTGGGTGGTCATACTGTGAGAATGTACCCATTTTTACAGGAGTCTCAGAAGCATTGAATCTCAACACTTCTTCAATCATAAGTGCGTTAGCAACACCGTGTGGGAGATGGTGGAAAGCACCAAGCTTGTGTGCCATTGAGTGACATACTCCAAGGAATGCATTGGCAAATGCCATTCCGGCGATTGTAGCAGCATTGGCCATCTTTTCGCGAGCTTCAACGTCGGTCTGACCGTTTTCGTAAGCACGTGGCAGATACTTGAAGATATTCTTGAGTGCCTGAAGTGCAAGTCCGTCTGTGTAATCAGTAGCAAGCATTGCAGCGTAAGCTTCAACAGCGTGTGTAACGGCATCTATACCTGAAGCAGCTGTAAGTCCCTTAGGTGCACTCATATGGAAATCTGTGTCAATGATTGCCATGTTTGGAAGAAGTTCATAGTCGGCAAGAGGATACTTGACACCTGTATCACCGTCAGTAATAACAGCAAATGGTGTTACTTCTGAACCTGTACCTGCAGAAGTCGGAACAGCAATAAAGTATGCCTTTTCACCCATCTTAGGGAATGTGTAGATTCTCTTTCTGATGTCTATGAATCTCATTGCCATGTCCATAAAGTCAGCTTCCGGATGTTCGTAAAGAACCCACATAATCTTAGCTGCGTCCATAGCAGAACCACCGCCGAGAGCGATGATTGTGTCAGGCTGGAATGCTGACATCTGCTTTGCACCATCCTGCGCGTTCTTGAGAGTAGGGTCTGGCTGAACATCAAAGAATGTAGTATGAGCAATGCCCATTTCATCAAGCTTGTCTGTAATTGGCTTTGTGTAGCCATTCTGGTAAAGGAAGTTATCTGTTACAATAAATGCCTTCTTAGCACCTCGTACAGTGCGGAGTTCATCAAGAGCAATAGGTAGACAACCCTTCTTGATGTAAATCTTTTCAGGAGCTCTGAACCAAAGCATATTTTCCCTTCTTTCAGCTACTGTTTTGATATTTAAGAGGTGCTTTACACCTACGTTGTCTGATACTGAGTTTCCGCCCCAGGAGCCGCATCCGAGGGTGAGCGACGGAGCAAGCTTAAAGTTGTAAAGGTCACCGATACCACCGTGTGAAGAAGGAGTATTTACGAGAATACGACAGGTCTTCATACGAGCGGCGAAAGCATTAAGCTTTTCTGTTTCTGTAATTTCATTGAGGTATACAGAAGAAGTATGACCAAAACCACCGTCTTCTACCAACTTGTCAGCCTTGTCAAGAGCTTCAGCAAAATCCTTGGCCTTGTACATAGCAAGAACAGGGGAGAGTTTTTCGTGGGCAAATTCTTCTGAGAGGTCAACACTTTCAACTTCACCGATAAGAATCTTTGTCCCTGCAGGAACTGTTACACCAGCGAGGTCGGCAATTTTAACTGCTGGCTGACCAACGATTCTTGCATTGAGAGCGCCGTTAATAATAATTGTTTTACGAACTTTTTCTGTTTCGTCAGCGTTGAGGAAGTAACATCCACGATTTGCGAACTCTTCCTTTACAGCATCGTAAATGCTTTCAAGAACGATAACAGACTGTTCTGATGCACAAATCATACCATTGTCAAATGTTTTTGAGTGAATGATTGAGTTTACTGCAAGGAGAATGTCAGCACTTTCGTCGATGATAGCTGGTGTGTTACCGGCACCTACACCGAGAGCTGGTTTTCCGCTTGAGTATGCGGCCTTAACCATTCCGGGACCTCCTGTTGCGAGGATAATATCTGCTTCCTTCATAACAGTATTTGTCAAATCCAGTGATGGAACATCAATCCAGTCGATTATTCCCTCTGGAGCACCAGCCTTAACAGCTGCTTCCAAAACGAGTTTTGCAGCAGCAATAGTGCAGTTCTTAGCTCTTGGGTGTGGGCTGATGATAATTGCGTTTCTTGTTTTAAGAGCAAGCAAGCATTTGAAGATTGCAGTAGATGTAGGGTTTGTTGTAGGAATTACAGCAGCTACAACTCCTATTGGCTCAGCTATTTTTTTAATTCCAAACGCCTTATCCTCTTCGATAATACCGCAGGTTTTTGTTTCCTTGTATGCGTTGTAAATATATTCTGAAGCGTAATTGTTCTTGATAACCTTATCTTCTACGATACCCATTCCTGTTTCTTCAACAGCCATCTTAGCAAGTGGGATTCTTGCTTTATTCGCAGCAGACGCAGCAGCAAGGAATATCTTGTCAACCTGCTCCTGGGTATATGTTGCAAATTTCTTCTGGGCTTCCTTCATTTCAACAAGCTTAGCCTGAAGTGCTTCGACTGTATCAACTATATTTTTTCTTTCATTCCCGTTCATAATTAAACCTCCATATACTCAAAAAATTAATAGGGAACATCTCTATACTTACATTATATACGATTGTTATTTTTTTGTCAATCTTCCGAAACAACAACTTTTTATATTATTTAACTTAATTTATTGTTTATGTTTCACAAAGTGGCTTTAATTGTTTTGTTAAGATGTTACAAAACTGGAAAGTAACTCCAAATTCACAATTTGAATAAAATATATAATTTGTGTGTATCTAAAGTTAAATGTAGCAAATTGCATAAAAACTATTGACAATATTAGATATATGTAGTATTATGTGTATAATGATAAAAAACTCTTAATATATTTGATACGTTTTAGTAAAAGGAGGACATCGTATGGAACTTAAAAATTTAATTGCAAGAAGTGAAGAAATTGAGGTTTATGCAAATGACGGTGTAGCTATCAAGGTTTTCAATAATCCTGCGCATAAAGAAAAGTGTCTTTATGAGGCACTTACACAGGCAAGAGTTGAAACAACACTTGTTAATTCGTGGGTAAAAATGCCTGCTGTAAGAGAAGTCAGCGTTCTTCCTGACGGTAGATGGGCTATTTCAATGGACCATATTGAAGGTAAGACTATGGCAGAACTTATGAAAGAAGATCCTTCTAAGATTGACCTATACATTGATAAGCTTGTTGAGATTCAGATTGAGCTTCATCAGCAGTATATGCCTCTTCTGAGTAAGCTTAAGGATAAGATGTCAAGACAGATTAAATCGCTTGGTGCTATTGATGAAATCAAGAAGTATGAGCTTCTTACAAGACTTGATTCAATGCCTAAGCATATTAAACTTTGTCACGGGAATCTATCACCTGAAAACATCATTATCAATGATGATGGTGTTTATGTAATTGACTGGGTTGCGGCAAGACAGGGTAACGCTTCTGCTGACTCAGCAAGAACATATCTTCTCCTTTGCCTTGAGCATCCTGAGATTGCTGACAAATATCTTGATAAATTCTGCCTTGCAAGTACAACTTCAAAGAGATATGTTCAGGCTTGGTTGCCGATTGTTGCTGCTGCACAGCTTATCAAGGGTAAACCTGAAGAAAAAGAACTTCTTATGAAGTGGATTGACGTTGTTGATTACGAATAAAAAAATGACACCTGTAATTAAATATTACAGGTGTTTTTACTTGATTATTTTGTGAAAATAGTATATAATATATTTATGTTTTTATTTGATAAAGGACGATAAATGTATGCAGAGAATTTTAGGATATCTTCGTAAAGCTATACAGGATTATAATATGATTCAGAACGGTGACAGAATTGCTGTTGGCGTTTCGGGTGGAAAGGACAGCCTTATTCTTCTTAAAGGACTTGTGCTTTTAAAACGCTTTATCGGTATCGATTATGATGTGGTAGCTGTTACCCTTGACCCATGCTTCGGTGGGGTTGAAACTGATTATACTTATGTTTCACAGCTTTGTGAAGAGCTTGGAATTGAATACATATTGAAAAGAACAAACATCGGACAGATTGTTTTTGATATCAGAAAAGAAACTCACCCTTGTTCGTTGTGTGCAAAAATGAGAAGAGGTGCGCTTCACGAAACTGCGAAAGAGCTTAATTGTAACAAGCTTGCTCTTGGACATAATCAGGACGACGTTGTAGAAACCTTTATGATGAATCTTTTTGTTGAAGGAAGGATTTTTGTTTTTGCACCGGTAAGTTATCTGTCAAGACGTGATTTGACTGTAATAAGACCGCTTGCACTTGCTCCTGAAAAAGAAATCAGAACTGCGGCAAACAGAAATGGTCTTAATATTGTAAAATCAAAATGTCCTGTTGATGGCCATACCAAGCGTGAAGAAACAAAGCTTGCACTTTCTGAACAGGAAAAGTTGGATAAAGGCTTTAAAGAAAGAATTTTCGGAGCTATCAAGCGTTTCGACCTTGAGGGCTGGGGAAATGAAGAAACACGTTCAAAGAAAAAGAATAATAATTAAGAAGGTAAGTATATGTCTTATAATGAGGGAAATTTCGGCTCAGTTCCACCATTTATGAATCACCAGTATGCAAGTGGTAGTGTCAATCTGGGTGTTGTCAAAATAAATAATGGTGCTGCATATTTTGTTGCACTTGCACCTTTATTCAGCTTGTTTTTTGAAAAGGTTTCAGGTGATAGAATTGCCGCAATAATTCTGTGGATTTTCACATATGCTCTTTGTGTACTTGTGTGCAGATATGATAAGAAAAAGATTTTGTCAAGAAGTTTTGATACATCACAATTAGGTAAATACTGTATTTTGCCGGTTATATACCTTTTTATGAGAAGCAAAACAACCAGACAAAGAGCAAATTGTGTTTTTGTTTGTGCAATAACTTTGTTTTTTGCACTTATAAACAACGGCTTTGTATCTTACGCTATGTCAACTGACGAAACTTTTATTGTTACTGTCAAACAATCTGCATATTCTGATTTTTTGATAACTGATGATATTGAAGATTACCTTAACCCGAGCGTAGATGAAGTTTTTAAAGAAAGCCTTAATAAACCTGATTGGAACTGTGAAACTGTTGATAACGAAACGGAAATTACTGTTTCCGGAAAAGCTGTTATTGACGGCAAAAGTCAGAATGTATCTATTACCTTTTATATATGGTATGACGGATTTAAATTTGAGGGGATAGATATCACGGAGGCTTCATTAGATGGAGTTAAACTTGATGAAGAACAGTATCAGAAGCTGTTTTCTGATTTGTATTTCATATATTTTAATGGTATTTCAGAAAACAAGAACTTGGTAAAAGCATAAATTCAGCCGTGCAGATGTAACAATTTGTACGGCTTTTTACGTTAAACAGGCTGTTTCATTGTAGTTTTATACAAAATTTTAAAAATGAAATGATTTGCGAGAAATAGAGCAAAACAGAGAGAATCAAAGAGAAATCGAGCGTTTGAGGGATATAAATTAAAAATTCGGCATTTTGACTATTGACATATGATTTTTAATGATGTATAATTTCAAATGTTGCGAGTCCATAGGAGAGTTGCGCCTGTGGACAGTTATATGTTTTTAATTTGAATGGAGGAAACAATATGTCAACTTATATGCCTAAGGCTGGCGATATTACTCGCAAGTGGTATATTTTGGACGCTGAGGGTCAGTCCCTCGGTAGAGTAGCTGCTAAGGCTGCTCACATTCTTCGTGGAAAGCATAAGCCAACTTATGCACCACACGCTGATTGCGGAGACCACGTAATCATCATCAACAGCGACAAGGCTGTTCTCACAGGTAAGAAGCTCGACCAGAAGAAGTTCTACTGGCACACAGGCTGGATTGGCGGACTTAAGGAAATTAAGTACTCGAAGCTTATGGCTGAACAGTCAGACAGAGCTATGACAATCGCAGTAGAAGGTATGCTTCCTAACAACACACTCGGACGTGCTGCAGCTAAGCGCCTCAGAGTTTATAAGGGAGCTGAGCACAACAACGTAGCTCAGAAGCCTGAAAAGTATGAGTTTTAAGGGAGGGCATAGAATATGTACGAATCAAAGAAGCCATATTTCTATGGCACAGGTAGAAGAAAGCACTCTGTAGCAAGAGTTCGTGTATATCAGGGTACTGGTAAAATCACAATCAACGGAAGAGACATTGACGACTACTTTGGTCTTGAAACTCTTAAGCTTATCGTTCGTCAGCCACTCGCTCTTACAAACACAGTTGAAAACTTTGACATTGTTTGTACAGTAGCAGGCGGTGGTGTTACAGGTCAGGCTGGCGCTATCAGACACGGTATTTCAAGAGCGCTTCTCCAGTTCAACGCTGAACTCCGTCCAGAGCTCAAGAAGGCTGGATTCCTTACAAGAGACCCGAGAATGAAGGAAAGAAAGAAGTACGGTCTCAAGGCTGCACGTCGTGCACCACAGTTCTCCAAACGATAATTATTTTATCGAGAAAATGGCTTGTTTACGGGGCTTTTGCTTCGTGGCAAGCCTTTTTTGTTGATAATGTAAGATATTTTAGTCATTATTTGTAAGTTATGCCAATTATAATTGTAATCTAATTAGTTTTCTTGAAAATACTAAACTCATATGTTATAATATTAACATAATATATAAAGGGGTGGTTTTTATCAAAAGAATAATAGCATTATCGTTGTTAATGGCAATGATATTAGGTATGTGTTCGTGCTCCGAATCGAGTAATGATTCTAAAGTAGAGTCATCGGGCAAAACATCTAAAAGCACTACAATTACAACTAAACCGGATATAGGTGAGCCACCACCGCTTTCTTATTACTTCGAACGTTCACTTAGAGAACTTGAAAGTACAGAAATTCTTGGATTTACGTACTTACATCTCGACCCCCGAGAATCTATAGATGATGAACCAAATCCTGCACTTGACCTTTTTGAAAGAACGTATGACGGTAAAGTCAGCTACTATATGACAACTTATGAAGAGAAGTATGATGATTTGGCTGCAGTCATTCTTGCGGGTAGAGAACCTGACTTTATCAGTATAAATGATATGGACCTTTTCCCTGAGTGTGCTATCAAGGATATGATTATCCCAATCGATGATTACTTTGACCTTGAATCTCCACTTTGGGAAGACACAAAGGAAACAGCTGATAAATTTATATTCCAGGGTAAACGCTATGTATCAATAGTCAGAAATGAACCATCTTATGTTATGGTTTATAACAAGAACACTATTCAGGAAAACGGTCTTGATGACCCAGTTGAACTCTTTGATAATGGCGAATGGAACTGGGATACTTTCGCTGATATGTGTATCGAATTCACAAATCCTGCAAAAGATAAATATGCACTTGGCGGTTGGTATTATGAACATGCTCTTATGCAGTCATCAGGTATGCCACTTATCGAACTCAAAGATGGTGAAATCTACAATAACATCTACTCAGAAACATACGCAGAAGTAAACGATTTCATGTACAATCTCCAGAAGAACGGTATATGTTGTCCAAAGCACGAAAATAATGAGAATATACGTGATGGCATTGAAGGTAGTGGTATAGGTTCAGGCCTTACACTCTTCTACCCAATCGGTCTCTGGACACTTGAACAGCCGCCTTCTGTTACAGAAGTATACGGCGACGTTTCTGCTGGTGAAGTTATGTTCGTTCCTGTACCATGTAATCCTGAAAGTGATGTTACATATGTACCTTCAAAACCTTACGGTTTCTGCTTTGTAAAGGGCGGAAAGAACCCTGAAGGCGTTGCAGCATTCCTTGACTGTGCAAGATATTGTGAACTTGATGGCGCTACAGAAAAGATTACCCTCAGACAGTATAAGGACTTATACGGCTGGACAGACGAAATGTTCTATATGAGAACTGCAATTTGCGAGCTTGCATCTGAAAACCCGGTATTCGACTTCAGCACCGGTGTAACAGATGATATTACTTCGGTAGCTGATGAGGTTATCAGAGGTACAATGAACGTTCAGGAACAGCAGACATGGACAAGTATTGTTGAGGAAAACGGAGGCAAGCTCGACTATTGGATTGACGAAGTAATGGATTCTATGGTTTGGTAATTAAATTTATGTAAAACCCCGAAAACATCAGTTTTTCGGGGTTTATGTTTTGTCTTTTTAGTGTATAAGATGTATAATTAAAAAAGCAAAGGTAACAATATAATTGTATAATATTATCCTAAAAAACTGTTGATTTTTCCAACAAAAGGTGATATAATGATAGTATACTAAATGAGTATATAAAGGGATGGTGTAATATGATTAAAGCAATTATGTTTGATGCTAAACAGTATGATAAAGAAAGCTTTATGGAATTTTCTGAGGGGAAGGATATTTCCATTAAATATATTGACGCAAAGCTCAACGAGGATACTGTTGACCTGACCAAAGGCTATGATGTTGTTATTGTATTTGTAAATGATGATGTTAATGAAGTCGTAGTCAATAAGCTTTATGAAAATGGAGTCAAGCTTATTGCACTCAGATGTGCGGGCTTTAATAATGTTGATGTCAAGGCGGCTTTTAAGAAAATTCATGTTGTAAGAGTGCCTGCATATTCGCCGTATGCTGTTGCAGAACACGCAATGGCGATGCTTCTTACTTCAATAAGAAGAATTCACAAGGCGTATATAAGAACGAAGGATTTCAATTTCAGCCTTGCAGGACTTACAGGTTTTGATTTGCATGGTAAAACCGTAGGCGTAATCGGTACAGGTAAAATTGGTAGAATTTTTATAGATATATGTAAAGGCTTCGGAATGAATATCGTTGCTTATGACCCTTATCCCGTAAAAGATAGTGATATACATTATGTATCACTTGAGGAACTCTTCAAAACAAGTGACATAATCTCACTTCATTGCCCACTAACAAATGAAACAGAACATATCATCAATAAGGAAGCCGTAGATATGATGAAAAAGGGTGTGGTTATTATAAACACATCAAGAGGTGCTCTTATTGATGCAGATGTTCTTCTCGAAAGCATCAAATCAAGAAAAATCGGTGCAGCTTGTCTTGATGTATATGAGGAAGAATCAGATATTTTCTTTGAGGATTTCTCAGGACA
>SVNV01000022.1 GCA_015066705.1 Ruminococcus sp.
CCACCACACACTAAATTAGAAAGCTCAAGATATTTTGTGAGAGTTCGAAGTCATACGCAAAACGGCCGAAAATATCTTTTTTATAGTCCTTACACAGATAAAACCCGACAGTTGATATTACTTCAACTGTCGGTTTTTATTTTTCAGTATTTCAGAATAATTAAGTACATAATAAATTATATTAAAGCTCTGTTCCGTCAGCATTAAATAGCGGAAGAACTTCAAGATATTTGATATCTTCCCTGTCTTTAGCATCACCTTCAGCAAGAATTGCCATTTTTCCTACAACGTTTCCACCTGCGTGTGCAACCAGCTCTTCAATAGCTCTTAAAGAATCACCTGTGCTGATAACATCATCAATAATAAGAACTCTTTTGCCTTTCATAAATTCAGCATCCTTACCATCAAGATAAAGAGTCTGCTTTTTTGCTGTTGTAATTGAATTCACATCACACGCAAACACATCACTCATATAAAGCTTCTGCATTTTTCTCGCAACAATGTAATTATTCACACCTGATTGACGTGCCATTTCAAAAATCAGAGGAATGCCCTTGCTTTCTGAAGTTATCATTACATCATGTTCCGGTGCAATTTTCAAAAGCTCTCGTGCACAAGCACATGTCAATTCAACATCACCGAATATAACAAATGCTCCGATTGAAATTTCATCGTTAAGAGGACATAAAGGTAGCTCTCTTTGTAAACCTGCAATATTCAAAGTATAAGATTTTTTCATTATGAATTTTCCTCCATAACATTATTTTCATTTCAATTATAATACGCATTTGGGAATAAGTCAAGAAACAGCAAGAATATAATGAATATCTTTCTGAAATTATGGTATTGTTCTTTTTTATCTGGTTATACTAAAATAAAAAACAAGGAGAAAATATGTGTACTGCAATTTATGATAATAAAAACTCACTATTCGGACGCACTCTCGACCTCGAATATTCATACAATGAGGCAATTACAATTACACCGAGAAATTTTAATTTTTCCCCAAAAATCGAATCACCGATAAAAACCAAGTTTACTATAATGGGTATGGGAATTGTAGCTGAAAATTTCCCGCTTTATTTTGACGCTTTCAACGAAAAAGGACTTGCTGTTGCAGCTCTTAATTTTCCTAAAAGTGCCTGTTATTATGAGCCAATACCAAACCATCTGAATCTTGCACCTTTTGAAATAATCCCATATATTCTCGGCGTTTGCCAAAATATATACGAAGCTAAAGAATTATTAAACAGTCTGAATGTCTGTGATATTTCTTTTTCTGACGAATATAAATCAACACCACTTCATTGGATGATTGCTGACCAAACAGAATCAATAGTTGTAGAATCCACCGAATCAGGACTCCAGATATACGAAAACGACTTGAATGTTATAACAAACGAACCCACTTTTCACTATCAGACAACATACTTTAAGAATTTCGGAAGGCTTTCTCCCTTTGATGAAGACGAGCAATATTCAAGAGGACTTTCTTCTTATGGACTTCCCGGAGATTTTTCGTCAACCTCACGCTTTGTGAGAGCTGCATATCTTCTGAAAAATTCTATTACTTTAAATAAAACTCAGTTTTTTAAACTTCTTGATAACGTGTCAGTTCCAAGAGGAGCTATTCAACTTAAAAATGGAGAAAACGTAATAACACAGTATTCTTGCTGTATGGATTTACAAAACAAGATTTATTACTATAAAACTTATAATAATTCTCGTATCTGTGGAGTTCATATGCCCGAAAAACCAAGTAACACTTTGATAGTTTTTCCTATTCGTAAAGATGAAGATATTCTGCTTGAAAACATAAATGAATAATCACTTTTAAAATTATTATATTTTTTCTCACCTATTGACGAAAAAACAAAAAATTGGTATAATTAAGTGTAAAACTTTTTATTTTAGGAGTGATTTTATGGCAAAAAGCATTCAGGACATTCTTGCACTCATCAAGGAAAAGGATATTAAGATGGTTGACTTTAAAATGGTTGACATCAACGGTCAGTACCGTCACGTTACTATTCCTGCTGAGAATTTTTCAGAAAGCACAATGAAAAACGGTATCGGATTTGACGCTTCAAACTACGGTTATGCAGTTGTTGAAAAGAGCGACATGGTATTTATTCCAGACCCTGATACAGCTGTTATCGACCCATTCTGCGAAATCCCTACTCTCACAATGACAGGTAATGCAATGATTATTGATACACCTGAAAACAGACCTCTTGCTCAGTATCCAAGAAACATTGTTCTTGCAGCTGAAAAATATATGCAGGATTCAGGAATTGCTGATACAATGCTTATTCTCCCTGAATTTGAATTTTATCTCTTCGACCAGGTAGGCTGGGAAGTTCAGCCAAACAGCATTGGAGTTGCTCTTGATACAAATCAGTCATACTGGAACAGTGCTGAAGAAGGACTGGGTGTTGTAGTTCCAAAGCAGAAGGCTTATCATATTGCCAAGCCATTCGACCAGTCATACGAGTGCCGTAGTGAAATGTGTCTCCATATGAAGGACGCAGGTATTGAAATCAATTATCATCACCCGGAAGTTGCAGCTTCAGGTCAGTTTGAAATCGAACCACAGCTTGGTAAAATGTCAGAAATGGCTGACGCAACAATGATGATTAAATATATTATTCACAACACAGCTCTTAAGTACGGAAAATCAGCTACATTTATGCCAAAACCTATTTATGGCGAAGCAGGAAGCGGAATGCACGTTCATATGCTTCTCCTCAAGGACGGCCAGCCTGTATTCTCAGATGATAACGGTTACGCAAGACTCAGTGAAACTGCACATTACTTTATGGGTGGTCTTCTTAAGCATATCGCTTCACTCTGTGCACTCACAAATCCAAGTACAAACTCATTCAAGAGACTTGTTCCTGGATTTGAAGCTCCTGTTACTGTTGGTTATGCAACTTCAAACAGAAGTGCTGTAATCAGAATCCCTGCATACGCTAAGAGCCCTGACAAGAGAAGATTTGAGCTCAGAAACCCTGACGCTACTTGTAACCCATACTTCTGCTATGCGGCTATCCTCATGGCTGGTCTTGACGGTGTTAAGAATAAGATAGACCCACACGCAAATGGTTGGGGACCATATGACGTTAACCTTTATCACCTCAGCGATGAAGAAAAGGCTAAGCTTCACCACCTCCCTACATCTCTTGAAGAATCTCTTGATGCTCTTGAAGCTGACCACGACTACCTCACAGCAGGTGGCGTATTCCCAGAAGAGCTTCTCAAGAACTTTATAAAGACAAAGCGTGAAGAATGCAGAGACCTTTCAAAGATTCCTCACCCGGCTGAATTTGATAAGTACTACAATCTCTAATAACTACTAATAAAAAAATCCACCGATTATTCGGTGGATTTTTTTGCTATGTAATCAAGAATTTTATCAATGTTTTCATCAGAATATTCAATTTCAGATGAATAGCGTCTTGCTATCTCGCAAAGCTGATTTACATCAAACTTATCATCAGATAAACTATATGCAAGAGATAGAATAAGCTCAGTGCTTAAAATCGCAAAAATTGCTCTTTCACAAATTCGTCCGTCATAAACTGCGTCAGAAAAATGCCTGAAGATAAAATAATTCAGAATCCTCTTTGAGTAATTGGAATATTTTTCACAAATTTCCTGCATATTGAAATCACGCTGAGAAAAATCAGTTATCAGGCATCCCCAACTGTTTTCAAGCATTTCAAGTGGTAGATATATCTCTGAAATATCTTTGTTATCAAATACAGGAATTTCTCTTTCGATAATTCTTGAAATTCCAGAACGACATTTACTGTAATCGTATTCAGAATTTTTAATAATTCCGAATAATTCATCTCTCACCAAAAGAACATATTTCTCGATTTCGTCAGGTATTTCTTCTTCATCACTAATTTCCTCTATACAGCATAAATTCAAGTCATAATCTTCGGTAAGAATTATCCTTGAAACCTCCTCACAGCATAGTCCAAGGCCTATTTCTACTCTGTCAGAGAAATAATTTCTAAATCTCGGATGGTCTGTGCATATATCACAGATATTTTCCTCGCCCAGTTCAAGAATGATTTCACAAAGTCCGTTTTCTTTAAGAAAAGGACATCGTTTTTTGTCATTTAGCTTAAAGCAAGGTATATCATCATTATAAATAATATTTTCCTTGATTTTATTGCCTAATTCCCCGCCTATATTCGTATATGTATCAAGTGTAACAGCATCAATTTCAACGTCCCAGCCGATACAACAGCTATGACGACATTTATCAGCGATACACTTGAAAGAATTATAATAAACTGGTGCAAATACCTCCAAAACAAACACTCCAAATAACTTATTGTGTTCATTTTACCATATTTATTAAGTTAATTCAATAGACTATACTTTAAATTCATATCCCAGAGAGTGCATTTTATCAATAAAAGCTGGCAATACCTCTGCATTTGTCTTTGATACTGAATGAAGCAGATAAATCGCTCCCGGATGAATAGCATTAACGAGCTTTTCGTAAGCTGTTTCATAATCAGGTTGATTATTTACGTCCCAGTCGGCATAAGCAAAGCTCCACATTACTGTCTGATAGCCAGCAAGCTGAGTCTGTGCCAACGAATATTCTGAAAATTCGCCCATTGGAGGTCTGAACATTGACATTTCATAATTGAAATTCTCAATCATATACTGATGAAGTGATGAAATTTCCTGCTTGCATTTTTCACCACTAAGTTCAGGCATTGAATAGTGGCTTTTTGAATGATTTCCGATAACGTGTCCTTCATCAATCATTCTTTCAATAAGTTCAGGGTTTTTCTCTGCGTAATCTTCAAGAACAAAGAAAATTGCCTTAACGTTTTTTTCTTTAAGTGTATCAAGAATTACACTTGTATATCCGTTTTCATACCCTTGGTCAAAAGTGAGATATAAGACCTTTTTATCAGATGCATCAGCTATAGCTTTTGCGTTGTATTTACCGTATTTTTCATTAAACTGCAACGCTCCGAGCGTTCTGTTCTGGTCATCAACCTGAACACCCTGTCCATAACCATTTTTTGTTTTATCAAGTGACTCGACATCTGTAAAAGAAATCTTTACATCAACATTAAGTGGCTCTATTTCAGGTGATTTTCTTAAAACTGACTGACCATTTTGTGTGCCTTGCTGTTCGTTGTTTCCGTCGCTTTGCAACTTATTTCCCGCACAGCCCGAAAATATCATTGCTGTCGCCATTGACGTAATCAATAAAAATCTTTTCATAAAAACATCTCCTTAAAAGTAAGTTTATTTTTATTATTCCGATTTTTATTCAAAATATAAAAAACCTTCTGTAAAAACAGAAGGTTTTATTTGTGACATTATGAAATATACTTGCCTTTTCCTTTTTTCTTAGGAGCAGCCTTAATTGGTCTTTCCTGTCCGCCCTTATCTTCAAACAATGCTTCTTCAGAATTGGGCTTCTTGAAATCAAATTCAGGACTCTCTTCTCCTCTTTGTTCATAATAAGGCTGAATGACGTACTTTCTTATTACAGGGAAACAGTTAAATGAAACAATCATTGCAATAAGCGAAAATGGAATAAAAGGCATTAAAAATGAAGAATAAGGTAAAAACAGGAAAAGCATTCCAACTACAAAAAATACACTAAGAAGTGTAAATATTGACTTTTTAAGTCCCAATGAAACAAGTATAAAGGAGTTCTTAACAATTTTAAATAATGAAAGATTAGTAGACACAATCATAAGATAAATGTAAAAATGCATCATCAGAAAAATAAAAATCATACTCAGAGTAAGAACAAAAGGAATATAGAAAATATTATTCTGCTGTGCAAAGCTACTGTAAAAAGGAATCGCAACAATTACAGCTAAAACAAAAGCGATATCTATAAGTCCCATAACAAATGACTGTTTGAAGCATGATTTAAAAGTTTTCATAAACTCATACCACAAGAAAATCGGTCTTTCCTGAGTATAGTTTCTTGTAACCTTTGTAATTCCTGCAACAGCAGGCCCGATTGTTACAACAGGGATACAAAACAATATGAAAATCAGATTTAAAACAACAAGATTCCAGAATTTTCGCCAATAAATTTCAAAAAATTTGAAGATACCTTTCTTTTCAAGTTCACTTTTCGGAATACCGGGACCGGCATTCTCGTAGTTACCAAACAAACCCATTTTTAACACTCCTATTTTCTTAAAAAAAGCTGAATAACAGACATCTGACAAATGCCCCAACAGCTATTATTGCTTCTAAAACTAAAAATTTCACAACATACATTCTTACGGCTTCTTTAAAGCCTATAAAATTCTTTTCCGAAAATATTGCCCCGGCAATACTTACAGACAGATAAAACGCCTCACGACAGGCAATCATCAATGCAAAAACCGTAATCAAACACGGTATCACAACCGTTAACACTGCAAATAAAAGTCCGCCTGATATTTCATAAGAATAGATTTCAGCAATAGGAAACCCATAGCAAATTCCAACAAATAAACTGCTCAGAAAAATCAGTGGCTGATAAACAGCAGAAAATCCACACAAAAAAATTACAAGAAGAACAAAACTTCCAAACAGGAAATATTTTAAGAAAACCTCTCCTGATAAAAGTCCGTTACTTTCGTGGTTTTTATAGAATATATCACTTAAAAATGACAAATCAACATCTGTTAAAAAACAAAGTGTACCAACTGCCACACCAACAAGCACAATACACAGACAAATGATTTCAAATTTAAGGTTTCCAAGATTATTTTTACTGACACGCATACATTTACCACCTTTTAATGATTAGTAAACTATATGCTTGTCTTTTGAATTTATTACCTTTTAGAAAGCTCGTACGCTCTGTTTACACACGCCTTACAACAATTTTCAACTGTCTTTTCAAGATTTCCCTCTCTGAGCTTTTCAAGACCAGCTATTGTTGTTCCACCCTTAGATGAAACCATAGTAATCAGTTCATCAATGGAATGTCCGCTATCTGTAATCATCTTTGCAGAGCCTATAAGAGTCTGTGCAAATAGCTCCTTAGCAACACCTTCATCGATTCCTACGCTTATTGCATAGTTGATAAAAGCCTGAGAGTAAAGATAAATAAATGCAGGAGTAGAGCCATTTACAGCGATAATTTCCTTCATTTTGTTTTCATCAACAACAGCAATTTTCCCACATGCCTCAAATACGCCACAGACAAGCTCAAATTCCTCATCAGACGTAGGTTCAGACTTAGCAAGTGCAGTAGCACCCTCTCCTAAAAGAAGCGGTGTATTAGGCATTACAAGTACAGTTTTTGCTTCAGAAATTGTCTTGGATTTTATATAATCGCCTGTAATTCCGGCACATATAGAAACAATCACCTTATCATCAGTGAAATACTTTCCGTTTTCATCAAGAACCTCATCAAGCTGTTGAGGTTTAACAGCAAGAAATACATATTTACATTTTTCAATGACATCTTTAATACTTTCA
Source organism: Ruminococcus sp. (assembly GCA_015066705.1). Taxonomy (GTDB): domain Bacteria; phylum Bacillota; class Clostridia; order Oscillospirales; family Ruminococcaceae; genus JAAZZIT01. Next base: position 7,480 of record SVNV01000022.1, read on the forward strand.
CAAGGTGTAACACCAAGCTCTTTGAGTCGATTTATTTTATCTGTATCTATATCATATGCGAAAAGACTGATTGAATTTGCATTATCAGAAGTCTTGCTTTCAGCGACACCCTTCATAATAGCAAAGCCCATATTTCCCGCACCGATAAATCCCACATTTATCATTTAAATCAATACCTTTCAGTAAAAGAATAATTAAATAACACTTGTTTATTATACTACAAAGAGCATAAAAAAGCAAGTGTTACACCAAATTTTCGCATATTAAACTATGTAGTCACTCTACGTTCTGTACCGATTCTTTTATACGCTCCCAAAGCCACAGGAAGTACGACAAATAAAATTGGCAGGTCAACGCAAAGCTCAAGCATATTCTTAGCGATTCTGCTTATAATTGCAGCACTGTAAGCCTGTTTCGGAATAAATCCGTAATGAAGGTTAAGTTTTGTATTCAAAAGCAGATTAATAATAACAATATCAAGAAGTCTTGCAACAATAGTCTTCAGGCACAAAGTAATATCAACAGATTTTCCACTTTCATTATTAGTGAAGTTTATACTGTGACTGTCATTTTTGTGATAAAGAACAAGTCCATAAATAAATCCCTGGAGTCCTGCAACAAGCACATATGCCGGTAAAAATCCACCGGTGGGATGAACGAAAAAACCAACTATATCACAAGCAAAGCCAGCAAACATAGAAACAACAGGCCCGAAAAGCATACCTATTACTGCGATAGCGATAAAAGCAAAATTGATTTTTACAAACTGCAAATCAATAGAAAACATCTCAATAATCATTGAAATTGCAACAAAAACACCGGTTAATGTAATACATTTGATATGTCTGAACTCCTTAGCAGACTTAACAAACATAGAAAAAAAGCTCTTCATCATAATACCTCCTAAATGCGAGCAAAATTTGCTTATATGCATAAAAGGCTTTGATGAAAAGCTACGATTATGCATTCAGCGGGATGCAAAAACCAAACCGCAAGAATAAATCCTTTCGTTCGCACAACAACTCCCCGTCTGTGCGACACTTAACGCTTGGTTTTCTACTCTGGAATGCCAAAAATTCAAATTCAATTATTAATATGCTGTAATCTTAACAGCATCAAATACGTTCTGTTCAAAAGACTTTGTCATAGCAAGAGCTTCCTGAATATCAACGTCATAAATCTTATTATCCTTCATACCAACAACCCTGTTACCAATTCCCTGTTCGAGAAGGTCAACAGCGTAACAACCCATAAGTGTAGCTGCAACTCTGTCACGGCAAGTAGGAGCTCCACCTCTCTGAACGTGTCCGAGAACAGTTGCTCTTGATTCGATGCCTGTTCTTTCCTGAATTGCTCTTGCGATATTTTCAGAATTACCGATACCCTCAGCAACTACAACAACAAAATGGTTTTTACCTCTCTGTCTTGCATCACAAAGCTCATTAATAATATTGTCGAGGTCATAGCCAAGCTCAGGGGTAATTACTGCATCAGCACCTGTTGCACAAGCAACGTTCAATGCAAGGTAACCAGCATTTCTACCCATTACTTCAACAACACTACATCTATCGTGTGAAGAAGTTGTATCATTAAGCTTGTCAACCATTTCGATTGCAGTATTAAGAGCTGTGTCATATCCGATTGTATATTCAGTACACTTAATATCGTTATCGATTGTTCCTGGAATTCCGATACAGTTAATTCCTGCAGCAGAAAGGTCAGCAGCGCCTCTGAAAGAACCGTCACCACCAATAACTACAATACCTTCAATTCCAAGTTTACGGCAAGTATCTCTACCCTTGTTGATACCCTCTTCATATCTGAATTCATTACATCTTGCGGTATAAAGACAAGTACCACCCTTTGAAATGATTCCGGAAACACTGAGAGCGTTCATCTCAAAAATGTCGCCGTTAATAAGTCCGTTATAACCTCTACGGATTCCGTAAACTTTCATTCCTTTTGAAAGAGCAGCTCTTACAACAGCTCTTACAGCTGCATTCATTCCTGGTGCGTCTCCACCACTTGTAAGAACACCAATAGTTTTTGCCATAACCGATTCCTCCACTTATATATAATACATAATTTACCAATTATAATGCAAATTATATTTTAACACACAAACCATTTAAAGTCAATAGCTTAAAGGTTTTCTTTTACGTTTTTAATAACAATTATCATTATTTTTGTACTTTTGCTACCACATTATACAAACAAAAACTGCCGTAATTTTGTTACAGCAGTTTTATATATTTAGCTTTCTGCTACTTCGTTGCCAGAATCACCATTTGTGTTGTCGTTCTGATTCTCATTATTGTTATTTCCTTCAGAATTCCCTTCATCAGGAGGAACATTTTCTTCAGCAGGCTTAACCGCAACACTGACGGTAAGAATTTCACCATCCTTAACGCTGATATCGTCTCCGACATCTTTACTTACACCCGCAATATATCCTTCCTTAACATCTGCTGTTTCAAAATCAACAAGCTTATATTTGATTTTTAAATCATCAAGGATACTGATATATTCAGCCTGTGTGCAATCCATAAACTCAGGAACAGGAACCTTTTCAGGACCGTAAGAAACGGTAATAACCAGCTTATTCTTGTACTCAGGGTTATATTCAGTATCAGGAGCAATACTCTGGTCCATAATTATTCCTGTAATATAAACATTGGAATAATCATATACAATTTCAACGGTAAAATCTCTTTCAAGAAGGCTCTTTACGCCTTCATAATGCTGAGAAACAACATCCGGCATAATTGCACCCTTGCCCAAATCTATTACAGGCTTATCATCTGGCTCAATGGTTGTTACAGGCGGAGTTGTAATCGTCTGTGGAACATACGAAGAAGTCGTACTAGATGACTTCAGCTCGGAATCATCTTTGCCATCACCCGAACCCGGAGCAAAGAAAATCTGATAAATCAGAAATACAGCAAGAAGCATAATGACAACTACAACCGAGACGCTTATGATTGTCGGAAGCATTTCCTTAAGCTTATCTTCTTCCTGTTTAACAGTTTTAGGTGTAGTCTGTCTTGCAACAGGTCTTGCAATAGAAATAGTCTGTGTAGCGCCCTTGGTATGTTCAACATAATTTGTATGCTCAAAAAGTCGTGTTACGAGCTCAGTTATAGATTGTATTCTGTTTCTGCCTCTAAGAGTAAGACCTTCAACAATCACCTGTGAAACGTGAACAGGAATATTCTGATTAAGTCTTATAGGTTCAATCAATCTATCATTATTTGTTCTTCCGTGAGCCTCAGGCGGAACAGTACCTGTAAGGATTCTATAAAGAACAGCACAGATAGCATATACGTCTGTCCATGTTCCCTGCCAGTCGAGGGAAGTATACTGTTCCGGAGCTGCATATCCCGAATAAAGTTCAGGATTAAGCTCTGTATTGATTGTTCTTATTGAGCTGATACAAAAACCAATAAGCTTAAGTTCGCCCTTAAGAGTAACAATAATATTCTCAGGATTAATTCCCCTGTGAACAACACCTGCATTATGAATAATACTGAGCGTTGTAAAAATCGGAGGAAAAATCTTTTTAACGTGTTCCCATGTAAGAGTGCCTGAATTTTCCTGCAAAAATCTTCTTAACGAAACGCCTTCAACATATTCAAGAATAGCATAGGTTGTGTTATTCTGTGCGAACATATCAACAGCAGGAACTATATGAGGAAGATTTCTAAGGCGTGAAAGCACCTTATAAACCTCTGCAAATTCAGACATAAAGGTCTTGTATTTTGCAAGGCAATCCTGATTTACAATAATCTTATCGCTGTCACCACTTCTTCTACAAAGTGTATCAGGAAAATATTCTCTTACAACAACCTTTTCATTAGTAACCTTATCATATCCTATATAAGAAACTCCTTCGCCGTTGCTTGAAAGAATTCTACCAACAATATATCTGTCATCAAGCACAGTTCCGGGAGTCAGATAAGAGTTTGACTGCAGCATAGTTGAGTCATAATTACAATAATTACAAATACCGTTATCGTCGAGCTTATTCATACATCCCATACATAACCCGAAATTATCAGCCACAGTAATCCCTCCTGTCTTCATAGTTTAACAAATATATCATAACAGCATAGAAAACACTTGTCAACCAAATACGGCGATTTGTTCAATTTGTGAAATAATTTGTATCTGTTCTGTAACATTTAATAAGAAAAATGTCAGATTTTCTGCGTAAAAACGAAATAACCGCACTGCATTAAGTGCGGTTATCAAATAATCAGTCTACGTAATCTGGAATACTTCTCTGCGAAGTAGAATAGGTATATCCACCTTCAAGGTCACAGACAACCTTAAGAGTCATTCCCTGTTCGTCCTTAAAATCATTTTTGTAGTAATAGCGGTATTCGTAAGTAACAGACGGACCATTATAATCAATTGCAAATACATCACAATCAATAGCCTTAGCCACCTTCTTATACTTATCACCCATAGTAAACTTATCCAGATTGATTTCACTATCTACTTTTACACCCTTGGGATTCTTTTTAAGAATTCTGAAATCAACATATTTAACTCTCGTGATAACATCCTTATCATTAGCAGAAATAAAAATTGCCCACTCAGGATACTTAACGCCGTCAATCACAACATCTTTATCGTCTTCAACAATATAATCAAATTCAGTAATAAAATTTACGGCATCAAAAGCAGATTCATCAGCAAAATAAACATCGGTTTCGTTGATTGCTGTCTTAACAGGCTCGCCTACATATTCTTTAAGGTCATCAGTAAAATTAAGACCTGTATTATCATCAACCATTACGATAATAGTTATAATAAGGCCGATAATCAAAGCTGTAACAGCAACCGCACCAAAAATTTTGAGCTTTGTTTCCTTTTTAATCTTACTGTCTGTATTCTTGTTTTTCTTTTCCTTAGAAGAAAAAATATTAGTTTTCTGAAGTTCTTTCCGCAAACCTCACAAACCTTTGAGTCGTTAGCAATTTCGCATTTACATCTTGGACAGTTCACAATCAATCAATCCTTTCATAAATCAATCGCCGAGTGTTATCTGGTCGGGGTCTTCAACATCCTTTGCAAAACAGCCTGCCGCAGGAATGTTTTTAACTTTGAATTTACTTAATTCCTTTACAGTATCTTCATCTACAACATAAGCCTTTTCAAGTAATGAGCCTTTGGTTTTAAGAGTCATAACCTGAACTCCGATTGTATCTCTGGTAGCTTTGGGGCTTATCATCGCAGTATTGAATATAATTGCTCTTCCATTTGAAGAACGTGTCATAACAAAGTCATTTTCAGCTACATAAACGATATTCACAAGCTTTGATTTTGCAGAATAAGCATTTGTAAGCTTCTTTCTGTTGGTTTTTGTTTCATAAGCATTAAGCGGAACCTTAGCTGCCTTACCGTTTTCAAAAAAGAATACCAGATATCCCGAATAATCGGTTGTAGTAATCATCATTCTTACGTTTTCGCCCTCATCAAATCCTAGAGTAGCGGAGATAAAGTCACCCATAGCACTTGCCTTTGTATCAGCAAACTGTGAAGCTTTAGTCTTATAAACAGTTGCATTGTCGGTAAAGAACAGAATTTCAGTTCTGTTTGTACCATCAATTTCCTGCATCAGCTCGTCGCCTTCCTTGAACTTCTGAACATTGGACATTCTGAGGGACTGAGGTGTAATCTTCTTGAAGTAACCGCTTCTTGAAAGGAAGAATTTACACTGATAATCAGGTGCCTCTTCCTCAACCTCAACATCCTCCTCAACAGAAGAAAGAATAAGGGTCTTTCTTGGCTGACCGTATTTTTTGCTTACATCTTTAAGCTGTTCGATAATCATATTCTTAACACGTCTGTCTGAGCCAAGAATATCTTCAAGGTCCTGAATCTCAGCAATAAGGTCCTTGATTTCAGCTGTTCTCTTTAAAATATGCTCTCTATTGAGGTGGCGGAGTTTTATTTCAGCAACAAACTCAGCCTGAATTTCATCAATAGAGAAACCAATCATAAGATTCGGAACTACTTCAGCTTCTTCTTCGGTTTCTCTTACAATTTTAATTGCCTTATCAATATCAAGAAGGATTTTTTCAAGTCCCTTCAAAAGGTGAAGCTTGTCCTTTTTCTTTTTAAGGTCATAAGCAATACCACGTTTGATACAGCCTTTTCTGAATTCAACCCATTCTTTGAGAATATCATAGACACCAAGCACCTTAGGGTATCCGTGAACAAGGAGGTTAAAGTTACAGGAATAAGTATCCTGAAGTGGTGTAAGTTTAAAGAGTTTATTCATAAACTTATCAGCATCAATGCCACGCTTCAAGTCAATAGCAATTTTGAGACCGTTAAGGTCAGTTTCATCACGTACAGCAGTAATTTCCTTGATTTTGCCTGCTTTTACAAGTGCAATAATCTTTTCAATAATAGCTTCGATTGTAGTTGTAGCTGGAATTTCAGTTACTTCAATACAATTTGAAGATTTATCAAAATTGTACTTAGCTCTGAGTTTGATTGAGCCTCTGCCTGTTCTATAAATTCTGTCAAGCTCTTCCTCGTCATAAAGCATAAATGCTCCGCCCGGAAAATCAGGGCCTTTAAGAGTTTCAAGAGCATTAAACTCTGGATTTCTCATAAGTGAAATAGTAGTTTCACAGATTTCAGAAAGATTAAAAGGACAGATAGCACTTGCCATTGATACACCTATACCAACGTTAGCATTCACAAGAATTGATGGGAAAGTAACCGGCAAAAGCGATGGTTCCATAAGTGTGTTGTCGTAGTTAGGGACAAAATCGACAGTATCTCTATCAATTTCTCTGAAAAGCTCATTACAGATAGGGTCAAGCTTTGCTTCTGTGTATCGTGATGCAGCGTAAGCCATATCTCTTGAATAAGCCTTACCAAAGTTACCCTTACTCATTACATAAGGATGCAAAAGTGCTTCGTTACCTCTTGCGAGACGAACCATTGTTTCATAGATAGCACCGTCACCGTGAGGATTAAGCTTCATAGTCTGACCTACGATATTTGCAGACTTAGTAAGGCTTCCTGTGAGAAGTCCCATTTTATACATTGTATAAAGCAGTTTTCTATGGGAAGGCTTAAAACCGTCGATTTCAGGAAAGGCTCTTGAAACAATTACGCTGACAGCGTAAGGCATATAGTTCTTTTCAAGCGTAACAGTAATAGGCTCTTCAACTATTGTTCCTGCGCCTTCGATATAAGCGTTGCTCTTGGGAGCAATTTTTTTCTCGGGTTCTTTTTTCTTTTTAGCCATTTTTAGAACACGTTCCTTTTTATTTTTTTAGCTGATGTCTGCCATTTCAAGGTAATCTATACCATTATTAGCGATAAATGTCTTTCTGTCAGCAAGATTATCACCCAAAAGCATATCAAACATATAAGCTGTATGCTCAACATCATCAGGATTAACCTTGATAAGACGTCTTGTTTCAGGGTTCATTGTTGTGAGTGCCATCATATCGGCTTCGTTTTCACCAAGTCCCTTTGAACGTTGAATTGTATACTTCTTATCTCCAATCATACCAAGAATTTTAACCTTTTCCTGCTCGTCATAAGCAAAATAAGTTCTTTCCTTAGTAGTGATTTCAAACAGTGGTGATTCTGCTATATAAACATAGCCCTTGTCAATAAGAGTAGGTGCAAGTCTGTAAATCATTGTAAGAATAAGAGTTCTTATCTGGAATCCGTCGTAATCGGCATCGGTACAGATTATAATTTTATTCCATCTGAGGTTTTCGAGGTTAAAAAGTGACAAATCCTTATTTGCTTTAGTTTTGACTTCGACGCCACAACCAAGAACTTTTACAAGGTCAGTGATAATTTCGCTCTTGAAAATTCTGTCGTAATCAGCTTTGAGACAGTTAAGAATTTTACCTCTTACCGGCATAACAGCCTGAAAATCACTGTCTCTTGCCATTTTTACAGAACCGAGAGCCGAGTCACCTTCCACGATGTAAAGTTCACGTCTGTCAAGGTCTTTTGTACGACAGTCAACAAACTTCTGAACCTGATTAGCAAGGTCGATAGTGCCGGAAAGCTTCTTTTTGATATTAAGACGTGATTTTTCAGCACTTTCACGGCTTCTCTTGTTAATAAGCACCTGCTCTGCAATTTTAATTGCTTCGTCAGGATTTTCAATAAAGTAAACTTCAAGCTGATGCTTTATGAATTCTGTCATACAGTCCTGGATAAACTTATTTGTAATTGACTTCTTAGTCTGGTTTTCGTAAGAAGTCTGAGTTGAGAAGTTACTTGAAACAAAAACAAGACAATCTTCTATATCCTCGAATTTAATCTTAGATTCGTTTTTAGTATACTTATTTGTAGTCTTTAAATAGTTGTCAATCTGATATACAAAAGCATTTCTTACAGCCTTGTCAGGTGAGCCACCGTGTTCAAGGAAGCTTGAGTTATGATAATGCTCAATTCTCTTAATCTTATTTGAAAAAGTAAATGACATAAGGAGTTTAACCTTGTATTCATTCATATCTTCTCTGTCTTTACCACGTCTTTCGGCAGTCCAAGTCTGAATAGAAGTAAGATTCTGCTCATTTACAATTTCAGCAACATAATCTTCAATTCCGTTTTCGTAGAAATAAGTTTCTTCCTCAAAGTTTCCGTTTTCGTTCTGGTTTCTGAAAACGAACTGGATTTTAGGGTTCACTACAGCCTGCTTTTTGAGAACATCCTGATAATATTCTTTTTCTATATCAATGTCTGTAAAAACTTCAAGGTCAGGCTTCCAACGGGTTTTAGTACCTGTTTTTTTACGGGTTGTAGGTTCTTTTTCAAGTTTTCCTACAATATCTCCCTTTTCAAAATGGAGATTATACTTGAATCCATCTCGGTAAACCTCAACATCCATAAATTCTGATGAATACTGAGTAGCACACGCACCAAGACCGTTAAGTCCAAGAGAATACTCATAGTTATCCCCGTCATTGCTATACTTACCACCTGCATAAAGCTCGCAATATACAAGTTCCCAGTTGAATTTTCCTTCTGTGTTATTCCAGTCAACAGGACAGCCTCGACCGAAGTCCTCTATTTCAATTACGCAGTTATTATAACGTGTAATTATAATTTTATCACCATGACCATCTCTTGCTTCGTCGATGGAGTTGGACAGGATTTCAAAAATAGAATGCTTACAGCCCTCAAGTCCGTCAGAGCCGAATATTACACCAGGACGCTTTCTTACACGGTCAGCACCCTTTAACGATACTATCGCTTCATTATCATAAGCCTGTGTTTTTTTAGCCATCTGATTCATCTTGTCCTTTCTCATTTATATTAACTGTGCTTTCTGAATCTGTTTTAAATAAAGATGCAAAATATGCAAAAACAACCGCAAGAATAACAAGGAAAATAAATACTAGAACAAATCTGAGTGAAAACTCATTAAAAACATTCTTATACATCATAAAAGCAATTCCGCCGAAATATAAAGCACTGTTTATATAATTCACACCTTTTAGAATCACCCATATGATAGCAGGAATTATAATAATAAACCCGATAGTGGAGCTTGCCTTAAAGCCTATTTCCCAAAATTCAAGTGCGACGCCCAGTAAAACAGCTAAAACAGCAACGCTTATCATTATAACAGCAGAAACCAAGAATTTCTTGTTCATTCTATATTTTCCTTTCAAAAACACTACATTTAGCCATTATATGTAATTATAGCACAAATAATTGTGTTCGTCAATTAAATTTTCATACATTTTTTAATACGAATGAATATAAAATTATTTATCAAAACAAAAGCATATAAAACAAGTTGTCTGAATATAATGAGTTATCAAATACTTAGAAACAAAAGACTACACTTTGTAAAAAACTACTTACAGGAGGGTGCTATGGACCTTAGATTACAAAAAGAAACCATTGCAGTAAAAGAAACTGTTCTGGATTCCTGCTTTGAGCAGGCAGTTGAAACCGACTACATATTACCTGATTACTTCCCCGATATTTTCAGGATTATCAAGTGCAGGATTATTCCGAGAGTTGTATCACACAGCATTCTCGGAAATGAGATTTCTGGAGATTCCAAAAAGCTTACTTACGAGCTTGAAGCTTTAATCAGAGTATGGTATCTCTCAGAAAACTCAAAAGTAATTAACTGCATTGACCACAAAATGAATTTCAATAAGTCAGTTGATTTAAGTATTGAATCAAGATATCCCGAAATTGTTATTTATCCGAGATGTGATTATGCAAATTGCAGAGTCATAAACAAAAGACGTCTCGACATCAGAGGTGCTGTTACAACTAAAGTAAAGGTAACAGATGACAAGTGCAGAAAAATCATCAGCAATGCTGACGGAATGAACATTCAGCTTAAAAAGAATATGATTTTATATCCCGGTCAAAGAATTATTACTACCAAGAAGATTACAGTAATCGAAGAACTTGAGCTTGGAATTGCTAAACCTCCGATTCTATCAGTAATCAAATCAGAAAGCAAAATCATCTCAAAAGAACACAAAGCGATTTCAAACAAGGTTGTTGTCAAGGGCGAAGCTCAGATTGATATGCTTTACATTTGCAGTAAGGAAGACGAGCATGGCATCGAATCGATGAAATTCACAATTCCTTTCAGTCAGATTATAGACGTTGACGGAATAGATGAAAGCTACGAGATTCAGGCTGATGTGTTCCCTGCTTCCTGTGATATCATTACAAAAGGCAGTGGCGAATCAACTTCCTTTGAATGTGAGCTTGTTGTTTTTGTAAACTGTATTGCTTCAAAGAGCATTTCAGGAGATGTGATTGTAGATGCATATTCTACAAACTACAACTGTCAGATTGAAACCGATAATCTTGCTCTTGAAAGCTCAGTTAAACACATTTCAGAAAACTCTATCTTTAAAAACACACTGACTCTCAGTGACAACAAAATTTCATCAGTAATTGATTGCGGTTGTGAAATCACAAACATTACCACACATCTTTCAGAAAGTGGAGATTGCTTTGTTATTAACGGAAACATGAATTCATATACACTGGTTGAAACTGTTGACGGTTACCCAGTCATCACAGAAAACGACAGTGTGTTTGAAATTAAAATTGACAGTCCCGAAAATGTTTCTGATTGTTATTTCGAACCTAAGATTTCAATTATCGGCTGTAACTACACAATGGCTGGAGATTCATCAGTAGATGTGACAGCTGAGCTTAATGTCGATGGTATTATATGCAAAAAATCAGAAAAAACAGTAATTACCGATATAAAAATTGACAACGAATGTAAAAAAGACTGCTCAGGAAACTGTGCTCTCAAACTTTATTTCGCAGAGGAAAACGAGGATATCTGGGATATTGCCAAAAGAAATTCAACTTCTGTAAAGGCAATTCTTGAAGAAAACAACATCACATCAGATAAGGTTTTTGAAAAAGGAATGTTACTGATTCCGATTATCAGTTAAGGAGGACTTAATAATGACATCAAATGATATTTATTCAGATATTGCCAAAAGAACTGACGGCGACATCTACATCGGAGTTGTAGGTCCTGTCAGGTCAGGAAAATCAACTTTTATCAAGCAGTTTATGGAAAAGCTGGTAATCCCTAATATTGAGTCGGATTTCCGACGAGAAAGAGCTGTTGACGAGCTTCCACAGTGTGCGGCAGGCAAAACAATTATGACGACTGAGCCTAAATTCATTCCTGAAGAAGCAGTTGAAATTTCTCTTGAAAACAGCGGAAAATTCAGTGTCAGAATGATTGACTGTGTAGGCTACATAATCCCCAGCAGTATCGGTTATTTTGAAAACGAAGCACCGAGAATGGTAGTTACACCGTGGTTTGAAAACGAAGTTCCTTTTAATATGGCAGCAGAGGTGGGAACTCAAAAGGTCATCACAGAGCATTCAACTATCGGACTTGTAGTGACAACCGACGGAAGCATCACTGACCTTCCGAGAGAAGAATATGAAGAGTGCGAAGAACGTGTTATAAGTGAATTGAGACAGATTAACAAGCCTTTTATTGTGCTTTTGAACTGTGTTGACCCAAATTCCAAGGATTCCATTGAGCTTGCTGAACGCCTGAGCAGAAAATACAACACACCGGTAATTCCTATCAGCTGTCTTGACCTTGACGAAGACACTATCAGAGAAATTGTCACAGAAATTTTGTTTGCTTTTCCGATTAAAGAAATCAGCATTGAAATGCCAAAATGGATTACTTCTCTCGAAAAAGGTCACTGGCTCAAGGAAAATCTTTTTGATTCCATAAGAAAGTCTGCTTCTAAGCTTGAACACATCAGAGAAATAAAAGACTTTTGCAAAGAAGTTTCAGAAAACCAATACATTAACATCAGCGAAATTTCCTCTATTGATTTAGGAAAAGGTAGTGCTGTCATTGATATAGATGTTTCACAGGAGCTTTTCTTTAAAATTCTTGGTGAAACCACAGGTCTTGAAATCCAGAACGAAAGCGACCTGCTCCCTCACATTATGGAACTTATGAAAATCAAGAAATCCTACGAAAAGATTGCAACGGCCATTGAAGAGGTTGAGGCGACTGGATACGGAATTGTTATGCCAAATGCTGATGAGCTTACACTTGCCGAGCCTGAAATCATCAGACAGGGTGGAAAATACGGCGTAAAGCTCAAAGCTACTGCCCCGTCAATTCACCTTATCAAGACAAACATCACAACGGAAATTTCCCCTATTGTCGGCTCAGAAAAGCAGTCTGAGGAGCTTGTTCTGTATCTCCTAAATGATTTTGAGGAATCACCTGAGAAAATCTGGGAATCAAATATTTTTGGCAAGTCACTTCACGAGCTTGTTAACGAAGGCTTACACAACAAGCTTTTCAAGATGCCGTCTGACGCACGAATGAAGTTACAAGAAACTATCGAGCGTATCATTAACGAAGGCTGTTCAGGTCTTATCTGTCTTATACTCTAAAAGAAAAACCACCAGATTTCTGGTGGTTTTTTGTTTCATCAAATAAACTCTATTATAGTTTTATCGTCAATAACAGTATCCCTGTTTATTTTTCTTCCAAGTGATATTTCAGTATATTTTATCATTGCTTCAAATGCTTCTAAAATCATTTCCAATATTTCATCTTTCTGTTCAGATAAATCACATGGGATAATAACCCTTGAAATTCTCATGATTTTTTTCCTTCAGTGGTTTTTATAATTTCCATTTCTTGTTCAATACGGCACTCTGAACCCTTATACAAAAATGCCCAAAAATAAGGCATATCATCATATCCTCCACCTAAAGCTATCAAAAAAGCCTGACGACTCCTATCGATACTCCATCCACTAATTCCTTCAAAAAAACGTTCTAAATCGTAACCCGACCAATCTTTTATACCCAAAGACCTTACATATTCAATATCTTCACTCGGGATTTTTTCAAAAACAAATGCCATTTTTATATCCTCCATTTAACAAAACAGCCTATATCTGATACAAATATACCAGACATAAGCTATCATAATCATTATATTCCGTCAGCAAAAGAAATAGGCACACCAAACATAACGCCAGCATTAGGAGTATCAAAGTTTCCGAGAACTCCCTTAACTGTGTTTCTTACAGTATCAACCATATCGTCGTTTACTGCCATAAGAATTGTCTTGCTTGCGTTTGCGTTTTCTTTATTCAGAATCTGCTTTAAAAAGTCAAGCGTCTGAACGTTTTCAGCCTTATAAAGGTACTTAGCCATACCTTCGCTGTCAAGAATTGTAGCACCCTTAACCCCTGCATTAGCAAGCTCAACCATAAGCTCGTCTGTAAGGTTTAGCTGTTTCATAATTACATAAATTAACTGCATAATTTTTCTCCTTTCAATCTGTCACTTGGCAGGCACAAAAGCTGCTGCAACCCAGTCTTCTTTTTCCCTTACTTCCACAAGCTTAAAGCCTGCGTCGATAATTCCGTTAATAACCTCGTCTTTTCGTGAATCAATAATTCCCGAAACTACAAGCTTGCCGTTCTTCTTTAAAAATCCCATAAAATACGGAGTCATTGCTCTTAAAACGTCAGCAACAATATTTGCACAAACAAAATCATATTCTCCACCAATTCTGTTTCTCAAACCCTCGTCACAGATAACATTTCCACATTCGGCTGTGTAAAGTTCATCAGCAATCCCGTTTTTTAGGGCGTTTTCTCTTGCGATTTTCACTGCATTTTCTTCAATATCAACAGCATAAGCTGATTTTGCACCAAGAAGTATTCCCCCGATTGAGAGAATACCACTTCCACAGCCCAAATCAAGCATTTTATCATCTTCTGAAAGATATTTTTCAATAAGCTCAAGACAAAGCTGTGTTGTATTATGCTGACCTGTACCGAAGCTTGAAGCAGGGTCAATTTCGAGAATCTTTCTGTTTTCATTTTCAGAAACTGTTTCCCAGCTTGGTTTAATAAGCAATTTATCGCCGACTGTTAGTGGCTTGAAATACTGCTTCCAGTTATTGGCCCAGTCCTCTTCCTTTACGTTTGAAATTTCATATTCAAGTCTACCGAAAGAGTTTTCTGTATCTCTTGATTTAAGTGCCACAAGCTCAGACTTGATTGCGTTGAAGTTTTCAAGTCCCTGTGCATTTTCAGGAAGATAAACGGTAACCGTTGTTTCACAGTTTTTAAGTCCCATAAGGTCATCGTCAATGTAATCCCAGTTGACCTCCTTGTTTTCAAGAAACTCCTGAAAATCCTTGCTATCCTTGATAGCAAAGCCGTTTACACCCATACCAAGAAGAGTTCCACACAAAATATCAACACCTTCTGTGCTTGTAAAAATATTAAGTTCAATCCAATTCAAGCCATTCACCTCACAAAATGCAAAAGATTATCACTAATTATAACATACTTTAAGATAAATTGCAAATGTTTTTTAAAACAGAAAAAGTATCGGATATTTCTACCCGATACTTTCATAATTATTCTTCAGTTTTTTCTTCGTTGTTTTCTTCAGCTTCTACCACAGCAACTGTTTCGACTACTGCTTCATCTTTTTTCTTCTTATCCTTATTGAACATTACATACATAGCAGGAACAAGGAACAGTGTAAGAACGGTTGCGTAAGTGAGACCACCTACTGTTGTAATAGCAAGAGGTCTTAACATTTCAGCACCACTTGATGTATCAAATACCATCATAAAGAGAGCAATAATCGTTGTGAGAGCTGTCATAATAATCGGACGGAGTCTGTTTCGACCTGTAACAACAAGAGCTTCGTTAACAGACATTCCCTTTTCTCTCTGCTGATTTGCATAGTCAACAAATACGATACCATTATTTACTACAACACCTACAAGCATTACCATACCGATAAGTGAAATAACGCTTACCTTATGTCCTGTAAGAAGAAGTGCAGCAAAACCGCCTGTAAATGCAAGAGGAATTGTAAACATTACGATAAATGGTGACTTAAGTGACTGGAACTGAGCAACCATTACAAGATAGATAAAGATGATTGCAAGGAAAAGCATCATAAAGAGGTCTTCAAACGCTTCATTTATCTGTTCAAATTCACCTGATACAACAGCTCTTGTGCCATTTGGGAAGTCATAATCATCGATAATATCCTGAATCTCTGCGTTAACCTTATTTACATCATAACCAGATTTAAGTGTACCGCTGATTGAGAGATATCTTTCCTGATTGCTGTGAACAATCGCATTAAAGCCTTCCGCCTCAACAATTTCAGCTACGTCAGAAACCTTAACCTTTTCACCTGTCGGAGTTGTAATTTCAATATCACCGAGAGTTTCAACAGTAACAGGTTTTTCTCTTGAGTCCTTAACAAACAAGCTGTATTCTGTACCGTTATCCTTAATTGTTGTCAATGCCTTATCACCAGCAATTTCAGGCTGAACAGCAAGATAAATCTGAGCTACTGTAAGGTTGTTAGCGATTGCTTTTTTCTTATCAACAATAATTCTGTATTCAGAAGAAGTTTCTTCAAGGCCGTTATCGATTTCATCGGTACCATCAAGTTCAGCAATAAGCTTGCCCAAATTTTCAGCTGTTGCTCTGAGAGTATCGAGGTCGTCAGAAAAGATATTAACTGATACCTGAGCACCTGTCAGCATTGACATATCCATACTTGAGCTTGAAACCTCAACCTCATAAGGAAGTTTATCAGTTTCAGCTGAAATTCTTTCAGTAATATCAGCAGTTTTCTCAATATATTCTTCCTTAAGAAGCACATATACAGAAGTACCGGATGACACCATACTCATCATTGATGATGCAGCGTCAGTTGAGTCGTTTCTGAGAATACCGATAGTTTCGATTTCCTTGAACTTGGAAAGTGTGTTATAAAGATTATCAAGTGCTTCAAAGGTCTGTTCATCAGTATATTCATCAGGAATATCAACAGTAATTGCGATTTCGCCAGTATTCATCTGTGGGAAGAATTCTGTACCAGAGAAGAATGCAGCTACCATAGTTCCAACAAGAAGTACAATAGAAGTAACAATTACAATCCAGTTATGATTAAGGGATTTCCTAAGAAGCTTAGCATAACCATCAGCAAACTTCTTAAACCACTTTGTTTCAGAAATAAATGCCTTATCCTTAAGTCTTGAAGCAGCCATAGGAACAAGAGTAAGTGCTACGACAAGTGATGCAATAAGTGAATATCCGATTGTAAGCGCCATATCGGTAAACAACTGTCTTGTAATACCATCAGTAAACACGATAGGAACAAATACTACAATAGTTGTAAGAGTTGATGCAATAATAGCACCGGAAACTTCCTTTGCACCCTCGATAGCGGCTTCAACAGCAGACTTACCTTCTGATTTATGTCTGAAGATATTTTCGATTACAACGATAGAGTTATCTACAAGCATACCTACACCAAGTGCAAGACCACCCATAGAAATCATATTAAGTGTTACGCCACTGAAATACATCAGTACAAAAGCTGTAATAACGCTTATAACGATTGAAACACCAACGATAATTGTAGGCTTGATTTTAGCAAGGAAAATTGCAAGAATAACGATTGCAAGCAGACCACCAGAAATCAGGTTTTTAATAATTGTCTTAATCATCAAATTTACATATGTGCCCTGATTCATAAGGTCTGTAAACTTAATATTTTCCTTTTCTGAGATTTCATTCATCTTTTCAGTAACAGCGTTTGTAACTTCAGTTGTTGAGAAGTCAGGCTGCTTCTGAACAGTAAGCATAATTCCGTGATTTCCGTTAATCTTCGAGTAAATCATTGATGAATTATCATATTTAGTTACATTACAGAGGTCGATAATTTTCACATCAACTCCCATAATGCTGAACACAACAAGATTTTCGAGTTCCTCAATAGAAGTAATCTTATCACCGACACGAACCATATAGCTTGTGTTGTCGATAGAAGGAGCTGTACCTGCAGGCATAGAGAAATTCTGACCTGAAAGAATACCACTGACAGTATCAAGAGTGAGGAAAGATTCGATATCAACGCCAGTAGCGATAACATCGCCTTCCCCGCTCGTTACATCTACAGTCTGACCTGCACCATTCTGCATCATCATAGCCATAAGATTCTGCATAAATGCGTTAATTTTTTCTTCTGAAATTGTTACATCAACATAATTCTCAAGAAGCCCTGTTGCAGAAATTGAAGCAACACCATTAACACTCTTGAGCTGAGGAATAATTTCTTCTTCAATAAACTGAGCTGATTCAACATCAGACATTCCCTCAGTAGAAGCTGCAGAAACCATAACAGGCATCATATTAGGGTTAATCTTCATAATTATCGGTGAAGCAACTTCTTCCGGCAAATATGAAGTAACCATATCAAGACTCTCACGCATTTCAATAAGTGCTGAGTCCATATTAGTTTCGCCGTTGAATTCCATAATCAGAAGTGACATATTTTCAGCTGAAATAGATGTTGTTCCCTTCAGATTACTCAACGACGCAAAGGTTGTTTCAAGAGTATCTGTAACTACCATTTCTACCTGCTCCGGTGAAGCACCAGGGTATGTAGTAATTACAACCGCATATGGCAGATTAAAGCTCGGAATAAGGTCAACCTGCATTTTTGTAAAAGAAACTACGCCAAGAATAATTACAATAATTATTCCAACTACAATAGTAAACGGCTTCTTTACGCTAAATTTTGAAAACATTAACATTTCTCCCATTACATAATTTTTCTTATTAATTATACTTCTTTATGATATCTTTGTCAACAAATTAACACTTATTTTCATCAAATCATCACAAAAAAAGCTCGACATAAATCGAGCTTTTTCTATTAAAAACATTTTCCTGTTCTTGATTTTTTACATTCTGACTTTCTATCACACTGATAGCAAATTTCATTCTCTGTTTTTTCATCATTGAAGAAAGTTTCAATATTTGAAATGGTTGTTTCAGCAATGTTTGCAAGTGCTTCTTTTGTAAGAAATGCCTGATGAGAAGTTATCAGAACATTCGGCATTGTAATAAGTCTTGCAAGAGTATCGTCATTTACGATATGTCCTGAGAAATCCTCAAAGAATATATCAGATTCTTCCTCATATACATCAAGACAAGCTGCACCGATTTTTCTTGATTTGATGCTTTCGAGAAGAACATCTGCATCAATAAGAGCACCTCTTGATGTGTTTATAATAACCACACCCTTTTTCATC
>SVNV01000003.1 GCA_015066705.1 Ruminococcus sp.
TTTTGAAAAAGGGTTATTTCTCAAACTCTTTTCCTAAAACTTTCAATTTAAAAACCCATATAGGATATTTTATCCTATATGGGTTTTTATACTAAAAGTCTTTGGAAGGGGGCTTGGGGGACAACCGTTCTTCAGAAAGGTTTCCCCCAATAAATTCATATAATATACTTCTATATAACTATCCACCTTATAACGGGAAGGTTTTTTTGTTTCATCTGTAAAAAGCTAAAATTTATTTTTGCATAAAAATAAAATGACTGCAAATAATATTACTGCTAATTAACTGAGATACAAATTCTATCATCGAAAGGATTGATAAATAATGAAAGCCACAGGAATTGTGAGAAGAATTGACGACCTGGGAAGAGTTGTTATCCCTAAGGAAATCAGACGTACTATGCGTATCCGTGAGGGCGACCCTCTGGAAATCTATACAAGCAACGACGGAGAAGTTATTTTCAAAAAGTATTCACCTATAAACGAGCTTTCTGACGGGGCAAGTCAGGCAGCAGAGGTTGTGCAGAAGCTTTCCGGTGCACCTGTTGTTGTCTTTGACCGTGACCACGTTGTAGCAGTTGCAGGCGCACAGAAAAAGGAATACAGCGAACGCAGACTTTCCCCTGCCCTTGAGGAAATCTTAGAAACAAGACGTCCTTACGTTTATTCAGGTGAAGGCTCAGGTCAGGTTATGCCGGTGGAAGGTATTTCAAGACACGCTCTTGCAATCTCACCTATTATTTCAGCAGGTGATATTTCAGGCGCAGTTGCTATCCTTGCAAGCGACGGAAGCACAAAGCCGTCGGAGAATCAGCTTATGCTGGCTCAGGCCGCCGCTATGTTTCTTGGAAAACAGATTGAGGAGTGATGTTTCCCCCCGATGGAGGAGAGAAAAACGCAAGTCAGGTAGCCGCTATGTTTCACGGAAAATATATTAAAGAGTGATTTTCCCTCCCCCGACGGAAAAAGAAAACAACGTGAAACAGACAATCGCTATGTTTCTCGGAAAAACGTTTGGAAATCACCATTCCAAATGCGGAATCTGCAAAAAATATTGACCTCCATAGCCCCTGCTATCAGGGGCTTTTTTGTTTGCATAATCCTTTTGTAACAATGTTACAATTATAGAGGTATGTTTTTGTGTATTATTTTTCAATCCGTAATTTTGTTATATAAAATTATTGTATTCTTATAGAAATTTGTATATAATCGGAATATAATCATACTCGTAAGGACTTTGGAAGTTGTATGCCACTGACCGAAGTCAAAATACTATACCCACTTACACATACAAGGAGGATTTTTATGAAGAAAAAAATTTTAGCCACACTTCTTGCCACTATGATGCTTTTGTCAGGCTGTGGTGCAAAGGAAGATGATACGCCAAAAAATACCAATGCAAATTCAAATTCATCAGTTGATACCGATAATACCGACACACCTTTCAGCCTTCACGGTGCACTTTCAGTTGACGGTGCTGACCTTGTTGACGAAAACGGTGAGAAATTCCAGCTTTACGGAATGTCAACTCACGGTATTGCGTGGTTTCCTGATTATGTAAACTACGATACATTCAAGTACCTCCGTGACGAATGGGGCACAAACTGTATCAGACTTGCTATGTATACACACGAGAATGGTGGTTATGGCTCAGACGGCGATAAAGAAGCTCTCAAGACACTTGTAAAGAACGGTGTTGATTATGCGACTCAGCTTGGAATGTACGTAATTATCGACTGGCACGTTCTTAACGAAAAAAGCCCTATGGTTTACATAGAAGAATCAAAGGATTTCTTTGAAGAAATGTCATCACTTTACAAGGATTACGACAACGTTATTTACGAAATCTGTAACGAGCCTAATTCCAATGCAAACTGGAGCGTTATCAAGGAATATGCAAACGAAATAATTCCAATCATCAGAAACAACGACGAAAACAGTATTGTAATCTGCGGAACTCCTACATGGAGTCAGGATATTCACAGAGCTTCAGCAGAAAGACTTGAATTTGATAATGTAATGTATGCACTTCATTTCTATGCCGCAACACACAAGGACTGGCTCAGAAACAGAATGGAAACCTGTATCAACGAAGGTCTTCCTGTTTTCATCAGCGAATTCGGAATCTGCGATGCATCAGGTAATGGTAATGTTGACATCGAACAGGCTAACGCCTGGAAGGATATTATCGAAAAGTATAACGTAAGCTTTATGTGCTGGAACCTCGCTAACAAGAATGAAGCAAGCAGTATTATTGAATTCGGTTGCGACAAGCTCTATGGCTGGACCGACGACGAGCTCAAGGAAGAAGGACTATGGATTTCCGAATGGTTCGAGAGTGAAAAGTAAAATACCTTTACACTAATTATCGGGAGATTTTTATGTATTCAAGAGAAGTTATCCAAAACAAAAATGACAAATCAGAGATGGTTGCCTATAATGTGCCGGGAATGCCTATAAAAACCTGTTGTTCAAAGCAGTCAGACTTTCCAACCTTACGAATTCCGAACCACTGGCACAGCGACTTTGAGCTTCTTTATATGCTTAAGGGGAACCTCAATTATTGCGTTGACGGTGTTTCCTGTACAGTAAACGAAGGACAGCTTTTGTTTGTAAACTCGGCGAGAATGCACTATGGTTATTGGGAAAAGGTTATGGATTGCAGCTATATCTGTACTATTATCCACCCTTCCCTGATGAATAACTACCTGCTTTCAAAGTATCTTGATGTTATAACAAACCAGAAAGCGCCGCCTTTTCTTGTGTTAAGAAGTGAGATTTCACGTGAGAGAAAAATCATCGACAGCGTTCTCAAAATAAACGATTATGCAAATAAGGCTGACGAGGGCTTTGAGCTGGGAATAATGTCCTGTATCTATGATATTCTGAAAAATCTTATGAATATCATCAAGGCTGTGCCTGATACTGTGCAGACAGACAGCAGACGACTTGAAGCTATGCACAGAATGACAGGATTTATCCAGCAGAATTTCAAGGAGAAGATTTCTCTTGCAGAAATTGCGGCGTCGGGATTTGTTTCACGAAGCACCTGCTGTGAAATTTTCAGAAAATACACTGACAAAACCCCTATCGAATACCTGACCGAATACAGGATTTCAAAAAGCTCGGAGCTTCTTATCGCAAGCGGGCATAACATTACCGAGATTGCCCAGAGATGCGGATTTTCAGGCTCCAGCTACTTTACGGAAACCTTCCGTAAGGTTATCGGCTGTACACCTACCGAGTACAGACAAAACCGATAAAAATACTCAAATTAAAAAGGCTTGGAAAAAATTCCAAGCCTTTTGTGTTATTCATCAATCTTAGTAATCCAGCCGAACTTGTCTTCAAGCTTTCCGTACTGTATACCTGTCATTGTATCGTAAAGCATCTGTGAGATTTCGCCAATCTTGTTGTCGTTGATTGTCATAATCTTATCGCCCCACTTGAGGTGACCAACAGGTGAGATAACAGCAGCAGTACCTGTTCCGAATACTTCCTGAACCTTACCTTCGTCGTATGCCTTAGCGATTTCTTCGATTGTAATTCTTCTTTCAGAAACCTTGTAGCCCTTGCTCTTACAGATTTCAATAGCTGACTTTCTTGTGATACCAGGGAGAACTGTTCCTACAAGCTCAGGTGTGATAACCTCATTGTCGATTACAAAGAAGATGTTCATAGCACCAACTTCTTCAATGTACTTCTGTTCAACACCGTCAAGCCAGAGAACCTGCTCGTAATTCTGCTGATGAGCTTCGTCCTGTCCCTTAAGTGAAATAGCGTAGTTAGCAGCAGTCTTGGCAAAACCTGTACCACCTCTTACAGCTCTTACATACTTCTGTTCAACGTAAATCTTAACTGGATTAAGTCCTGTTGAATAGTAAGCGCCTGATGGTGAAAGGATAATCATAAACATATAGTGGTCAGCAGGCTTAACACCTACAAATGGGTCACAAGCAAAGATAAATGGTCTTATGTAAAGTGAAGCTCCGTCTGTGTGTGGTACCCAGTCCTTTTCAACCTTAACAAGCTCCTTAACAGCCTCAACACAGAATTCTTCGTCAACTCTTGGAATTACCATTCTGTCAGCTGAAAGGTTAAGTCTCTTGAAGTTTTCCTCAGGTCTGAAAAGCTGGATTTCTCCGTCAGCTGTTCTGTAAGCCTTGAGACCCTCAAAAATTTCCTGTCCGTAGTGGAGACACATAGCAGCAGGTGAAAGTGAAATGTCGCCGAATGGAACGATTCTTGCGTCGTGCCAACCCATACCTGTGTCATAGTCCATAACAAACATATGGTCTGTAAAAACTCTTCCGAAGCCAAGCTTTGTTTCGTCAGCAGGCTTAGCCTTCGGAGTTTTAGTAAGTTCGTATCTGATTTCCATCATTATCTCTCCAATCAAAAATTAAGTTCATTAAAAATTATAGCAAATAAGAAGTGTATTTGTCAAGTAGGCATACTATACATATAATTCATCACGTCATAACCTTAGGTTTTATATCAATGCACAACCTCAAACCCTAACGGTTTGACCGTCCTCGCCTATTTCCTCAATAGCGATGGCGACTGACTTTATGTGACGGCGATTAACGGCTCACTTTACGCTCGCCTTAAATAGATTAATTACAAATTGAATAAAGGAACTTCACCCCTTTAAGAAATAGTTTGATTTATAGTTGATTTTTTTGTTTTTCCACTTGCATTTTTCTCCGATTTATTATATACTAAATATGTTGTGAGTTTTTTGTTATGAGGGGGTTTTTTTGTGGTAAATAACAAAATCGGATTTGACAACGATATGTACTTAAAGCTTCAGTCCGAATACATCAGAAAAAGAATTTCACAGTTCGGAGACAAGCTCTATCTTGAGTTTGGAGGAAAGCTTTTTGACGACTTCCACGCATCAAGAGTTTTGCCGGGCTTTAAGCCTGACAGTAAGCTCCAGATGCTTTTACAGCTTAAGGACGAGGCTGAAATTCTCATTGTTATAAATTCTGCTGACATAGAAAAAAATAAGGTTCGTGGAGATTTAGGAATCACCTACGACGTTGAAGTTATAAGACTTTTCAACATTTTTACAGATATGGGACTTTACGTTTCAAGCGTAGTACTTACTCAGTATAACGGACAGGCTGCTGCCGACGCTTTTCAGAGAAGACTGGAAGCACTTGGAATCAAGGTTTACCACCACTATCACATCAACGGATATCCTTCAAATCCTAACCTGATTATGAGTGACGAGGGATTCGGTAAAAACGATTATATCGAAACTTCCCGTAAGCTGGTTGTTATTACTGCTCCCGGTCCGGGAAGCGGAAAAATGGCTACATGTCTTTCACAGCTTTACCACGAGCATAAGAGAAATGTAAGTGCCGGCTATGCTAAGTTCGAAACATTCCCGATTTGGAATATCCCGCTTCGCCACCCTGTAAATATTGCTTACGAGGCGGCTACTTCAGATTTGAATGACGTTAATATGATTGACCCATTCCACCTTGAAGCCTACGGCGTTACTACTGTAAACTACAACCGTGACGTTGAAATTTTCCCTGTACTTAATGCGATGTTTGAAAGAATCAGCGGAAAATCACCTTACAAGTCACCAACCGATATGGGCGTTAATATGGCAGGAAACTGTATTGTTGACGAGGCTATCGTTTGTGAGGCTTCACGTCAGGAAATTGTAAGAAGATATTATACAGCCCTCTGCGGTCAGAAAATGGGTACTGTTTCTGATGAGGAGGTTTGTAAGCTTGAACTTCTTATGAATCAGGCAGGCGTTACAACAGCCGACAGAAAGGTTGTTGCTCCGGCTCTTGAAAAGGAAAAGGCAACAGGTGTTCCGTCTACTGCGATGGAGCTTCCTGACGGAACAATTATCACAGGTAAGACATCAAATCTCCTTGGTGCGGCTTCGGCACTTGTGCTCAACGCCCTCAAGCATTTCGGCGGAATTGATGACAACTCACTACTTATGAGTCCTGCAGTAATCGAGCCTATTCAGAATCTCAAGGTTGAACATCTGGGAAACCAGAATCCAAGACTTCACACAGATGAAACTCTGCTTGCACTTTCAATTTGTGCAAACACAAGCGAGGACGCTAAAAAGGCTATGGAACAGATTTCAAAGCTGAGAGGTTGCGAGGTACATTCAACGGTTATTCTTTCGGCAGTTGACGAGAGAGTTTTCAAGCGACTTGGCGTAAATCTCACCTGCGAACCAAAATACGAGAAATAATTTTCAAAGAAAATTATTTCAATTGACAGTTGACAATTGACAATTAAGGTGTCTGCTTCGCAGACGTATTAAAATGATAAAAAAGCGTACAGAAAAAAATCTGTACGCTTTTTATTTTTTCTTTATTCGGTGAGCGATATATCTCGCTAAGGCGAGCTATGCGAGCCGATAACCCTGCCACAACTCAAAATTTTTGTCCCAAACAAAAGGATATGTGGCAGAGGAGGGTCCAGCGTCACGCTGGTTAGTACGGACTGTCAAATTCAGCTTCAGCCTTTTTAACAGCTTCTTCAAGAGTCATACCGACAAAGTTAGGCGCACCCAAATTTCTGCCCGACTTCTTGTCGTCAACAAATACACCGACAACAATTCCGGGAATAGTGCTTTCAGGTGCGTTAGGAGCGTTAGGACCGCCCAAATCAGTTCTGCACCAGCCCGGGTCTGTGAGGTTAATCAAAACATCAGTTCCCTGAACAGTTGAACCCAAGTCGATAGTAATCTTGTCAAGAGCAGCCTTTGAAGCACTGTAGCCTGCCTGCTGTGGCTCAAGTCTGATACCACTTGTTGTATTGAGAATTCTTCCGAAGCCCTTTTCAATCATCTTTGGCATAAAGTGATAGCAAATCATAGCAGGTGCAATAGTGTTGATTTTAAAGCTTTCTGTGTAGTCAGAAACAGGAGTGTTGAAATACTCTGTTCTGTATGCAATCTGTAATCCTGCATTGTTTAAAACAATGTCAACATCAACGCCAAAGCTGTCGATTTCCTTAAGCATTCTTTCAACGCCATCAAGGTCTGAAAGCTCTGTTGCAACAATTTTAGCTTCAACTCCCATAGCTGTAACCTCGTCGTAAACCTTCTGACAGTTTTCAACCTTTCTTCCGTGAAGAATAAGGTTACAACCCATTTCTGCCATAAACTTAGCAGTGAGATATCCGATTCCTCTGCTCGCACCTGTAATAAATGCCCATTTTCCTCTTACGTCAATCATATTTTAAAACTCCTTTTTGAGATTTTCTAATTTTTCAATAACCTTGTCACACCAAGCGTCAAATTCCTCATCGGCAATCTGTAACTCAGGGTGTGTAAGCAAATGATTTACCGCAATTCTGATACCCTCTTCAGCACCCATAGTAGCGTTGAATTCAGGCACAGCCTTTTTAACCTTTGAGTTGTCAAAAACAACAGTATTTGACTTGTCGCCGATAAGTCCGCCCTCAAAATCGTAGCTTGACAAATCAGCAAGCAGTCTTGAGCTTACATAGTAAGGCTTTAGCTCAACTCCCAATGCGTCAGCAACAGCCTTGTAAATCTGATTCCATGTAACACTTTCGTCGCTTGTGATGTGGAATGCTTCACCAATAGCGTGAGGATTACCGATAAGTCCAACAAAAGCAACAGCAAAATCTTCATTCCAGGTAATAGTCCAAAGACTTGTTCCGTCGCCGTGAACAATAACAGGCTTTCCTTCCATCATTCTCTTCAGAACCTGCCAGCTTCCACCGTTTCCGTGAACACCGAGAGGAACATTTCTCTCGTCGTAGGTGTGGCTTGGTCTGATAATTGTTACAGGGAACCCATTTTCACGATACATTTTAAATAAAAATTCCTCACAGGCAATCTTGTTTCTTGAATATTCCCAGTAAGGATTTGCAAGAGTTGTTCCCTCTGTAATTTCATAATGTTTAACAGGCTTGTGGTAAGCAGAAGCAGAGCTTATATACATAAACTGCTTTGTCTTTCCGTTGAAAAGTCTGAAATCCCTTTCAAGCTGAGAAGGTACAAATCCGATAAAGTCACATACAGCGTCAAACTCCATACCTTTAAGCTTTTCAGTAGCCTCAGCCTCGTTGTTGATGTCACAGGAAATCACCTTTACACCCTCAGGCAATACTCCGTTTCTGTTTCCTCTGTTTAAAATATAGGTATCAAAGCCTCTTTTAACAAGAAGTCGTGTAATTGCACTACTGATAATACCTGTTCCACCGATAAGCAAAACCTTCATAAAATCCTCCTCAGAGCTTAGCTCTTACTGCGTTCATATAGATTTCAGCCACGTCCTTTGAAGACAGTCTTACAAAGCCCCAGGTAAGTCCGTCGCCAAGTCCCAGCTTTTCAACAAGCACAGGAATGTCCTCTTCCTTAGCGCCAAGCTCTTCAAAGTTTATAGGCATTCCGATTTCTCTTAAAAACCTTCTGAAGCAGTAAATTCCTTCAAGTGCAGTAGCCTCAGGGTTTTCAAAATTCATCTGACAGCCGAAGATTCTCACTGCCATCTGCGCAAATCTCATTACGTTGTGCTTATAAACAAATTCCATCCACGCAGGCATAACAACTGCAAGTCCTGCGCCGTGAGCCACGTCATAAAGTCCGGAAAGCTCGTGTTCAATGTTGTGGCTGTTCCAGTCCTGACTTCTTCCCACACCAACAATGTCGTTGTGTGCAACAGTACCTGCCCACATAATGTTTGCTCTTGCTTCGTAATTGTCAGGATTTTCAATAACTCTCGGAACTTCCTTAACCATTGTGAGCAAAATAGCTTCGCAAAGTCTGTCAGTAACTTCAACCTCAGAAGTGTTTGTAAAGTATCTTTCAAAAACGTGAGCCATAATGTCAGTAGCTCCGCAAGCTGTCTGATATGCAGGAAGTGTACAGGTAAGCTGTGGATTTAAAATAGAAAACTTAGGTCTGATAAGGTCAGAGCCTGTGCCTCTCTTTAACATTCCGTCTTCCTTGGTGATAACAGACGAAGGACTTCCCTCACTGCCCGCAGCAGCGATTGTAAGAACAGTTCCCACAGGAAGAGCCTTTTCGATAGCCTTGCCCTTGCCGTAAAAATCCCAGAAATCTCCGTCGTAAGGTACACCGATAGCAATAGCCTTTGCGCTGTCGATACAAGAGCCACCACCAACAGAAAGAATAAAGTCAATTCCCTCTTTTTTGCAAAGGTCAATACCCTCATAAACAAGAGTATCTCTCGGATTTGGCTTAACTCCGCCAAGACAAACGTAAGCAATTCCTTCTGCATCAAGAGAAGCCTTTACTCTGTCAAGAAGTCCCGACTTTACTGCTGAGCCTCCGCCATAGTGGATAAGCACCTTTTTACCGCCGTATTTTTTTACAAATCTACCGCAGTCATTTTCTCTTTCCCTACCGAAAACAAATTCCGTCGGGCTGTAAAATTCAAAATTATCCATCACAAGCACTCCTTATAAATTAAATTTCTACACTACAATAATATCACAACGAAAATACTTTTTCAATAACTATTGTATCTTTTTCAATAAAATTTGCAACTTTCCCGTACGATTTTGGTAAAATATACATAACACAGAGGGATAAAAAAAGCACGGCAAAAGCCGTGCTTTAGTTGTGCATTTTATTTATGCTTTATTGAGTCTTTCTTCGAGCTTATCGAGTTCCTTGATGAGAGCTTCAGGAATTCTTCCGCCCTTAGCAGCGATATCCTCATCGTAGTATCTTCTCATTTCAGCAATTTCGTCCATCCAGAGGTCCTTGTCAACAGCAAGAAGCTTGTCAAGGATTTCAGGAGTAACTTCATCTTCGATGCCTTCGAGGTTGATGTCGCCAGCCTTAGGGAGATAACCGATAGCTGTTTCGTCAGCGTCAACAGCGTCCTCACATCTCTTGATAATCCAGTCAAGAACTCTCATATTGTCGCCGAAACCAGGCCACATGAAGTTTCCGTTTTCGTCCTTCTTGAACCAGTTAACGTTGAAAATCTTTGGAGCCTTGTCACCGAGCTTTTCGCCCATTTCGAGCCAGTGTGCCCAGTAGTCGCCTACGTTGTAGCCGATGAATGGCTTCATAGCCATAGGGTCGTGACGAAGAACACCAACAGCACCGGTTGCAGCAGCAGTTGTTTCTGATGAAACAGCTGAACCGATGTATGTTCCGTGTGTCCAGTCAAATGCCTGATATACCAGTGGAGTTGTCTTTTCACGACGGCCACCGAAAATCATAGCTGATACAGGAACACCCTTAGGGTTGTTGAATTCTGAAGAAATACATGGGCAGTTTTCAGCAGGAGCTGTAAATCTTGAGTTTGGATGAGCAAGCTTGTTGCCTTCAGCAGCAAACTCAGGGCCGTTTACCTTAGCACCCTTCCATTCTGTTGCGTTTACAGGAGGGTTCTTGTCAAGACCTTCCCACCATACTGTCATATCGTCGTTATTGATAGCAACGTTTGTAAAGATAGCGTTCTTCTTTGTAGAAGCAAGCGCATTGTAATTTGACTTTTCGTTTGTACCAGGAGCTACGCCAAAGAATCCGTTTTCTGGGTTGATAGCGTAAAGTCTTCCGTCCTCGCCCGGCTTAAGCCATGCGATGTCGTCACCAACTGTCCAAACCTTATATCCCTTTTCTGTATAGCAAACAGGTGGGATAAGCATAGCGAGGTTTGTCTTTCCGCAAGCTGATGGGAATGCTGCTGTGATGTACTTAACTTCTCCGTCAGGCTTTTCTACGCCGAGGATAAGCATATGTTCAGCCATCCAGCCTTCATTCTTAGCCTGGAATGAAGCAATTCTCAAAGCAAAGCACTTCTTACCGAGAAGTACGTTTCCGCCGTAACCTGAGTTGATTGACCAGATAGCATTATCCTCCGGGAACTGAACGATATATCTGTTTTCAGGGTCAATATCAGCCTTAGCGTGAAGTCCTCTTACGAAGTCATTTGAAGTATCACCGAGGTTTTCAAATGCTCTTGTACCTACTCTTGTCATAATGTCCATATTAAGAACAACGTAGATTGAGTCAGTAACTTCTACACCAACCTTAGCGAGAGGTGAGCCGATAGGTCCCATTGAGTAAGGGATAACATACATTGTTCTGCCCTTCATAACACCGTCGTACATAGGTGTAAGCTTTGCATACATTTCCTGTGGGTCACACCAGTTATTTGTAGGACCTGCATCTTCCTTAGTCTTTGTACAGATAAATGTTCTGTCCTCAACTCTTGCAACGTCGTTTACTGCTGTTCTGTGATAAAGACAACCAGGAAGCTCTTCCTGATTGAGCCATGTCATTTCTCCTGTTTCGGTAGCTTCTGCTCTCAAAGCGTCAAGCTGTTCTGTGCTGCCGTCAATCCAAACAACCTTATCAGGCTTTGTGAGGGCAATCATTTCGTCAACCCAAGCGTTAACGTTAGGGTTTTTTGTCAAACTTGCCATAATAAATCCATTCCTTTCTTTCCTCAATACATTGAGGTTTTAGGGCGGCAAAACCGCATTTTTGAAACTTAAATGTCCTTTTTTGGCAAAACATTCAAATTTCCCACAAATACATTATATAACAAAGCCAATTTTCTGTCAATAGCATATCTGTTAATTATTTAACGTTCTGAGGGGCGATTTTTGACGTTTTATATGAGAAAATATTTCCTTGATATTCATAAAATATTAACTAATATATGTTATCATTTTTGTGTATATATTTACAATTTTTAACAGAAAGGGTATGGCGTAATGGAATTTTTAAAACAGCTTTTCCAGAATGCAAGCGTACCGATTCTTATAGCTTTTGCTTGTTATCTTGCACTTATGCTCGGAATCGGTTTCTACTTCACAAACAAATCAAAATCAATGGGTGACTACTTCCTTGCAGGACGTTCACTCGGCAGCTGGGTAACAGCTATGTCAGCACAGGCATCAGATATGAGCGGATGGCTTCTCATGGGACTTCCTGGTGCTGCATATGCCACAGGTATGGGAAACTACTGGCTGGCAGTAGGACTTTGTATCGGTACAGTACTTAACTGGTGTTTTGTTGCAAAGCGTCTGAGAACATTCACAGAAAAAGCAGGCGACTCAATTACAATTCCTGAGTACTTCCAGAACAGATTCAAGACAAATTCACCGACAGTAAGAATGGTATGTGCAGTTGTAATTTTTGTATTCTTCCTTGTTTATACAACATCTGCATTTGTATCAGGTGGTAAGCTCTTCATGGTAGTTTTCGGAGCACCTGAAACTGCTGCAAACGAAAAGCTTGCAGTTATTATTTCAGCACTTATTATCGTTACTTATACATTTTTCGGTGGATTCAGTGCAGTTGCGTGGACAGACTTTATCCAGGGACTTCTTATGATTATCGCAATCGTTGCACTCCCTATTGCAATCATCAACAACACACCTGAAGCAAATCTCGAAGCTCTCAAGAATATCGACGACGGAGCTTTTCTTTCACTCACAGAAGGCAAGGGTTTCAACTCAATTATAAGTGACCTTGCGTGGGCTTTGGGTTATTTCGGAATGCCACATATTCTTGTAAGATTTATGGCTATCAAGGACAAGAAGCTTGTAAAGAAATCTGCAATTATTGCTATTGTATGGGTTGTAATTTCACTTTTTGCAGCTGTACTTATCGGTATTCTCGGCAGAGCTTACCTCGACTCAAAGGGAATTGTTCTTGGAGACTCAGCACAGCAGGAGCTTATCTTCATAAAGACAGTAAAAATGCTTTTCCCTGCTGCATTTGCAGGTATTTTCCTTTCAGCAGTTTTAGCTTCAATTATGTCAACTGCAGACAGCCAGCTTCTCGTTACTGCATCAGCTGTTGTAAACGACATCTTCAAGATTTTCAAGAAAAACATTTCAGACAAGGCAGCAATGTGGATAAGCCGTGGTGCTGTTATGGCAATTTCAGTAATCGCTTGTATTCTCGCACTTAATCCTAAGGATTCAATTATGGGTATTGTTTCAAATGCGTGGGCAGGCTTTGGTGCTTCCTTCGGTCCTGCAATCCTCTTCTCAATCTACTGGAAGAGAGTTACGCTCAAGGGTACTGTTGCAGGTATCATAAGCGGTGCTA
Organism: Ruminococcus sp.; assembly: GCA_015066705.1. Lineage (GTDB taxonomy): Bacteria > Bacillota > Clostridia > Oscillospirales > Ruminococcaceae > JAAZZIT01. Next base: position 13,064 of record SVNV01000003.1, read on the forward strand.
CAACTGTAATTCTCTGGTGCTACGTTCTCAAGTGGAACGGCGACCTTTACGCTATCATTCCTGGATTTATCATTTCAGCAATCGTTACTGTTATCGTTTCTCTCATCGACAAGAAGCCATCAGACGAAGTTGTTGCTATCTTCGACGAGGCTGTCAAGGAATAAATTTAAATTTCTGCGGGTGTTCTGTTTTTTACAGAACACCCCTTTTTTTGACAAAATTTGTGCAAAACTCAAGGTATAATGTTCTTGAACGGTCGCCTTACGGCGACTATACCGCCCCTGCGGGGCGGCGGCTTGCGGTATTTACTCCGCAAGCCCGTTCAAGAACATTGTGCCGGAGGATAAAATGCAGCCTTTTAAAAAAGAAAACCTGACCTATGCCGAGGTTTATGACCATAAAACAATAGCCTATGGCGACGGCTTCACAATCGAAAAAAGACAACCGCTTTCACAGTTTTGCGAGGAACACGATTTGCTGAGAATACATAAAAGCTATGCAGTAAATTTAAAGGCAGTAAAAAGCGTTTCCTGTAAGGGCGTGATGCTTAAAAACAACACCCTCCTCCCCGTCAGACGAGGAATGATAAAAAATATCAGATTTGCTTTTAAAAAGAGGATTTTTTCTTTACTTCTTGACGAAAATGTGGTAAAATAAAAAGGTAATATTTAAATACTCAGGAGGTAAAAACTTTGGATATTAACGTAATGCTTGCCGAGGAATTTAAGCTCAGAAAGGAACAGATTGACAATACTGTAAACCTTATTGACGACGGCAAAACCATACCTTTTATTGCACGTTACAGAAAGGAAATGACAGGCTCTCTCGACGACCAGATTTTAAGAGAAATCTACGATAGACTCAACTACTTGAGAAACCTTACAAAGCGTAAAGAGGAAATTACAAATTCAATTACCGAACAGGGTAAAATGACTGAAGAAATTCAGCGCGCTATCGATAAGGCAGTTACCCTTGTTGAAGTTGAAGATATTTACAGACCTTATAAACAGAAGAGAAAAACAAGAGGCTCTGTTGCAAGAGCAAAGGGACTTGAACCACTCGCTGAAATTCTTCTTAATCAGGATGAAAACACAATTCCCGAAAAAGAAGCTGAAGCATTCCTTGTAGAAAGTGAAGAGGCCGATAAGACAGTTTCAACTGTCGAAGAGGCTTTGCAGGGCGCTATGGATATCATCGCAGAAGATGTTTCCGATAACGCAGCTCTGAGAAAATACATAAGAGAAATGTTTATGCAGATTGGTAAGATTTCTTCAAAGGCTACTGACGAAGAGGCTGAAACTGTGTATAAAAACTACTATGAATATTCAGAAGGCGTTTCAAAAATCGCAGGCCATAGAGTGCTTGCCCTTGACAGAGGCGAAAAGGAAGAGGCACTTAAGGTTTCTGTTGATATCACAGAGGGCGCTGGCGAAAGAGCCTGCTGTCATAAGTATGTCAAGAATGACTCTGCTTGTGGACAGCTTGTAAAGCTTGCTTGTGAAGACAGCTATAAGCGTCTTATCTATCCTTCAATCGAAAGAGAAATCAGAAACGAACTTACTGCTAAGGCTTGCGAAGGGGCAATCAAGGTTTTTGGCGACAACTTAAAACAGCTTCTTATGCAGCCACCAATCAAAAACAGCGTTACACTTGGCCTTGACCCGGCTTACAGAACAGGCTGTAAAATCGCAGTTGTTGACGGAACAGGTAAAGTCCTTGACACAACTGTTGTATACCCTACCCCACCTCAGAGCAAAATCGAAGAGGCAAAGAAAAAGCTTGTTGCACTTATAAGAAAGCATAACGTTACTACAATTTCTATCGGTAACGGTACTGCAAGCCGTGAATCTGAGGCTTTTGTTGCTGATATGCTTAAGGAAATCCCTGAAAAGGTAAGCTATATGGTAGTTTCTGAGGCAGGGGCATCTGTTTACTCTGCTTCAAAGCTTGCAGCTGAGGAATTTCCGGAATACGACGTTTCTCTGAGAAGTGCAGTTTCAATCGCAAGACGTTTGCAGGACCCACTTGCAGAGCTTGTAAAAATCGACCCTAAAGCTATCGGCGTAGGTCAGTATCAGCACGATATGCCAAAAAATCGTATGGATGAGGCACTTTCAGGGGTTGTTGAGGACTGCGTAAATAACGTTGGTGTCGACCTTAATACCGCAAGCCACAGCCTGCTTTCATACATTTCGGGAATTAACGCAGGCGTTGCCAAGAATATCGTTAAATACCGTGAAGAAAACGGCGCATTCACCGACAGAAAACAGCTCCTCAAGGTTGCAAAGCTCGGAGCTAAGGCTTTTGAACAGTGCGCAGGATTTTTGAGAGTCCGTGACGGCAAAAACCCTCTGGACAACACTTCTGTTCACCCTGAAAGCTACGACGCTGCAAAGGCACTCCTTGAAAAATGTGGCTACACCCTTTCAGACATTAACGCTGGCAAGCTCACTGACCTTTCTGAAAAGACAGAAAAAACAGGCTTCACAAAGCTGGCTGACGAAATCGGCGTAGGTGTGCCTACACTTAAGGACATCGTCAAGGAACTTGTAAAACCTGGCCGTGACCCACGAGACGAGCTTCCGAAACCTCTTATGAGAAGCGGTGACGTTATGGAGCTCAAAGACCTTACAATCGGTATGGAGCTTATGGGTACTGTAAGAAATGTTATCGACTTTGGTGCATTTGTGGACATCGGTGTTCACGAGGACGGACTTGTTCACATTTCACAGATGACAAATCGCTACATCAAACACCCTATGGAGGTTGTTAAGGTAGGCGATATTGTTAAGGTAAAAGTCCTTGACGTTGACATAAAGAGAAAGAGAATCTCACTTACTATGAAAATTTAGTTTTGTCCCCTCTCCGCCTTCGGCGGAGGGGGAATTATTATTTAAGCACCCTATGGAGGTTGTTAAGGTCGGCGATATTGTTAAGGTAAAAGTCCTTGATGTTGACGTAAAGAGAAAGAGAATTTCACTTACTATGAAAATTTAGAAACCCTGACGGTTTCACCGTCCTACCCTCGCATTTCATTTGAGAAACGTCGAAGTTTTGAGTGTTCGGGTGTTATCGCCTCGCTTGAAGCTCGCCTCAAATTGCGAAAACACAAAAATACCCACTATCCGTGAAAAGATAGTGGGTTTTGTTTTTTATACCGATTGTACAATGCGAAGCCGTGCTTTATCCTACATTACTCTAAATTAAGTCTCTTTTTCATAAGAATAGTTTTAAAACAGCATAAAGGAGGTTATAGTTATGGGAAAGATTTCACTTACACTTCAATCACAGACCAACCTTTACGTTTTGACGGAATGTATCAGCCTTAATTTTGAAAAAGAGCGTTACACTCCATACACAAAAGTTTCCGGAATTTTTGTCTGCAACATAAATCCCACAGACATACACAAGCTGAGAATTACTCTTGACGGAATGGGAATCCACTACGGACTTGTTGACAGCTTGGAAATTTACAAGGAAAAAGGTATCGGCTATGTGAAATTCACTTCAAGAGGATTCTCTATGGGGCTTTCACAGAATCAGCCTTTGCCGGGAATGAATTACAATGTAAATCTCCAGTCCCTTATCAATGCAAATATCAGCGTTCCTAACGTTGTATGCCAGCAGGACACCACTGTTGCAAATTACATCTACGTAAAGGAAAACTCGTCTTTGTGGGACGCAATAGTTGCTCTTTGTCAGAAAACAGACGGAAGCTATCCCTACATCAGCGGTGAAAACAGAATTATGTTTTCAAAGCCTGATATCGGCCCTGTTGACCTTACATCAGCAAAGGTTATAAAATCAGGAAATGGTGTTTCTCTTACAAACGTGGTTTCCCACTATCATATGAAAGACACCGAGGACGCATACAGCTACAATTACACAAATGAGCAGGCTGACGATTTTGAAATCGTAAGACACAAGTACATAAATCTTGACCGACAGTGGCTTGCTGACCCTGACGGCGGACTTATGCACAAAAGTTATTTTTCAGGAAGAGGTATGAAATACAGCTTTACCAGGCTTGAAGGCTGTTACTACGCCGACCTTTGCACAAAGGTTAAGCTGTCATCAACTCTTGTCAAAGAGGTTTCAAGAATAAAGCTTGAATACTCAAAAAACGGTTTCTTTACAACCCTTTGGTTTTACGACGACAACTACCAGTAATTGTCAATTGACAATGGACAATTGACAATTGCAAACATCACGTTTGCATCCTTCTCCCAGTTTGTTGCGTTCAGGTAAATAGGCGAAAAAATAAGAGTAGGACCGAAATCCTACTCTTTTTTTGTTCCTGTCAAAATATAAAAGTTTCGTCCACCTTTTCAAAGGTGGTGGGGTTGAGGGGCAACGCCCTCATCGCCCGTCGCAACGGGCGAAATCCCCTAATACCATTAAGCGTTTTTGGGAGGGGTGTCAACTTGCGACAGCAAGTTGTGGGGAACCTTTTGCAAGTAAAAAAGGTTCCCTCTTGGGTAGTTAGACAAAAGCCCCCTCAAAAAGGTGCCAGTGGCACGTTTTTGACGGAACATACCTTTAGTTTCCGTGCGTCAGCACAACCAAAAACCAAAAGCGTACGGAAAATCCGTACGCTTTTATTGTCAATTGTAATCAATTAGTCTTCGCTTTTTTCATCTTCAACAGTTACTTCTGTTTCAATTACAGCTTCTGTTGTTTCTGTATTTTCAGCAACGATTTCCTCAGCCTTTTCGGTTTCATTATCTTCAGCATCAATATCCGCCTCAGTAATTTCCCCTCTCATCAGCTTATAGAAGTTATCACCGTCAATCTTTTCAAACTTCATAAGATACTTTGCGATAAGATGAAGTTCATTTATATGCTCTCTGAGAATATCCTCTGCTCTCACAAAAGCATCTTCAATTATGCTACGGATTTCAGAGTCGATTTCAGCGGCAACATTTTCGCTGTAGGAATTTCCGTTTGTGTAATCTCTTCCGAGGAACACCTGATGCTGGTCGTTTCCATAAACAACAGGTCCCAGCTTTTCAGAAAAGCCGTATCTCATAACCATACTTCTTGCAGTAGAAGTAGCTCTTTCCAAATCATTTGAAGCTCCTGTTGAGATATCGTCGAGAATGAGTTTTTCAGCAACTCTACCACCGAGAAGAACAACGATATTTTCGCTCATCTCGTTTTTGCTCACATAAGCCTTATCCTTTTCGGGAAGACTCATTGTAAATCCACCTGCGTGGCCTCTTGGGATAATTGAAACCTGATGTACCTTATCCTGAGATTTACAGTAGTAGGTACAAAGTGCGTGACCGCCTTCGTGGTAAGCAGTAAGCTTCTTTTCCTCTTCTGTAACAACCTTTGATTTCTTTTCTGGGCCTGCAATTACCTTAATTGAAGCCTCTTCCATATCAGCCTTTGTGATAGCCTTCTTGTTCTTTCTTGCAGCAAGAAGTGAAGCTTCGTTAACAAGGTTTTCAAGGTCTGCACCAGTAAATCCGACAGTTGTCTGAGCGATTGTTTTAAGGTTTACGTCAGGGGCAAGTGGTTTATTTCTTGTATGAACCTTAAGAATTTCTTCTCTGCCCTTGACGTCAGGATAGCTTACTAAAATCTGTCTGTCAAAACGTCCAGGTCTTAAAAGTGCCGAGTCGAGAATATCTGAACGGTTTGTAGCAGCCATAACGATAATTCCCTCGTTACCTGTAAAGCCGTCCATTTCAACAAGGAGCTGGTTCAAGGTCTGTTCTCTTTCGTCGTGACCACCACCGAGGCCTGCGCCTCTCTGACGACCTACTGCGTCGATTTCATCGATGAATATAATAGCAGGAGCATTTTTCTTAGCCTGTTCAAACAAATCTCTTACTCTTGATGCACCTACGCCGACGTACATTTCCACAAAGTCAGAACCTGAAATTGAGAAGAACGGAACACCTGCTTCCCCTGCAACTGCTCTTGCAAGGAGAGTTTTACCTGTACCAGGAGGGCCCTGCAAGAGAACACCCTTAGGAATTCTTGCACCGATTGAGCTATATTTCTTTGGATTTTTAAGGAAGTCAACGATTTCCTGAAGCTCTTCCTTTTCTTCGTCGGCACCTGCCACGTCGTCAAAGGTAGCTTTTTTACCCTGTGAAAGGTGTTTATTTGCATTAGCCTTTCCAAAGCTACCGATTTTTCCGCCGCCAGCAGACTTCATAGTAAACACAAAGAAGAAAATCATAAGTCCTATCAGGATAAGTGTCGGAAGCATACTGAGCCACAAGCTGTTGTCCTTGATTTTAATAAGGTTATATTTAAGCTTTGCGTCAGGGTTTTCAGCGTTATAGCGCTGACGGTAGTTTGCACCATCAATTCCCAGAACCTCGTCAACAAAAAGTGAAACATTAGGCACAACATATTTCTTTACCTTATCTTCACCTTTAAGCTTATACTTAAGCTCACCTGTTCCCAGGTCAAATTCATATTCCGAAACCTCAAGGTCATCAAAATACTCCATCACCTGTGAATATGTGACATCTTCATTCTTTGAAGTAAGATGTGTAAGTGCATACACCAGTCCGAAAATTATTATTGCCGATATAGCAAGATATACCAGCAGGCTTTTTGCACCGCCTTTTTTCAATAAAACACAACCTTTCTAAACACTAAATATAGTTTTCCCGAATATCAAAATTTTAGCACGTCTTTGTGACAAACCAATGATAATTACTCATCACAAAAAATCAGCACTCTTTTGGTAGTCTTATCAATTTTACATCTTTCAGCACAGCCTGCACCCTCAACGAAGATAACACCTTCTTCATCGGCAATTACCAATCGGTTTTTACGGGTTTCTTCATTATAAAGAGAAGAAAAAAGTTTTTTCACATCAGAGGTAAATTCCCTGTTTACAAGCCGGATTTTATCTCCGCTATTTCTTCCTCTGAGGGTAGCCGTTCTTATTATTTTATCATAATCCAGAACATTGTTTGTGAAATTTTTATTAACGTTACCGATATCCTCAATCACAAGCTTCACTGTTCTGTCAAAAATTTCGTAAAGGCTTATATTTTCGCTGATTTCTACTGATTTCACGAAATTTTCGCAGTTATTACCGGTTTTTTTACAAATTAGGGTATCATTTTTACACACAAAATAGGTATTCCCCTTAGGATTTATTTTACCCCCGTTATTACAGATATTATCAAGCTCCAAAACACGCTCTCTGGAAGTTTCCACATCATTGGCGTTAAGAACTTTGCCGAAAACACGGTGTTTTACAGCTGATGGCAAGTTATTTAGCTTTACAGCATTATAGCTGTTTTCTTCGCTTATTTTAACCTCACAAAAGGCATCTTCAGCGAGTTTTTCAAGATAGGCAGAGTCCTCGCTCGCATTATCACGAAATCTCTTATAGTTTTCTAAAAAGTTTTCGTTAATTTTAAGAAATTCAGGCAAAAGATTATGTCTGATTTTATTTCTTGTATAGTCGTCGGAGTTATTTGTCGAGTCGGTAACAAAGGGTTGGTTTTGTTCCCTAAGGAAGATTTCGATTTCCTCACGGGTGACATCAGCAAGAGGTCTAATGAAATTATCTCTGACAGGAGGAATTCCACAGACACCTTTAAGTCCCGTACCTCGTGAAAGGTTAAAAAGTGTAGTTTCCACGCAGTCGTTAAGGTTATGAGCAGTAGCGACCTTTCCATTACACTTTTCAAAAATCTGATAGCGAAGTTCTCTTGCTGCTGTTTCGGTAGAAAGTCCTGTTTTTTGAGCATATTCCAGAACATCAACGTGGAAAACATCAAGGTGGATATTATTTTTCTCACAAAATTCCTCACAGAATTTCATATCCCTATCGCTTTCCTCGCCTCTCAGGTGGTGGTTTATGTGGACAGCCATCACCTCATAGCCGAGTTTTTTCAAGGCAAGGGCAAGTGCTGTCGAGTCAGCCCCACCGGAAAGTGCAACGGTAGTCTGTTCGTCGTCTTTAAGCATATTATATTTTTTAATTGTTTCCTTTACCTTTAAAAGCATAAATTTCTCCTTTTAAAGGCCGTGGCGTGTGCGACGCAGTCGCACCTTTCGCTTTACGCCTTCAGGCGTAAAGCAATCAAGCGATTTGCCAAAAAGCAAATCGCTTCGCCACGGCTAATCCTCGCCGAAACGTTTAACAAATTCCGAGAGAGCCTCGTCGTTTTTGAATGAAATCTTGACAGTTGCACTTCCGTCTTTGTTTTTCAAAACGGAAACCTTCTGACCAAGAGTCTGTTTAAGTGAAATCTCAACTTCGCTGTAATATGCAGGCTTTTTGAAAAAGTCCTCGTCAGCTGCTTTAACCTTGATTTTTCCCTCAAGAACTTCCTTAACCTTTGAAACAAGCTGTTCAGTCTGTCTTACAGAAAGCTTCTTAAGAACAACCTCACCTGCAATTTCAAGCTGTTTTTTCTTGTCGTCAATACCAAGAATAGCCTTGCAGTGACCTGTTGAAAGCTCGCCGTTTTTGAGCATTTCCTTAACTTCGTCGTCAAGGTCTAATAGTCTTAAAGAGTTTGTAACGGTCGAACGTGACTTTCCCACAACCTGCGCAACCTCAGCCTGGGTCATTTCATAGTCATTCATAAGCCCCTGATAGCCGAGCGCCTCTTCAAGAGGGTTCAAATCCTCTCTCTGAAGGTTTTCAATAAGGGCAATCTGTGCAGTTTCCTTTTCGGAAAGCTCCTTGATTACGGCAGGAATTTCAGAAAGTCCTGCCATTCTTGCGGCTCTCCAGCGTCTTTCACCTGCAACTATCTGGTAGTTTCCGTTTGAAAGAGGTCTGACAAGAATAGGCTGTAAAACGCCGTGCTGTCTTACCGAGTCAGCAAGTGTAATAATTGCGTTTTCGTCAAAGTGAGTTCTTGGCTGATTCTTGTTAGGCTCAACCGTAGAAATTCTCAGCATAACGTTGCCTTTTGATTCTTCTTCAACAGTATTGTCATTAAACAGAAAGTCCATTCCCATTCCAAGTTTTTTCTTTGCCATCATTTTTCTCCTATGTATTAAAATCCGTCGGCAAACCCGACTAAAAGTTTTTTGTGACAGTTGTCAGTTACAAAAACACTTTTTATATGTTTTTTCAATTTAAGGCGAACCTTGAGTGAGCCGATGACCGCCGTCACTCAAAAACATTGCCCCTCGCAAATGAACAAATAGGCGAGGAGGATGCAAACGTCACGTTTGCCTACTCTGTTCTGTTTGTTGTGTCAAGGTTTGTAAAGAGTGTGTACTCACCAATCCACGCAAGCTTTACAGTACCTGTTTCGCCGTGACGGTTTTTAGCAACAATACACTCAGCAATCGCTGCTTTTTCTGTATTTTCTCTATCGTAATAAGCGTCTCTGTAAAGGAAAAGAATAAGGTCAGCATCCTGCTCGATAGAACCTGATTCTCTCAGGTCTGAAAGCATAGGACGTTTGTCATCACGCTTTTCAGAGCTTCTTGCAAGCTGTGAAAGTGCAATAACAGGAACGTTGAGTTCCTTAGCCATAAGCTTTAACTGACGTGTGATTTCCGAAACTTCATTAACACGGCTTGAATGCTTGTTAGGTGATTCCATAAGCTGGATATAGTCCACAACAACAAGTCCCAGATTTTTCATTCTTCTGAGCTTTGCCTTCATCTGAGGAACTGTGATACCTGCCGTATCGTCAATATAAATCGGAAGTTTGCTGAGAACATCAGCTCCCTGTGCAAGCTTAACCCAGTCGTCCTGGTCAATCTGTCCTGAACGCAGAGAATGGCTGTTTACCATACTTTCAGAAGAAAGCATACGGGAAACAAGCTGTTCCTTACCCATTTCAAGGTTAAAGATAGCAACCGACTTATGATTACGCTTACAAGCGTTTGTAGCAATATTTATAGCAAAGGCCGTCTTACCCATACCAGGTCTTGCACCGATAACCAGAAGGTCAGAATTATTAAGACCTGTTGTAACATTATCAAGCTGTGAAAAACCTGTTTTTGCACCAGCATACTTTTCTTTGTTTTCACCACTGAGCTGTCCCAATCTGCTCATTGTATCAATAAGTACCGAGTCAATTCTCGCAAGACCGTTTGAAGCCTTTCCCTGTCTGATATCAAAAATCTTCTGTTCTGCGCTGTCAAGGAGGTTTGTAGCATCAACAGTACCCTCTGTTGCGTTACGGATAATCTCATTTGCCGCATTTATAAGTGCTCTGAGATAGAATTTCTCCTCAACAATTTTACAATAGCTTTCGATATTTGCGACCGACGGAATTGATTCCATAAGTCCTTTGAGGTATGTTTTAGCCATTGCAGAGGTTTCAAAAATACCAAGTGCAACAGACTCATTCAAAACGGTAATCAAATCGGCTGTCTGACCGTTTGAAAACATTCGCATAAAGATAGCAAAAAGCTCTCTGTGCTGTTCCTTATAAAAGCTTTCAGGCTTTAAGTACTCCATAACAACCGGCAGAGTTGATGGTTCAAGAAGTATTCCTCCTAAAACAGTCTGTTCTGCTTCCAGGCTGAAAGGCAGTTCTTTTCCTGAAAAGTCGTTAGTCAAATTAAGCTCCACTTAAATCTTCCTTTACTGAGTTACTCTTCAATAACCTTAATTTTGATTGAGCAGGAAACGCCCTGACTCATTTTGATTACAGCTGAAAAATCACCGAATGACTTGATTTCGCTGTTAAGATTGATTTTCTTTTTATCAACTGAAATGTTGTAGCTTTCCTTAATCTTATCGCTTACGGTAGCAGATGTAACCGCTCCGAAAAGCTTACCGCCCTGACCGGCCTTTGATTTTACAACAATTTCCTTACCTTCAAGAGCCTTTGCGATTTCGAGGTTTTCAGCCTTTTCAACATCAAGCTTATGCTGTGCTGAATCCTTTTTACCCTGAAGGTCGTTTAAATTCTTTGGTGTAGCTTCAAGAGCCATACCTCTTGCAATAAGAAAGTTTCTTGCATATCCGTCAGCGGCATTGATAATATCCCCCGCCTTACCTGAGCCTTTTACGTCCTTTAAAAGAATTACTTTCATTGTTTTTTACTCCTTTGTTGAAATATAGGTATTAAAATGTATTTGCCTGTTCCAAAACGTGCCACTGGCACCTTTTGGAAGGAAAATTTGTTTGGACTTTCTATTAGGAACCTTTTTTACTTGAAAAAGGTTCCATCACAAATAACGATGGTTCGTTATTTGCTCCCCTCCAAAAAACGCTTTGTGTCACAAGGGGATTTCGCCCGTTGCGACGGGCGACCAAGGCTTCGCCTTTGGAAACCACAAGCCTTTTGAAAAAGGCTTGACCGAAAACTTTTATATCTTGACAAAAACAAATTATTTCTTTGATTTTGTTTTATTTCTCGCAAGGTTATCAAGATGCTCGTCGATAGCCTGGAAAACCATCTGCTTTACATTTGTAAGAGTGGATTTAAGCTGTGCGCCCGCCATTGTAGCGTGGCCACCACCACCAAGGGCTTCCATAATAACCTGAACATTGAATTTACCCATACTTCTCGCAGAAACGTTAATTATTCCGCCCTCTTCATAAAGAACAAATGAAGCGTCAACGCCGTTGATTCCCAGAAGCTCGTCCGCCGCCTGAGGTGCGGCAAGTCGCATTGCCTGGCTTGTTGCTCTTGCTGTTGCAACAGCACATCTCTCATAAACCTCACAGTTTGTAATAAGCATTGACTTCTGCTGGTAGGTATCTATTGAATTTGAAAACAGTTTCTTAACCGAAACGGTATCAGCACCCATAAGCTTCAGATATGCTGCCGCTTCAAAGGTTCTCGCACCTGTTCTCATTACGAAATTCTTTGTATCAAGCATAATACCTGCTAAAAGAGCTTCCGCCTGACGAGCAGTAAGCTTTACCTTATCGCCGAGGTACTGAATAAGCTCTGCTATCATTTCCGAAACAGAAGAAGCCTGTGGCTCGTGGAAAAAGATAACAGCGTCGTCGATATGCTTAACCATTTTTCTATGGTGGTCGATAACAACAACCTTCTGAGCAGCCTTATATACCTCGAAGCTATCAAGGAAGTCAGGGTTATGAGTATCCACAACAAAAACGATAGAAGTATCGTCCATTTTCATAAGTGCCTGAGTAGGTGTTATATACATATCAGGGCTATCGTTTGTTTCGATATATTCGATAAGTGAACGAGCAAGGTTTCTTTCCCTTTCAACTACAACATAAGCCTCATTTCCCATAGAGCGGACAGCAGCACAAAGACCTGTTGCAGAGCCGATACTATCCATATCTCCGTTTTTATGCCCCATAACGAAAACTGTTCCGTTTGTAGAAACAAGGTCTGTAATTGCATTTGCAATAATTCTTGTCTTTACCTTTGTCTGCTTTTCCATTCCGGTAGAAACACCACCGAAAAATTCAAAGCCATTTTCTGTTTTAACAGCAACCTGGTCGCCACCTCGTCCGAGGCACATATCAAGTCCCTGTCTTGCATACTTTTCGCTTTCTGAAAGGTTATCTGAGCAATGTCCCACGCCGATTGAAATTGTAAGGTGGTCCTTTTCGCCGACCTGAATTTCTCTCGCCTTATCAAGGATAGGAAACTTACTCTTTATCATCTGTGAAAGATATCTTTCCTCGATAACAACCATAAATCTGTCTGAAGAAATCTTTCTTGCGATACCGGTAGTTGATTCAATAAAGCTTTCAATCAGCTTTTCGATTTCAACGACTGTATGTGCTTTTTCACTTTCCTTTGCATTCTGCAGAAGCTCGTCATAGTTATCCACAACAATCATCATAACCGTCTGTCTTGACTGGTTATATTCAAATTCCAGCTCAACCATTTTTGTAATATCGTTGAGGTAAAGAAGAATAAGTTTTCCGTCCTTGGTTTCATTTACAAGTCCGTGAACACGATAGAATTTATCGTTTATATGGACAAGGCTTCCCTTTTCGGAAAGAATTTTTCCCAAATCATAGTCAAAAATCTCATTGATTTTCTTTCCGAAAGGTTCTTTTCCGTCAATAACAGCCTTATCAAAAAGCATATTTGTCCAGACGATTTCCTCATTATCGTTTATGATAACGGTAGGTGCAGGGAAATTATAAAGGGAATCCCTCTGTGAGGTAGTAAGGTTTTTAGCAAATTTCGATACATTTCTGATATAGTTTCTGCTGGCGATAACAAGCATAGTTGCAAGTCCTATTGCAGAAAAAACCGCTACTGTAAGCAGAATCGCTCCCAGCATTTCGCCTTCAGGTGAAATATAGAGAATTATTGATGACGCCACGCCACACACAGCTACTACTGCAAACAGCACATATACCGCTAACGTAAATTTCCCCTTCATTATGTATTTTTCCTTTCTTGTGAAAATCTGAGTGCCTTATGGTGTTTAATTAAAAACCTCCATAATTATCGGAAGTATCATCGGACTTCTCTTTGTTCTTGCGTAAATATAGTCCGAAATACTATCCTTCATCTTTGTCTTGATAGTATTCCACTCGTGAACATTACTGTCAAGGCAATTCTGCAACGCTTTTTCTGCAAGGCTTTTTGCCTGCTCCATAAGCTCTTCGCTTTCTCTTACATAGACAAAGCCTCTTGAAACAATATCAGGTCCCGAAAGAATTTCTCCCGAGTTTCTGTTTACTGTTGCAACAGCTATAATAAGTCCGTCCTGTGCAAGATGCTTTCTGTCACGAAGTACGATTGCACCTACGTCTCCTACACCGAGACCGTCAACAAGCACTGCCCCTGCCTGTACCTGTCCCGTAATCTTCATATCAACGCCATCAGATTCAATAACGCTTCCAAGTCCGCCGATAATGATATTTTCAGCCGGAATACCGATACTCTCCGCAAGGCGTTTACTCTTTGTGAGATGTTTATATTCACCGTGAACAGGAATAAAATACTTAGGCTTTGTAAGGCTCAGAATAAGTTTTAATTCTTCCTGACAAGCGTGTCCCGAAACGTGAACATCATACATAGCCTCATAAACAACAGTTGCACCCGATTTCATAAGCTCGTTTACAACTTTAGTAACAAACTTTTCGTTACCCGGGATAGGTGTTGCAGAAATAATGATAAAGTCATTGGGCGTAATAGAAACCTTTCTGTGTTCATTCATCGCCATTCTTGTAAGTGCAGACATCGGCTCGCCCTGACTTCCCGTTGTGACAAGAACAACCTTTTCAGGAGGGTATCTGTCTGCAAGGTCAATATCAATAAACACGTCCTGAGGGCATTTCAGATAGCCAAGCTCAATACCCTTTCCGATTACGTTCACCATACTTCTGCCCGAAATAGCGACCTTTCTGCCGCTCTTTACAGCGTTATCGACAATCTGCTGAACTCTATGGATATTTGATGCAAAGGTAGCGATAATAATTCTTCTTCCCTCAGCCTCAGAAAACAGCTTTTCAAAGCTCTCTCCCACTTTTCTTTCGCTCATTGTAAAGCCCGGTCTTTCGGCGTTGGTAGAGTCAGCCATAAGTGCCAGAACTCCTCTGCTTCCAAGCTCTGCAAAGCGGGCAAGGTCAATAATCTCCCCTTCTATCGGTGTATAGTCAACCTTGAAGTCGCCCGTATGCACAAGCACTCCTGCAGGGGTATGGAAAGCCATTCCCACTGCGTCAGGAATAGAATGGTTTACTCTTATAAATTCAACAGCCATACAGCCGAATTTTACTGTCTGTTTCGGGGTAACAACATTAAGCTTAACCGAACCCAGAAGTCCGTGTTCAGCAAGCTTACCCTCAATGAGTCCGATTGTAAGTCTTGTTCCATAGACAGGAACATTGACTTTTTTGAGGAAATACGGAAGTCCACCGATATGGTCCTCATGTCCGTGAGTAATTACAATTCCTCTGATTTTATCAATATTCTTTTCCGCATAGGAATAGTCAGGGATAACAAGGTCAACACCAAGCATTTCCGCGTCAGGAAAAGCGATACCGCAATCCACAACGATTATATCGTTTGCACACTCGATAAGTGTGAAATTCTTTCCGATTTCGTTAAGTCCGCCCAGCGGAATAATCTTGACGGGTGTCTTTCTTCTCGGTTCTCTCGTAGTTTCCTTTTTAACAGCAGTTTTTTTCTGATAAGCCTTTTTGGGCTGGTTTCTTTCCTCGATATTATTTTTAGTCTGCTTTTTAGTATTTTCAGAAGCTTCCTTTGTCTTAGGTGTAGCCTTGACATTAACATTTTTCGGATTTCTTGGTCTTAAAACTTTTTCTTCCGAAGTCTTTCTGCCGTTGATTTTCGGCGCTTTCGAAGTCTTTATTGTTGACAAATCTCTTTTTGACTGTTCGATAGTAATGAGATTTGTAAGACCTTCTGTTTCAACATTCATTTTTGTCTTTTTCATAGTGAAATTTCAAAATAGCTCCTTTCGATAAATTTTCACGGACACAAAGTCAAGCCATTTTACGGGGGTTTTGAAAAATGTAATGGTAAATTTTCCCGTAGGCTAATTATAGATTTTTCCGCTGAATTTCAGCAATAAAAACGAAACATAAACAGTTAAGATTATTATACTACTTTTCAATATAAATGTCAATGCAAACGTGACGTTTGCACCCTCCTACCCTCGAATTGTCAATTATCCATTGTTTTCAGTTTTTTCTCGATTTCGTCGCAGAAGGCTGAGGCTGTTTCGGCATTAACCGACTGTGCATAAATCAGATAACCCTTGGAATTCTTGACAGGTCTTATGACTGCTCTTGAATTTTCCTGTTCGTTCTTCACAGTTGTGTGGGAAATTTTACTACCGTTATCCGCCACGGCAACAAAGCGTTTTGTTGTATAAAACTGTGGCAAATCCTGAGAAAGCTTTTTAAGTGAAAGCTTGTTTTCCTGCATAACAGAGATGATTTTCACGCAAAGAAAAAGCGGGTCGTTTACAAAGAGATTCTGACATTCGCCTGCAAGCTTTCTTGCGGATTTTTCTTTCGCATCACCTGCCGTGTCATATCTGACAACTGAACCCGAAAACTCTTTTGAAATTTCTTCTGCAACATCAGGAAAGGTATCAGGAAGAGCGATATCCATACCCTGTGAAAGGTGAAATTTCAGAGCGATAAGGGTAAGCTTTTCACGGAAAATATAGCCTGTTTTTTCGCTATAAGCAGAAATCCCCTCATCAGTCTGGCTGATATGAAAGGTTACGGTTTCGCCATTTACGTCGTTTCTTTCACAAAACAGCCTGTCCGCAAGCTGTGCGGTTTTTTTGTCCGAGGTATTGATTTTTACATTCAGCCCCGAAAAACGTGACGGGAGCTGTTTTGTAAGCAGGTCGAGGTAGAGATTAGAAAAAGAATCTCCCATTCTTATTTCGCCGAAGTTATCAGAATCTGTCTGACGAAACAGCTTGAAATTAAGGTTTTCCTCGATAGCGGTTTCAAGGGACTGAGTAATTTTAAGACCACCCTTTGAAAAAATTCTCAGTGAAGTCTTAAAATCAACGCTCACTTCAATTCCTACATCGGTATCTGTCTTGTCCATTGTAAAGGCAAGCTCTCCCTTTGTTGCGTTATTTATTCTCCATACATTTACCCCCGCTGAGCAAAGTCCTGATGCCAATGCGTCAGCAAGGCAGACAGCAGACTTTTTACCTGTTGAGGAAAGCACCACCGAAGCACCGATATCAAGAGCAGAAGCCACCGCTGAGCCAAAATTTGCACAGAAAGACGGGTTTATAAAGCCCTGAAAGTCGGTTATTGCTCCTTCGTCATCAAAAAGTACCACCCCGTCGCTGTAAAGGTTTACATCTTCACACACTGTTATTGACGGAGAAATCCTCTTTCCGCTATGGACTTTTACCCCCGATTTTACTGTGGTATCATTTCCTATTGTTGTTTTTGCTCCGATTACGCTCATTTTTTCTATTGTCGCTCCTTTCATAATGTTTACCCCTCTGTCAAGCAGTGCGTTATCAAGGCTCGCCTTATCGCCTATTGTTGAGCCTTCGCCCACAACAGAGCCTTTGATATAACAGCCCTCACCTACTGTTACGTTATTGCTGAGGATTGTACCGCTTTCGAGGACAGTACCCCTACCTACCGTTGTATTTCTCCCCACAAAGACGGGTGGGATAATTGTTACGCCTCTCAGAAATTTTCCCGACTTATTATAATAGCCCTGAGAAATCTCTATGGCATTTTCATCGAAAAGTAATACATCTGAAAACGCCGTTTTATTTGCCAGAAGCAGGTCGGCAGGTGTTTTTACTATAAAACTGTCTGTTTCATCGCTGACACCTATTGACTGAGGATTAAGCTCTATAAGCTCTTCCATTGTTGTGATTTTTGTTTCAAGGGGAATGGAAGCCACAAGCTCCTGTGATAAAATATACACCCCTGTATATGAAAATTCTGTCGAAGGAGTTGATAAAAGCTCAAACGGGTTTTGATGATGGGTTTTTACTGAGGCTGTAAGGGGAGAGTTTAGATTTTTGTGGATTTTTCGCAGTTTTTCAATATTGCAAAGGTGATTACCTTTACACTCGGTTATCAGCATTTCGTCTCCTTGCCACGTTCTTCTGACGATTTTAGGGGTAGATTCATCTGATGTGAAGATACGGAATCTGAATTTTTCACGGAGCTTTTCAGTAAGGGTGAGCATTTCGCCACCCTTTTTGGAAATCACCACTGTCACATCGGTTATATCTTCCTTTTTAAGCTGGTTGAGGGTATGCTCAAGGATTGATTTCCCGAGAATATAACAGCCCGCGGTTGTTCTTCCCTCAAAAAGTGGTGAAAGGGTTGGGATTTTCTGGTTACATATTACTACTGCCTGCATAAAATATCTCCTTTTTACATTCGTTTTATGTAATTATTGGAAGCTTGGTTGTTTTTTATACAGGCTATTTTGTGGGTTGACAAAACGCAAGATTTGTTGTATAATTTTATATTGGATTGGTATTTATTTACCTATTTTCATTGAAAGGAAAATTGATATGTCATTTAAGAAACGTATACTCGCTGCATGCGCTGCTGTTGTTATGGCTTGTTCACTTGCAGGCTGTGGCGGAAAAGACACAAACTACATTATGAAGGCTGACGGTGAGGAAATCGCAAGTGGTGTTTACATCAACCTTATGCTTACCGAATACACAAATCAGCTTTACAACCTTTATTATGCCGGTGAAAAGCTTGCTCCTACTTTTGAAGAGCAGAAAATTGAAGGTCAGCTTATGAGCAAATTCCTTGAGGATTATGCTTACAGAATCTGTCTGGAAATAGTTGCTGTTGAAAAGAAATGCAAGGAACTCGGAATCACCCTCACCGATGAAGAAAAGAAGGAAGTTGAAAGCACCGTAGACAACTTCTGGGAGCAGAACGAGGCTTATTACAAAAAGATGGGTGTTTCAAGGGATTCTCTCACAAGAATTCAGAATTACTCAACTCTTATGGTAAAGCTTTTTGAAGGTCTTTACTACGAGGGCGGTGTTGAAGAGGTTTCTCTTGAGGAAGTTACTAAATTTGTAAACGAAAACTTTGTTCGTTACAAGATGATTCAGTTCAAGATTGACACAGAAGACGAAGAAGCTACAAAGAAGAAGAGCGAAAAGTACATGGCTTATGCTGAAGAAGGCAAGACTATGGACGAGCTCCTTGAAATTTATGCTAAGGAAACCGAGGAAGAAGAAAAGAAGGACGAAGAATCAAAGGATGAGGATTCTAAGGACGAAACTTCTAAGGACGAAACTTCTAAGGACGAAACTTCTAAGGACGAGGAATCAGACAAGACTGACGATACAACAACTGATGATACCGATAGTGAATCAGATGATTCAACAACTGATGATACTGCTGACGACAAGGAAGAAGAAAAGGACGACGAATCTTCTGACACAGAAACAGATACTGATGCTGAAACAGAAAAAGAGGAAGAAGAAAAGACTCCTTCTCAGATTGAAAGCGAAAAGTATCCAAATGAACTCGTTCGTAATGCATCAGATGCAAAGGACGACAAGCTTATTGAATTTATTTCAAAGCTTGAATGTGACAAGATTTCTTCTTACAAAGACGAAAAATACTACTACATTATTGAACGTCTCGAAATGAGCGGAAGAACAGAATTCCCTGAAGCAAACAGAGAAGGCGTTGTTACACTTATGAAAACTGAAACCTACGAGGCTCTTCTCAAGTCAATGAGTGATGCTCTCAAGATTGAAAAGAACGAAAAGGCATTTGAACGTTACAATGCAATCGACGTTTTCAAGCGTCAGGACAAGTGGTACGAAAAGAACGCTGAATAACAACAAAAAGCACGGCTTGACCGTGCTTTTTTATTGGCAATTTACAGTAGCTTTTAAAAAGAAAAAGCACGGCTTAAGGCTGGTAGCCATAAAGAAGCATATTATATGAATTTATCGGGGGATACCTTTCTGAAGAAAGGTTGTCCCCCGAACCCCTATCCAAAGACTTTAATATAAAAATAACTATCCCCCCGCACTGCGGGGGGATAGTTATTTTAAATACTGAAGTTTTAGGAAAGGAGTTTGAGGAATAACCCTTTTTCAAAAGGGTTTTCCTCAATAAGTCCGTATAATACTTCTCTGTGACCACTTACCTTAAGCCGTGCTTTTACTCTGCTGTCGGTGCATACTTAAGATTATAGCCGTTTTCTTTATTTTCACCATAGGTTGAAAGGTAAACCTTTTTGAATTTGATTTCTGTCTGTGGCTGATAGTTTTTATCTTCCTTATCGTCTGAAACGCCCTCGTCAACTATTGGTGTGGTTGTGATTTTTTCATAAGTATCCCAGCCGTCATAAACCTGACCGAAAACCGTATACATCTGAAGGTAGTTAGGCACTCCGCCGTATTCCTTGAAAATCTCAGTAACCCTTTCAAGGCCGTTTACGTTGCCGTTTTGCTTGAGGTTTTCATCAAGCGCCTTATCGTCGGTAACGTCATTCAGGAAAGTAACAACCGAACCAGCTTTTGATTTTGTGAAAATTCCGCCCTGCTTAACCAGCGAACAAAGACTTCCCTTAATAGGCAAGAGGTCAGCAGAAACCTCAAGCTTCATCATTTTTGTGTTTGTGTCTTCATTTGACATTCCGTCTTTGGTTTTGCTACCGCCGATAAAGCCTGCTTCGTCGCCATTTTCATTTCTGAGAATTGAGCAGACATAGGTATTAAGAAAATATCCGTCCTCAACCAGCTTTTTGAAATACTCGCAGTATTTAGGAGCTTTATCCTCATAAAGCACCGCTTTGAATGTACCCACGTTAGTTTCAAAAACAACTACTGTTGCGTCGTCTGAAGGTTCTTCAAGCTGCACAAAATCAGCTTCCTCATAGTCTATATCATTGCCCGAAAAAGGCACGAGAAAAATCATGAACACCACAAAAAAAGCAAAAACTATCATTCCGATTGTAAATAACTTTGACAATCTCTGTGCCCTTGATGCTGTAGGTGGCATTAGTGATTTATTCAGATTTGACATTCCCTTTTACCTCCCTACTTCTTTCTGATTTTTGTCCCTTGACGGGTTTCCTCAATTACATAACCCATTCCGGCAATCTCATCACGGAGGCTGTCAGCCAGAGCGAAATTCTTTTCAGCTCTTGCCTGCTTTCTCTTTTCAACAAGTTCCATTACGTCAGCAGGAATATCATCTTCCTCGTTGTTTTCACAGAGCTTTTCTGCCTTATTTACAAGGTCGAGAGAAAGCACCTTATCAAACTCGTTGATAAGCGCAACCTTTGTTTTTCCGTTTGCGTCAGCCTTCAGAACGTCGTAAAGTGCAGTAATAGCAAGGGAAGTGTTAAGGTCGTTGTCAAGCGCATCCTTGAAGCTGTTGTAAAGCTCGTCGTATTTTGCCTTGTCAATTTCACCCTTGTCATCCTTAACAAATGTAGCAATCTTTGCAATAATCTTGTTGAATGCCACAGCTGAATTGTCAAGGTTTTCGTATGAGAATACCAGAGATTTTCTGTAATGTGAGTTCAGGCAGAAAAATCTGTAAACAAGTGGGTCATAGCCCTTTGATTCGAGAAGTGAAACTGTCAGGAATTCTCCTGATGATTTGCTCATCTTTCCTGAATTTGTATTGAGGTGATGAACGTGGAACCAGTAGTTACACCAGTCGTGACCAATGTATGCCTCACTCTGTGCAATTTCGTTTGTGTGATGTGGGAATGCGTTGTCAATACCACCACAGTGAATGTCAAGGTATTCCCCAAGATGCTTCATAGAGATGCATGAGCATTCAATGTGCCAGCCAGGGTAACCAATTCCCCAAGGTGAATCCCACTTTAATTCCTGGTCATCAAACTTTGATTTTGTAAACCACAAAACAAAGTCAGCCTTGTTTCTCTTGTTTGTATCCTCTTCAACGCCTTCACGGACACCTACTGCAAGGTCCTCTTCCTTGAAGTCGTTAAATACATAATACTGCTTTAATTTTGAAGTGTCAAAATAGATGTTTCCGCCTGCTTCATACGCAAAGCCCTTTTCCATAAGTGAAGAGATAACCTTGATGAATTCATCAATACAGCCGGTAGCAGGCTCAACAACGTCAGGTGTCTTGATGTTCAGTTTCTTACAGTCAGCGAAAAATGCGTCGGTGTAAAACTGTGCGATTTCCATTACAGTTTTCTTTTCACGCTTAGCGCCCTTGAGCATTTTATCGTCGCCTGTATCGCCGTCAGAAGTAAGATGTCCAACGTCTGTGATATTCATAACTCTCTTGACATCGTAGCCTGAAAATCTGAAGAATTTTTCTAAAACGTCCTCCATAATATAGCTTCTGAGGTTTCCGATGTGGGCATAGTGATAAACGGTAGGTCCACAGGTATACATCGAAACCTTTCCGTCAAAACGTGGCTTAAATTCGTCTTTTTTTCTTGTAAGGGTATTATAAATCTGCATAATTTTTCTCCTATTTTTCTATTTTTTCTTCAAGCTCTGAAACTCTCTTTGTAAGCTTTTCGATAAGGTTAAGCTGTTTACAAAGCTCCTGAGAAACAGGGTCAGGAATATGAATCTGGTCAAGGTCGCTATTGGTCTGCTTATGCTTTTTAGTAACTCTTGCAGGCACGCCAACCGCTGTGCTATAAGGCGGAACCTCATCAAGAACAACTGCATTTGCAGCGATTTTTGCGCCATCTCCAACCTTAAAAGGTCCTAAAATTTTAGCACCACTTCCAACCATTACGTTATTGCCAAGTGTAGGGTGACGTTTTCCGCTATCCTTACCTGTACCGCCAAGGGTAACTCCCTGATAGATAAGGCAGTTATCGCCTATCTCAGCGGTTTCACCGATAACAACTCCACTTCCGTGGTCGATAAGAAGTCCCTTACCGATTTTTGCCCCCGGGTGAATTTCAATACCCGTCAGGAATCTTGCTATCTGGGAAATAATTCTTGCTGTTGTAGGGTGATTTTTCTCATAAAATCTATGAGCAATTCTATACATAATTACCGCGTGAACTCCTGAATAGGTCAGAATGATTTCCAGACCGCTTTTTGCGGCAGGGTCACGGGCTTTTATAGACTCAATATCAGCCTTGATATTTTTTACAAAGGACATAGACAAGCTCCTTTCGTCAAATAAAAAAGCCTCCTGCTGTGATGACACAACAGGAGGCAGAATTTCTTTTAAAACTGCGGTTCCACTCCGTTTTATACTCAAAGCCTTTAACGCAGGCATACGAAAAGGGATACTTTGATTTTCACCCTTTCTGCTTGTGGACAAACCACCAAAAACCGCACTTCACAGTCCCTTTCAAAAACGTCACACCAACCCGTTTCTCTCTGAATGAAACAAAAACTGCTACTCTTGTTTTCGCATTTAAACTATTTAATTTATTGTAGCATACTTAATTGTTAATTGTCAACTGTCAATTGTCAATTCCAAAATAAATTGTCTACGACAATTTATTTTGATGAGTCAATATGTGGCCAATATGCCTTGAGATACTGCGCTCCCGAAATGATTGTAAGCACTGTTGAAATCCAGATGAGAACCTCATTCACAATCATATTATGAATTCCGAAGCCTTCAAGTGCAAGTATTGCGACAATCGCTATCATTGTGAAAGCTGTCTTGAGCTTTCCCCAGATACCTGCCGCTACTACAACTCCGTCGCCTGCGGTAACAAGTCTTAAAGCAGAAACCATAAATTCTCTTCCGAGAATAATTACGACTGCCACAACGTCAATCCAGCCAAGTGCTGAAAAACAGCAGATTGCCGCCATTACAAGCATTTTATCTGCAAGTGGGTCCAAAAACTTTCCGAAGGTTGTAACAAGGCTATACTTTCTTGCAATTTTTCCGTCAAACCAGTCGGTAATTGAAGCGATTGCAAAAAATGCAAGTGCGATAAAAATGTTGAACGGAATTTTATCAACAAGAAGTGCCGCCATAAAAAATGGTATCATTATTACTCTGAGAACTGTAAGTTTATTAGGAAGATTCATAAATTATTCCCTTTCAAATTATTTATTATTTTAGTCTATTCTTGTACCAATAAGGTCGAAGTCAAGCAGGTCATCATACTGCACCTTTACAAACTCACCTACCGCAAGCTTTCGGTCGCTAGTAAAGAAAATCTTTCCGTCGATTTCAGGTGCATCGGTATCGCTTCTTCCGTAGTAGCATTCAGCAAGTCTGTCAAAGCCCTCTGTTACTACCTCTACTGTCTGTCCGATTTTCTTTTCATTAAGTTCGTAAAAAATTCTCGACTGTGCGTCCATTATAATTTCAGCACGCTTTTCTTTAATTTCCTCGTCAATCTGATTTTCAAAGCTACCGGCAGGAGTTCCCTCCTCCTGAGAGTATGCAAAGCAACCAAGTCTGTCAAATCTCATTTCCTTGGCAAACTCACAAAGCTCTTCAAACTGCTCCTCGGTTTCGCCCGGGAATCCGGCTATAAGAGTTGTTCTCAGTGTGATTTCAGGAATTTCCCTTCTGAGCTTTGAAACAATATCAATGAGCATCTGTTTATTGCTCTTTCTGTTCATTCGTCTGAGCACTTCATCATTACAATGCTGGATTGGCATATCAATATACTTGACAAGCTTTTCTTCCTTCTTGAGAACCTCTATAAACTCGTCGGTAATTCTTTCCGGATATGAATAAAGGGTTCTAATCCACTTGATTCCGTCAATTCTACAAAGCTCTGTCAAAAGCTCAGGCAACATTGATTTTCCGTAAATATCCTCGCCGTAGCGTGTTGTATCCTGCGCTACAACTACAATTTCACGAACGCCAACCGACGCAAGCCATTTAGCCTCGTCAATAATGCTTTCCATTGTTCTTGAACGGAAGCGTCCTCTGATTGATGGGATAGCGCAGTATGTACAGCAGTTATCACAGCCCTCTGCAATTTTAAGATATGCATAAAAAGGCTCTGTTGAAATTATTCTCTTTCCGTCAATATCAAGGTCTTTCTTTTCGCCGTAAGAAGTAACCTTCTTATTATCAACAAGCACTTCCCTGATAATTTCGCCAAGCTTTTTATTACTTCCAAGTCCGACAACGGCGTCAATCTCAGGGATTTCCTTTAAAATCTCGTCCTTATATCTTTCAGAAAGGCAGCCTGTAATTACGATTGCCTTTATTCTTCCCTCATTTTTCAGGAGAACAAATTCTAAAATCGTATCAATAGCTTCCTGTTTTGCACTTTCAATAAAACCACAGGTGTTAACCACAACCACGTCGCCCATAGCTGCGTCCTGAATTATCTCATAGCCCTCCTGGCGGAGATTATACATCATACACTCGGCATCAACCTGATTTTTAGGACAGCCAAGTGACACAAATCCAACTTTTGTTGCCATTATAAATTTCCTTTTCACAAACAATTATTCACTATATATTTTACACTAAAATTAAAATAAGTCAAGACCTTTTTGCAAACGTGCCTTTTGCATCCCCCTCGCCTGTTTTTTCAATAGCGAATAAGGAGAGTTTCGAGTGACGGCGGTTATCGGCTCGTTTAACGCTCGCCTTACTTTAATTGTAACTTGTGCATTTAGGTCTTGCATTTATCTGAAAAATTGGTTATAATAATAGAGGTATGTTTTAAATAATACGATTCAGGTTGAAAGGAGTTTTAAAAATGGTTTTTGAAGTTACAAAGGACACAATTATCGGAGACATTCTTGACCAGGATTTTGAGGTTGCACCTTATTTCCTTGAAATGGGTATGCACTGTCTCGGTTGCCCTTCTGCAAGAGGCGAAACTATCGAGCAGGCTTGTGAGGTTCACGGTGTAAGTGCTGATGAGCTTGTTGCTAAGCTCAACGCTCATTTCTCAGGCAAGTAATACTAAAAACGGCAGTTTAGGTTTTCCACTCTGCCGTTTATTTTTCAGAAAAAACCGAAAGGATTACATAAATGAAGCTTGACGCAAGACTTTCTGCATGTGCAGATTTTATAGATGAAAATTCAGTTGTTGCCGACATCGGAACAGACCACGGATACTTACCTGTCTATCTTGTTCAGAACGGAATCTGTAAAAGAGCCATTGCCTCTGACATAGGGGTTTCGCCTCTTGAATCAGCAAAGAAAAACATTGAAAAATATCAGCTTTCCGACAAAATAGAAGCTGTTCTTTCCGACGGACTTAAAAACGTTCCTGCAGACGGGGTAAGCCACATTGTTATCGCCGGAATGGGCGGTGAAACAATCTGCTCAATTCTCGATTCCTGTCAGTGGGTTAAGAATTGCGTACTTGTTTTACAGCCGATGACAAGAAGCGAGCTTGTAAGAGGCTGGCTTTTTGACAACGGATTTGAGATTTCCGCTGAGAAAGCCATTATCGACGAAAAATTCATCTACACCGTACTCAAAGCAGTTTTCACAGGAAAGAAAAATGAATACGGACAGTTTGAAACGGTTGTGGGAGGACTTGATTTGAGTCTTCCTGCTGAAAGAAAATACATTGAAAAGAAAATCTCTCAGTTTGAGGCTTCTGCTTCGGGAAAGATGAAATCGAGGCTTTCTCAGGAAGAAGCTTTGAAGGACAAGGAAATTGCCGATAAACTCAGAAAGGCTTTGGGTGAATGATATGACAGTTTTTGATGTTTTCAAAAAGATAAATGATGCTGCTGATTTTTCGCTGGCTGAAAGCTGGGACAACTGCGGTATTCTTGTGGGAAGCAGTTTTAGGGACGTGAAGAAAATTCTCACCTGTCTTGACATTACCTGCGATGTGGCAAGAGAAGCCATTGACATTGGTGCTGATTTGGTTGTTTCACATCATCCTGTTATTTTCAAGGGACTTAAATCCCTTGACGACAATAATCCTGCAGTTATGCTTTCAAAGGCAGGAGTTTCAGCAATTTGCTGTCACACAAACGTTGATATCGCAGCAGGCGGACTCAACAGTTTTTTGTGTGAAAAATTAGGCTTTAAGGAAATAGCAGGATTGCCTCTTGCTTACGACGAAGGCTCACCTATCGGAATTGTATGCGAAAGTGAAAACGAGCTTTCAGGCGGTGAACTCGCCAAGCTGTTGGTTGAGGTTTTAGGGTGCGACGCACTGAGATTTTACGACTCGGGTAAGGAAATAAAGAGAATCGGTATCTGCACAGGCAGTGGAAGTGACTTTTTAGGCGACGCTCTGAGAAATAAATGCGATGTTTTAATTACCGGAGATGTAAAGCACAGTGCCTTTACAGAAGCCAAAAACAGCGGAGTTTCGCTGTTTGACGCAGGTCACTATCACACCGAATGTATTTTCAGTGAATGGATTGAAAGAATCATTGACGGCGTGAAGATT
The DNA here is from genome assembly GCA_015066705.1 of Ruminococcus sp. Lineage (GTDB taxonomy): Bacteria > Bacillota > Clostridia > Oscillospirales > Ruminococcaceae > JAAZZIT01. The sequence goes on from SVNV01000003.1 coordinate 39,751, forward strand.
TCAAGAGCAAAGGCTGACAAGCCACCTTATCAGACAGTTTTTTAACTGAAATTTTTGATTTTTGAGGAAAAATTATGGCATTAGACGGCACATTTTTACATCTTATAAAGCAGGAGCTTTCTGTACTCATTGACGGGAGAGTGGACAAGATTCACCAGCCGTCAAAGGAAGAAATCCTTATAGCCTTTCGCACAAGAAACGGAATGAGCAAGGTGATAATAAATCTTTCGGCGGGCACAGCAAGAATCCACATAACTAAGGCGGAAATCGAAAATCCTAAGGTTCCGCCTATGTTTTGTATGCTTCTCAGAAAGCATCTTTCCGGTGCAAAGCTCATTGACATTCGTCAGGTGGGCTGTGAAAGAGTTTTATTCTTTGATTTTGACGGCACAAACGAAATGGGCGACCACGTTAATCTCACTCTTTGTGTGGAAATTATGGGGCGACATTCAAACCTTATGCTCATAAACGGCGAGGGCAGAATTATTGACGCTATAAAACGTGTAGGACAGGACCTCTCAAGTGTACGTCCTGTTTTACCGAATATGGTATACGCTATGCCACCGAGAGATGAGGATAAAATCAGTCTTTTTGACATTGATAAGGAACAGCTTTCAGAGAGGATTTCATTACTTTCTGAAATGAAGCTTGACAAGGGACTTATGAGAATCATCGAGGGAATTTCCCCTGTTTTTGCAAGAGAAGCTGAATTTTTTGCCACAAGGGGTGAGGAAGTTTCAGTAAGTGAGCTTTCCGACGACCACATTGACAGGCTTGCATTCTTTCTCAAAAACTGCAAAAATGAGATTTCCGAGGGCAAAAATACTTTCGTTACCCTGAGAACAAAAGAGGGCGACCTTAAGGATTTCTGTTTCTGCAACATTACACAGTACGGCGCTCTTATGGTGAAAAAGGAATTTGAAAGCGGCTCGGAGCTTCTTGACTATTTCTACACGGCGAGAGATTTGGCTTCCAGAATGAAGCAGAGAGCAAGCGACCTCTTTAAGCTTATTGTAACCTTGAGTGAGAGAATTTCAAGGCGAGTTTCAAATCAGAAACAGGAGCTCAGAGAATGCGACGACAGAGAAAAATTCAAGATTTACGGTGACCTCATTATGTCAAATCTTTACCGTCTTGAAAAAGGAATGAGCGAGGCGGAGGTTGAAAATTTTTACGAGGAGGATTGCCCGACGGTAAAAATCCCTCTTGACAAGCGTTACACACCTACTCAGAATGCCCAGAAATACTACAACGAATACAGAAAGCTTGATACTGCAAAAAAGCATCTGACACAGCTTATTGCTGACGGAGAGGCTGAAATTCTATACATCGACAGCGTTTTTGACCTTTTAAGCAGAGCTTCCACAGAGTCGGAGGTTATCGACCTTAGAAGTGAGCTTGCTGAGCAGGGTTACGTCAAGGCACCACGTTTTAAGGGGAAACCTCCTAAGGCTTCACCGCCTATAAAATATACATCTCCAAACGGCTTTGAAATTCTGGTTGGAAGAAATAATAAGCAGAATGATAAACTCACTCTGAAGGACGCTGATAAAAGCGATTTGTGGCTTCATACAAAGAATATCCACGGCTCTCACGTTATTATAAAATGCAAAGGCGTTGAGCCTGATGACGAAACTATTTTATACGCTGCAAAGCTGGCGGCATATCATTCAAAGGGACGAAATTCGGCACAGGTACCTGTTGATTACACGCAGGTAAGATTTGTGAAAAAGCCAAGTGGTGCTAAGCCGGGAAAGGTAATTTTTACAAACAACAAGACGGTTTACGTTAACCCTACCGAATTGGAGAATGACCTATGAAGGTTTTAGGAAGAGAGTTTTTTGACAGGGATTGTCTTGAGGTCGCACCGGATTTAGTAGGAAAAATCCTATGTGTCAGACAGGCTGACGGAAGTGTAAGGCGTGTCCGCATAACAGAAAGTGAAGCCTACCGAGGTGAAGAGGACACAGCCTGTCACGCTCACAAGGGGCGAACACCGAGAACAGAGCTTCTTTACGGACAGTGCGGGATAATTTACGTTTATCTTTGTTACGGAATGCACTGGCTGATGAACGTGATAACGGGCGACGAGGGATTTCCTCAGGGAGTTTTATTCCGTGCAGGCGGGATTCCTCTTGACGACAGCGGAATTAAGAAAAAGCTTGACGGCCCTGCAAAGCTTACAAAATATCTTGGGATTAACAAGTCCCACAACGGCAAGCCCATTTACGAAAACCCCGACGTATGGATTGAGGACGACGGTGAGGTTTTTGAAATCAGAACTGACGTAAGAGTAGGCATCGACTACGCCACTGAGGAATACAGAAACAAACAATGGCGATTCTTGAAACCCTGACGGTTTCAAGATAATTGACAATTAAGGTGTTGCCTTCGGCAACAAATTAAAAAAATGAGAGTAGGAGAAATCCCACTCTCATTTTTTATCTCTTTAAGCCGAGCCTTAGCGAGGCGATAACACGCCGTCACTCAAAAGTGACTGCTTGCTCAAACCTTCCAAAGGCGAGGTCGGTGAAACCGTTAGGGTTTCATATGTTTTCAAGCAGTTTTTTAATCATTTCTTCTTTCGGAAGATTACCGTATTTCTCCTTGATAAATTCCTTGGCGATTGCTTCCCTTTCGGCTTTTTCAGCCTTCTTGGCAAGGTTCTTTCTCTTTGAAACACACTCGCTCAGAAGAAATTCTATCTGTCCGTTAATGGAACGGAAATCGTCCTCCGCCCACTGTGAAAGCTCTTCCCACAGTTTTGGCGAAAGTCTTAAAATAAGCTGCTTTTTTGATTCCTTATTTTCCTGCATATCTTTCGCCTTTCCTGTTTTTTAGTAAATGCTACCGCTGTTTACGATTGGCTGAGCGTCCTTATTTCCGCAAAGCACAACGAGAAGGTTTGAAACCATCTGTGCCTTTCTTTCTTCGTCAAGGTCACATACATTGTTTTCAGAAAGCTTATCAAGAGCCATCTGTACCATTCCGACAGCACCCTCAACAATCTTCTGTCTTGCTTCGATAATAGCTGTTGCCTGCTGACGCTGGAGCATTGCAGCAGCGATTTCAGGTGCATAAGCAAGGTGAGTAATTCTTACTTCAACAATCTCGATACCTGCGATATCAACCTTTTTCTGAAGCTCAACCTTAAGCATATCAGCTACTTCCTGTGATGAGCCTCTCAGTGACTTTTCATCGCCCTCTTCTGACATATCATAAGGGTAAAGTCTTACGATATTTCTGAGTGCTGAGTCAGCCTGAGTTGAAAGATATTCTGAATAATTATCAACATTGAATACTGCCTTAGCTGTATTTGAAATTTTCCAGATAACATTAACACCGATTTCAATAGGATTACCGAGAAGGTCGTTTATCTTCTGCTTATCATTTTTAAGTGTCATAGCCTTAAGCGAAAGCTTCTTTGAAATATTTGAGCTGTTCTGTGCAACATTCTGTCCTCTGACTGCAGTTTCGCCCACAAGTGTTGCCATTGAAATGGTAGCTCTTACATCATAAGCAGGGTTTACTGCTGAGCAGAATGGGTTTATGTAATAAAATCCGGCTTCTTTGATTGTGCCTACATAATTACCGAAAAATGTAAGTACAAGTGCTTCGTTTGGCTTGATAATCCTGAGACCGCAGTTCACAAATATTGTAACTACTGTAAGAAGTGACGCAAGAATAATCATCGGAATTCCTATGATTTCATTTCCTCCGCCTGATTCTGTAAGAATAATTCCGAAAACAATTCCCACAATAGAAACGACATACAAAAACAAAACAAGGAAAAGCATTCCCCAGCCGTTTTTGGTTTTCATTTTAATTTCTTCATAACACATTTCTTTTTTGTTTTCCATAATAACACTCCTTTTTGGATTTCTGTCAGTTTTATGATATCATTTTGATATCACAATGATAGTAACATACTTTTTCAATTTTGTCAATAGGTTTTTGAAAAAAATTTTTTAGCGAAAAAAACCAGACGAGCACAAAACAAAAACCCACCTTAAAAGGTGGGTTTAAACTGCATAAGTTATTCTTCTCTCATCTTTGCAAAGCAATCGCTGCAGTATACAGGCTTATCCTCTCTTGGCTTGAAAGGAATCTTTGCCTCACCGCCGCAAGCTGCACATGTAGCTGTGAAAAATTCTCTTGCACCCTTTGTTGCGTTCTTACGAGCGTCTCTACAAGCCTTACATCTCTGTGGCTCATTCTCGAAACCTTTTTCTGCGTAGAACTCCTGTTCGCCTGCTGTGAATACGAATTCATTTCCGCATTCTTTGCAGACTAATGTCTTGTCTTCGTACATAATGATATACCTCACTTAAAAATTGTGCCTGGTCGGACTTCCACCGACACCTTTGACCCCTTTGTTGTACAACGCTCTGGAAATTAAGCTACATGGCCATATATCTTAAAAGGTTTCCCTTTTAATTACTGTTTTCGCTGTCAAGCACCGCTTTGAGCTTTTTTCTTACTCTCTGCATTGCGTTATCAACGGTTTTTGTTGTCATATCAAGCTCTTTAGCAATTCGCTCATAAGATTTTCCGCTGAGGTAGCCCTCAAAAACCATCAGTTCTTTTTCTGACAAATGGAGAGAAATTATCTCCATAAGCTCCCCTACTCTCACCTTATCAACCACTGAAAACTCCGGATTCACGCCGTATTTATTATCCTGAATCTCCTCGGTAATCTCATCGGTTTCATAAGGCTTTCTTCTGAGTGCTGACAGAATTTTATTTCTGATACAGACGCTTGCATAGGTTATAAACTGTGCACCCTTCGACTCATCATAGGTTTTCACCGCATCGCAGAGGCCCATCAGTGCCTCCTGAGAAAGGTCGCTTACCTCATCGGTAGAAATTGCCATTGACGAAACCGTATTCTGAATAGTCTTCATATAAAGGCAGATAAGCTCAGACAAAGCGTCTTTATCCGTTTTAGCCTCAAGTGCAAGCTTCTGCACTTTCTGAGAAAATCCATTTCCGTTATTCTTCACACCAATTCATCCCAATCTTTTTAAATAATAACATTATTATTCATATTTGTCAAGCAGATTATCAATTTTTCTCTACAAAAAATTAAATAAATATTCTTTTTATTCGTAAAAAGTGATAAAATTCGTCTTTTGATTTTAAAAACATTACTACATTATGCAACTATTTTTCACAAAACTCTGCTCTTCCGATTTTAAACAAATCATTTCCTTCACAATCGTTAGCGACAATCAGCGGAAACCTTTCAACGGTAAGTTTTTTAACCGATTCACAGCCAAGCTCTTCAAAAGCAACAACCTCGCAGGACTTCACACAATTACAAGCAAGAGCGCCTGCACCGCCTGTTGCACACAGATAGAGAGCCTTATTACGTTTCACCGCATCAACCACCTGCTGGTTTCTTTCGCCCTTACCAATCATAGCAACAAGTCCCATATCCAGAAGTCTCGGTGCAAACTTATCCATTCTACCGCTTGTAGTCGGACCACAGCTTCCTATCGGTTTATCGTCGGGAGCAGGAGTAGGTCCGGCATAATAGATAACCGCATCCTTAACATTTATCGGCAATTCCTCTCCCTTATCGAGCAGTTCAAAAAATCTTTTATGGGCAGCATCTCTTGCGGTATAAACCACACCCGTCAGCAGAATCTTATCTCCCACCTTAAGATTTTCGGCCTTTGCTCTCAGTTCCTCGCATTTAATCTCGCATATTTCAGACATAAACTCAATCCTTTAAAACAAATGCTCTCTGTTAATCAAAGCAGAGAGCATAATTTTTATTTATTATTTCCATTTTTTCAGCAATTCCTCATCGGACAACTTCATATACGCTTCATCCTTTGCTTCAAGCTCTTTTGTAAGTGCAGAAAGCATATCAAGGTCAAAGCTTTTTGAATATGTAGCCGGTTTCGGAGCTTCTGAAACTGCCGGTGTTTCCTCAACAGGTTTTTCAGCAAGCTGTTCTTCCTCCATTACTGCCATTGCTTCAGCATCAGCAAGAAGTTTTGCAAGGTAAGCCTGAGCAGCATCCACATCTTCTTCTGAATAAACAGATGAGTCTTCCTCCTCAGCCTCTTCCTTTACAGGTTCAGCCGTTTTTACTTCCTCTTGAGCATCTTCTATTTTATCAGGCTCAGGTTTTGGTAATTCTTTTTCAACCTCCACCTTTTCTTCAGCCTTATTCATTGTGTCATTATTTTTATTGTTTTCTTTTTCTGAAACACCACTTCCTTTCAACTCATTATTAAAATTTACGTTATCATTTACAAGACCAAGTCCCTGTGAAACAAGTTCCTTAGCGCTATCAATCTTAACCATATTTTCGCCGAACAGTTCTCTGAAAACATCAGAAAGCTTAGAAACATTAGCTTCAAGAGCTGTATACTCTTTCTTAACTGATTCTCTGAGTCCTGCTGACTGTTCTCTGATTATTGCAGCTTCGCCATTTGCCTTTGAAAGTGTAGCCTCTGCCTGTGCATTTGCATTCTTGATTGTTTCATCAGCCTGTGCGTTTGCATTTCTGATTGTTGAATCTGCCTGTGCGTTTGCATTCTTGATTGTTTCATCAGCCTGTGCATTTGCGCTGCTGATTGTTGCGTTTGCCTGTGTGCTTGCATTTTCAACGATGCTTGCAGCCTGTGTATTTGCATCTTCAAGAATCTGATTCTGGAGTTCCTTTGCGTCGTCCTCCATCTTCTTAGCAGCCTTCTTAGCTTCGCCTACTACTGCGTCAGCAGACTTCTTAGCTTCTATAAACAGTGCACCCATATCGTATGCAGCATTATCCATACCGTTTGCTGCAGCATTTGCTTCTGCATCAGCCAGCTTATCTTTAAGTACTTCAATTTCATTCTGCAATGACGCAATCTGTGTATCTCTGTCAGTTACATCACTTTCGTAGTTAGCAATCTGGAGCTTAAGTGTATCATTTGAAGCCTGGAGTTCAGAAATTTTGCTCTTTCCTTCATCAAGTCTTGCTTCAAGTTCTTCCTTACCTGAGAAATTCTGTACTTCGCCACTTTCAAGTGAAGAAATCATCTCTTCTTTTTCTTTAACCTCAGCTTCAAGTCTGTATATATCTGACAGAAGTGTATCGATATACTGCAGTGTTTCCTTCTTATCGAAACCGCCGAAGTTGACCGTTTTCAAATAAACGTTTTCAGCCATTAGCCTAAACCTCCTAATCAATAATAAATTTATAATAAATATTTCTATTGATACTAATTAATTGTATCACACGTGCATAGTTTTTGCAATACTTTCAAGTTGTAATTTAAATTTTTTATTAAATGTATACAAATTTATTTTTTCTTTTTTAGCAAAAAGAACGCAACCACGCCCGTTATTATAATTGAAATCATTGTCGGGAACCACGTATGCGCCACCGGTAATCCCGTTGTATTCATTCCATAGAAGCTATATATCATTGTCGGAATAGCCATAATAATTGTGATTGTAGTAAGTCTCCACATAACCATATTCAGGTTATTTGAAGTAACTGACGCAAAAGCGTCCATCATACCTGACAGGATTCCCGAATAGATATTAGCCATCTCGATAGCCTGTTTAACTTCAATCAGCACATCTTCAAGCAAATCCTGGTCTTCCTCATAGAGCTTGATAACTCTGCCTCTCAGGATTTTCTCAAGAGTAACGTCGTCAGCCTTAAGAGAGGTTGTAAAGTAGACCAGTGACTTTTCCAGACCAAGAAGCTGAATAAGTTCTCTATTCTGCATCGAGCCGTGAAGCTGCTGTTCAAGGGCGTTACTGATTTTATCAATCTGTTTGAGGCACTGCAGGAATCTTGCTGTAATTCTCAGCAGGAGCTGAAGAACAAATCTTGTTTTCAGATTTGTCTGAAGTCCCTTAACAACTCCCGAAGCCAGGTCGGTAAGCACCGGATTTTCCTTAGAAGAAATTGTAAAAACATACTTATCTGTAATAACGATACCTATTGGCAAAGTATAATACAGAATGGTATTTTCCGCCTGAGTTTCCGCATACGGAGTATCGACGATGATAAGTGTCTGGTCATCTTCGATTTCCACACGGGAGCTTTCTTCTTCGTCCAGTGAAGATTTCACGAAGCCCGTATCCAGTCCGAATTCCGCAATCAGCTTCTCGATTTCAGCCTGAGTAGGCTCAACCACTGAAATCCAGCTTCCAATCTGTGGTTCTTCGGTTACTGTCAAGGCATTAGTACAGGTCTTGTAGTAAGTAATCATACCTATCATTCCTTTCTTTTCACAGAAAGGAACGACTATCTTTTACAAAAGCGTTACAATCTGTGAATTATTTAATTGTAATTTGTCCCGAGGGGGTCCGCTTTCATAAAAGCACCAGCCTTTCGTTTAATTTAGTTTTACAAACTATGCAGAAACATTATATCATAAAATTTTCGCTTTGGCAAGAGCTTTTTTACAAAGAATCCTTCAAAAACCCACCGATTCGTGGCGTAAAACCGCCTTTTTGTGTGTTAAGGCAATTTACTTTACAGTAAAAACAGGGTAATTTCATATTATTTTATGCCCCATTTTCAAAAACGGCAACAAAAAAGAGCAGGATTTTTATATCCTGCTCTTAATTTATCAAAGCTGTCAATTATGAATTCAAAATTCCAAAAATGTTATCGTAGATGTCTGTATTTCCAGGAGCCTTAACGCCAGCGTTTACAAGTGCTTCAACTGCTTCTGCTTCAGCTTCGCCGTTATCGAAGTCAACGAAATCAGATGCAATAACTGTAACGAAGATTTCATCATCGCCGTCTTCAATATAGTCAACACCGGTGATGATATTTGCGTTAGGGTCAGCCTCATTTGTGAGAAGGTCTGTAAGCTCAGCAAGGTCAACTGTTGTAACGTCATCTGACATAACAACGTTAAGAAGAAGTCTTCTTGCACCTCTGATTGAAGTTTCAAGAAGTGGGCTTGTGATAACCTGCTTAGCGGCATCCTTAGCCTTTTCCTTACCCTGACCGTGACCCATAGCCATATGTGCATAGCCAGCTTCCTTCATAATTGAAGTAACGTCAGCAAAGTCAACGTTAATAAATCCGTCTCTGAGAATGAGGTCAGCTATTGACTTAACGCCTGTCTTAAGTACATCGTCTGCCATTGCGTATGCCTGTCTCATTGTAATTTTAGCATCGTTATCCATAAGCTTCTGGTTTGGAATTACGATAAGTGAGTCAACATTTTCAAGGAGCTTCTTGATTCCCTTTTCAGCCTGCTCCATCTTTCTCTTTCCTTCAAAAGCAAATGGCTTTGTAACTACTGCTACTGTAAGCTTTCCGAGTTCTCTTGCAATTTCAGCAACAACCGGTGCAGCGCCTGTTCCTGTACCGCCGCCCATTCCGGCTGTAATGAATACCATATTGCAATCTCTCAGTGCTTCTGCAATATCTTCCTTTGTTTCCTGAGCTGACTGTTCGCCAACCTCAGGGTTTCCACCTGCTCCAAGACCCTGTGTGAGCTTAGGACCAATCTGGATAGTCTGTGTAGCCTGTGAACGGCTGAGTGCCTGAAGGTCTGTATTGATTGCGATATAATCAATATTTCCCTTAACTCCTTCAGCAACGATACAGTTAAGAGCGTTTCCGCCGCCGCCGCCGACACCTACTACAATAATCTTTGCTCCACTGTTGTTCATCTGCACATTCTGAAACATTTTTTACAGCCTCCTAATTTTTATCTTTGAGTATTTTATTTTTATCTGATAAATTGCGCTATTAAACATACTATTATATTATCATACTTTAACGGCTTTTGCAAGGGTTTTTTGCAAATTTATCGCAGTTTTTTTCACTTTTCACGAAAAAATACCCCGATTTTTTGACAAAGTGACGGGTTTTTACCTTTACAGGGGTAATTTACTCTGTTGTTTGCTGTTCCTGTGTAAAGGTTTCTAACTTGTCAAGCGAAAATTCCACTTCTTTGCTTGTATCCTTGGCGATAGCAGAAATTCCGCTTGTAGCCGAGTGATAAATGAGTGTTCCCTCATACTCATAGCCGAAGGATTTCTGCACAGCGTCGATAACTGCGTTTACATATCTTAACTTATACGGAATATCCATCGAGCTTCCGATTCTGATTTCGATTCTGTTTTTATAGAAGAGTCTGATGTCTGTTCTGTCTGAAAGGTCGATTTTCAGAATTCCGTCAAACTTCATCTTTTCTAAATTTCCGGTAAGCTCGTTTAAGATTTTTGCCTTTAGGTTATCCTCTGACTCAAGCTTTGCACCGGGGGTTGTATCCTTGATTTCAAAGCCTTCTACAACAAGAAGGTTTTCGTGTGGGGCAATTTTATCATTTTCGAGGATTTTTCCACTTTCAGAAACAACAAAATATCTTCCGTCCTGTAAGAGGTTATATTTAGGAACAGCCTCAGTAACGGTTATTTCGAGTCGTGAAGGTAGTTTTCTTCTTACCTTGACCTCGTCTGCATAGACCATCATTTTTGATAATCTTTCCTCAACGCCCTTTATATCTGTTCTGAAAAGGTTATCACCTTTACGCACTGTGGACGCATAGAGAATGCTTTCGTTTTCGTAATAAGTAGCACCGGAAATCTCAATTTCAGAAATTCTGAAGAAAACGAAGTTTGACATAAAATATACCGCAAAAACTACTATCACTGCCACAATCACATAATAAATCGTCATATTGCTTTTTCTTCTGCGACGTCTTTTATTAGGTGTGCCCGGGCGGTGCTGGTAGCTTGTAGTGGGTTCTCTCACTATACGCCTTGTTCCACGTGGTTCATTCATAGTAAATTCTCCTTGTATATTACTGAAATAATCAGATTGTTAGCATTATTTATGTTTTTTGCATAAGATGAATTATTGATTAAAAAGGGGGAAATCCTATGCAAAAGCTGGTTATAAGCGGTGAAAAGAAAATTTGTGGTGAAATTTCCGTTCAGGGAGCGAAAAATGCCGCTTTGCCTTTACTTGCAGGATGTGTGCTTGCAAGGGGTGAAACTGTTTTACATAACTGTCCCCGTCTGAGCGACGTTTATGCCAGTACAAGAATTCTTACTCACTTAGGGTGCAGGTGTTGTCGTAAGGGCGACAGCGTTATTATATCTTCCGACGTTATTTCACGGTCAGACATTCCTGAGGAGCTTATGCGTGAAATGCGGTCGTCCATTGTTTTTTTAGGTGCGGTAATCGGTCGCACAGGAAAATGCTGTTTATCATTCCCCGGTGGCTGCGAATTAGGGCCACGTCCTATCGATATGCACATAAGTGCTCTGAGGCAGATGGGTGTAAGCATCTGCGAGGAATACGGAGTTTTAAGGTGCGAAGCGTCAAAAGGACTTCACGGTGCAAAAATAACCTTGTCCTTCCCGTCGGTAGGTGCAACCGAAAACGTCATTATGGCGGCTGCCCTTGCAAAGGGGGAAACTGTAATCCGAAACGCTGCCCGTGAGCCTGAAATTACCGACCTTGCAGATTTTCTGAATCTTTGCGGTGCAAGGATATACGGTGCAGGAACAAGCACAGTGAGGATTTCCGGAGTCGAACAGCTACAAGGCTGTGAGCACAGGGTTATGCCTGATAGAATAGTTGCCACAACATATCTGGGTGCTGCTGCCATTACAGGCGGCGAAGTCAGTCTTATAGGTTCAAAACCAGAGGACATCGAAGCCATTCTTTCGGTTTTTGAGGAAATGGGCTGTAATATTTACAACTACGGTGACTGCATTTACATGAGCTGTCACAAGCCACTCAAATCCGTAAAAACCATACGCACAATGCCTTACCCGGGTTTTCCGACAGACGCACAGTCAATTATGCTTTCTGTTTTATCAAAGGCAAAAGGCACAAGTATTATGGTTGAAAACATTTTTGAAAGCCGTTACCGTCAGGTAGGCGAGCTTGTCCGAATGGGTTGTATGATAAAAACCGAAGGCAAGGTAGCCATAATCGAAGGTGTCAGAAAGCTTTACGGCGCAAGGGTTGTCGCAACCGACCTGAGAGGCGGTGCCGCACTTGTACTTGCTGGCCTCGGCGCTCAGGGTGAAACTGTGATTTCAAACATAAAGCTCATTGACAGAGGCTATGAAGCCATTGAAAAATCACTTTCGGAAATCGGCGCTGACATCAGGCGTATTACAGAAGCGACTTGATTACTCCGTAAATCCTATCGTGGGTATCAGCTATATGAAGCTTCTTTGCATTCTGTGAAAACTCAGCCATTTTTTCAGGGTTTTTAATGAGCTTTTCGATTTCTGAAATAAACTTATTTTCGTCGAGATTTTTTTCTTCAATAACAATGCCTGCGCCTGCTCTTTCAAGCACCATACCGTTATGATACTGGTGATTTTCCGCAACCATAGGTGAAGGAATAAGCACTGAACCTCTTCCTACTGCTTCAATTTCAACAAGTGTGGAAGCTCCGCAACGTGAAACTATAAGGTCACAGGCAGACATACAAAGTGGCATATTGATATACGATGAAATCTGAAGGCGTGGATTATCCTTAACCTTTACGCCGTCGCTTTCAAGCTTTTCAATATAGTTTTCATAATCCTTATATGTACCATAGGAATGGATATGATAAACGTCAATATTATTTTCCTGATACCATTTGAGAAGCTTTGCAACGTTATTATTTATCGTTCTTGCGCCAAGACTTCCGCCTGCTGAAAGAACAACTGTTGCTTCCTCAGGAATACCAAGCTGTTTTCTGGCTTCGTTTTTGGAAATGCTTGCAAAAGCTTTTCTTACAGGAAGTCCTGTTACAGTAACCTTATCCATAACGCTTTCGTCAAGGTTTTTTGTGTCCTTGACAGTGAGCATAATTCTGTCAACATCCTTTGAAAGAAGCTTTGTTGTAACTCCTGCAAAAGCATTAGCCTCGTGGATAGCAGTCTTGATTCCCATTTTAGCGGCTTTTCTTACAACAGGGCCGCTTACATATCCGCCCGTACCGATAACGAGGTCAGGTGAAAAATCCTTGATAATCTTTTTTGCTCTGCTTCCAGACATAGCGAGGTAGCCTACTGCCTGAAAATTTCTCACGATATTTTCAAGATTTATCTGTCTCTGGAAACCTCTGATTTTGATTGGTGCAAAATCATAACCCGCCTTTGGAATAAGGTCTGCCTCAATTCCGAAAGGTGTTCCTGCAAACAAAAATTTTGCATCAGGGTGGTGTTCCTTGATTATCTCTGCAATAGCAAGAGCAGGGTTTACGTGACCGGCAGTGCCGCCACCTGCGAGAAGTACTTTTAACATAACATTTCTTCTTTCATAAGTTATTCGTCGTGGGTTGTCTTTCTGGAAACAGAAAGCAGGATTCCGATTTCGCAAAGCTGCATAAGAAGCGCCGTTCCGCCGTAGCTGAAAAACGGCAGTGAAATTCCTGTATTAGGAATTGTATTTGTAGCAACTGCGATATTGAGCAGTGCCTGAAGTCCGATATGTATTGTAATACCTGCTGACAGAATCATTCCGAAACGGTCAGGCGCCTTTGCGGCTACTGAAATTCCACGCCAGATGAAAACTACAAACAGTGCGATTACAATAACCGCTCCAAAAAAGCCAAGCTCTTCACAGACGATAGCAAAAACGAAATCGTTCTGAGCTTCTGAAAGCCACAAAAACTTCTGTTTTGATTCGCCCAGCCCAACGCCCATAAGTCCGCCTGAGCCGATGGCAAGAAGGCTGTTCCAAATCTGGTTTGTGGTATTTCTGATATCAGATTCAGGGTGCTGCCACGCTTCAATTCTTGTTGAAATATAACCAAAGCCTGCGCTGTCGCCCGTCGAGGTAATCATTTTATATCCCAGCAACAGAATACCGCCTGCTGCGAATATTCCGAGAATTATTGCCATATGCTTATTCTCAATGCCACCGAAATACATAAGCACTGTTCCAAGAATAACGAAGATGAGAAGTGCCGACATATGTCTCTGGAGAATCATCATAAAGCACACAAGACCCAATATGATTCCGAAAGGCAGAAGTGTATACTTCCACTTTTTAAAGTATGGATAGTTTGCCGCAAGGATATATGCAATTACGATAATAAAAGCAATTTTAAGAAGCTCTGATGGCTGGAAGCTGAAAAGATTGAAGAAAACAAGCCAACGTCTTGCACCCGCAACTTCAACTCCGGCAAAAGCGGTAATCAGATTCAAAACATAAACCGTAGCAAATGAAATGTATGCTATCTTTGTATTCTGAAGAAAATGATAGTCAAAGGTGGAAATCCACGCCATAAGAGCAACTCCGACTACTGCAAAACCAAGCTGTCTTTTAAGGTAATAATAGCCGTCGTTATACTCACTGAGTGCCCAGAAATAGCTGGCTGAAAACATCATAATTACGCCAACAACAAGAAGTACAATTACAACGGTAAAAAGTCCTACGTCGATATTACCGTCGTGACCGAAGAAGTAAAACTTCTTTCTTGCAGGTGCGTGAGAAAGCTCTTTTTTAGGCTTTGTATGTCTGATTTTAGGTTTAGAAGAAGGCTGAGCAGGTCTTTTATTTCTTACGTCCTGCTGAGTCATATATTTTGCATTATTTCTCTTTACCGGCTGTCTGTTTCCCGATGAAGTTGTTCTGTTTCTTGTATAATCTCCGGACATAACAGCCCTCCTTTCGTTATTCTGTCTTTAACAAAATCAGTTTCGCCGCTACCGCTGTCAAGGCAAAGATTGCGGTAAACAATACGTATAGTATTTTTATTTTTTTATCTGAAATTTCCGAGCTTTTAAGATGCTCATCTACAGGCAGGCGATTGAAAATATGCTTTCCTGAAAGCTTATAGAAAAGTCTGTCCGCAGGATATGCAAAAAGGCAGAAAATTTCAAAAGCAAAAAGGAAAAGAATCATTCCCTCGTTTTCTGTTGCAAAGCAAGCTGTCAATATCATTGCCGTTATTATATATTTATCGGAAAACCCGATTTTAAGCACTTTTTTATAATTGCTCCAGAAAAGTCCGCCCACAAGTGTACCGATATACACCGACGGCAGAAGCATAAGAGGAATTTTTTCTTCAACGGCTGCCACAAAAAGAATTGCTGTGAGCTTTACGATTCCACGGAGAAATTCTGTGTTATTCTTACTGCCTGTTGCTCTTTCGCCCTCGCAGGCAACAAGTGTTGTCAAAGCAACAGCCGGGCCAAAAGCACCGCCAAGTCGCAGTTTTTCTCTTGAAAGCGGCAATGAAACAACCGTATCAGAGCCTGTCGCCATACAGATTATCCCAAAAGAAAGTGCAACAACCATTGTGAATACCAGACGATTCTGAGCATTTATCCCTACATTTTCGCCACTCAAATCGAGCTTCTTATCGTCCTTATAGCCAAGAAAACACATTGCCATAAGAAAAATTCCGCTACTGAGCATTACGGGAAGCATTTCTGTTTCAGCAAGAAAAGCTGTGCCCAGAAAGCCAACCAAACAACCAGCAAGGCAGGCAAAAGCCACACCTGTTGTTTTTTTATCCTGCGATAATGTTTTACCGTCGGGAATGAATGGAGATTTCACTCCTGTTTTGAGTTTTCTGAAATGGGTCATAAAAAACCAGCCCATAAATAGTGTTGTCACAAAGGAAAGAATCACCGCAAGTGGGTTTATTATCATCGGTCAAGCTCCTCTAAGATTTCAAAAGGAGTATACTCTCTTCTGCATTTCAAAAGGACAACGTCCTGAGGTTTTACTGTTTCCTTGAGTGCTTTTTTTAGTTCTTCTTTGTCAGAAAACAGTCTTGCGTTTTCTTCCGGAAGTCCTTTTTTAACAGCTCCCTGAATATATCCGTCTGCTCTTTCATCAATACAGAAAAGCAGGTCGATATTACTTTTTTCAAGGCTTTCGCCCACTGATTTATGAAGTGACTGGGATTTTTTACCCAGTGAAGTCATATCCGAAAGCACAGCTATTCTTCTTCCGCCCTCGCCTGTCTGACAGTTTTTGATTATCTCAGCAGAAGCCTTTACAGCCTCAGGTGAAAAATTTGAAAGGTCAGCAAGCACACGGCAGGATTTTGTATTTATAAACTGCTGTCTGAAGTTATCAGGTGTATATTTCAGGAGCCCGCTTATAATTCTTGAAACCTCTATTCCCTGACTATAAGCTGTTGCAAAAGCACAGAGGGCATTACTCACGTTATGGTATCCCATACAGTTTAAGTTTACCTCACATTTTCCGTCAGGGTAATTAACTTTAAAGGAAAGCTTTTCGTCAACGGTTTTTACACTGTCCGCATAAAAATCAGCTGACTTATCCTTTGTTGAATATGTAATAATCTTTCTTGTGCCAAAAAAGTCAAGGGTAGCCAAAATCTTGTCGTCCTTGTTTACAACAAGCGGTGCATCATAAGGTGCGCCGTCAAGAACCTTCAACTTAGCCTTGAGAATCCCCTCGTGGCTCTGATAATTTTCATAGTGGGAATATCCGATATTTGTAATCACGCAAACATCAGGCTGAGCAACTGTTGACAGTGCCGAAATCCCGTTTGTAGCTGAAAGTCCCATTTCTACAACTGCGTTTTTATGGTTTTCGCAAAGCTCAAAAAGAGTTGTAGGAAGTCCTATTTCGTTATGATGATTTTCCTTTGTAGAAAGGGTTTCACCGTCAAGAGAAAGTATCTCTCTTAACATCTGAGTAACTGTTGTTTTACCCACGCTACCTGTAATGGCAAAAAGCTTTACAGGGAATTTTCTCCTGTAAAATCCGGCAATCTGCAAAAGTGCTGTTCTTGTATCATCAACGATAATACATTTAACATCTTTTACAGGTTTTGTGCATACAACAGCTACTGCTCCCTTTGAAAAAGCGGTTACAGAGTCGCTTTCGTTTTCCTCAAGGGAAATAAAAACGTCTCCGTCGGTTACCCTTTCAAGGTCGGCAGTAATTTTATTTATTTCAATTTCAGCAGGATAGCCGAAGCTACCTCTACAGGCTCTTACAATTTCATTTAATGTCATATTATTCTCTCTGATGTCAGTTATTTTTCATTTCAAGTAGGATTTCCTCTACGATTTCCTTTTCGTCAAAATGAATTTTTACTCCGTCCTTTAAAATCTGATAGTCCTCGTGGCCTTTTCCGACAATAGCGATAACATCGTCGGTTTTTGCATTTTCGAGGGCGTATCTGATTGCCTCTTTTCTGTCTGTTATTTTCACATAAGGTGTTGTCTGGTTTTCCATTCCCACAAGAATATCTGAAATTATCATTTCAGGGTCTTCGTTTCGTGGGTTATCGGAAGTAATAATACAAAAATCGCTGTTTTGTGCGGCTGCTATTGCCATAAGGGGACGCTTTTTTGCATCTCTGTTTCCACCACAGCCAAAAAGACAAATTACTCTTCCCTTTGAAACTGCTCTTATTGCCTTTAAGATTTTTTCAACAGCATCAGGGCTATGGGCATAGTCTCTTATAACTGTAAAATCTACATCCTTTGAAACAACCTCTGCTCTTCCACAGACACCCTCAAGGTCTTTAAGAAGTTCAGCTGATTTTTTAATAGAAAGTCCCAGCTTATCGCAGGTAGCAAGTGATACAAGTGAATTACTTACATTAAACTCGCCCGGCATTTTAAAGAAAGTCTTATATTTTTCGTCATTATGGTTTACGTAATACTCACAGCCGTTAGCTGAAAGTGTGATTTCATCAGCAAAGTAGTCGGCGTTTTTCTGCGACGAGAACGAAACAGCGTCCTGTGTTTCAGAAAAAAGTCTGTTTCCCCACTCATCATCAAGGTTTGAAAGCTTTATTTTTGAAATATCAAAAAGCATTTTCTTAGCCTGATAGTAATTCTCCATAGTCCCGTGAACATCAAGGTGGTCCTGAGTCAGGTTTGTAAAAACGCCCACTTCATATTCACAGCCAAAAACTCGTTTCTGTTCAAGTCCCTGTGAAGAAACCTCCATTACTGCGTATTCACAGCCTTTATCAGCCATTGCTCTGAAGATTTCAAAAAGCTCATAAGGCTCAGGAGTTGTAGGATTTGAACGCTCGCCTTCATAGATTTCGTCGCCTATTTCCACGTCGCAGGTACCGATAAGTCCCGTTTTAAAGCCGTGTGCTGTAAGAAGTCTTTTTACGGTTGTGGCAGTTGTAGTTTTTCCGTTTGTACCTGTAATCCCGATAAGCTTGAGCTTTTTCTGTGGGTTATCAAACCAGTTTGCACAAAGAAGCGAAAGTGCTTCTCTTGTATCGCTTACAACAATTTCTCTGTCAAGCCCCAGTCTCCTGTTTGTAACAACAGCACCAGCACCCTTTTCAAGCATAAGATGTGCAACGCTATGTGCGTCAAAGGTTTTTCCTTCGATACAGATAAAAAGCGAATTCTCCGGAATTTCCTTACGGTTATCCCAGCAAAGCTTTGAAACTTCAAAGTCTTTAATTTCAGTATCGCAGATACCATTAAGCAATTCCTTCAAACGCACAATTATCTCTCCTTTTTACTGTGATGAAGCTTCGTTCTGTGAGAAGCCTACGGTGATTATGGTTCCCTTAGGAACAATATCACCTTCTTTATAATTCTGTGAAGAGCACACTGAACCCTTTTCGTAACGGGCACTTCCTGTCGGTTCATAGTTAAGACCTGCATCTAAAAGTGCGTCTTCTGTCTGACTAAGTGTTTTACCGTAAAGATTTGGTACGGTTGTGTATTCTTCTTCGTAATCCTCTTCGGTATAAAGGATAACCTGACAGCCTCTTGGAATTGTTCCTGAAGCAGGTACCTGCTTCACAACCTTAGCTCCGTTTCCTATTACAACTGCATTAAGATTTGAAGCCTCAAGAGTTGCCACTGCTGTATCAACTATCTGGAGTTCAACAAGCGGAACAGATACAGAAAGCTGTTTGAGTTCTTCTTCTGTATACTCAGGGAAATATCCCATATACGGAAGAAGTTCTTCGAGAACCTGGGTCACGATAGGTGCAGCAACCTGGCTTCCGTAATACTTTTCACCTGTCGGGTCGTCAACCATAACAAGCATAATGATTTCAGGGTCATCGGCAGGTGCAAAAGCACAGTATGACGAAACGTAGGTATTACCAGTTACGTCAACGTCAATTTTCTGCGAAGTACCTGATTTACCGCCGATTCGGTAACCCTTGATATATGAGTTTGAACCTGTTTCGGTATTAACTACATTTTCGAGGATTTCTCTCATAGTCTTTGAGGTTTCCTCAGAAATAACCTGTCTTTTTACAACAGGCTGGATATCCTTTACAACGTTTCCTGTGTCGCTGTCAACAATCTTATCAACAACCTGAGGTGTGAGAAGATATCCCCCGTTTATGCAAGCCGCATAGGCTGTAATCATCTGGATTGGTGTAACCTTGTTTGTCTGTCCGAAAGAACATGACGCCAGCTCAACAGGACCCATTCTTGAAAGTGGCATAAAGATTGAATTTCCTTCGCCGGGAAGGTCAATACCCGTTCTTTCTGTAAAGCCGTAAGCCTTGAAATACTTGGAAAAACCTTCAGCTCCGATAGCCTGACCAATCTGAACAAATGCAGGGTTACAGGAATGAACCATTGCTTCAGATAAATTCTGATATCCGTGAGCCTTTGATGACCAGCAACCGATTTCTCTGTCGGCTACCGTAATAGAAGTAGTACAACCAAAGGTCTGATTAAGATTTATAGCGCCTTCTTCAAGTGCAGAAGAGCCTGTAATTACCTTAAAAACAGAACCGGGGTTATAAATCTCAGTAATAGCTTTATTCTTCCACTGGATACTCCACGCTTCAAGCTTTGCTGCATTATAGTCCTCTTCGTTTGCAATCCCCGCAAGCTCAAGCGCAGTTTTCTGGTCATAGATTTCTGCCGGAGCATTAAGGTTATAGCCGGGTGAGGTTGCCATAGCGAGAACAGCACCTGTATTACAGTTCATAATTATACCGCAGGCACGTTCATTAGGCTTATTGAGGTCAACCGCATCATTCAGGGCTTTTTCAAGATAACGCTGGATTGTGATATCGAGATTGAGCTTAAGAGAATTTCCCGACTGTGCATCATAGCTCTGTTTATATTCGTATGGGATTTCGTTACCGTCACGGTCTCTTGCATAAACTGTTCTTCCGTCAACGCCCATCAGGTATTCGTCATAGTAAGCTTCAAGTCCGTAAATGCCCTGACCGTCAAAGTTCAGATGTCCGATTACTGCTGCTGCAAGCTCATTCTGAGAATAAAATCTCTTTGAGGAAGCCTGACAGTCGATAGCATTTATTTTATGCTTTTTGAGATAATCCCAGATTTTATCCGCAGTAGTTTTTTCAACATTTCTCATAAGGATTTCATATCTTGAATCCTTAAGAGCTCTTTCTCTTACTTCCGAAGGGTCAATATCAAGGATTTCGCCGATATTAAAGCATATTTCATCAAGAGAAACATAAACTCTTGAGCCGTCCTCGTTAACCATTGAAGCCTTATTTTTATCAGAAAGATTTGAAAGATAAACTTCCATTTCGCCCGGGTCAACAAAGACTGTATAAACGGTCGCACTTCTTGCAAGCACGTCCCCGTTTGCGTCATAAATTGTTCCTCTTGTAGCCTCAACAATTTTACTGCTGAGCTGCTGAGCATTTGCAAACTCCTTAAGAGAATCCGATTCCACAATGGCATATTTCACCATTGTCATAACAATAGCAACAACCATTGCCGAAACTCCAATAAGAGTTCCAAGCTTAAGTCTGAGTTTCATATAAGAAGCCGGTCTGTCTGTTACCGTCTGCTTTTTCTTTTGATTTTTCTCGTTATTTTCAACATTTTTACCAGCCACGAGACAGCCTCCTTTATTATTTCAAGCTGTTTTCAGCAAAATTTCCCATTTTACGACATTTCTCAATTAACACAAGAAAGCTAAGTCTGATTCCTCTCTGATTAAAAATCCACAGGAACAAGGCTTAACTTTCCAAACGGTCATTAATATCTTATTTTACTATATGCCGATATATTCCAGAACACCGTCAAACCAGTTCTTTACCGAGGTCCAGAGGCTATCGTCCTTTTTCTCGATAACTTCGATGACATTATCATTTTCAATCTCGACATATTCTATCTGTGACTTGTCGAGCTTCACGAGTCCTAATTGATTTTCGGCATAATCTTCAACCTTCACAAGGCTCGTTTTTGCTTCAAGCTCTGATTCAAGGCTTCGATTATTTTCTTCAAGCTGAGCAAGCTGAGCTATAAGCTCTGACTGTTCGTTTGTAATTCTCGACAGTTCAACCTTGCCGTAAATGAATGCAAACATAATTGCAAAGGCGAGTATACCCATGGCAATTCTCTTTATGCATCTCAGCTTTGCCTCGCTCTTAGGCTTAGGCATTTTTCTGTGTCTTATTTTCGGAGCCTCCGCACGTTGCAGTTCGGGTTCGTAGGCTCTTACTCTTGCCAGATTATCTCCAGCCATTTTACACCTCTAATATTCCGCTTGCCTTTATCGCAAGCATCTGCAACATTCCCAAGTTTCCTCTTTCGGGGCTCCTGAATTTTTGCATCATTTTGTTGCGTCCTTTAGGACAGTTGTCTTCTTTGTTTCGCACTACATATTGTTTGTGCTAAAATAATTTCTTTCTTTTTTGTTCTTTTTTCTTTTGTTTTTCTTTTTGTTCTTATTTTTTTATTCTCTCTATAATTCTCAGCTTTGCGCTACGGCTTCTATTATTATAAGAAAGCTCGTCCTCGCTTGGTTCGATAGGCTTTTTGTTTATCAGCTTACCCTCAGGTGTTTTACCGCAAACGCACTGCGGAAACTCCGGTGGGCAGATGCAACCTTTACAAAAAGATGCAAAACGCTGTTTTACCAATCTGTCCTCAAGTGAGTGGAAAGTGATGATACAAAGTCGTCCTCCTACATTAAGACAGGAAAAAGCTTTGTCGAGAGCAACTGAAAGATGCTCAAGTTCACTGTTGACAGCAATTCTTATTGCCTGAAACGTCTTTTTACAAGGGTTTTTTTCTCTTCTCACCTTTGCAGGTACTGCAGCTTTGATAATTTCTGCTAATTCAGAAGTTGTTTCAATCAACTTTTGTTCACGCTGTTTTACGATTTCTGCAGCAATGTTTCTGGCAAACTTCTCTTCGCCGTATTCAAATATAATTTTAGAGAGCTGTTGAAAAGAATACTCATTAACGATATCTCTTGCCGAAATTCCTTCCTTACTCATTCTCATATCGAGAGGAGCATCATTGTGATAGGAAAATCCTCTTTCGGCTGTGTCAAGCTGATATGATGAAACTCCCAAATCCATCAGGATACCGTCACACCCGCTTATCTGAAGTTCGTCTAAAACCTCATCAATCGCAGAATAGTTATTCCTTACAACAAGTGCATTGTAGTCTTTGAGTCTTTGTGTTGCCACAGCCACCGCTTCAGGGTCACGGTCAATCGCTACAAGTCGTCCTGTTGTAAGACGCTTTGCAATTTCAACGCTATGACCTGCTCCTCCGGCAGTTCCGTCAACATAAATCCCATCGGGTCTGATATTCAACCCTTCGATACATTCATTAAGAAGTACCGACACATGTCGAAATTCTGCCACTTAAAAATCAAGTCCTTCCAGTGCTTCCATAACTGAGTCTTCACTGATTGACGAATTGAATTCATCCCACTTCGCCTTGTCCCAGATTTCAGCTCGGTCAGATACACCCGCAACTACAATTTCCTTTTCGAGACCTGCAAATTCTCTAAGCGCCTGAGGAACTAAAATTCGTCCCTGCTTGTCCGCCTCAACATTTGACGCACTGGCCATGAAAAATCTCTGAACAGTAAGCGCCTTTGCCATAGGCATATCGCTGAGTTTTTCAGCAAGCTTCTCAAAGTCTTCAAGTGAGTATGCGAAAAGGCACCCTGTAAGTCCTTTTGTGATGACGAAATTTTCGCCGATTATTTCTCTTAGTTTTGTAGGAAAGCTCATTCTGCCCTTTACGTCCATAGACTGAAAGAACGTTCCGTTTAACATCTTACCCGGCATTTCGTCACCTCCTTGCAAAATTTAGGGAATGATTACCACTTTTTCGCACTTTTTACCACCGTGAGTTCATTATACAACATAACTTTCAAAATTGCAACCACAAATTTTCAGGTTTTTTTCGCCAAAGTACGGGTATTTTCCAACTTTTACCTCATTTAAAAGGATACCCCAAAAAACAAAAAGCAAAAAAATGTCGGTTTTTAGGGATTTTTCGCCAAAAAAGAACATACTTTCGTTCCTGTTTTTACTAATTGTAAACTTTTTATGAATAGCCAAAAACAGGTAAAAATGCTTCAAAATGTCGCATCTTGTTTAATTTCTTGGTAAAGGTTTGCGGCTTTACAGTGGTGTTTTTGCCTAATTTACCGCCCTTTTTTAGGTGATTTTTCACAATCGGCCGTAAAGGCAAAAAAATCCCATACAGGGCAAGACGTCCTGTATGGGATTTTAAATTGAAAGTTTTAGGAAAGGAGTTTGAGGGAGAGCCCTTTTTCAAAAGGGTTTCCCTCAATAGGTCCATGTAATACTTCTCTGTGACCGCCCGCCTTATTCCGTTGGGGATATTAGAAATCCACTGAGAGGCTTGAGCCATGAGGAGTACTGATTACATTTATTTTTTTGGCGATTGCATCTTTTAATATGTCCACATGTGAGATGATTCCCAGAACCTTTCTACTCTGGCTTACTGATGAAAGAACATTCATCGCATCATTGAGCACGTCATTATCAAGAGTTCCGAAGCCCTCGTCAATGAAAAGTGCGTCGATACGGATTCCGCCGGCGTACATCTGAACGATTGAAGAAAGTGCCATTGACAGTGCCATTGCTACAAGGAATTTTTCACCGCCCGAAAGCGAACGTACGCTGTAAGGCTGTTCGGCGTGGGTACTGAGGACAAATATATCAAGTCCGAATTGTCTTTTTGAACCTTCCTTATCACGATTCACAAAAAGGCTGAACTGTCCGCCCTTGACTGTACGCAGGATAATGTTTGCCTCATTTATAATTCTGTCAAGCATAACTCCCAGCACATATCTTCTCAGACCTATACTATTATCGCCACGGATATCCCTTCCGAAGCGTGAAAGTCGATTTCCCTCCTCAGAAAGTCTTGAGTATTCCTTATAGTTATCATCGTAATAGATGATATCCTTTTTGAGAGTTTCAAAGCTGGTAGTGAGGGAAGATTTTTCGCCAAGAAGTGATTTCTTGAGCATTTCAGCGTCAGAAAGCTGTTTTGAAACCCCTTCAATATCAGGGCGTTTCACATCTTTAAGCTTTTCACGTAGTTTTTCAAGCTGTGAAGCCGTGGAATTATACTTATTTGTAAACTCATCAAGGCTCTTTTCCTTCTCGGAAATTTCCTCTCTTGAAATATGATAGCTGTTATACTCATCACGACCGGAAAAGCCTTTTTCCTTCATTATTTCAGCATAGTCGCTCTGTGCTTTTTTAAGTAGTTTTTCTGCTTTTTCAACTTCCCCGGCAGCAGTTTTCTTGCTTTCTCTGAAGGTAATAACCTGTGCTGTGGCATCACTGAAGCTTTTCTCAGCCTCTGTTTTTTCCAAAGTGAAACGGTTTATTCTTTCAGAAAGCTCATTTATTATATTTTCAAGCTGTGACGGGTCATCAATATTCAAAACCCCAAGCTTATCAAGCTCGGTGCTGATAGTCTGGATTTTTCCGAGGCAGGAAGCTTTTTGTTTTTCCGCTTCAAGCGCTTCGGTTTTCAGGCTTTCAAGGGATTCTGAAACGCTAAGACTTTCATTACTCAGACTTTCAAGCTTGCCGGAAATTTCCTCGAGTTTTTCCCCTGCCGTCATTGAATTTTGGTAGTCAGAAAGTAGCTTTTCCTTTTCCTGAGCTGTGAAAACTGCAATCTGCGAAAGCTCATTTTCCTTAACAGAAAGGTCCTTCTGAAGCTGATTATTCTGAGAAACAAGTAATTTTTTATCATTTTCAAGCTGTGAAAAAGCCTTTCTCAGCTTATCTATTTCACTGTCAAGTGAGCGGATTTCCTCTTCTGTTGCAGCATTTTCAGGGGCTTTTGCAGGCGACGGGTGATGAACGCTTCCGCAGACAGGACAAGGCTCGCCCTCTGAAAGTGTCTGTGAAATCGCAGCAGCAAGGTTAGTAATGTAGTGATTATATCTTTCCTCACGGCGGTTTTCTGCATCAGAAAGCTTTATCTTTTCCTCGCCGATTTTCACTTCAAGCTGTGAAATCTCATTTCTATTCGATGAAATCTGCTGTGAAATTTTCTGCGTTTCCTTTTCCAGCTTCGCAAAGTCGTCAAGCTGTTTTTTCTTTTCAGAAAGCTGAGTTAATTGTGACAACTGAGCAGACAGGATTTTTCGCTGATTCTCAGCCTCGCTCATCAAACTTTTAAGCTTTTCAAGCTGTTCATTATGCTTGTTTATTTCTGCTTCTCCCTGCGAAAGATTTTTATCAAGAGTCAGAAGAAGCTGATTTTCCTGAGAAAGTGCCTTGACATTTTCCCGATTATCACAAAGCTTCTGAAGTCTTAGCTTGTCGCTGTCAATATCGCCACGCAAAGCATTCATACCATCAAGCTTTTTCTGCCATTCTTCAGCAATCGTCTCAGCATCGGAAAGCTTCACCGTCATCTGGTCTGAATAATCCCTGCGTTCTTTAAGCTGACTATTATACTGAATACAAAAATCATAGTACGGCTCGATTTCAAGAGCGATTTTATTTTTTGAAATCTCTTGTTTCAGATTTTCATATAAATCCTTTTGATTCTGAAGCTGATTGAAGTCTTTTTCAAGGGTTTCAAGCTGTATGAAATTATCATTTACTATAAGAAGCTGTTCTTTTTCTTCGGTCAACTCATGGTAGAGTTTTTCGTTATCAGAAAGCTCTTTTTCAAGCTCCGAAAGTCGCATTTCGGACGCTTCAGAAAGTGTTGTCAGTTCTTCTCTAGCCACACAGTCATATCTCTTGAGAGTCTCATTACAATTATTGTTACATTTATCGCCTTCCGCTTTGATGTCACTTGCTTTTTTACAAATCCAGTCGGCAATTTTACGCCATTTTTCAACGTTGAAAAGGGTACTTAAAATCTGTTCCTTCTCTGCACTCCCCGCAACAAGAAAGCTTTCAAATTTCCCCTGCGGAAGCACCATAACTTTTGTGAATTGTTCGTGATTCAGTCCGATAAGCTGTTCCGCAAGGGTGTCAAGGTCTTTACCTTTCGGGTTCTCAAAAACAGGCGTAAAACCGTCATTTGTCAGCTCGAAGGCATTCTGTTCTGTTTCAACTAACTGTTCGGTTGTTCCGTCCCTTTTATTTTTGGTTCTCACCCAGCAGCGACGCTCAAATTTATAGGTTTTACCCTTGACCTCAAAGGTAAATGAGGTTTCTGTTGGGATATTTTCAGCACCAAAGGTCTTACTTCTCATATCCGCAAGAGCACTACGGTCAACACCTGAACCTTTTGAGTAAAGTGCAAAAACCATAGCGTCGATAATGGTGGTTTTTCCGCTTCCGGTCTTACCGTTTATAAGGAAAATATCACCGTTTTCGAGGCGTGAAAAATCCACCGTTTGTCTTTCAACATAAGAACCGAAAGCCTGAAATTCAAGTCTCAGCGGAATCATTCAGCCACCCCCTTTTCGCACTGATTAAGTGCTCTTTCAAACCATTCTCTTTCAAAATCAGAAAGAAGCTCTTCTCTGTCCGAAAAATAGCTTTCAAGTATTTCATATTCTGACATTTTATCAAGCTTATCTACTCTGAGTGCAGAGGCAGTTATCGCATCTGCACGGATTTTTCCATCAAAGGAAAGGAGGTTTGGATAGATTTTTTTGAAGCTGTTATAAAGCTCGCCTGTGGCAAACTTATCTGTCAGCTGAATCTTGACATAGTCGTTTTTATGTTCATCATTTTCTGATTTACTGAGGATTTCTTCAGTTTCACCCTCGATAACTCTGAGAGTACGGGAATATTCAGGAGTTACTGTGGAGATTTCACCACTTTCGGTGTCGATAATAGTAAAGGTCTTTTCTCCGCCTGTTTCGCTGAAGGAATAAGGATAAGGGGTTCCGCTGTAACGAACCTTTTCACCTACAAAATGAGGTCCGTGAAGGTGTCCCAGAGCAGTATAATCAAACCCCTCGAAAGCCTTGGCACTTACAGCCAATGCCTGACCGATTCTCGCTGAATGGTCTGATTCCGAAAGCTGTCCTCCAATAACAAAGCAGTGACTTACTGCGATATTAAAACGTGATTTATCGGCTTTTTCAAGAATTTTTGATGTAACATAGGAAAAAGCCTGCTGGTAATTTTCAAATTCCTCGTCAGGATAAAGAGCTTTCACCGTGTCAAAATTAAAATAAGGAATCAGATAAATGTCGGCATTTCCCACGCAAATGGGGGAAACCTCACTTGTGAGCTTTCCCGAAATGTAGATATTGTTTTTTGAAAGGAGTTCGTCAAGCAGTGCAAGTCTTTCAGGTGCATCGTGATTCCCTGCTATTGCATAAACTGCAACACCTTTATTGAAAAGGTCGGTAATCAGCTTGTCGTATCTGCCAAGAGCTTTCTGATTTACAACAGGACGGTCAAATACATCTCCGGCGATTATCACGCCATCAATGTTGTTTTCAACCACAGCCTTTAATATCTGCTCGTTTACCTCCTCCTGAATTTCATCGAAGGGCTGTTCATTTAATGACAGTCCGTAATGAATATCCGAAGTGTGAAGAAGCCTCATTATTACATCTCCTTTATTTTTTAACAAAAATCACTTTAGTGGGTTGCAAAATCCTTTAAATGATAGTATAATGTTTATGCGGCTTTGTTTTTGTCTGTTTTGGAAATGGTGATTTTTTTCTTTGGCGGTTTCTTAGGAGACAGCTCCATAATACCGGTCAGTATGAAATATGCGCCAACCAGTCCCAGACCAAAAACAACAACGCTGTCCATTACATTCTGAATTGTAAGTAAAATTTCAATCATATTTATCCCTCTTTCTTTGTTTTACTGTAATCAGTATAACCTGTAAACTGTACGTTTGTTTGGACTGTTCGGAAGGTTTACACTTTTGGTGTACCAAAAAATGTACAGAAAACACTTTCGGGGATAAAAAATTATCTCATATATATACTATAGCATATTTTTCAGATAAAAACAACAAAGGAGAAGCATTTTGGGAAAATTTGTTTTAAAAGACGGGATTGACATCAGAGATATAACAGATTGTGAAAGCTGTTTTTGTGTAAATAGCGAAAACATCACCGCAAGCGTAAGTGCTGAGCTTTTAAAAAAGCTTACCGAGAAGGCTGTCGGAAAGCTTAAAGCTCCGATATTTTTCTTTGCGGAAGTTCCTTGTAGTGAGGAAGAAGAAAAAGCTCTTGGCGGAGGGCTTCACAAAAGCATTTATTATCTGGACAACTGCACCACAGAGGTAGGGCTTGCGATAATAAAGAGATACTGTGACCTTCTGTTTTCCGACGGGCTATTACAGTTTGGTTTTGGTTCACACGTTGATAATAGTGAAATCTTTCACCAGAAGTATCAGGTAGTAAGTATTTACAGTCCTGAAATTTCAGATTACGAAAAGATTTTTGAAGAGCTTCAGGTCAAGAAGGTTTCTGAAATTCACTCACTCTGGGACAAGCTTTCCGACGAAAATTCGGGAGAATGCGTTATTGTTGAAGCAAACGGAGAAACCATTTATGATATGATTAGTAACCTCACTGACGCAGGAATTTACAAAGCGTCAGTGGTTGAGGACCAATAAAGAAAGGATTGATTTTATGAACATCTGGCACGACATTTCACCTAAGAAAATTACAAAAGACAAGTTTACAGCGGTAATTGAAATTCCAAAGGGCTCAAAAATCAAGTACGAGCTTGACAAGGACACAGGACTTCTGAAGATGGACAGAATTCTCTACACATCTACACACTATCCGGCTAACTACGGATTTATTCCAAGAACTTTTGCAGAGGACGACGACCCATTGGATTTCTTAATGCTCTGTTCCGAAACTCTCGTTCCGTTATCCCTTGTTGAATGTTATCCTATCGGGGTTATTTCCATGAGTGACAACGGTGCTGCTGACGAAAAAATCATCTGCATTCCTTTCACAGACCCGACATACAACATCTACACAGACATCAATCAGCTTCCTAAGCATATTTTTGAGGAAATGAGTCATTTCTTCCAGGTTTACAAACAGCTTGAGGGCAAGGACACTGTTATTGATGAAATTAAGGGTGCTGAAAAGGCCAAGGAAATCATTCAGAGCTGTATTGACCGCTACATCGAATGCTTCTGCAAATAGCAAACGTGCCGTTTGCATCCTCCTCCCCTCGCATTTCATTTGTGATAACTTATTATTTCGAGTGCTCGGGGGGTTATTGGTTGGCTCAACGCTCGCTTAAATTGATAAAGACTAAATGCTTTTAAGTGACGGCGGCTATCGCCTCGCTCAACGCTCGGCTTAACGAGATGTGGCATAAGGTTTTGAGCGCTCGGGGGTTATCGATTCGCACGGCTCGGCTTAACGAGATGTGGCATAAGATTTTGAGTGCTCGGGGGTTATTGGTTGGCTTGACGTTCGGCTTAGTTTGATAAGGGCTAAAGGCTTTTGAGTGACGGCGTGCTATCGCCTCGCTTATGGCTCGGCTTAACGAGATGTGACAAAAGGTTTTAAGTGCTCGGGGGTTATTGGTTGGCTTGACGCTCGGCTTAGTTTGATAAGGGCTAAAGGCTTTTGAGTGACGGCGGCTATCGCCTCGCTTATGGCTCGGCTTAAATTGATAAAAAAGGAACTCACTACCGATTTTCGATAGTGAGTTCCTTTTTTATCCTTCGGCGTAGCCGACACCTTAATTGTGCAGTTGTGATAAATCTCGCAAGCGAGCTTTGTGCACTGTGCATTTTTTATAATAGTGGTGCAAAAAGCTTGAGAATACCTCCCATTACCTTGTTGAAAAACGGTCTGTTTTTACAGAAATTCATATCAATTTTCTTACACTTTGTAAGCGTCTGCAAAAAGTCCTCTTTAATGTCTTTTACACACTGGGTTTTGTACATATAGGTCGCACATTCAAAGTGGAGATAAAGGCTTCTGTAATCAAGGTTTATTGTTCCCACGACCGCTGTTTTATCGTCAGAAACAAAGTTTTTAGCGTGCATAAATCCAGGTGTGTATTCGTAAATCTTAACGCCCATTTTCAAAAGGTCGCTGTAATATGACTGACCAATAGTATACACATACCACTTATCAGGAATCCCAGGGGTGATAATCCTCACGTCGACGCCTGATTTTGCGGCATACCCAACAGCAGTCATAAGCTCGTTATTCATAATCAGGTATGGTGTTGTGATGTAAACATATTCCTTGGCGTTGTTTATTATGTCAAGGTAAACAAGCTCGCCTACGTTTTCCCTGTCAATAGGAGAATCTCCGTACGGCATTACATAGCCGTCGCTTTCAAAAGCCCTGTCCGGATTCTTATTATTAACCGGCGAAAAAGCATTGTAGTCGGTATCAGTTTTTTCATCAAGCTCCCACATCTGAAGAAACATCAGTGTAAAACTCCACACCGCCTCGCCCTTCAGCATAACAGCGGTATCCTTCCAGTGACCAAAGCGATTTTTTTCGTTGATATACTCGTCCGCAAGATTTATTCCGCCATTGAATGCCGTTACGCCGTCAATAACAACAATCTTTCTGTGGTCACGGTTATTCTGAGCTGTGGATAAAAATGGTCTGAATCGGTTAAAAATCTTGCACTTTATCCCGTACGAACGAACAATTCTGTCGTAATGGTCAGGCAGAATCATCTGGCTTCCGAAACCGTCATAAAGAACTCGTACATCAACTCCGTTTTCAGCTTTTTCCTTGAGTATACTAAGAATTTCTCCCCACATCTTTCCCTCGCCGATGATAAAATACTCAAGAAAGATGAATTTTTCCGCCTTTTTCAGTTCCTTTTTAAGCGCCTCAAATTTTTCTTCGCCACTGCCGAAATAGCTGACCTTTGTATTATTATAGATGCTGTAATGACCGAAATCATACATATAATTTGAAATCTTATAAAGTTCAGGCTCCTTTTCGTGAATTTCATTCAAAAGGCTTTCGGGTGCTTTTAAAAGATGCTTGGTTTTATCAATTTTTCCCTGATGAACTTTTCTGAAAAGCTGTGAGGAAATCTGTGCTTTAAAAAACAGATACAGCATAGCTGTCAACACCGGCACAAGCAAAAGCGGAATTATCCACGCTATTTTGTATGCAGGATTTTCATCGGTATTGAGAATATAAAGAACAAGAATTACTCCTAAAATGGTAAAAATCCAGTACACCACACGGTAAACCTCTGCAAGCCAGAAAAAAGAACTTATAAGTATAAAAAGCTGAATTACAATAAGCAAAGCAATGACAGCTTTTCTGCTGAAAATAAATTTCAGAAGCTTATTTATCTTAGAAAATAGTCTTTTCATTTTTCCTCCTTGCAAAAATAATATAATCTATTAAGAGTATATCATCATTTTACCGTTTTTACAACCCCAATATAAAAATATTCGTCACAAAAAAGTTTGGCAACACTTTCTCACGAAAGTGTTGCCAGCGAAAAAGCTATATATCAACGAAAATCAAATCCACCTCTTGTGTAGAAAAGGGACCTAATCGCAAGTGCACAACCGCTGAGCAGTCTGTGCTTATCCTCGATAATACTGAGGCAAATGGAGTTTGCTACCTCTTCGCCTCCGATATTTCTAACCTTTTCCAAAAGCTCCTCATACTCATTATCAACAAACTTGAATCTATGAAGAACAATTTTCTGCGGATTGGTTGAAAAGTAAAGGTTATTCAGAAGTACCGCCATCAGTTCAAGCACATTATCCTTAATCTGATTTACACCCTTATCACCCTTCCTGCAAGCTTCTGAAATAAGTGCGTTTGTGATTTTTTCCTTGTTTCCGTCGCACATATTATAAAGCACAGGTGTCTTATCGGCAGAAAATATCTTCTTAACCTTGCGCACGATTGCGTCAGGAGTAACCTCACTCTTTGCGCAGCCACGTCTTTTACAATCACAGGTAATCTCCTCAGCGTTTGAATTGATAATAATTCTGTCAACGAAATCTGTTCGGTTGTCGTATGACTTAATCGGGTCGTTGAGATTTGTAACTGCAAAATGCAACGAATTTCCATACTGGAGAAAAGCGGTATTTATTCTGCTGCTGTCTCTGCCCTTTAAAAAGTCAATATTGGCCATAGCCGAGCCCTTAACCGAGTTATCAATAATAATCGGCAAGGTTGTGATTTCAGAAACACGCATTTTAAGATAGCTGTAATCAAGCTCATCTCCGACCTTTTTGATATGAAGTTTTTCATTCATTGTCGGGAAAACTCCAAGACCTATTCCCAGAATACTTGTCTTGTCAAGACAGTTATCACCAAGGATTTCAAGAACTGCTGTCTTTACATAGTCAAGAATAGTTTCAAAATCAAGGTCTGCCTTAAGCTCAACATTTCTCTTATCAAGCACAGCACCCGCAAGTGTGGAAAGTCCCACGCTTACAATATCCTCCTCAATAGTAACTCCCACAACAAATTTATAGTTGTGGTTTATATCAATGAGGATTTTCTTTCTTCCTCTCGGTGCTTTCTCGGTGGTATGCTTATATTCACCGATTTCGTGAATAATCCCCTGCTCAATCATCTCGTTTGTTATAATAGTGACAGCGGCTCTTGTAAGTTCAAGAGTGCCGGCAATATCAATTCTTGATGTCGGGCCTTTCTGCTTGAGGATTTTTAACACCTGCATTCTGTTCTGTCTTTTAAGGTCCAATTTACTAATTCCTTGCTCCATAAATACAAAAGCACCTCCTATATATAAAATCCTAATGATAAATAACAAAAAACTAATCTTTGCTAATTACATTATAACTTTTACATATTTCTAAATTATTAACGTGTGGTAACGTTTACGAAAATTAGCACAATTTACAAATTGTTTATAATTCATCTAACTAAAAACCTATTGACAAATATAATATGTGGTGCTATACTCAAAACATCAAAAGTGTATTACTTGCATTAGTACACCTGTAACACTCAGATGAAAGGAGAAATTTTATGTTTAACATTGACCTTACCAGCAGAGTTCCTATTTACGAGCAGCTTTACAAAAAAACTGTTGAGCTGGTAATGAAAGGTGTTCTCAAAGAGCAGACACAGCTACCCAGCGTGAGGTCTCTTGCAAAAGAGCTTGGAGTTAATCCCAATACTGTTGCAAAGGCATATCAACAGCTTGAACACGACGGAATAATTTATTCTGTTGCCGGACGTGGAAGCTTCATTTCAAAAATCAATCATCAGAATCTCAAAGAATACGCTTTTGAAGATTTTGACAAGGCGGTTATTGAAGCATTTAAGGCTTCTGTCACCGCCGAGGAGCTTTGCGACCGTATAAAGACATTAGGAGAGGGGTATGAAAATGATTGAATTCAAGGAACTTACCAAGAAATTCTCAAATGAATTTACAGCACTTGATAAAATAAATCTGACTATTGAAAAAGGCACAGCATTCGGACTTTTAGGTTCAAACGGCGCAGGAAAATCCACAATGCTCAGACTTATTGCCGGAATTTACCGTCAGGAAGCAGGCGAACTTTTAATTGACGGCGAAAAGGTTTACGACAATGTAAAGATAAAGGAAAAGATTTTCTTTATAAACGACGAAACAATTCAGTTTGGTCATCACACACTCAAAAGCTTAAAGGATTTTTACAAGGGCTTTTATCCAAACTTTTCTGAAGAATTGTTTGACAGCCTGAGAGAAAAAATCGGACTTCCCTTTGACAAAAAGCTCAATCAGTTTTCAAAGGGTATGAAGCGCCAGGCAATCGTTATTGTAGGACTTGCTTGTCAGACAGACTATCTTATGCTTGACGAAGCCTTTGACGGACTTGACCCTGCTATGAGAATTATCGTAAAGAGAATGCTTGTTGATGCAATGATTGACAGAGAGCTGACTGTTATTATTTCTTCTCACAACCTGAAGGAAATCAGCGAAATCTGTGATACTGTTGCTTTTGTTCACCACGGACAGATTCTTTTTGCAAAGAGCATTGATTCCGTTAAAAACGAAATCCACAAGATTCAGGTTGCTTACAAGGAAGCACCGGAGGAGAATGCTTTTGAAGGACTTGATATTGTCAAGGCTGAAACCACACAGAGTGTACGCCACTACATTGTAAGAGGCGACCACGACCAAATCAAAAAGGTATTTGAGGCTACAAACCCGATTATCTTTGAGCTTATCCCATTGACACTTGAGGAAATCTTTATTATCGAAATGGAGGGAAAAGGCTATGGCTATGAAAATATTTAAAAATGCCGCTGCACTTCATTATTTCAAGACCGATTTGAAAAAGAATCTGAAATTCTTTATTATATGTCTTGCTTTGCATATGTTTTCTTTTCCTTTGATGTTTATTACCATGACCTATGACGCAACAAAAAGACCTGAGGAATATCTTGGTATTTCAGACTTCTTTGTTGCTATTGCATTTTTATTTGCAGGTTTAGCTATCCTCGCAGGCGTACTTATCGCAATCAACAACTTCTCTTATCTCCACAAGAAGCACGAATCGGACACATATATGTCTCTACCGCTGTCAGATAAGCAGAGATTTTTCACCGATTATTTTTCTGGTCTTGCAACCTACATTGTTCCTTTGATTATTTCAGGCGTGTTTACATTTATCACAGCGGGTATTTTCATCGCAACAGTTACAGGTGACAATGCCAAAAGCGATATTTTCGGTTATGAACCTATAATCTACAATGACCACACTATCCACTGGTTTGAAATCTTATTCATTGCATATTTCCTTGTGATAATCGCAATGATAATGTTCTACACAATTACAGTGCTTGCTTGTACACTGTGCGGAAGCATTTTTGAAGCCATTGTTCACGTTATCATCTTAAACGGTGCTATCCCCGGAATGATTATGCTTGTAACATTTATTATGTTCAACAAAGTACCTACAATGAGCTGGTACTCTGTTATGCTTCCGATACTTTCAAAAACAAGCCCGATAGGTGCTGCTGTTTCCTATGTTTTATACATGGGCCTGATTGATTATGACACATTGCTTTTGCCATTCCTGTTTAAATTCTCGGCATGGCTTATAGTTTTCACAGTTTTGTATGTTATCGGCTCTTTCCTGCTTTACAAATTCAGAAAGGCAGAGGACGTTGCTAAGCCTTATGTATTCAAGTCATATTACTACATCATTATGACCTGTATAACCTTTGCTATCTGCTCGGCAATCCCTGTTTACTGGGAAATTATGCTTGCACCGATGCTTGTTGTTGCAGTTGTTTTCTACCTCATTTTTGAAGTAATCACAAACAGAGGCTTTAAGAAATTCGGATACTCAGCTATAAGATGTGCCGCAACCATTGCAATTTCCTTTGTACTTATAATTATTCTCAATAACCCTTGGGGCTTTGGTCTGGGAAAGATAGTTCCTAAGGCTTCAAGCGTAAAGTCAGTTTCCATAACCTATAGAGGAATACACTCCACATATTATGATTCTATTACCTTTACAGATAAAGACGCTATTAAAATCATTACAGAATATCATAAGGACGCTGTTGAAGATGCTTATAAAGACAATGACTACGGCAACTTTATGGGATATGACGACAACTATTACGACAGCGCACATACAGTTACCTACAAATTAAAAAACGGTACAACCTTTACCAGAGAGCTTGACTGTGATACAGAACAGCTCCTTGCCCTTGCTGAAATCGAGACCTTTGACGAGTATGCAAAAGGTATGGCTAACAGATTTTATGAAGAAATAAAGATTGAAAACCAGTTCTTATTTATAACTCCTTTTGAAACATACGGATATGGAAATGAAAAATCTACCGGTTTCTTCTATGGCGATGTCGATGTTGAATTTATTGCTTCTGATGAAAAATTCAATAGCTTCGCAAAGGATTTGAAAAAGGCTATTGAGCGTGACTTTTCAGAAAGAACTTACAATCAGATTATAAAGCCTTATTCCTATTGCGGTTATTTGTCAATTAACGGCAAAAGTCAGTACGTTTATGAGTACGATGAGCATATCCTTTCAGTTCTTAAAAAGTATGGTATTTATACCACTACTCCAAAGAAATATCTCGAAGAAAACTACTTTGATACCAATCCTTTCAACAAAATGTATATCAATTACACTAATAACATGAGCAGTTATAGTTATGAGCTTTATAAAAAACAGGAGAAGTCTTACAGATACTTTAATAAGACGCCTTCAACACCGAGAGAACACGAACTTATGCTTGAACTTGCTACGGTATTAGTTCCTTTCAACTTTGAAAGTGAAAATCCGTATGTGTTAGGACATTTTTTTGTTCCGGAACAATACGAACACCTGGCTGATGAGCTTTATTCACTCGGCTCAGAAATACCTTATGAAGAATGGATAGACACAGAGGTCGAGTACGGTGACGAATACTACGAGGATTACTACGACGAATACGAATACTATGAATAATATATCATAGTGACGATAAACCTTCCTGAAACAAAAAATCCCTTGCTTTTTAGTAAGGGGTTTTTGTTTTACTAAAAAATTCATCACTTTAAACCTTAAAAGCGTTGACATATTAAAGTTTTTGGTGTATAATTAGTTCAGTTTAAATTTTATGAAAAGAGTGACGGTTATGAAAATTGCTATTGTTGGTCTTGGACTTATCGGAGGCTCTCTTGCAAAATCCATTAAGAAAAACACAAATCACATATGCTTTGCCCTTGATACAAACAGACAGACTATTCTTTCTGCCATTGAGCAGGAGTCTATTGACGGCGAAATTTCCGCCGATGAGCTGAATAAATGCGACGTGGTTATCGTATGCCTTTACCCTGAGGCAACTGTGAAATTCATCACCGAAAATGCGTCGAATTTCAAAAAGGGTGGAATTGTCATTGATGTTTGTGGTGTCAAGGAAGCTATTGTTTCACCTTGCGAAAATGCACTTTCGGAGGTTGGAGTGAGCTTTCTCGGCTGTCACCCTATGGCAGGTAGAGAATTTTCAGGATTTGAGTATGCTGTTGACAATCTTTTTGACAAAGCAAGCTTTATCATCACAAAAACTGAAAATTCCGACGACAAAATTGTAACGAAAATACGCAATTTAGCCCTTGAAATCGGCTTTTGCGAGGTTGTTGTTTCAACCCCCGGAGAACACGACAAGGTAATTGCCTTTACAAGTCAGTTGGCACATATCGTGTCAAGTTCCTATGTAAAATCTCCAAGTCTGTTCAATCAGGCTGGCTTTTCTGCGGGAAGCTTCAAGGATTTGACAAGAGTCGCAAAGCTAAACGAAGATATGTGGACCAGTCTTTTTATGCTCAATAAAAAAGCACTCTCAGATGAAATTTCCTGCATTATCGACAGACTTTCAGAATACAAAAAGGCTCTTGATGATGAGAACTACGAGGAAATGCACAACCTTCTGAAACACGGACGTGAACTTAAAGAAAAATCAAACGAACAAAACTAAAGATATTACACTTATAGGAGTCTATACACGTATTATTGAGAAAAACCCTTTTGAAAAATGGTTATTCCTCAAACTCCTTTCCTAAAACTTTCAATTTAAAATCCCAAACAGGGCTTCTCGTCCTGTTTGGGATTTTATACTAAAAGTCTTTGGAAGGGGGTTCGGGGGACAACCTTTCTTCAGAAAGGTTTCCTACGATAAAGCGTACAGACATCTATGAGGGCATTATCCTTGCTTTTGCGACAATTATATATTTTTTTACTATATGACATACAGTTGTTATAATTTACTTGACTTTGGTTTTCAAAACCTGTAAAATTAAAATATACACTAACAACGAGGTGAATTATGACGACAAAAACAGTTAAAAACTCAATTAAAAAGCTGGTGCTTTCAGCTTTATTTATAGCAATAGGAATAGTGCTTCCTTTTTTTACGGGACAAATCCCACAGGTAGGGAATTTCATTTTGCCAATGCATATTCCTGTTTTTTTGTGTGGACTTATCTGCTCTTGGAATTACGGACTTGCAGTAGGATTTATTCTGCCGCTTCTCAGGTCTTTTCTTTTTGGAGCACCACCTCTTTATCCCAACGCAATCGCAATGTGCTCAGAGCTTGCTGTTTACGGTCTTGTATGTGGATTTATCTACAACAAAACGGGCAAGCAAAACATTAAGAAAGTATATATCTCTATGATTGTGGCAATGCTTGTGGGAAGAGCTGTCTGGGGAGCTGCTGAAATGGCGCTTTTAGGTGTAAAGGGGAATACATTTACAGTGAAAATGTTCCTTGCCGGAGCTTTTATCGAGGCGATTCCAGGAATAATATTACAGCTTGTGCTTATTCCTGCAATAATTTTTGCGTTAGACCGTTCAGGCATACATACTTACAAAAGCAGGTGAAAAAATGAGCATATTGGGTGAAGTTTCCGGCATAATCAGAAAGAGACTTTCAGAAAAAAGTCCTCTTATAGTTGCCATTGACGGTAGATGTGCATCGGGCAAGACCACACTTGCACAAAAGCTCAGGGAAGAATTTCAGTGTAATACGATTTCTGCCGACCACTTCTTTTTACAGCCACATCAACGCACAAAAGAAAGATTGTCAACAGCAGGAGAAAACATCGACCACGAAAGATTTTTAAGCGAGGTGCTTGTCCCTCTGAAAGCAAATAAGGACTTTTACTATCGTCCATTTGATTGCAGTACAGGCGGTTTCGGCGAGGAAATTCACATAAAAAGTCAGCCTCTCACAATTATTGAGGGGAGCTACTGCTGTCACCACAAGCTCAGAGAATATTACGATATAAAACTTTTCCTTACCATTTCACCGGAGGAGCAGAAAAAAAGAATTGTTCTTCGGGACGGAGCTGAAAAAGCAGAGATTTTTAAAAACAAATGGATACCTCTTGAAGAAGAGTATTTCACAAAATGCGACATCAAAAACCACTGCGACTATATTTTTACAGTATAAACACCTCTGAATTTAATATCCAGAGGCGTTTTTTATTTTGATAAATCCGTTTTTCTGACAGCTTCCCTGACCTTCAAAACGTATGTGGGCGAAACCGACAGCTCGTCAACGCCCATTCTTAAAAAGGTTTCAGTAAGGCTGGTATCAGCCGCAAGCTCACCGCATATTCCTATCCAGCCACCACTTTTGTGAATGTTTTTTGCAGAAAACTCAATAAGCCTTAAGATTCCCTCGTGGTGAGTGTCGCAGAACTGCTCCACAAGGGGATTTTGTCTGTCACATGCAAGGGTATACTGTGTCAGGTCGTTTGTTCCCACGCTAAAAAAATCACACATGGGCGCAAGCTTGTCGCTGATGATTGCCGCTGCGGGAGTTTCAATCATAATACCCAGCTCCACC
This sequence comes from Ruminococcus sp., assembly GCA_015066705.1. GTDB lineage: Bacteria > Bacillota > Clostridia > Oscillospirales > Ruminococcaceae > JAAZZIT01. The sequence goes on from SVNV01000003.1 coordinate 79,143, forward strand.
TTTTTGCTCATAGGGATTTTTTCCTTTTTAAGCTCAGCTCTCACTTCCCCGCAGATTTCAAGTATCTGAGATAGCTCGTCTGTGCTTGTTATCATAGGGAACATTATTCCAAGATTTCCGTAGTAGGATGCTCTGTAAAGTGCTCTGAGCTGCGTTCTGAACACTTCAGGACGTGTCAGGCAAATTCTTATTGCTCTGAATCCCATTGCCGGATTTTCTTCCTTTGAAAGCCCGAAATATGATACCTGCTTGTCTGCACCGATATCAAGAGTTCTTATAATAACCTTTTTCCCCGCCATACTCTCAAGTACCTTACGGTATGCTTTGAACTGCTGTTCTTCAGTGGGATAATCATTGCTTTCAAGGTAAAGAAACTCACTTCTGAAAAGCCCTATTCCACCGGCATCATTAACCAACACTGCACCGATATTGTCAACTCCGCCTATGTTTGCGTAAATATTTATCTTTTTTCCGTCGATGGTGATGTTTTCCTTCCCTCTCAGCTTATTGAGAAGCTTCTTTTTTTCCTCGTCCTCACGCTTTTTAACTGAGAGTCTCTCCTCAGTTTTTTTATCGGGATTCAAAAAAAGCTCCCCCGAAAAGCCGTCAACAATTCCTCTGTCACCGTTTTTGACCTTTAAAAGAAGCTCTTCCCCCACCCCTACAATGGCGGGGATATTCATATTTCTTGCTAAAATAGCCGTATGGGAATTAAGCGAGCCGTGTGCCGTCACAAAAGCAAGCACCTTTTCCTTATCAAGAAGAACCGTTTCGCTTGGTGCCAAATCCGAAGCACAGATAATCACTTTTTCGTCGTCAGAAACCTTTGACATCTGCTCACCGTCAGCAAGATTTCTTAAAATTCTTCGTGAAATATCCCTTATATCGTCTGCACGTTCCTTCATATAGGCATCGTCCATTGAGGCAAACATCTCAGCGAAATTCTCTCCCGTCACCGAAACAGCATATTCAGCATTGACCTTCTGAGTATCTATAATACTCATAATGGATTCATTGAAATCCTCATCGTCAAGCATCATTATATGGATTTCAAAAACAGCCGCATTTGTTTCGCCTACCTCTTTCAGCGCCTTTTCATAAATTACTCGAAGCTGTTCCTTTGAAAGACTTTTTGCGATTTCTATACGTTGTTTTTCTCCCTCGGTGTCGGAAATTCCTTGTCGTCTTACCTGTATTTCCTGCTTTTTAAAAACAGCTATTTCCCCGTCGGCAATTCCTCCGTAAACACCTTTTCCCGTAAATTTCTCCATACTTACACCTCACGTCGTAAATGCTGTGTTTAGTATGTGAAGGGTATTAAAAATTATGCTTTTTATAACTGCAAAATAAGTTTCTCGATTTTTTTTGCTGTTGCAAGTCCCTCAGAAAAAGCTGTCGCACCGCCCGACGCTGTCCCAAGCTTGAGGGCATAGTCATAGTCACCCTTTAAAAGCCCTGCAATAAAGCCTGCCACCATTGAATCTCCTGCACCAACGGAATTTTTAACCTCGCCTTTACAAACGCCACAGGTGTGCATTTTACCCCTTTCGTCAATAAGCAAAGCTCCCTTTTCCGCCATAGAAACAAGTACATTTACAGCACCCATTTCCTTAAGCTTTCTTGCATATTTTTCCACGTCATCAATATTTTCAAGTTTAACGCCAAACATTTCACCAAGCTCAATGTCGTTAGGCTTCACAAGAAAAGGACGGTAACTGAGAACCTTAAGAAGAAGCTTTCCTGACGAATCAACAACAACCTTTACATCTTTATTTTCAAGATGAGCAAGAATTTTTTCATACATATCATCAGGCAACGTATTAGGAATACTTCCCGCAAGAACAAGCATATCCCCGTCGCAAAGCAAATCAAGCTTTTTAAAAAGCTCAGCAATTTTTTCAACAGGAATATCAGGTCCCTGACCGTTAAGCTCGGTTTCTTCATCTGATTTGATTTTGACATTTATTCTTGAAAAGCCCTTTTCAAGGTGTACAAAATCTGTTTTGATTCCTTTTTCATAAACTCCTTTTTCGATAGCGTCCCCTGTAAAGCCCGCAACAAAACCAAGCGCAACCGACTCAATCTGAAGCTCTTTCAAAACAAGTGAAACATTTATGCCTTTTCCGCCAAAATAGATTTCCTCTCTACTGCTTCTGTTTACAAGTCCGGTTTTCATTTTTCCCGTATGCATAACGTAATCAACCGCAGGATTAAAGGTAACTGTATAAATCATATTTTACTCCTTAAGTTATCTGTTTCTTTCTATAATAGTATACCTCAAATTCCTGTTGACTTCAATAGAAAAACAAAAAAATACTGCACCTTTTTTCAAGATGCAGTATTTAAAATTCTTATTCAGCAGCTTCTACTCCGAGAGCTTCAAAGTCAACAATTTCAATCGGTGTGAACTTTATACCCTTATACTCTGCAGTAATAGGAGTAGTTCCATCATATTTTCCAAGCCAAGCAATAACGTTCTTACCAGGCCATACGTTCATCATAATCTTACTTGGTGTTACAGGAATATCCTTGTCAGCTGTGTGAACTGCAACTCCATCAACAAACCATGTAATTTTGCCTTCTTCCCATAGGAAGCCATACTTGTGGAATTCTTCAGAAGCGTCAAATCCCAACTGATGGATGCGTTCGTGATTTCCGACACCGTTAGTGAAGTAGTTGAACTGAACGATATTTGTATTTTTACCTAAGAATTCGATGTCGATTTCGTCCCATGGATTACCATCAGACGGACCTGTGTAAGTGAAGAATGATGAAACGACACCAACGTTTTTAATAGGCTTCATTTCAACTTCATAAAAACCGTATCCAAAAAATTCGTTTGTACGGTATTCACCGCCACGATACTTACCTTCAACCATTTCGTCGATAATAAGCTTCATAACGTCGTCTTCAAAAAGAACATTCTTATTACTCCAGATACAGTCAAACATACCGCCGTTTGACCAGCCATTAGCAATCTGGAAGTCCTCGTGTGAAAATCCGTCCTTGAAGCTTGCCTCAAATACTACAGGAGTATCTTCTTCCTCTCCTCCTGGTGTGTCTGATGTTGTTGGCTTAGTAGTTTCTTTTTCCTTATCATTCTTTTCACAACCAGCCATAGTGAAAAGCATACACATCACCACCAACGCTAAAATGAGTTTTTTCATAAAATTTTACCTCCGTATCCATTAAAATTATTATATACTTAATAAATAATTTTCCGAAATAAATATGTAATTTAACCCCATTTTGACCTGAAGTGAATTTCTCTGTACTGTCTTGGAGTCAAGCCTGTTTTCTTTTTAAAAGCTGAAATAAAGTGGCTATGAGATGAAAATGAAAGATAGTTTCCAATATCAAGAGGTGAATATTCAGAATATCTCAGCATATTCTCAGCAGCCTCAATACGCTTTGACATAATATACTCAGAAATATTCATTCCTACCTCATTTTTAAAGAGCTTGGAAAGATACTGCGGAGTAATCTTAAGCTCAGTAGCAATTTCCTGAATAGTAACACCGCTATAAATATTCTCATAAATATAGTCGATAGCAATAAGAATATGCTTAGAATAAGCCGTTTTTGAGGCCATTTTCTTACATTCTCTCAAATAATACATTACCGATTCATGGTGAAGCTCGTGGACAGATTTAACGCTACGGCAATCATCCATCTTGCCTATATAGATATCACTTATTGTAAATGCTTTTTCGGGATTCATACCGGATTCGATACAAAATCTTGTCAGCATTGCAATAGTAATAACAAGATGATACTTGACATTTGTAAGGGGGTCACGGCTAAGTTTCCCGTGAGATTCAATACCGATAGGTGTAAAGAGTTTAGCTACAAGTTCCTCATCGCCAGAACAAACTGCCGCATAAAACTCAAGCTCTTTCTGGTAAGACGAATGGTGATAATTATATTCACTTTGTAAAAACTCTCTATTTGACAGTTCTTTTGCAATAGCCATATACTCTCACTTCCTTTTAATAATTGTATCATATTTTCATATATTTGTAAACACAAAAACACCTCTATAAATGTAAAAAAAAATATTCCTCGTCATTACGACGAGGAATATCAAATGTTACTAAATTAAGAACAACTATTACTTAACCATTTCAGACATAGCTTCATCGATAAGATAGTCAAGAACATAACCATTAGCTTCAACGATTGAAGTCCATGTCTTCTGTTCTTCTACGTTCATTGAACCTCTGATAACAGGGTCGATTGAAGCAGTAAGGTCTGCAGATACGCCTGTATAGAAATCGAATACAGGGTTTTCAGCTGCGAGTTCATAAACCTTAGCTCTCATTTCAAGCATTTCGTCTGTCCAGCCGTATAAGTCCTTATACTGTCTAAGTGTAATCTTTTCTGTAGCGCCGTCGATTTCGCAATATCTTGCGCAGTCGAGGTATGCTGCAACGCCTTCAGGGTTCTTTCCGCCCTTTACAAGGCAGAAACCGTGAGCTCTTGAAGGAATGTAAATTTCATCGCTGTCTGGGCTACATGGTACTGGAACGAACATAACTTCACCAGCAGAAACGTCGCCGTATACTTCTGTTACAGAAGGTGGCTGTTCAAGTGCCCAAAGACCGATTGGGTAGAAGAGTGTAAGGCCTGAACCCATACCGCTACCTGCAAGGTCATTACGGAGCTTCCAGCCGTGTTCGTGCTTTGGATAACCAATGCCGTTCTTCTGGAGGTTGTACATGAACTCGTTTACTTCTGCGTATGTTTCTGAGTAGATGTTGTTTACGATTTCACCATCTTCGAGTCCGATAAGTGGCATACCTGTTGACTGCATAAGAGCCTGGTCGTAATACCAACCGTCAAGGCCGTACTTATCTTCTTCTGGGTTTGTGAATTCGATACACATATCAGCGAATGTATCCCAGTTCCATTCACCGTTTGCAAAAAGTTCAGCTGGGTCATCAAGACCGTTTTCAGCGATAGTATTTGTGTTGTAAACTACAACGTATGCAGGGTCGTTTCTGATGATTGAAACATAGTGACTTCCCTGGAACATATACTGGTCAGCTGTTTCCTTTGTGCCTTCCCAAAGTGGAGATTCAAGGTCAAAATAATCATCGATAGGGACAATCATATCCTTGATAGCACACTTAGGGAAAACGTCCATGTCGTCTGCACCGATAAAGTCAGGTTCTTTACCTGCGAGTACGAGTGCAGCGAAGTCGTCAAACTTCTTTTCGAATGTTGTCTGGATGTAATTTATTTTACCATCATACTTGGTCTGGAAAAGTGCAAGGTCAGCACCTGTTTCCTTGTCTTCAGCATCTGTAGGATTGATATCCCAGAATGAGAACCAGTCAATTTCAGAGCTTTCGAGTTCTCTCGGTTCGCCCATAGTTGCTGCCATCTGGTCAATGCTCTGCTGAGACTCTGCATCAATTTTCTTAGGTGTAGTAGTAGTCTTCTTATCATCTCCGCCCTTACCACAGCCAAATGAACAAAGAGCTGTTGCAAGAGCAAGAGAAAAAGCAAGTATCTTCTTTGCTTTCATCTAAAGGTCCTCCGTATAATAGGTATTACTTTCTCTTCTTTGAAGCTACTGCTCCAGCAACTGAAAGTGCAAGACCTACGAGAGCTACTGAACCCATACCTGTTGCAGCGTTGTCATCAGCTGGCTTATCAGCTGGCTTGTCGTCTGTAGCTGGTGTGTCGTCTGTAGCTGGTGTGTCGTCGTCAGCTGGTGTGTCATCAGCTGGTGCGTCAGCAACGTCAGCGTCAGCGAATGAAAGTTCAACCTTGAGCTCGCCGCCCTTGAATGAACCAGGAACTTCCCAACCAGCAACTTCTGGAGCAGCTGCAATCAATACTTCGCCTGTTTCTTCATTTGTTTCTGCAAGAGGTCTAACCATAAATCTTGGAGCTTCGCCACCTGTTACGTTTGTAAGTGTTGTACCAGCAAGGATTGTTGGAAGGTCCATAGCTTCAGTGCTGCCCTTAGGTGTGAATGTAGCTGAAAGAACCTTAACGTCGAAATCTGTGTCTGCTGGAAGGTTAGCTACCATGATACCCATCATGCCGAGACCGCCCTGTCCGAGCTGACCAGCATTGATTTCATTGATATTGAATGTCATTGAAATCTTGCCTTCTGCATCGATACCGCACCAGTCACTCTGGCACCATGCTGCAAATTCGTGGTTCATGAAGAAGCCCATACCACCGATTGAATCGTATACGCCGTCACCAGGTGCACAAACTTCGCTGAGTTTTACTGCTGAAGCAGAAACAGCCATTGTAGCCATCATTGCTGCTGCAGCGATTGCTGAAATAATTCTTTTGAACTTCATAAGAATTCCTCCTAAAAAAATATTTGACAGTATTTTACTGCCTGCTTATTCGCAATTCAATTATAAATCATTCGCTCGTCTTCTTATATCATATTCATAACATTTATTTCATTTATTTAATCTCATATTAACCAAAAATGAACTCAAAATTTAAGCAAAATAAATAAATCCCACCTTTTATAAGTGGGATTATTTTAATGAATTTTTCCTGTTTTAACAAATATTTCCTATTTTAAGTGCAAAACTATTATAAGTATTTTGTAAGCTCGTCGATAACGCCACTCATATGTTCATCATCAAGACCGTAATCCACGCCTCTGTATGACCAGCAAGCTCTTGCGATATTGAACTTTTCAAATGCACTATTTATATCCTTATACCATGCAAGGGTGCTGTCAGGGTCAGCCATATTGATAACACCGTATTCGCCACAGTAAAGTGCAACATTTCTTTCTTCACAGAGCTTAACAGCGTTTTCAAAACGCTTTATGAAATAATCGCTTGTAAAGCTTTCTGTCTTAATCCAGTCATATGTCTGAATATAATCAAAGCCAAGCTCACAGATTGATTTATGGTAATGAGCTGTATTTCCGGGATAATCAATTTTGAAGTCAGAAGGCATATTTTCGAGCCAGTAAGCCGCCTGATGTGTAAAGATGAATGGGTCGTAGCAGTGGTATGTATAAACTACATTTTCGTCATAAGGCATTTCAAGGTCCTTAAGTGAATCAATAGAGTTGTTCCAGTAGCCACCGATAATAATCTTTGTATCCTTAGTATAGCTTCTGATAACTTCTACCGCTCTGCGTGAAACCTCATTCCATACCTTACTATAAGAAGGCTCAGTAACCTCATTGAGAAGCTCAAAAGCAACTCTGTCGCTGTATTTTCCGTATCTCTTTGCAAATTCTTCCCAGAGCTTGCAGAAATAGTCCTGCAAAACAGGAGATTCAAAAAAGCCTGTTACGTTTTCAGCCTTATCAAAGAAATATCCGATTGCCTTATGGAGGTCGAGAACCATATTGAGTCCGTTCTTTCCACACCATTCAATGGCCTTATCTACATAGCCGAAGCCTTTTTCAATAAATTCGCCGTCTTCTGTCTGAAAAATATTATAGTCAACAGGCACTCTTACGTGGTCAGCACCCCAGCTCTTGACAACTGCAAAATCCTTCTCTGTGATGAAGGTTTCAAGATGTTCGTCAGTATATTTACACTGCGAAAGCCAGCCTCCTAAATTTACGCCCTTTTCAAAACCAATAATTCTTTTCATGGCATAACACCATCCTTTCGATTTGCATTGTAGCATTAAACACAGTTAGATTATATCATATTTCCAAATGTAATGTCAATAATTAAAATAAATATTCTGTAAAGTTTTAAAACTTTACAGCTCGTTAAATAGGGGTTTTGTGGGACTTTTCAACAAATGCCCTTAAAAATTATAATCATTGATTCCCAACAGAAAAGCTTAATAAATCATACTTTCAGACACATACTATCTGAGAGGTGATATTATGGCAAAAAAGGGTATGAAGCGTCCCGAACGCACTCACACACAGCCCAGAAACAGTAGCGTGGCAGTTCCTGAAATTCAAGGTGCAGCCAAGCACGGAAAAGCTCACGCAAATCCGATTATTGCAGGTACAAAACCGCCTTCTCAGAAGGTTTTTCACACAAAGCCTTTTTCTGAAGAAAAACCGATTTCCGACGTTTATCCGGCAATCGACAACGACCTTGCAAGAGACAATTTAGAAAACGACCTGACTTTTGCTGATTTACAGGATTTATAAAACAAATATCCCCGAAAACGTCGTGTTCTCGGGGTTTTTGTTGTGTAAAGGTTTTTGACTTGCCAATTATTTATTGCATCATAAAGGTCTTGAATGTTATCGTAAGTGTAGGTTTTTCCTCTGTATGTGAAATTTATGTTTTCGCAACCATTAAAAGCATTATCACCAGTTGTTAAAGTAACCATGTCAGGTATTGTTATATTTGTAAGACTTGTGCAACCAAAAAAAACATCACGACCAATTTCAGTAACACTATCAGGTATTGTTACATTTGTAAGACTTGTGCAATTCTCAAACGTAGAAGACTCTATCGACTCCACACCGTATGGTATTGTAACATTTGTAAGACTTGTGCAATCCTTAAAAGCCTCTGTATCAATTTCAGTAACACTGTCAGGTATTGTTACATTTGTAAGACTTGTGCAATTCTCAAACGTAGAAGACTCAATCGACTTCACGCCGTATGGTATTGTTACATTTGTAAGACCTGTGCAATTTCTGAATGCACCGTGTCCAATTTCATAGACACTTTCTGCAATCGTTATATTCTTAAGGTTTGTGCAACCCTCAAACACATTAGAGCCAATTAACCTTACGCCGTATGGTATTGTTACATTTGTAAGACCTGTGCAATTTCCGAATGCACCGTTTCCAATTTCATAGACACTTTCTGCAATCGTTATTTTCTTAAGGTTTGTGCAACCATTAAATACAGAACTTCTAATTTCATAGACACTATCAGGTATAACAATATCCGTAAAATCATAAGACACACAATCATAAAGGATACCGTTGCTAATAGCAAATAATGGCTCTGTTACACCAATAGCTCCCTGAGTGTTTATAAGTTCAAAAAGCTCTTCAAATCGGTGAGGGGTGAAATCTTCTCCCTTATATGTTATATAACTTGCGTTTTTAAAACACCTCTTGCCGATATATTTAAGGCTGTCAGGAAGAGTTACTCTTTCAAGATTTTTTGTATCAGATAAAAAATTGCTACCTATAAAGGTCACACCTTCAGGTATGGTAACGCTTTCGACATAAGGATTTATGTTATGACAATTTGATACCACATACTTAACATCATCAGGTATTGTGTAATCATAATTAACACTGTAATCATCATAGGTAATACCGAGAAGCTTTCCGTCATTTATTTCATAGACAGGCTCCAAGGTATTATGTCCATTGATTGCTATATAAAGCTCTCGCAAAGATTCCTTGCCTACGTATTCTTTCCCTTTAAATACGATTGTTCTGTCGTCAAAACTATAAAAAGCATGTCTAGCATCAAAATCCTCCGCTTCAGCTTTTTCAAGTCCATCAGGAAGTATAATTCTTTCTAAGGAGAAGCAGCTACTTGTAAATGCCTGCATTTTAATAACTTTTACTTCATCAGGCACAACCACTTCAGAAAAGCCAAAGCTTCTGCAACGTCCAAGTACACCGTTGTCTATAAGAAAATCAGGTTCAGTAGGCTTGGGTATCTTCTGATTGTTAATCTTGATGTTAAGTTCTTCAAAGTCAGCATATGCATATTTTTTACCCTTGTATGTGACAGTTATATTTTCAGAATCATTAAAAAAAGGATATTCAATATGAAGCAAGCTGTCAGGAAGAATTACTTCTTCAAGATTATGCATCCCAGAGAACGTCTCGTTAATGTACTGAACGCCCTCTTGAAATATAATCTTAGTTACATTATCAACGCCATTAAAAGAATCGGGACAAATATGTGTAATCCCTTTAGGTATGACAACTTCACCTGTTGCGTTTTCATCACATTCTACGAGCTCATATCCGAAGGTTTCAAGATACTTGAAGGACTCGTGGTCTGTAATCCACACGTTTTCTTTTGTTGGTTTTTTGGTTGTTTCTTTTGTTTCCTTGTCGCTGTTATTGCACCCCACAAATGACAGCGTCATCGCTCCGCAAAGCAAAAGCGATATGATTTTCTTTTTGATATTCATAATTTCCTCCCCTTTCGGCACGCTGATTTTTTGATGTGCCGTTGCAGTGAATTATAGCATATTACCACACTAAAGTCAAGAAAATTTTACCGAAAAAGCGAAAAAAATCACATTTATGCAAACAAAAAAGAGAGCACATTTTTCTGTGCTCTCTTTGGTTTTTTATTATCTATGTTTTCCGATAAAGAACATAGCCACTGTTCCGGGGCCTGCGTGAGAACCGATAACAGGTCCGATTTCCGTAATCAATGTAACATCTGCGTTATATTGTTCCTTAAGCATATCCGCAAGACGTTTTGCATCGTCTTCGCACTGAGCATGAGAAATAAATATCGGTGTATTCTTTTCTTCATATGAAAGCTCAGCATATTTCAACGCCATAGCTTCGATAGCTTTTTTTCTGCCACGGGCAGTAAAGGACTTGATAAGATGTCCTTCCATATCCATCTGAAGAACAGGCTTAATTCCAAGCACTCCTCCTGCGAATGCCACCAGAGGGCTGACTCTTCCTCCACGCTTGAGGTATTCCAAATCATCAACGGTAAACCAGATACAGTGATGTGGAATGAGAGATTTCAAATATTCCGCATTTTCTTCAAGAGAAGCATTTTCTTTTTTCTTCTGAACTGCCAGATAAACCATAAGACCGCCACCGGCAGAAGCTGCCAGAGTGTCAACCACGCAGATTTTTCGTTCAGGGTATTTTTCTTTCAGTTCACTGACAGCAATATTTGCAGAATTTACCGTTGTACTCAGTCCGGAAGAAAAAGCCACATAAAGTATATCTTTTCCCTCTTTAAGAATCGGTTCAAAAGCATCAGTAAAGGTTGCCGCATTGATTGCCGCTGTTTTTACGTTAGCACCTTCACGCATACGGTTATAGAATTCCTCGTTTGAAATATCCGACTCGATATATTCTTTATCTTCCCCTACGAAAGTAAAGGTCATACTTGCGTAAGGAACTTCCCACTCAGCCAAAAGTTCAGGTTTTACATCGCAACAAGAATCAGTGAAAACTACGTAATTATTCATATTTTTTTCCCTTCAGGCACGCTGATTTTTTGATGTGCCGTTGCACTGAATTATATCATACTACAATAAAAAAGTCAAGAAAACCACCCTGGATACATAGTTTACCATACAAAAAACATCCGATTTGGTGTCGATTTTCTAAAACTATGACTTTGCTCTCCTTCGAGCAACTAAATAAAAAAATAACGCTGAACCCTGTACAAAAAGGGTCCAGCGTCAAGTTGGTTGCAAAGAGCAGGATTTGAACCTACGACCTTCAGGTTATCGCTTCGCGCCCCTTATGGTACCCAAAAAAACGGCGCATCCGCTGATGCTTGTTTTTTTGACAACTGCGCTTAGTTTTGCTCGCTTCTTCGTCCACCGGACGCGCTCGCAACCTCACCCATCGAGCTACGCTCATCGTGCTCATAAAAACAAAAAGCCACACATAACGTGTAGCTTTTTTCAGTGGTTGCGGGAGCAGGATTTGAACCTACGACCTTCGGGTTATGAGCCCGACGAGCTACCGAGCTGCTCCATCCCGCGATATTTTTATGCTTCCTCTTTAAGAGTGCTTATTTATTATATCACAAACAGCAACCCGTGTCAACCCTTTTTCGCAAAATATTTCCCCAAAAAATCGACAGTTTTTTTACCGAAAACTATTTAAAAATCACACAAACAGCCGATGTATGATATGAGAAGTAATATTCTTATGCTTGCTTGAAAGGAGGTTCATTTATGAACATCGCAAACATCGGCTATTCTAACGTAAATAATCAGTTGCAGGTTGAACAGGCACTTGAAAACTACAAGAAATCAGTTGAAGCTACCGACGAAAGCAAGGAAAATTCAAAGGAGCTTGTAGAAGGCTACGAAAAATCCGAAGAAACTGTTTCTTCTGAAAGCGGAATTTATTCCAAGGAAAACATCAGAAAGACAGTTGAACAAATCGAAGCACAGCGTCAGGCTGCCATGACACAGATGATTTCTGATATGTTGGGCCAGCAGGCTAACGCTTCCGGACTTGATTTTATTTTCGGAAAAGGAACTTCATCACTTACACTTTCCGACCTGACACAGGCTGATATTAACGAAGCCAAAGCTTCAATCAGCGAAGGCGGTTTCTGGTCAGTTGATGCAGTAGCTACAAGAATTATGGATATGGCAAAGCTTCTTGCAGGCGGAGACGATTCTAAGTTCTCTGTTCTCAAGGACGCTGTAATCAAAGGCTTTAACGGAGCTGTTTCACAGTTTGGTTTTGACAGCCTTGATGAAATGCCGGATATCACTCAGCAGACCTACACAGAGGTTATGAACCGCTTTGATAAGTGGGAAGCTGAATTCAACGGAACTGCTGAAACAATTACTGAATAGTCATCAAGCAAAAAAGGTACCGAGAAATCGGTACCTTTTATTTTTATAAATTGATTGGGGGACTCCCCTTTAAAATAGGTAGACATAAAGAAGTATATTATATGAATTTATCGAGGGGAACCTTTCTGAAGAAAGGTTATCCCCCGAGCCCCCTTCCAAAGACTTTTAGTATAAAATCCCATATAGGATATTTTATCCTATATGGGATTTTAAATTGAAAGTTTTAGGAAAGGAGTTTGAGGAATAACCCTTTTTCAAAAGGGTTTTCCTCAATAAGTCCGTATAATACCTCTCTGTGACCACTTGCCTTAATGTCGAGGGTGTTTTTTTACTTCAAGGATTGCCTTCATAATTGCGGAGGTAATTTCGGTGAAATCCTCTTTTGCAATAATCTTATCGATGTCATCGATTGCCGCGATAACGTACTTCGGCTTTAAATTGTTGAGCGTCATAGCCGTAACGTCCTGCTTGCAGCAGTAACACGAACAGCAGTTGAATTTTTCAAAAGCAGCATCAAGCTTTGCAAGAACCATTTTTTCACGGATATTTACCATTACCGTTCTTTTAGAATCTTCAAAAGCAGTGTGAATACCTGCTTTCTGAGCAGCTGTGCTGTCCTCGATGTATTCGTTTGCCATATTTATAAGGTCAGCCTTTGAAGGCTTGCCCTTTGAAGCTCCCTGCTGATTGTTTACCCTCTGAACATATTCGTCGATTTCACTGTATTCGTCGTCAGGCTCGACCTCAGGCTCTGACGGGATTTCAGAATAACGCCTGTTGTGAATAGGGTCCTCAAAACGTTTTGATAAATCCTTTGACGGACCTGATTTCTTGGCACCCGACGGCATTATTTTATTAAACATCTTTTCTTTATCTATATCTTTTTTAGTAGTTGCCATATAACCGTCCTTTCACAAGCTATCCTTCTATTCCCATAGAAATCATTTCCGTTGCAAGAGAAATAAAGTCCTTTGCACCGGTACTGCGTTTTGCATAGCTCATAATATCCTGCTGTAAGGACTGAGCTTCGCTGAGCGCATAGCTGTTTCTGATAACCGTTTTAAAAAGCGGAATTCTCAAGGATGTTGAAATCATCTGTGCAGTTCCGTAAACCTCCTTGTGAAGCTTTGAACGCTTGATGTATCTGTTTACAAGAATTCCTGCAACGTCAATTTTAGGATTAACGCTGTCCTTGATGTGCTCGATGGTTTCGTAAACAAGAGTAAGACCCTGTAAGCTGAAAACGTCAGGCATCATCGGAATAACCGCATAGTCACAAGCAGTAAGAGCATTTACAGTTAAAATTCCAAGTCCCGGTGGGGAGTCAATTATTACATAATCGTAGAAATTTATAACCTCAGCAATAATATTTGAAAGAATAAATTCTCTGTTTTTACCGGTGTATTCAAGCTCGATACTTGAAAGCAGAATGTTTGAAGGGATAACGTCTGCCATCGGTCTGCGCTGGATTGCATCAAGAGGCTTCACGTGACCTCTGATAATATCATAAATAGTAGGACAGCTTTCTACATCGGCACCTGTACTGAAAGAAAGGTTGCTCTGTGGGTCCATATCCACAACAAGAACTCTTTTTCCAATTTTATTGAATGCCGACGCAAGAGCATTAACAGTTGTAGTTTTTCCTACACCGCCCTTTTGCGTAACAACAGAGATTACAATTCCCACGTTTTAAACCGCCCTTCAAATCAAGTTTTTCAAAAACCGATAACATACATAAGTATTGTAACATAATTTTCTACAGTTTTCAATAGATTTTGTAGGAAATTTTCAGTAAAATTACAAAAAGTTGTAGTTAAACCATGACTTCGACACAAAATAAGGGGGTGTTTTTTGAAAAACATTAAAAAAAGAGGCTCGGATTAGTCCGAACCTCTCAGTTACTTTTATTCGTCCTCAAGCTTCTTTCTTCCGACGATTGCCGCAAGAATAAGAATAACGCCTGCTGAAATAGCTATTGTTACGCCAGCCTTTAAGCCTGTGTTAGGTGCGTCGTCATCATCTGACTCGTCAAAGTCATCGTACTTTTCACCGAGAACTTCTCTGAAATCATCTGGTGTTTCTGCATCTTCATCAGGAACATCAGGTTTTACGTCAGTGCTGTTGCTTCCAGTGTTGTTTCCACCTGTGCTGTTGCTGCCTGTATCGCTTCCGCTTGTACCATTGTTGTCAGAACTACTTCCGTTTGTTCCGTTACCGTCAGAACCGCTTCCGCTTGTTCCGTTATCGTCAGAATCGCTTCCGCTTGTTCCGTTATCGCCAGAACTGCTTCCGCTTGTTCCGTTATCGTCAGAATCGCTTCCGTCTGTTCCGTTATCGTCAGAATCGCTTCCGCTTGTTCCGTTATCATCAGAACCACTTCCGCTTGTACCATTGGTTGTAGTTGTGGTAGTAACCTCATCTACAATTCCGCCTGAATTTGATGTAGTAGTTGTAACTACGTCTTCATCACCATCATTAGTAGTTGTTGTGGTGGTAGCTTCAGGAGTTGTGGTTTCCGCAACAGTGGTTGCTATCGTTGTAGTTGTACCCTCTGGTGTTGTTGTAGTCTTCTCAGAAGTAGTTGTCTTCTTTGAAGTTGTTACCTTTGGTGTTGTTGTAGCCTTCTCAGAAGTAGTTGTTTTCTTAGAAGTTGTCACCTTTGGAGTTGTTGTAGCCTTCTCAGAAGTAGTTGTCTTCTTTGAAGTTGTTACCTTTGGTGTTGTTGTAATCTTCTCAGAAGTAGTTGTCTTCTTTGAAGTTGTTACCTTTGGTGTTGTTGTAGCCTTCTCAGAAGTAGTTGTTTTCTTAGAAGTTGTCACCTTTGGAGTTGTTGTAGCCTTCTCAGAAGTAGTTGTCTTCTTTGAAGTTGTTACCTTTGGTGTTGTTGTAATCTTCTCAGAAGTAGTTGTCTTCTTTGAAGTAGTCACCTTTGGTGTTGTGGTAGTCTTCTCAGAAGTAGTTGTCTTCTTTGAAGTTGTTACCTTTGGTGTTGTTGTAGCCTTCTCAGAAGTAGTTGTTTTCTTAGAAGTTGTCACCTTTGGAGTTGTTGTAGCCTTCTCAGAAGTAGTTGTCTTCTTTGAAGTAGTCACCTTTGGTGTTGTTGTAGCCTTCTCAGAAGTAGTTGTCTTCTTTGAAGTTGTTACCTTTGGTGTAGTTGTAATCTTCTCAGAAGTAGTTGTCTTCTTTGAAGTTGTTACCTTTGGTGTAGTTGTAATCTTCTCAGAAGTAGTTGTCTTCTTTGAAGTTGTCACCTTTGGTGTTGTTGTTTCAGTTGTAGTGGTAATCTCCGGAGTTGTTGTAACTTCAGGAGTTGTAATTTCAGTTGTGGTAGTTACTTTTGTAGTTGTTGTTTTTGAAGTAGTTGTAGGCTTAACAGTTGTTGTAGCCTTAGTAGTTGTAGTAGGCTTTGGTGTAGTGATTGTTGCCTTAGTAGTTGTAGCTACAGTTGTTGTAACAACAGGCTCATCGTCTATCCACGAGTCAAGAATAGGATTTCTATCCATTTTATCGTATTTGCCCTCAACCTGAACGTCCCATCTATGAGATTCGCCGACGCAGGTGATGCTTCTTGCGATAACTGTTCCACAAGTATTTGAGCCTACCCAGATAGAAGCCTTAGGAACAAGGAATGACCCATGCTTAGCTTCTGCAAGGAAAATCTTTCCTTCATATGGTTTGCCGTTAGATACAATGTTATAGATGATTCTTCCGCCGCCCTTTGAAAGTGGAATTTCACCTGTTTTATACTTTTCACCCTGAGGGTTGTAAGCAATCCATGCCTTGCCGAATTCAACAGACTTTCTGTCACCCACATCAATAGTGAGATAAAGCGTATCGTCTTCGTCAAAGTTAAGACCCTTGATATCAAGAGGTGTCGCAGCACCAGCAAAGCTGTTATAAGCAGCATCACTCTTAAGGTCAATATTATAATAGATGAATTTCTTATTTGCATTTGAACAGTCAATAGTCGAACCGTTCATCTGAATTGAAGCAGTAACGCCGTCGGTGTTATCCATAGACGCAATAATTTCAGACATCTGTGAAAACTTAGAAAGCTCCGCCTTGATGTCGATATAAGGTGTATCCTTATCTTCAATTACAAGCTCACCGATTGTCTGCTTACGAAGTGAAGCATAACCGCCTGATGGTGCAGTAATTCGATATCCGTTTCCGTTGTCAAAATCAGAAATCTCAACATCATTACCCAGAACAAGCTTTGTAGAAAGTGTCTGTTCATTCAGTGGCTTACTTGAAAAATCCTTTATATAATTTATTGAAGCAAGACCGTCAAGGTTATGAGGTCTTACACCAAAGTCTCCTGAAGCGTTGAACATATTTGTAGCAACATTTCCGTGAACGTGTGACTGGAGAGTAACCTCTTCAGCAAAAAGGTGGAAATGTGTTGCCGCTCCAAGAAGTGCACCTGGCTTTACTTCATATACTTCCGGTTCGTTGGCAGTAGCCGACCATGCAAGAGCAGTAATAGCAACCGCAGTAGCTGTAACAGCTGAAATAATTTTAGAACGTTTTTTCATCAGATTGCTCCTCCGATTTAATTAAATTAATTCATTCACATCATATTAACATACTATAATTCTACACTATATATTTAATCATTTAATTTTTAAGATATATACTATATTATGTTACCATTTTGTTAAATCTGACGTAATTTTAGCAATCTATATCACGTTTTTAAACTAATTCACATTTGCAGGTCGGGCTATTGTGCACAATGTACAACTTTTAACAAATTGTAAATGCTCTTACTGTCGAAAAGGTAAATCAGCCTCTTTCTTCAATAATTTTTACCATTTCGCCAACGTTTTTCATTCCTGAAACTTCGCCCATCTTAAAGCGAACCTTGAACTCGTTTTCGACAGCACTGATGAGAGTAATATGTTCAATGCTGTCCCACTCCTCGATGTCTTCTGCAGTAGTTGTATCGTTGATTTCAAGAGTTTCGTCGTCAAAAACATCTCTGAAAACAACAGTAAGTCTTTCATAAATTTCGTTTTTTGTCATAAAAATTCCTCCTTAATATGTCACGTTAATAACCTTGTTTTTATTTACATATCCTTCAAGTGAAAGCTCCCAGACTGTGTCCTCGTCCTTTGTTTCAACAAGGGTAAAGCCGAAGGTCTCATAAAGAGAGCTTACCATTTTATTTTTTGCAGTTTTATAATAATAGCCTCTCAGCTTTTTAGCACCCTTCTTAACTGCCTCCTCACAAAGTCTGTCAAGCATAGCAAGCTCCATATCTCTTTTAAGAACACGACAGCTCATCAGCCACAGCTCAATGTCAACAATTTCTTCTGAAACTCTTCCGACAACCACAGAAACAATTCCGTTGTCCCCGAATTTATCCTCAAGTCGTCCACAGAGTCTGATGCAGTTTTCATCATTAAATGTCTGCTCCATTTCTGTCTGAGTGTAACGCTTAGTAGTGAGGTTAAACTGATTTGACTTGTTTGTAAGCTGAGTAATTCTCGCAAGATACATCGGCTTGAAATCGCCGATTTCTGCATTCATCTCAAGAGAAAGCAGATATTCCTCATAGTTTTCAAAGCTATTCTGTGCCTGCAAACGCTTGGCATTTGCCATATACATTTCATTACGCTTAAGGTCGTCAGCAGAGAATCCCGTAACCTCAAAGAAGCCGTTTCTGTCAACAGTTTTTATATAATTTTCAACGCCTTCCATTTCGGGAACTGCTATTCCGCCAATCTGTGAAGAAACAATAGCTCTTTCCGCAGGGTTATCATCAAGAAAGACAAATGCGTCAGAAAAAATACTCATTTCGCTTGCAGTATTTTCGATGTTTCTGTCTTTGTTTTCCCAGTTAGCCTTAATCACAGTAAAGTCATCAGGTTTAAGAATACAGTCAGGGTGATTAAGTCCTGCAACAGCATTTTCCTCGTCGTTTTTAGAGCATACAGTAAGCATGACGCCGATGTTTTTGAATTCCTTTATATAGCTCTGGAATTCTCTGTAAGCCTGACCGTCCGGAGTTTCCTCACCGATTTCAATTCCGTCAACTCCGTCGTCGCCCACAACTCCACCCCAGAGAGTGTTGTCAAGGTCAAGGGCAATCGCTTTTTTATTCTTTCCGAAAATCGACTTGATAATGTTAGAAAGATTAAATGCAAATTCCGGAACTGCCTCCAGCGTCATCGCATATTTATACATATACCAGTGCTGTAAGGAAGTCCATTTATCCAGTCCATAGCAGGCAGAAATATAGTTTATATCGTTAATATAAAAATTCTCTCTGCTTTCTGCATAATCATAGAATTTCACATTAAGCTTTGTAATGAAATTTACCATACCCCTGCTGTCATAAGCCTCACGGTTTCCCATAAGTCTGTAAGCAGGAAGCTCAAAGTTATTCTGAATAACAGGACAGCCGAATCTTTCATCAAGCTTATCCCACATAGTTTTAAATCTGAGAAACTCCTTCTCGAGAATTTCCTTACAATCTTCCTTATCAAGTGTAGGATTAACCTTCTCTGAAATATTTCTCGAAGTTGTGTGTATAAAAATCACATCAGGCTTAAACTCGTCAAGTTCTACGTTCGAGAAAACAGCATCCTGCCAATACTGAGCATATTCCGATTCATAAAACTCCGGCTCAATACCCTGCTCAAGCAAAAACACTTCGAGCATCGCGATAATATCAGAGGTTGTGGAGCCACCCAGAACAGCGATTTTCTTTTTGATTCTCACGCTTCCGTCTGAGAGCAAAGCTCTTTTTAATTTCTTTTTCGTCTTGATAAGAAGTCCGTTATCAAAAGGATACATAAGCTCTTTCATTTTAATCCCTTTCTAAAAACACTTACAGCCGACCCGTATTTTCACCGAGTCGGCACAAGTTTTTGATTATTTTGTTCTGTTAGCTTCCAGAATCGGAACTTTTCCTGATGAAGTACAGGTAAACATTGATGTTGCAAAAAGAACGTCAGTAGCTCCCTTTTCAACACAGAAATCAACAGCATTGAAGTTACAGTATCTGTAATCTACAACATAGATGTGTTCAAAAGAACCAACAAGGAAAGGAATAAGTGCATTTCCGAAGCTATCCTTGAATACAACAAGAGTTCTTCCGTTTTTAACATCTGTATCAATCTGAGCTACAATCTTGTCATCACCAAGGAACATTGAATAGGTGTTTGCTCCTGTTGCATATTCATGGAGCAGATATCCCTGAACCTTTCCGCCGAGACTTGAATTGTAGTTATAGGTTGTGTAGTTGTTCTTAGGAACGTAGTAAATAAATTTATCCGGATTCTTTTCAAGCTCAGCCTCGCCACTGTGTCCGTAGAGAGTTCCTACAAACTCGTTCTTTATCTTCTTTTCGTATTCCGAAAGAGGCTTGAAGTCAACCATTGCCTGCTTTGCAAACTCTTCAGCTGCGTAATAAGCACCAAGCGGCTGCCAGTGGTGGTCTGTTCTTGAATAGATATATTCATTCTTATGCTTTTTAAGTGCATTATATGCATCAACACTTACAACCCCTTCAAGGTAGGAATTGATGTTAAGAATGTTGTCAGGAATACTTGCGCTCTGATTCTTAAACTCGTTTGGCAGATAGTAAGCCACCGCCATAGGAATACACATTGAGTAAACATTTACTCTTCCGTCAAGTGCTTCTGCAAGGTCTTTTTTGTAGCTGTTAAGTATGCCGGCATATTTTCTGCCCGCATCAAAGCCACCGCCGTAAAGCTCCATAGCTCTTACGTCGTCGGTTCCCTTGTTTACAATAAGAATGCCGTTTTCAATAGTATCAACAGGGCCGACAGGCGGTTTGTTGTTTGTTTCCTTATCAGATGTAGTAGTTGACGATGTTCCTGTCGAAGTACTTGTTGAAGGTGTTGTCTGAAGAGGAACAGAGCCACTCTGTGATGAATCACCACTCTGAGAAGTACCCGTTGTTCCCGGGATATAGATATCTACCTTCTGGGTGTTTACTTCGCCCTCAAATTCCTCGTGCTTTATGTCAGCACCGGCATTTCCGATAATTGACTGTCCACCCTGAGAAATTCCAAAAAAGCCTTTGAATCTGTTTACAAGGCTCTTGAGCTTGTCACGGTTAGGAACAGTATCGGTATACCAGTTTGTAATTCCCTGTGTAAACGAGCCGTCGAAATAGCTTTCAACAGTAAATTCGGGAAATTCATAAAGCTCACGCTTTTCGTGTTCGGAAATACCCGATGAACGTTCAAAAAGGTAAAGGCAAAGGATAACCGCAATTCCCACAATAAGGATTGCACCCACGTTTATAAACATAAACTCCGGCATAACAATACCCTGCTCAGCCTCAAGCTTGTTTCTGAGCTCTTTGGCCTTCTGGCGTTCTTCACGCTTAAGCAGTTTCTTTTCAGCCTTAGCCTTGCGCTTTTTTTCTTTTTCAAGCTGTTTCAGGCGCTTAGGAGAAATCTGAATCATGATTTCTTCCTTCTGCTTACCGTTAAGGTCAAACTCAACCTTTTTCACATCAACCTTATGGCTCTGAACGTCCATATCGGCATCAATGTACTTGATTGATTTAACCTCAACCTCTTTTTTCTTTTTTTCTTTCATATTTTAAATTATCTCCAATTACTAAAAACCAATCATCAGAAGTTAAAATACAGGAATACGTTGTTTGTGGTATCAACAAGTAAGAGACTGCACACAATAAGTAAAACCGCATTCATAAGAACACCTATTGAGTTTGAAATAACAAGTGTGCTTCTGTGTTTTGACATAATCTCCTTTGTCTTTTTGACAATAGGAACAGAGAAGATAATTGCCGCAACAAAAAGCCAGATGTTATTCATAAAGGTAACTCTTGTAACAGCGTCCAAAAGCTTTCCGCCGTTTGCACCCACAAGTGCCTTGAAGAAGTTACCCATAGCAGGTATGCTCTCAATGTGGAAGATACCGAATCCCACAACGATAATAATTTTTGAGTAGATATGTGAAATAACCGCAGGAATTTTCTTCATACGCTTCTTACCGATTTTCTGTTCGATAAGAATGAAAAGTCCGTAATAAAGCCCCCACAGAATGAAATTCCAGCTCGCACCGTGCCAGAGTCCTGTTGAAAACCATACAAGGAAAAGGCTTGCGTAAGGACGTCTTTTTCCGAAAATCGGGAGATACAGAAGGTAATCTCTGAAGAATGAACCGACGGAAATATGCCATCTCTGCCAGAATTCCGTAATGTTTCGGCAGATAAACGGATAGTTGAAGTTTTCATTGAACTTGAATCCGAATATTCTTCCGAGACCGATAGCAATATCAGAATATCCCGAAAAGTCGAAATAATACCACAAAGCAATAGTAATAACACCAAGCCATGTGCCTGCAACCGACTGGGTTTTGAAAATATCATAGCCGATTTCAGCGTTACCGCAGAGGCTTTCAACAACAGTAGAAAGGTTGTTAGCGATAATAACCTTCTTAGCAAGTCCCATTACGATTCTCGAAAGGCCCTCGCTCATATCAGCAAGAGTAGTCTTTCTGTTATCGATACTTTCTTCGATTACTGAATATCTGACAACCGGACCCGCAACAAGCTGAGGGAAAAGTGAAAGATACATCAGGTATTTTCCGAAATCCTTCTGAGTCTTGACCTTGCCCCAGTAGTTGTCGATTGTGTAAGAAATTGTCTGGAATGTATAGAAGCTGATACCGATAGGGAGTCTTACCCTCGGCATCGGAATCTGAAAATCGCTCCACAGTCCTATAAGGTTATTGATATTTTCCACGATAAACCCGCTGTACTTGAAAAATCCCAGAAGGCTGAGATTTATCACAAGCGAAGCTATAAGCGCCAGCTTTGCTCCTGTCCTGTCACGGAATTTATCTATAAGAAGTCCCATGATATAGTCAATAAGAGCTGTAAATATCAGAAGAAATACGCAGACCGGCTCACCCCACGCATAAAAGATGAGAGAAAAAGTTACCAGAACGATATTTCTATATGTAATGTTTTTTGAAAAGAAGTACAGAATCAGGCACACAGGCAGAAATCCGTACAGAAAAAACAAATCTGCAAAAACCACTTAATTGTATTCTCCTTTGTTATATACATTTCGTTGTCGTTAAAATGAATCAAAAATTTATTTCTCTATTTATTTATTATACAATTCATTTCCCTCATAGTCAACAAAATACGACATTTTGTGACAATAGAAAATTTGGTTACACATTGGTTAAATTCTGTATGTTTTCAACAACATAATATCCTTATTTTTCCAATTAGTCGCTGACGATACTCTTGACTGGTGCATTATCCCTGAGAATTCTCTCCTTGCGCTTTCTGAGGTACTTTTCAACAAGGTTTATTGCAAGAAGCACACCCGAAATCACAAGAAACGCCCATATAGGATAGCATCTTGTCATCCAGGTCTTATCCATTTCAAGATATTCCTCACCGAAATACTTCTTGTCAAGAAGCTCAGTGATAGGCTTAATAAGCTGGTTTACGCCGTGAATATACAGCAAAACTCCCACAAGAGAAGCCGAGAAGCCTGCTATATACTTTCTCATAAACTCAAAAACAAGTGCTAAAGCCATAATAAGAGCTCCGACGATTATGTAAACAGCAGTCTTTTTTCCAAGCTGGCTGAAATCATAAATGTTTACCATATCTGACAAAATAGCAACAGAAATAACTCCGCCCCAGAAAAATGCTGACCAGCCGTAAGGAATAAGCATCAACAGCTTAAGCACAAGGTAAAACGGCCCTTCCGGAATCTGTCCCTTCTGCTTTTTATACTTTGAAACAGCCTTGCTTTCCTTAAAATTATCTTTATATTCACGCTCAGCCTTTTCCTGTGCATTCATAAGTGAAAGCTGACGTTCTTTTTGTTTTCTCAGTCTGTCCTTTTTAGACAAAATTTACCATTCCCTTCAATAAAATAATAAAAAAGTCAATACACATTAAGTATAGCACATAACCGCCTTCCAATTCAAGTACTTTTTTCTGCAAATTCAACATTTTTACACCAAAACCAAAGAAAATAATACTTGTTTTTCAAAGGGAATTTAAATTATTTCTCTGCAAAAAATAATAACACGTCGACGAAAAACAAAAAAGGAGAAACAAATTGAAAACAGCTACAAAGCTGACAGCATCGGTTTTAGGTATAGTTTCACTATTACTTTTGCTGATTTCGGGTTACTATTATTATAGACTTCCCGACAGATTTTATGTCAGCGAAAATAACAGGCTGGTGCTGTCATCATATTCTGAAATTTCCCCTCGCACATCTAAAAACAACAAAATCGACCTTACACTATTCGGAATTATCCCAATAAAAAGCGTCACCACACAGGTACTCGACACACCACTTCTTTATCCCGGCGGTGAGCCTTTCGGGATAAAGCTTATTTCCGACGGAGTAATGGTAATTGATTTTGAAAGCGACAGCTGTCCTGCAATAAAATGCGGGATAAAATGTGGAGATATAATCCTTTCGGTCGACGGAAAAGAGGTAACCTCAAACGCTGAGATTTCAAAGCTAATCCGAAACTGCAACGGGCAGACGGTAAAGGTAAAAATCAGGCGTGACGGCGAAGAAAAAACTGTTACTCTTACTCCCGAAGTTGCTGACGGGTCATACCGTGCAGGAATGTGGGTAAGGGATTCCTCAGCAGGAATAGGAACAGTAACCTTTTATTGTCAGGACAAGACTTTCGGAGGCTTAGGACACGCTGTATGTGACATTGACACAGGCGACATCGTTCCCATAAGAGACGGCGAAGCATCAGACGTAATAATTCACGACTATCAGAAAAGCTACGATGGTGCCCCGGGCGCACTTTTAGGTGGTTTCACACAGAAAGGCTCAATCGGCGAAATATTCGCCAATGAAGAAAGCGGAATTTTCGGACAGATGGAAGATATCCCAAAAGACAAAACACCAATCCCGTTAGGCTATAAACAGGAAATCCAAAAAGGGAAAGCACACATCTACACCACAATCAACGGAAAAACTCCCGAAAAATACGAAATTTCCATCGAAGAAATCCACCTCGACGGAAAAGACACAAAGAATATGGTTATAAAAATCACTGACAAAGACCTGCTATCCCAGACTGGCGGGATACTTCAGGGAATGAGCGGAAGCCCTATTATTCAAAACGGAAAGCTCATAGGTGCTGTGACTCACGTGTTTGTAAATGACGTAACAATGGGCTACGGAATATTCGCCGAAAATATGTTAAACACAGCTATCACAAAATCACCCTCAAACGGTTTTGAAGCTGCGGCTTAACAAAAAAGACGGTAACTTAAAGCTACCGTCTTTACATATAATGCTGTTATTAAGTGAAGCATAATCAAGCTACACCGCAAAAAATCCAATACTTGTAACCCTTCGTAATGGTAAGAAAATTCCGAAAAGGAATTTTCGATAACCCCGAGCACTCAAAATGAGAAAATTCCTCAAATGAAATGCGAGGGAGGAGGGTTGAGCGTCACGCTCAAGCGTTTTGTCTGTGAACGATTTTTTCAGCTTCCTTAAAGCTTGCACCCAAATCATCAATCATAGGAATAATTTCCTTTAAGGTTTCTGTTTTCTTTTTCACATTTGCCTCAACAATTACTCTGATGAAGTAGTCATAAAGTGCTGACAGATTCTGAGAAATCTCATAATTTCTATCGAGAGTAGCATTGAGATGATTGAGGATTTTCTGAGCCTTCTGAAGATTTTCATTAGCCTTTGGATAATCCTTGATTTCGTCGATATAATAAACACCTGCATTCATTCTCTTTGAACAGGTTTCATAAAGCTTAACTAAAAGCTCTCCCTGAGTCATTGTAGCAACAGACTGCTGTTGATACTTCTGATATGGATTTGTCATTTTGCATCGTCCTTTCGTGAATAGTCGGGATTCCTTTCCCTCAGTTTATTACATTCCAAGCATCTGTGTAAGATATCCGCTTGTTGAGTTCATATTTCCAAGTGCAGTTTCCATAGCGTTAAACTGCTTCCAGAAACGTGATTTTCTCAGTTCATAAACCTGCTTTAAGCTTTCCAGCTTATCCTTGATAGCATCAAGTCTTGTGTTTATTGTATTGTTCTTTTCACTTGCCTTACCTTCAACACCTGCGAGCTTAACAAGTGAGCCTGGGCTTGCCGAGCTTACGTTTGCTGTATTCTTGCATATTGTATTGAGCTTTGTAGCAAGTCCGTTTTCACCGGTAAATACCTTCTTAACAAGGTCAGGAACTGTATTGATTGCGTTTTTAAGCTCTTCCTCGTTGATTTCAAGCTTTCCGTAATCCTTCCACTCTGAGCTTGAATTGATTCCAAACTGTGCAAGAGTGTTTCCGTTATCTCCTGCCTTGGAGTAGATAGCAGTTCTCATTGAATTGAGGAAGTTTGAAATATCCCTGTCATTTCTCAACAGGTCTTCCTTAGCCTTTTTCTCCCACTTTTCGATTTCGTCCTCGCTCATTTCCTTCTTCTGGGCATCAGTGAGTGGTTCGTAATCGTTAGCAGCAGCGTGTGTATAGCCGTTAAGTTCCTTGATAAGTGCGTTATAGTCGTTTACGAATTCCTTGATAACACTTACGATAGCATCTGTATCTCTTACTGATTCAACAGAAGCAGCGTTATCAACAGTTCCGTCCTTTGTAACAAACTTTCCGTCAGCGTCAGTAACAACATTTCCATCGTCGCCAATCTCGTAGCTTCCCGTTGCAGCCTTGAGTTCAAGTGAAACGCCGTTATATGTAAAGTTGTTGGTTGTTCTCTCAACAGTTGTTCCGTTGATGTTTACAACCGCATTCTGACCTTCTGTAAACTTAGCACCCGCAAACATAGCGTCTGCAAGATTTCCGCTTACATTTATTTCAAAGCCCTTACCTGCATCGTCGCTTGTAAGAGTAAATGCGTCGCTGAGTGAATTGTATGAAAGTGTAACACCTATTTCAGCATCATTGATTTCGTTTATCATCTGGTTGATGGTCTTGTCACCGTCAAAGCTGAAATCGTGTCCGTTGATTGTGATGTTGTATTTTCCGTTTTCATCTGCAACAAGTCCTGCAAGTCCGCTTTCAGAAATCTTAGCTGATGTTCTGAGGTTGGTAGAAGCCGTAGAAGTAAGTCCGATTGCTTCAACGTCTCCGGAAACTGAAAGGCTCTGCCCTTTACCTGTTGTAATTGTTCCGTCGTCCGAAACAGTAACGCTTGTTCCGAAATTCTTCTTGAGCTGTTCTCTCAGGTATTCAATAGGATTAGCTTCGTCCTTAGAAATTGTAATCTTTCTTGAAATACCGTTGAGCGAGAAGTTGAGTTCAGCAGTTTCCTTTGGTTCACTGTCAAGCTTAGAAAGGTCAACTTCCTTTGAAGATTCAAGAACAAACTTGTCCTCGTCGTTAGCCTTTACAGTACCCGCCTTGATTCCCAGTGTGGAAATTGCGTTTTCACTTCCTGAAACTGTAAATTCAGTTTCGCCACCATCAAGCTTAAGCTTTCCTTCTTCAACAGTAGCATTAACGCCAAGTCCCATATCATTGATTGCAGCAGCAATATCATCTACGCTGTCGTAATCAAGAAGATTGATTGACTGTTCATTTTCGCCAACCTTGATTTTAAGCTCCTGAGAAGTTGTCTCAAAAAAGCTTTCATCAAAGTTAACCTTGATTTCGCCTGTTGAAACCTTTCCTGATGTAAGCTTTGCAGCCTTTGCAAGCTGAGCCACCTGAACAGTAAAATCCTGCGCCATCGAAGAGTTTGTTGCCGCGATTTTTACCGCAGCGCTATTCGAACTGGTTGTAGTCATTTTATTAAAGAAAGCTTCTGTTCTGAGGCTTGTGCTCGAAGTAAGGTCAAAATATTTTGTCTGGAAGCTCTGAATCTTTGAAATCACACTTCTGTAAATTTCCTGCTGCCATTCAAGCTTCTGCTGTTCCTGATTCTGCTTGTCGATTTTACCCTGAATGCCCGAAAGCATACTTTCAACAAGAGCTTCGGTATCAATACCTGACATCATTCCCGAAAAACCGGAACTACTGTATGCTTCGCTGGTATAATTACTGGTCGGATTAATGTTCATATCAAAAACTCCTTTCGCCAATATTATTTCCTAAAATATATATCGGCTTTTTTCTCTGTTATTCAATAGCAAAAGCCTAAATTCTTCGTTTAGAATCGCCCAGATGTTTCTGTTCTCCGGTGTCGCTTGCAGCGTAAAATTTTGCCGCCTTTGACTCATGACCGGTGTTCATTTCCTTAATCTGTTTAATAATCTTATTCTGTTCTCTTTCAATTCTTTCAGTAACCTGCTTATCCACGTTGACAACGCGGTTTATGATAGCATAAACCTGAGAAAATCTGTCAAAAATCTCCTGTATTTCCTCAGGAAGCTCGTCTCTCATCGCTGTATTTTTTACAGCACCCTCAAGAGCTTCTCCCTTTTCGTAGGTTTTACAGAAATCAAAAATCTCCTCATAAAGCTTCTTGTTCATTTCGAGATACTCAACTCTTGCAAGAGTGTGGCCTTCGATATCGTCGGCATCACAGCTTAAAATCGCAACAGTTTCCTGTTCAAGAGCAAGAAAATTACTCTTTATGGTTTTATGGATTTCATAAATCTCGTCGAAATTTTTCATTTAAAAACAGGTCCCTTCAATTAAATTTTATGTAATAATACTTTTTCCCGAAAAAAGTATTTGATTTTTCGATGAAATATGTTATACTATTAGGTGTATGTTATGTTTATAATCTGATTTTCCAATCCGAAAGGAATGAATATTATGAATTTCAACAATCTTGATGCTACAATCTACACCGAAGGTCTTGCAAACGGCGAATCAGGTCAGGCGAAGATTTCACCATTTGACCGCACCTGCGAATTCACAGGCGAATTTGTACCTATGCTGATGATTGGTGCACCTGTAATTGTGGTATGTAAGTTTCACGATGTACCTCTTCTGAGAGTTTTCGGAAAGGCATATCTTTCCACAAGAAACTTCTTGAGAATTACCGATGTGGAATGTAGTCTTTGTGACGGTGCTGAAAACCTTATCGAAACCAATGTTTCCATAAGCGCTGAGGTTATTAAGCCTTCACGTCGTTCAGAAAAAGTTATTCCTTGTTACATTTCAGCAATCGGTGTTGATATGGTTACTCTCAGCGGCTGCAACCTCAATCCTGACGGTGCTGACAAGCGCATAACCTTAAGAATTGAAGAACCTGTTTTTCCATACACATTAGACCTTCCGCTGGTGTCCTGTGATAAGGGGCTTCGCTTTGGTGATTCCCCACGACTTGCTTACCGTTACGAGGAAATTTCGCCAAAGGAATTAGGCTACATAAGAGCATTTGTCCGTGAGCGTGAAAATCAGAAGCTCGCCGACCTTTTCAAGCCGAAGCACATTTAACTTAAAGAAAAAACCGAGTATACAAAGGAATATTCGTATATAATCAAAGCAGGGTATCGAGTAACAAAACTTGATACCCTTACTTTATTTCTGGTACGAAGTGCCTCATACAGGCTCCCTTTTACTCGGTTTTTTGTGTTTTAAGAAAGCTCTTGAGAGCTGAAGGCTTAACAGCCTGAACAGCCTGCTTGTTTTCTTCAACGGTCTTGCAAAGCTCGTTTCTGAAAACAGAAACCTCCTTAGGCGCTTCAACGCCTATTTTAATTTTGTCCCCTGAAATATCGACAATCTTAACTTCGATTTTTCCGTCGATAATAAGGGATTCGCCAATTTTTCTGGAAAGAATAAGCATAACTATGCAATCTCCTTTCCGAAAACGCTGTATCTGATTTCATAATCTTCTTCAAGGATAACCTGTGCAGCAAAGCCGTTTGAAGAATTTATCACAACAGGGCTCTTCATATTCACAGTGGAATTCTCAAGGCATTCTCCTGCTGTCATAACAAGCCATACCTCGTTATATTCTCCGCCGAGAGCTTCAACTGTCTGGTCGCTTACTGATGGAGTATACTTAACGTTAAGTATGTCAGGATTTGCAACAAGAAAGCATACCTCAGGCTCTTCAACAGACTGGAGCCAGCCAAAGCTGTTTCCTACCTCGTCGTCAAAAAGCATAACGAAGTCGCTGTAATCCTCAAAACCAAAAATTTTTTCCTTAAAGCTGATAATATCCTTTTCGTTGATTTCAATATCCCCGAAATCTCTTGTTTTAACTATCATAGCATTTTTTCCTTTTGTCACAATGGTATTATTCTTCTGGTGGTTCATAGCCCGGAGCAGAGCTTGCCGGAACATAAATAGCATCGCCCACATACTCAATACTAACCTTAGGGAGCTGGATAATATCCATATGGAATCTACCCGGAACATATTCCATATTGCTCTTTGCGGTCTGATACTGTCTTGTATCATCACCCTTGATGTATGAAAGGTCAATCTTAGGCGGTGTCCATGTCATCTTAGGGTCACCAAGCTGAACGTATTCCACCAACTGCTGTGAAGCCGCAACAGCATCGTTGAGCATCTTGTTTCTGTAAACATCGCTCACCTTTGTGCCGTTGTGAATCTGTGAAAGCTGTTTTCCCATCTGAGTATATTCCGCAGTTTTCTGCATAGCATTCTGAATGCCTTTTTGTGCATTAGATTTGATGAAATCCTCATTACTCTGCATTCCCAGATTTTTTCTCATCTGTGACGAATCACTTCTCATCTGAGTATTCTGAGTTTTAATATGGATTTCTCCGTTATGGAATTCCATAGGGTCAACCTTTTCGAACTTTGCGTGTTCGATTTTCATTTCGTACTCAATAGGAGTAGTTGTGATTTTCAGTAACTGCATACACACACCTTCTTTCTAATTATCCGTAATTACTTAAGAAAGTCCATCAGGGACTGCGGAAGCAGATTGCCTCCGAACTGTAAAGTAAGCATCCATGCGTACTTATATTCATTCATTTTAACGATTTCTTCGGTATCGTTGATACCTTCAAGCTCAGTCTGCATTGTCTGGAGATTAACCTCTTCGTCCTTGAGCATTGTGAGAGTTCTTTCAAGGTACTGAGTTCTTACACCGAGGTCAGCAACATTCATAAGAAGATTGTTATGACCTTCTGAAAGATGGTCGCTCAGTGCCGAAACCCTCTGAGTTTCACCTGCTTCAAGAGCCCTTGAGATTTCTGTTGCAATATCATAGATATTATTTGAAACCTGTTCGGTAATCTCAACTCCGTCGTTGTTTGTATAAGTAATCTCGCTTGTGCCGAAGCCAAGACAATCAAGACCTGAGAAAGACGTATCATAAGCGGAATTATTATCAATTCCACCCTCCGGAAGGTTTACCATTCCGAGGCCGATATCGATATAGATTTTTTCACTGAAAGCAACAGTGTTTCCGTCTCCGTCAACAAACTCTCCGTCGACTGTTTTTGTAATATCCTTGACAACTGAGTTGTTGAACAGAATTTCTCCGTTTTCTCCGACAGTAAAAGGTGCTGATTTAGCATTTGTACCGCCGAAAACATATTCATCAACATAAGTGCTGTTTGAATACTGCAAAACAGTAGCCTTCAGTTCATCAACAGTAGCGGCAAGGATTCTCTTTGACTCTTCGTCAATAACGCCTCCGCCTCTCTTAGCCTGTTCCTGAATAGAAGTGATGATATCACTCATTTCTCTGAGGCTCTGTTCAGCGATTGTCAGCTTTTCGTTAGCCTGCTCAACATTCTTCTGATACTGAGTATTCTGATAAAGCTGTGTTCTCAGTCTCATAGCCTTTTTACCGCCTGAAACATTCTGAGAAACCCTTGTAAAAGCTCTTCCTGTTGTCAGCTTATTACTTGATTCGCTGTAATACTGAAGATTTTTATTTGCATTAAACAGATAGTTTCTTGTTATTCTGTTATTTGTTATTCTCATTTTTAATGATTTCCCCCTCTTTTTTAAGATTCAGGAATTATTTATACACCCATCTGGTTTATCAGAACATCAAGAAGTTCGTCCATAACGGTCATCATTCTTGCAGCTGCCTGATAAGCTCTGTTGTAGGTGAGCATATTAACGGTTTCTTCGTTTTCGCTTACTCCCGTAACCGACTCTCTTGTGTTAAGAAGCTCCTCGCTGAAGGTCTGAGCCGATTCGCTTCTTGTGTTGTAGTAGGTAATATCGTTACCTACGTTTGTAAGATAACCTGTAATATAGTCTTCAAAGGTAGCCTCACCATTTGTGAAAGCAATCTTTGACGTTGACAGGTTAGAGATAAGTTCAAGGATATACTTATTATCCTTTGTCACGCCGTCATTGGTAAGGATATTTGTAGCGTCGTCCTTGATATTGTCCATAAGTCTGATATTATCGGACGAGATATACATGTCTGTAAACACTTCAGTTTCGCCGTTTTCGTTAGTCATCTGAGCGCCGAAGAACTTGACATAGCTTACTATATTTCCGTTTTCGTCAACCTCAGAAGGAATTGTATTGTTACAAACATCTGCAATTCTTGATGCAAGCTCATCAAGTCTGTCCTTGTAATATCTGAAGCCCATTACCGAGCTTTCATTTGTGCTGATAACACCGTTTCCACGGCCGTTTATGATTTCTGTCGAAGCAGTGATAATTCCGAGACCGAGACCTGCGTTAGAACCATCGTTATGCCATCTTACAGAAACCGTACCGTCTGTGTTTCTTGAAAAGTCGAGCTTTTCACAAACCTCGTCCTTAACAACCACACGTCCTGCCAGAGAAACATCAGCTGTTCCGTCAGCGTTATATTTTACTCCGACCTCTCCGAAAGCTGAAAGCTCATCAAGGAGGAGATTTCTTTCGTCAAGAAGTTCATTAGGACCATACTCTTCGGTATATCCGCCTGCAACAATCGCTCTTTTTATATCTCTGTTAAGAACAGTAAGCTTTTCTAATATTGAATTTACTGTCTGTACGTCAATCTCAAGCTCCTGTCTGTACTGTTCACACTTTTCCTCAAGAGCTGTCGACATCTGACGCATAGTTGTAGCAAAGTTTGAAAATGCAGAAACAACTACGTTTGCATCTGTAATAGAGCTTGCGTTTACAGAAAGGTCCTGCAACGAAGTATACATTTCTTCAATAGCGTATCTCAGACCGTAACCGTTACCGTCTGTTCCGATATCAAGCTCCTGAATTACTGATTCGATATCAGTAAGCATTTTATTTCTCTGGCTGTAATCTCCAACCTCAGAATACTGTTCACGGAAAGCATTATCAAGAAGCTTATCTCTTGTCTGGCTGATACCAAGTACGTTAGTACCCATACCTGCAAGATGAGTTCTTGCGTTAATGTTATATTTTGTTCCATAGCAATAATATCCCATGGAAACCTGGTCAACTCTCTGTCTTGTATAACCCTCACTGGAAATATTAGCCAGGTTGTTGCCTGTTATATCAAGCGCCTTCTGTGTTGCATAAAGCGCTGTTTTGCTTGCTTCAAAGCCAAGAAAAGTCGGTCTCATTTTTTACCTCTCAAATCCGTCAATCAATAGAAATCTTTAACTTTATTGTTTTTACGCCTTTGTATTAAGAAGATTAGCTGCCGCAACCTCAGGCTTACCCTTAGCGTTATAAAGGCGTGCCTCCTCGTCTGCCGCAAGCTCACCGTAATAATTAAGCTGCAGATTTGCAATCTCCATAGATTTTCTGTTTAAATACTGAATATTCTTTACAGTAATCTGAAGATTGTTTTTTACTCCCCAGAGCTTGTTTCTTTCATCGCCTTCAAAAAGGTCAATTATAGCACTGAAATCCATCTGACCAAAGCCAAGTCTCTCAGAAAGCTCTCTTCTCTGCTTTTCCATAAGTTCGATTTTCTTAACATCTGACTGATGCTGCTGCATTGCAGATTCGATTTTTTTCAAATCATTTGAAAGCAATGCGTGCATTTTATTTCTTTCGTTGTCCTTAACGCCTTCAAAAAAGGAAAGGTATCCTTTCATGAAATCATAATATTCGTTAAATCTTTCCATTTGTCATAACCTCTTTTTTGTAATCTTTCTCTTTTTGTTTTTGTTCTTTAGTTTACACAAATCTGTCAAGTATAGCTCCTGCAACCTCATCTGAAGAAACAGAGTAGCTACCGTTTCTGATAGCTTCCTTGATAGAAGCAATTCTGTCTGCACCGTTCATAGCATCAATTTCATTTCTGATAGCATTTGAAAGCTTGTTGATTTCGCCATAGTTAGTAGCGTTTGAGCTGATTGAAATGCTGTCAGCCTTAGCCTTGATACCCGAAGATGCAGTCTTTTCGCCCTTGATAGCAGAAGCCTTTCTGCCGGAAGCGTTAATCTTTGTTGTCTGATAACTGTTAAGTGCATTAAAACGAATATCCATATATTTCAACTCCTTTGCGTGTTTACAAATAATTTACATTTAAACCCGAATTATCCCCGCTGATAATTCTCCTAAAATACTAATCGGTCAAAGTTTCAATAATTAAACCCCAAAAAACAAAAAATTAAAAAAATTTCTCTTTTTTTCTCTCAGCCCTTCCCACTTGATTTTAGGGCGACTTTGGTTTATAATGGAAGTTAGTAAAATTCTTCGGGAGGAAACGCTATGCCTTACACATTTGAAGAGCTGAGAAAAAAGCACAAAGCCTTTATTTACAAGGGCTACAATATAACAGAAACCGACCGTGAAATCATCATTTCCTACGATTTTGAAATACACGGACTTGCTACCTTCTGCCCGTCGTGGAAAATGGAAAAGCCATACGGAAAGAAGATGTATAAAAACGACAGCATTTTCAGAAAGCTTGTTTTTTCGCTGGGAATGGTTGAGCTTGTAAGCTACTGGAAAATCACCTGTGCGCCTGTTGTAAAGGTTCTTTGCGGAAAACTCAGTGAAAAGCAGATTTCTTTCTGGAAGAAGCTTTATTTTTCAGGACTGGGAGAATTTTTCTACAAGAATAAAATCACCACTGACATCGAAAGCTTTATGACCATCGAAAGTGAAGGTGAAATCCCGCAGGGTGAAGAAAGACGTGTTCTCGAAAGCGACAGATGTCTTATTGCCGTTGGCGGAGGTAAGGACAGCGTTGTCAGTCTTGAGGTTCTGGGCTCGAATTTCTTAAACAACTACTGCTATATAATAAACCCGAGAGGTGCAACCCTCGAATGTGCAAAGACAGCAGGCTACGACGACGAAAAGATAGTTTCATTAAGCCGTACCCTCGACGGAGAAATGTTAAGACTCAATTCTCTCGGTTACCTGAACGGTCATACGCCGTTTTCAGCGATAGTTGCATTTTCATCGGTGCTTTCGGCATATGTTTACGATATCAGATATGTTGTGCTTTCAAACGAGGCTTCGGCAAACGAATCAACTGTCAAAAACAGCGACGTTAATCATCAGTATTCAAAGAGCTTTGAATTTGAAAAGAATTTCCACGATTATGAGGAAGAATTTATCGGAAGCGGTGTTTACTATTTCAGCCTGTTAAGACCTATGAGTGAGTTGCAGATTGCTGAGTATTTCGCAAAGCAGAAGAAATACCACAGCGTTTTTCAGAGCTGTAACGTAGGAAGCAAAGAAAACAAATGGTGCGCTGATTGTTCTAAATGCCTCTTTGTTTCAATAATCCTTTCACCGTTTATGGAAATAAGCGAAATCGAAAGAATCTTCAGCAAAAATCTTCTTGACGATAAGAATATGGAGGAATACTTCACACAGCTTATCGGTATTTCCGACGAAAAGCCTTTTGAATGTGTAGGTAGCCGTGATGAAATAAATACGGCAATAACAATGGCGATTTCACGCCTTGAAGAAAAGGGTGAAAAGCTGCCGTATCTATATGAACTCTACAAAAACACAGAGCTTTATGCTGAGTTTAAAAACAAGCCTAATGCTTTTGACGGCTATTATAACGAGGAAAATCTTCTCCCTGAAAAGTGGAAGAAGCTCCTTCTGAGAGAATGCTACTAAGAATGAGGAAACGAAATGATAAACACTTTAAGACAGCTTGTTTTAAATAAAAAAGTCCTGCTTTTGGGCTTTGGCAGAGAGGGGAAATCCACTCTTAATGCTCTGAAAAAAGCAGGAGGCTATCAGGAAATCGCTATTGCCGATATGAAGGAAATTACTCCACCCGAAGATAACATAAAAGTGTTTTCCGGCGAAAGCTATCAGACAGCCTGCAAGGACTACGACGTGGTTTTCAAAAGCCCGGGAATTGTCCTTGAAAAAGAGGTTTTGAGCTACAGCTGCGAAATCACCTGTCAGACAAACGTTTTTCTTGAGAAATTTTCAAATCAGATTATCGGTATAACCGGCACAAAGGGAAAATCGACTACCACCACCCTTTTGTATCATATTCTTTCAAATTCAGGCGTAAAGTCGGTTATGTGTGGAAATATCGGTATTCCTTGCTTTGACAAGGCAGAGGAAATTTGTGAAGATACAAAAATCGTTTTTGAATTTTCCTGCCATCAGCTTGAATATGCAAAAAAATCTCCGCACATTTCTGTGCTTATAAACCTTTTTGAGGAGCATCTTGACCACTACGGCACAATCGAAAACTACTTTGAAGCAAAGAAAAAAATCTATCGCTTCCAGAATGAAAAGGACCTTTTGTTGTGTGGCGTGCAGTGTGATGAAATGCTGGACGGAGTAAAGGGACGAAAGCTTACCATAACAGGCGGCGAAGAAAATGCCGACATCAGAGTGAATAACGGAGTTGTGA
Source organism: Ruminococcus sp. (assembly GCA_015066705.1). Taxonomy (GTDB): domain Bacteria; phylum Bacillota; class Clostridia; order Oscillospirales; family Ruminococcaceae; genus JAAZZIT01. Next base: position 115,265 of record SVNV01000003.1, read on the forward strand.
ATTACAAAAATCACACTCTCACAATTCCGCTTGACGAAATTCACCTTATCGGTGAGCATAACTTCTTTAATATAGGTACTGTTTATGGGATTTCAAAGGAATTAGGTGTCAGCGACGAGGCATTTATAAACGCACTTAAAAGCTACACACCGCCTCCACACCGACTTGAATTCTGCGGAATTTATGACGGAATTTCCTACTACGACGACTCAATCTCAACCATCTGTGAAACCTGCATAAACGCTATCAGGGCTGTTCCAAAAATCGCTACTGTTCTGATTGGTGGAATGGACAGAGGAATTGACTATTCGCCACTTGTTGAATTTTTAACTCAAAATCCTGACGCTGTTATGAATGTTATTTTTATGGCTGACTCAGGAAAAAGAGTTTTTGAAGAAATAAACGCCAAGGGAATGCTTTCTGACAGATTCAAGCTTGTGAATACCCTCGAAGAAGCAGTATCCCTTTCTAAAAAAATTACTCCAAAGGGTATGGCGTGCGTTATGTCGCCTGCTGCTGCAAGCTATGGAATTTTCCGTGACTTTGAAGAAAGAGGCGAAAAATTCAAAGAGCTTATTGCTAAATAAAAACAAAAACTCTCTACCTTAAGGTGAGTGGTCATAAAGAAGTATTATACGGACTTATTGAGGAAAACCCTTTTGAAAAAGGGTTATTCCTCAAACTCCTTTCCTAAAACTTCAGTATT
>SVNV01000033.1 GCA_015066705.1 Ruminococcus sp.
CTACCGTGTACTTAATGGAAAGAGAAATTATCCCACCCTTATGTATAGGCTATACAATGATGAATAACAAGCAATAGCGGAGGAAGAACCTCCGCTATTTTTATGTAATGACTTTCAATCATATCACCTTTCTCAAACAAAAACAGTCAAGTGATTAACTTGACTGTTTTGCATATATTCAGTTGGTTCAGAAATCCATTCCGAAAAGAATATTCATAAAATTTCTTCGCGCATTAAGTACTCTGATAATTTTAACTGTCTCATATTCGACACGATAAAACACATTGTAATTACCGCAAACGAGATAACGATAATCGGTTTTCACATCAACACGTGAAGAAAGAGGAGAACCGATTTCAGGCAATTCGGATAGATTGTCAATTTTGTCGATAATATCAACAACAATTTTTTCAGCGGATTGAGGATTTTCCAGTTCAACGGAAATATACTCTTCGATGCCTTGTAAATCGGTTACGGCTTCGGGAGAGTATTCAATTCCTTTTATCATGGCGTAACATCCTCTTTACATCTTCAGATTTTATCCAGCCTTTTTCTCTTGCTGATTGCTCACCTTTTTCGAGCTCACTGAATAGCTTGAGCGTGGCGTTGATTTTCTCATATTCTTCAATATCAATAATAACATAGCGCCCTCTACCGTTCTTTGTCAAAAACACAGGCTCGCCTCCGTCAACATCACGTAGCACTTCGGTATAATTTCTTAAATCGGAAACGGGTTTAATGCTTGGCATATATAACAGCTCCTTTCGTGCATTCAATCGACCTTATCTGCTGTATATATTGTAGCATAATTTTACGAGAAAATCAACAGTAAATTTTGAACAATTTTTACTCTCTGAATTTTGTTGTCAGCAGCGGATACAGTTTTGTATCCGTCAAGGTAATAAAATTTGTAATGACCATGAATAAATAAAGACAACACCTGAAGTGACTAATCATTTCAGGTGCTGTTGTATTTATGAATTGTGTGATAGTTTAATAGAATTATTTTGATATTGTTAAATCAGTTTCATCTGTACTAGTTGTTGGAGTGTCATAAATAAATTGCGCAAGCTGCGCAGAACGCTTTGAGTAGTGTTCTGTATCATTTTCGCTTGATTTTTTATTAATCTCCATCTTTATTTTTTCAGTAGGAACAGCGGTGGTTTCTTCGGTGATTTCAGAAACATTGACCATAATTTCTGAACCGCTAATCACTTCGTTTTCTTCTTCATCTTCATCGAAATTCACAAGTGCAACCTGTATATCCGCATAAGTGTTATCAGGTAAATATTCAGTTTTCGGAATAGGCGGAGGCGTAGCGAACGCTTCCTTCTGTTCCGTTTTTTCTTTTGCAGAAAAAGATATTTTAGGAGAAATTTCAGATTCATAAAATATGTCTGGTTCAAGAGATTCTTTTATAGGTTCTGCTGTTGCGACAGCAAGCATATTAGCTTCAATACACTTCCTAAGTGCATCAGGACCATAGGTATTTCCAAGCTTGTATGACCTTGCATTTAGAGCATGATTAGGAATCTTTGTGCCCTCAGGAATTTCAGAAACATCCACAAGCTCATAAACATAATAATCACCATATTTTTTGCTGGGTTTCTTTATTGTGTCTACACCGTTTTCAGTAAGTTTTTTTAAGAAATCTTCTTCGCTTACCGAGTTTTTCATAACCTCTGTTACACGCTTTCGTATCTCTTCTTTATATGAGAAAAGTCCTTGTTCCTCGAGCTTCTTTTCATAATGTGTTTTACCGTCATTGCTCTTTTCTCCATAATCAAGAACCGTATAGTGTGAAACAATTTCGTCGGACCATTTGCGAATAGTTTTGTAATGATATTGCTCATTGGTGCAGCCCTTGTTATCCTTCAGGGAAACATCACTAATCAGTATATGATTATGAACAAATCCACCCTTTCCGTCAATCTGTGTGCAGACCAATGCTTGTCTGTCAGGATAATATGTATCTACAAATTCTTGTCCCAGTTCATTAGCCTTTTGAATATCAGCAGGATTGTTTGGGTCAAACTCTTTTTTGGAAAAAGACTGAATTATTCGTATAATCTGTGTCTTGTGATTTATCCTTGCCTTGAACCATATTTTTTGAAACTGTACATGGTATGGTTTTTTAGGGTTCAAATTTATCGGAGTTATAATTTCATTTCTTCTTATTGCCTCGTTATGCGGACGTTCATTTAAAACATAATTCAAAGCTTCTGTACCGAACGCAGTTCTTGTTACTCTTGAATATGGCATAATGCGTCCTCCATTCTTATTACTAATTTTTCAAAGTGCTCAAGTTCATTTTCAAGTTTATTTATTTCAGGTTTTGTATCCGCGAGCTCTCTTTTAATTCCTTCAAGTTCAATTTGAGCCGCATGTCTTTCAAATATAGATGAGGTTTCATTTTTGATTATGGAATTGTATTTGTTCTCCGCATTTTTGAGTTTAATCTCTTGGTTGTAGTTCACACCTATGCGCTTTATATTATTGCGGATAAGCCTAAGTTCTGTCGAAGTTTCTCTTAAAAGTTCTTCAATTTTATCACTTTGTTCATAATCAACAGATGTCATTGTATTTAAATAGTTGTTTACTCTGTTCTCGAGAATAAAGCGGATTACGAATGCAATGCTGAAGCCATACTTACTTGCAAGCTTTCGAATCATTGCATCTGTTTTTTCAGGTATGCGCACCTTGATTTGCTTGAGCTTGACACGTTTGTTGTCTTTCTTGCGGCTATTTAAGCTCACATGTATAACCTCCTTTCTTCAGCTACCTTATATAAATGGCGAGCAAAGGGTTGCGGACCCAAGTCCTTTTTTTGCAACCCTTTACTCGCGGGGGACAACACCCAGCTAAGCTGAGCGTTTTCCCCTACGACCCCTTTCATTAAGAGCGATAATTATTGTTGTCATTTCTCGAAGCTAACGGAGGTGTCGTTCCGTTTCTTGTTCCCAAACGATCAATGCCATCAAACGTATTTGTAACATTCGTTTGAGTAAACTGTCCGACCTGTCTGGTTGTATTTACTGTTTGATTTGTTGCAGGTGTTTGAGGTTTCGGAAGTGCGGCAGGTTCCTCGACTTTTTCTAATGAGTTGAATCCATGAGACATTAATCCCGAAGGAGCTGTTCCATTAATTGTACTTGCTTGCGGTCTTACTACTGTTTCATGTGTTACAACTTCAGCGCCACCTTCTTTAATCGAAATTTCATTATCAGTTTTTTCAATGTTCTTGCCCTGATTTCTTTTCTTTCGATTTTCAGCTTTTCTGGCTTTTTTCT
>SVNV01000023.1 GCA_015066705.1 Ruminococcus sp.
AAAAATACCTTTTTCACATCTGCAAAATCGCTTGTAAAAATTTCGACCGTAGAAACGGCGAAACCCCCGATAAAATCGGGGGTTTCTTGGGCAATATCTTTTTCATTGCCCTTTGATGGTGCGGGTGACAGGACTTGAACCTGCACGAATTAACACCAGAACCTAAATCTGGCGCGTCTGCCAATTCCGCCACACCCGCATAAACACAGTGTTAAGTACTGTGTTTTTTATCAATTTTTTTCAAATAAATATTAATTATCAGATATACGATTTCAATTACGATACCGGACATAATCAAAACGCTACCTAAGTAAGTCGAAAAACCATCTTCTTTTAAAGCTTCCAATCCGTAAACAGTTTCACCTAGAATTTCACCGGTTAAAAATGCCGTTGGAGTATAGCCGTTAATGTATGTGTCACCAAGGATAATAATACCTATTATGATGGCAACAAAAGACAAGCATAAAAAATATCTTCCGATACTTTTTCCTAGCGAAACGCCGTCTTTTTTTCTTAAATAAAGGATATACAGAATCTGATATACAGAGGATAATGAAAATAACAACATCAACATATCAGCCCACAACTGTGCAGTAGCATACGGTATAGCTACATATGCTGATATGTATGGTATAAATGACAATATATAAAATATAGAAAACAGTTTCATAAACACCTCAGAATATAAACATAATAAAGTGCACCAAGAAATAATAACACAATATGAAACTTTTGTCAAGCTATTCCTTTTCGTTTTCCAAGAGGAAGGTAGCTTCCATATCAGCAATATTTACAGCAAGAGCGAGAGGAAACATTTCAAGTGCATTTCCTACTGTTGTCTTGTTTTCTTCACCGGAAAATCCCATATGATAGCGGATTGCAAAGGCTTCTTCTCGTGTGAGTCTCATAAATCCTGAAATTATATACACAGATTTTTCTCCGTGCCCGTAAGGTAGAAGGTCATCAAAGGTATAATTGGGAACCTGAATCCACTTTCCGCTGTCGTCTTTAACATTTCTGAAGCCTGATTTATAAACATTTATCTTGCAGAGGTCGTGCAGAAGTGAAACAATAGCGATTGTTTCATCGCTGTAATTAAGATTGAAATCATTTTTAACCTTTTCTCTTGCTAGATAATCAACAAGACAATCATAAACGTTAAGTGAATGTTCTACTAGACCGCCTTCGTAATTACCGTGATAGCGTGTTGATGCAGGCGCAGTAAAAAAATCACTGGAAGATGAAAGAAGATATTCAAGGAGCTTATCTGAGCCCGGTCGTGAAATGTGCTCTTTATAAATTTCAATAAATCTATCTTTTAAGGTCTGAACGCTCATATTTTCCTCCGATTAGATGTATTTTTCGATGATTTTCTCAATTTCGGAATTGTTATCTGCAATCACCATATAAACATAGTTTCCGCTTGATTTTACACTTGATTTTTCAATTTTTTTGTATTCTTCAGGCAAATAATCCTTCATTTGAGCACCTTTTGATATGTACCAGTTTGTAATCAGGTCACAAACCCGCTTAGAAGCTTCATCGTCTACTGCCTCAATTATGATGATTTCGTCAGCTATAATTCCGGTTTCGTTAATATACATTGCAAACTGCTTGACATCAGCCTCGCTAATTCCGTACATAACTTCAAGGAACAATGCATCTTCAAGCTTTGTCATATCAGAGAAAGAGTTATTCTCAATAATCTCATCAAGAATTGATGGAGCATCAAACTCCTTTTTGTTACCATCTTCGTTTGAATTGCCTACATCAGATGATGAAGTTTTATTATTAGGTTTTGTTTCCTTCTTCGAACTATCGTTATTACCGCAAGCTACAAAAGTAAACATACAAGAAATTATTGTTGCAAAAATTAAAAGCTTTTTCATTGTTTTTCTCCTTTTATTATGTTGATTCAGTTACTATTTCAGTTTCTGGTGTAGTAGTCGTAATTTCTTCAGTAGTTACATCGGGGATAGTAGTTGTGGTTGCAACTGTTGAAGTCTCAGGCGAGGTTGTTGTAGTTATCATCGTGGTAGTTGTTTTGGGGGCAGTTGTTGTAGTTTTTTTAGTAGTTGTTGTGGTTGTTGTGGTTGTTGTTACGGTCTGTGGCGGCTTTGGCTGCGTATTCAGGCTGTTACTGAGGTATTCAATCCATTTTTTACAAGCTGTGTTTGTGAAATGAATACCCATACCATTAGGGTCGCTGCAATACTCTCTTTTGAGGGTTTTGCCACCCATTATAGACCAAATATCAAGATAAATATACCCATCTCTGTTACAAAGTGCTTTGAGCTTTTCGTTGAGTTTTTGAATATTAGAATTATTTATTCTGCCTTTTTCGCAACCTGCAGCGATAGGTGTTACAGATTGAATGTATATAACTGTGTCAGGGGATTTCTTTTTGATTTCTTTAACTATCTTCTCGGCTGTAGTATATGTGCCGTCAACACCGTAAGGACCAAGGTCGTTGATACCAAGCATAATAAAAACTTTTTTTGCCTTTGTAGCAACAACTGCATCAGCAATTTTCATTTTTCTACCATATAAAACAGGGTGGACAGAATCACTTCTGCTTGTGTCCCAAAGTGAGTTGTTCCAGCCAAAACTTCCGGAAGTAAAGAACGTGGCGTGACCAAGAGGATAGTTACCTTTATTCATCTGTGATACAACATAAAGCTTGAGCTTCAGCGAAACACTATCTCCTACAAACAATGCATCATTGAAAAACGAATCAACAACCGGAATGAATTTTGTTGTTGTGTAAGGAGTTGTAATCTTCTTGGCTGTTGTAGTAGTCTTTGTAGTTGTTTTTGATGTAGATTTTTTAGTTGTAGTTGACTTTTTAACGGAAGTAGTAGTCTTTGACGTGTCTGAAGCTGATATTTCATCAGCAGTAGTGGTAGTCGTTGTGCTAACATTATCTTTGTCAGCAGTAATAATCTCAAAAACTCTTTCTGTTGTAACAGAACCGGTTTTTGTTGTAGTATTCACAGCATTTGTATCTCCGTTTGCACAGGAAGAAAGACAAAGTGCCATTATCAATACAGAATATAGTTTAACTAAAAATTTCATTAATTTACCTCAATATATAAATTTACATAATAATACTTTTTTCATTTTATCATATGTACAAAAATAAAGCAATTAAATATTGGTAACAAATTCACAGTAAATATTACAAATCTAACAATCATATTTAATGATAAATGGCTAAATTTAAGTTTTTTCTTGCAATTAGGTATCGAATGTGGTATAATACAATAAATATGTTATTAAAAAGAGTAAAGGAGAAAACGTTATATGTGTGGTATAGTTGGCTTTACCGGAACAAGACAGGCTGCGCCAATACTTCTCGATGGACTTGAAAAGCTTGAATACAGAGGCTATGACTCTGCAGGGCTTGCTGTAAGAAACGGAACAGCTGAATGTGAAGTTGTTAAGGCAAAGGGAAGGCTTAAGGTTCTTTCGGCAAAAACAAATGACGGACTTGCACTAAAAGGTAACTGTGGTATAGGTCACACAAGGTGGGCTACTCATGGCGAGCCCAGTGAAGATAATGCTCACCCTCACGTTAGTGACGATGGGGAAGTAATTGCTGTTCACAACGGCATTATCGAAAATTATCAGGAGCTTAAAACCAAGCTCACAAAAAACGGATATACTTTCTATTCACAGACTGATACAGAAATAGCAGTTAAGCTTGTAGATTACTACTTCAAGAAATACGGTCACGACCCTGTTGAGGCTCTTGCACGTTCTATGATGAGAATCAGAGGTTCTTATGCACTCGCTGTACTTTTCAAGGAGTTTCCTGAGGAGATTTTTGTTGCAAGAAAAGACAGCCCTATGATTATAGGTGTTCAGGAAGGCGAAACTTATCTTGCTTCTGACGTTCCTGCTATACTTAAATACTGCAGAAATGTTTATTATATCGGGAACCTTGAGATTGCAAGACTTTCAAAGGGTAATGTAAAGTTCTTTAATATTGACAGAGAAGAAATACAGAAGAAGCTTACTGAAATCAAATGGGATGCTGAAGCTGCTGAAAAGGGCGGTTTTGAACACTTCATGATGAAGGAAATTCACGAACAGCCAAAGGCGGTTCTTGATACAATCAATTCTGTTCTTAAAAATGATAGGGTAGACCTATCAGAGATTGGACTTTCTGATGACGAAATCAAAGATATTTCACAGATTCAGATTGTTGCTTGTGGTTCTGCATATCACGTTGGTGTTGTTGCTCAATATGTTATCGAGGATTTGGCTAAAATTCCTGTAAGAGTTGAGCTTGCTTCTGAATTCAGATACAGAAACCCTATTATTGACCCTGATAGTCTTGTAATTATTATCAGTCAGTCAGGAGAAACCGCTGATAGCCTTGCTGCACTTCGTGAAGCAAAGTCAAGAGGAATCAAAACTCTTGGTATTGTAAATGTTGTAGGTTCGTCGATTGCAAGAGAAGCTGATAATGTGTTCTATACTCTTGCTGGACCTGAAATTGCTGTTGCTACAACAAAAGCGTACAGCACACAGCTTGTTGCTTGTTATATGCTTGCTATGCACTTTGCACTTGTCAAGAATCAGATTACTGACGACGAATATACTAATCTCGTAAAAGAAATTAAGACAATTCCTGATAAGATTAAGAAGATACTTGCTGATAAGGAAAGAATTCAGTGGTTTGCTGCTAAATTTTCATCAATTCAGGACGCCTTCTTTATTGGCAGAGGTATTGACTATGCAATCAGCCTTGAAGGTAGCCTTAAAATGAAGGAAATAAGCTACATTCACTCTGAAGCGTATGCGGCTGGTGAGCTTAAACACGGTACAATCAGCCTTATTGAAAATGGCACACTTGTTATCGGTGTTCTTACTCAGCAGGCTCTTTTTGAAAAGACTCTCAGCAATATGGTAGAAGTGAAGAGCAGAGGTGCTTACCTTATGGGACTTACAACATATGGTAATTACAGCGTTGAGGATACTTCTGATTTTACTGTGTATATTCCTAAGACAGATGAAAGATTTGCGACAAGCCTTGCTGTTGTTCCGCTTCAGCTTATGGGCTATTACGTGAGCGTCGCAAGAGGTCTTGATGTTGATAAACCAAGAAACCTTGCTAAGAGCGTTACAGTAGAATAATGGAGAATTAAATAAGATGTTTAATACTTTTATTTTTGATTTTGACCTGACACTTTGTGACTCTTCAAAGGGAATTCTTATTTGCTTCAAGCATACACTTAACCAATTCGGATATGAAATTCCTGATGATAGGACAATTTACAACACGATAGGTCTTACTGTTGAACAGGCATTTACTGTCCTTTGTGGAGTTACAGATGAAGAGAAAATCAAGGAAATGAAAATATGCTACGTGAAAAAAGCTGATGAAGTTATGGCTATAAACACAGTTTTCTATGAGAATGCTCTGGAAAGCCTTGAAAAGCTTCGTAGCAGAGGCTATAAGGTTGGTATTGTTTCAACCAAGTATCGTTATAGAATTGTGGAAACCTTTGAAAAGCAGTGTGTAAATATGCCTGTTGATGTTATTATCGGCGGAGAAGATGTTTTAGTTCACAAGCCTGACCCGTCAGGGCTTCTCGCTATGATTGAAAAGCTTGGTGCTGAAAAAGAAAATGTTCTTTATGTTGGTGACAGTTATATTGACGCTCAGACTGCTATGAATGCTGGTGTTAATTTTGGCGGTGTTACAACCGGAATTACAACTCTCGAGGAATTTGACAGCTACGATTATTATAAAATCAGCGATAGCATTTTTAATCTTATTAACAGCGTTTTAGGTGATTAACTGATAAATATGGACAGTCTTTTAGGGCTGTCCTTTTGTTTTTATATATCAATATAAACATTTGTGAAATTTTATTTAAACAATATATTAAATTTGCTTGCCTTTTATAATCGGAGATGTTATAATTAATGTGTATGTCGGGAAGCGGATTTTCGATAGTGAATAAGACTTTCTGATACAAATTTATTACGAAAAGAGATTGTTTTTATGCTGAAAAGTATGACAGGTTATGGACGTGAACAGCGTCTCGTCGGTTCAAGGGAAATTCTTGTTGAAATACGTTCTGTTAATCATAGATATTACGAATTTAATTCAAGAACACCAAGAGCTTACGGCTATCTTGAAGAAAAGCTAAAAAGCTTTCTGAATGGTAAGATTTCAAGAGGTAAGGTTGAAGTTAATGTTTCTATCTTCAATCAGGAAGGTGCAGATGCTTGCATTGAAGTCAATAAGACTATTGTAAATGGTTACATTAACGCTCTGAGAGAAGCAAATGAATCACTTAATCTTGAAGATGATATTACACTTTCACAGATTATGAGATTTCCGGATGTGTTTACAGTAAAGAAGGTTACTGAGGACGAAGAGGAAATCTGGGAGGCTGTAAAGTCAGTTGCTGAAACTGCTCTCGAAAAGTTTGTTTCTATGAGAGAAACAGAGGGTGTCAAGATGAAGGAAGATGTTTCTTCAAGACTTGATTTTATCGAAAGTGTAGTTGGTGAAATTGAAAAGCGTTCACCACAGGTTACAGAAGCCTACAGAATACGTCTCTATAACAAGCTTCAGGATATTCTGGGAGATAAGAATATCGACGAAACAAGAATTATAACAGAGGCTGCTATTTTCTCTGAAAAAACTGCTGTTGATGAAGAAACTGTACGTATGAGAAGCCACATTGAACAGTTCAGAAGGCTTCTTGAAACAGACGAACCGGTAGGAAAAAAGCTTGATTTTCTTGTTCAGGAAATGAACAGAGAAGTAAATACAACAGGTTCAAAATGTCAGGACCTTACAATTACACAGTTTGTTGTTAATCTGAAATCGGAAATTGAAAAAATCCGTGAGCAGATTCAGAACATAGAATAGGAGGCAGTTATGCAGCTTATAAATATTGGTTTTGGAAATATGATTTCTTCTGCAAGACTTATTGCTATTGTCAGCCCTGAATCAGCGCCTATAAAGAGAATTATTCAGGAAGCTAAGGATAAGGGTACTCTTATTGATGCTACATACGGAAGAAGAACAAGAGCTGTTATCGTGATGGATAGCGACCATGTAATTCTTTCAGCAGTTCAGCCGGAAACAGTTGCAGGACGTCTTGAAGACATTGATGAGGATGAAGAAGATGAATAAGGGAACACTTTATGTTGTATCTGCTCCGTCAGGCTGTGGAAAGGGAACTATTCTTGCTGAAGTTTTTAAGAGAAACAGTAATGTTTTTTATTCTGTTTCTGCTACAACAAGAAATCCTCGTGAAGGCGAGGTTGACGGTGTAAATTATTATTTTCTCACAAGAGAAAAGTTTCTTGAACTTGTAGAAAACAACGGTATGCTTGAATATGCCGAGTTTTGTGGAAATATGTACGGTACTCCGAGAGAGACCGTTGAAAAAAAATTGTCAGAGGGCTTTGATGTTATCCTTGAAATTGAAACAAAGGGAGCTAAACAGATTAAAGAAAAGATGCCTGAAGCTATTCTGATTTTTATACTTCCACCATCCGTCAATGAACTGAGACGACGCCTTAACAAGCGTGGTACAGAAACAGAAGATGTTATCGAAAAAAGAGTAAACGAGGCTGAAGGGGAAATTCGTCAGGCTTATGATTATGATTATGTTATGATGAATGGTGACCTTTCTGAAGCTGTTGAGGATTTTATGTCCATTATAAGAGCTTCAAAATTTGATAAAACAAAAAATAATAAAATTATAGATGAGGTGCTTGAAAATGCTTAGACCATCAGTAAACCAGATTTTAAAGAACAACGAGAGCTATTATTCTCTTGTAATCGGAATTGCCAAGAGAGCAAGAGAAATTTCAGAAAAAGCTATCGATGAAAAGGTTATTCTTAATGAAAAGCCTGTAAAGACAGCTGTAGCTGAATTTGCAAACGGCGATTACAAGCTTATTGAAGACCCAAGACTTAAAAAGTAATATTCTTTGATTTTTTGAAACGAGGTGAGGTTTTGCTGGGTAATTTTATGGTTGCAAAGGTTGCTATGTGCAATGCCTCATACAGCTATGATATTGAATATAGCTATGCTGTTCCTTCCCAGATGTGTGATAAAATCGAATCGGGAACACGTGTGCTTGTGCCTTTTGGAAAGGGAAACCGTAAACGTATCGGATTTGTAACAAGAACTTATCTGAGAGATACTTATAACGAGGATTTAAAGCCTGTTCTGCAGGTTATTGATGATAGTTCTCTTGTTACTGACGAACTTATGCGATTGATTTTCTGGTTAAAGGAAAATACATTCTGTACCTTTTATGAAGCATATAAGACCGTTATTCCAAGTGGTTTTGCATATAACTACAAACAGCATTACAGCCTTGTGAACGCAGAGATTTCTGAGGATTTGTCCGAAGAAGAACAGTTTGTAGTTGATTTTATGCGAAATTCTGATTCTGTCAAGGAAATCGACGCATTTCTAGAGGACAATATAAAGAATAACAAGAAATCTGTTATTGAAAGCCTTATTGATAAAGGTGTAATAGAAGAAACCGATGAATTCAAAAGACGTGTCGGTGATGAAACTGTTAAGATGGTTGCTCTGACAGAGGACTATTTTAATGGAAACTATGTTAAAAAGCTTACAAAGAAACAGCATCTTGTTGTTGAACTTCTTGAGGAGTACGATACAGCATCGGTGAAGGAAGTCTGTTATATGACTAACGTTACACCGACTATAATCAAAAATCTTGTTGCTAACAGAATTGTTTATGAGTATGAATATGAGATTTTCAGAAAAGCTGTAAATGATGTTGAAATCCAGAATATTGATGAGATTCAGTTGAATGAATCTCAGTATGTTGCTTATAATGGGATTTCTGAGCTTATTGATAATAAAAAGCCGTCAGGAGCACTACTTCACGGAGTAACAGGAAGCGGAAAAACCGCTGTGTTTATGAAGCTTATTGAACACGCAATCAAAAATGGTAAATCTGCTATTCTTATGGTGCCGGAAATTGCGCTGACTCCTCAGATGGTAGGAAAGTTCATTTCTTATTTTGGCGAAACCGTTGCTATAATTCATTCTAACTTGTCGCTGGGTCAAAGGGTTGATGAATTCAAGCGTATTAAAAATGGTGAAGCAAAGATTGTTATTGGAACAAGAAGTGCTGTTTTTGCGCCTTGTATTGACCTTGGTCTTATAATTATGGACGAAGAAGGCGAACAATCCTATAAATCTGATTCTGCACCAAGATATCACGCAAGAGATGTTGCTATTCAGAGATGTGGTTTTAATAATTGTGTTCTTTTAATGGCTTCTGCAACTCCGTCTATTGAGACATATTACTATGCACAGAAAAACAGATATAGTCTTTTTGAATTAAATGAAAGATTTTCGGGAAATAAATTGCCGGCTGTTGTTACAGTTGATATGCTTGATGATGATTCTGTTGACAACGAAAGTCTTTACAGCTACACTCTTGTCGAAAGACTAAAGAAAAACCTTGAAAACAACGAGCAATCCATACTGCTCCTTAACAGACGTGGTTATCATACTTTTGTTACTTGTCGTGATTGTCATACTACTGTGGAATGTCCTAATTGTAGCATTACTCTTACATATCATAAGAAAAACAACCGTATGATGTGTCACTACTGCGGTTATACAAGAAGTATGCCTGACAAATGTGATAAATGTGGCTCTGATAAGCTTAAAAAGAGTGGTGTAGGTACTCAGAAGGCTGAGGACGAGCTTCAGAAGCTGTTGCCTGATGCTAAAATTCTCAGAATGGATGCTGATACTACAAGTTCAAAACATTCGTACGAGAGAAATTTCAAGGATTTTGCTGACGGAAAGTTTGATATAATGATTGGCACTCAGATGATTGCGAAGGGACTTGATTTTCCGAATGTAACTCTTGTAGGTGTAATTTCACTTGACAAAATACTTTTTATGGGCGATTTCAAGAGCTACGAGAGGACTTTTTCGCTTATTACTCAAGTTGTAGGTAGAAGCGGACGTGCTGAGAAAAAGGGAATTGCATTTCTCCAGACCTTTGTGCCTGACCATTATGTTATTGACCTTGCTTCCAAACAGGATTATAAAGGTTTTTACAATGAAGAAATTCAAATCAGAAAAACACTTGTTTATCCGCCTTTTTGCGATTTATGCATTGTTGGTTTCAGTTCGGAATTTGAAAGAGACGTAACTAATGCTTCTGTTGAATTTCTTGAAATATTAAAGGCTTACATAAATGAAAATAAAATTGATATTCCACTTAGAGTTTTAGGGCCCGCACAGTGCTCGGTGGGGAGAATAAACAATAAATTCAGACATAGAATTATTATAAAATGCAAGAATAATAAGCAATTCAGAGCGATGATGAGCGATGTTCTGAAAAATTCTATGAAGCGAAAGAGCTTTACAAATGTCCATGTTTATGCCGATATAAACGGTGACACAGGAATTTAGAAAGGATAAATAAAAACTATGGCTATAAGAAATATTGTTAAAAGAGATGATGATGTTCTTTATAAAAAGTGTCGACCTGTTGAAGTTTTTGATGAAAAGCTTCATATGATTCTTGATGATATGAAGGATACTCTTACAAAGGCTAACGGAGTAGGTCTTGCTGCTCCTCAGATTGGTATTTTGAGAAGATATTGCATTATTGAGGTTGATGAAGGTTTTTTTGAGCTTATTAACCCTGAAATTATTTCATACTCAGGAAAGCAGAGAGGCGTTGAGGGATGTCTTTCTTGTCCGAACGATTGGGGATATGTTACAAGACCAAATAAGGTTAAATTCAAAGCCCAGAACAGATTTGGCGAATGGTATGAGATGGAAGCTAATGAGCTTTTTGCAAGAGCTGTCTGCCACGAGCTTGACCATCTTGACGGTAAGCTTTTTGTTGATTTGATTGAGGAAAGAGTACAGGTACAGGATTAGTATGAAAGTAGTTTTTATGGGAACACCGGATTTTGCTGTTCCGACACTTGAAAAATTATATGAATGTGGCTATGATGTGGAATGTGTTTTTTCTCAGCCGGACAAACCAAAGGGCAGAGGCTATAAACTCACACCTCCTCCTGTAAAAGTTGTTGCTGAGGCACACAATACAAAGGTTTTACAGCCTGTAAGTCTTAAAAAAGATGCTGATGAATATATAAATGAGCTTAAAGAGATAAATCCTGACGTAATTGTAGTTGTAGCTTATGGAAAAATTCTTCCTAAGGAAGTTCTTGAAATCCCGAGACTGGGTTGTGTCAATGTTCACGGAAGTCTTTTGCCGAAGTACAGAGGTGCTGGTCCTATTCAGTGGTCTGTTCTGAATGACGAAAAGGAAACAGGCGTTACAACAATGCTTATGGCAGAGGGACTTGATACAGGGGATATGCTTTTAAAGGTTTCTACACCAATCGGCGAAAACGAAACAGCAGCTGAACTTTTTGACAGACTTTCTCTTATGGGTGCAGATTTGCTTATAGAAACACTTAAAAAGCTTGAAAAAGGTGAGATTACCCCTGAAAAACAGGACGATAGTCTTTCGTGCTATGCACCAATGATTACTAAAGATATGTGTAACATTGATTTTTCACTGAGTGTAAGGAAGATTCACAAGCAGATTTGTGGACTTTCTGATTATCCTTGTGCAGTTACAACTCTTGAGGGAAAAAGACTTAAGATTTATCACTCTGAAATTGTTTCTACAACTCCGACAGGTAAAGAAAACGGTGAAATTATCGATGAAAAACAGCTTGTTGTAGCTTGCTCTGACGGAGCTCTGAAGTTTACTGAGATTCAGGCTGAAGGCTCAAATAGAATGAAAACAGCTGATTATCTCCGTGGAAAACCTGTTTCAAAAGGCATAGTTTTAGGAAGATAGCATATAATTACTATATATTATTAGGACAAACTATTGTCAGAAAGGTAGTTTATGGGATTTTTTTATTTTGACTGGACAATAATTATCGTTATACCAGCGATGCTTTTTGCTTTATATGCTCAGAGCAAGGTAAAATCAACTTATAATAAATATTCCGCAGTGAGAAATATGCGTGGATATACAGCAAGAGAGGTTGCAAGACGTATTCTTGATGAAAATGGTCTTAATGATGTTCAGATTGAGCATATTAGCGGCAATCTTACCGACCATTTTGACCCTAAGTCAAATGTAATAAGACTCTCGGACAGCGTTGATAATTCAACATCAGTTGCCGCAATCGGCGTTGCGGCACACGAGGTTGGACATGCTATTCAGCACGCAACTAACTATGCACCTGTAAAAATCAGAACAGCACTTGTTCCTGTAACTAATTTCGGTTCGAGAATTTCAACAATGCTTATTATGATTGGTCTGATTGTTGCCGGATTTTCGCAGTCCGGTGATACGGGTTTTATTATTGCAATTATTGGTCTTCTGGCATACTGTCTTGTGGCTGTATTTCAGTTTGTGACTTTGCCGGTTGAGTTCAACGCAAGCAACAGAGCACTTAAAACTCTCGAAAACATGGGATTTCTTTATGACGAAGAGGTTACACAGGCAAAGAAAGTACTTTCGGCTGCTGCACTTACTTATGTTGCGGCGCTTGCAGCTACACTCCTTACTATTTTAAGACTGTTTTTGATTATAATGCGTAGTACTGGACGCAACAGGAGAAACTAATGGTTAATACAAGAGCTATTACTCTTAAACTCTTAAAGAAAATTCACGTTGATAAGTCTTATTCTAACATTCTTCTTGATAAGACACTTTCGGAAATTGATTGTTCAGCACAGGAAAAGAAGTTTATCTCGGCTCTTTTTTACGGTGTAATCGAAAGAATGATTACTCTTGATGCTGTTATAAATAAGTATTCAAAGGTAAAGACTAAAAAACTTGATGTTGATGTTCTTTTGATACTGAGAATAGGTTTTTATCAGCTTCTGTATATGGATTCCGTGCCTGATAGTGCGGCTGTTAATGAATGTGTAAAGCTTGCTAAAAAATGCAGAAACCCATCACTTTCTGGCTTTGTAAATGGTGTTTTGCGTTCGTTTATCAGAAATGATAAGCAACTACCAACAGGTAACACCAAAACAGAAAAGCTTTCTGTAAAATATTCCTGCCCTGAATGGCTTATCGACAAATGGCTTGGTGAATATGGTGAAGAAACTACTGTTTCTATGCTTGAATCTTCGCTTGGAAAAGCTCCTGTAACTATAAGAATCAATACACTTAAAATGCCTGCAAAGGATATAATCACAGTGCTTGAGAGCGATGGATATGTTGTGGAGGAAGCTTTCCTTGAAAACTGCTATAAAATCAGTGGCGGAGTTTCTGTTGATAGTTCTAAGGCTTATCAGCTTGGACTGTTTTATGTTCAGGATATTTCAAGTCAGCTTTGTAGTCTTTCTCTTGATGCTAATGAAGGCGAAACAGTTATTGACGTTTGTGCTGCACCTGGCGGAAAAACATTCACTACTGCAATAAAAATGAATAACAGAGGAAATGTGTTTTCTTTTGATTTGCACGAAAACAGAGTCAAGCTTATAGAAGACGGAGCTGAAAGACTTGGACTTACAAATGTTTCAGCGAGACAGAATGATGCTATGATTTTTAATAGCGAATTGCCACTTGCTGACAGGGTTTTGTGTGATGTTCCTTGCTCAGGACTCGGAGTTATCAGAAGAAAGCCTGAAATTAAATATAAAAACTCCGATGATTTTAAAAAACTTACCGAAATTCAGTATAGTATTCTTGAAACATCAGCTAAATATCTTAAGTCGGGCGGAATTCTTATTTATTCTACATGCACACTTTCAAAGGCTGAAAACGAGGATATAGTAAACAGATTTTTAAAAGAACATTCTGAATTTACAGGTGTTTCGATTAACCCTGATATTGAAAGGCTTTCTGACTGGTGTGCTACTATTATTCCTGAATATTTTGATAGCGACGGTTTTTTTATTGCTAAATTGAAGAGGGATTAGGAGGCAGAATTTTGTTAGAAGTAAACCAGAAAATTGACATATTGAGCCTCGAATTTCACGAGCTTGAGGAAGAAATAGCCAGAATAGGTGAAAAGAAGTTCAGGGCTAAACAGATTTTTGAATGGTTACATATTAAAAGAGTTACAGATTTTGACAGTATGTCTAATTTATCATCGTCATTACGCACAAAACTCAATGAGATGTTTTGTATAAAATCACTATTTGTAGTTAAAAACCTTGAATCCAATATTGATAATACTGTAAAATATCTTTATAAGCTTCCTGACGGAAACCATATTGAGACGGTTCTGATGGAATATAATCATGGAAACAGTATTTGTGTTTCTACTCAGGTTGGTTGTAAAATGGGGTGCAAATTCTGTGCTTCAACAATAGCGGGATTCAAAAGAAATCTTGAGCCTTCTGAAATACTTTTACAGATTTACGAGTCTGAAAGAAATTCAGGTAGAAAAGTTTCAAGTGTTGTGCTTATGGGAATAGGCGAGCCACTTGATAATTATGATAATGTGCTTAAGTTTCTTAATTTGCTTTCTTCAAAAGAAGGTACAAATATGAGTCTTAGACATGTATCACTCTCTACTTGTGGTATTGTGCCGAAGATTTATGAGCTTGCTAAGCTTAAGCTGGGACTTACACTTTCTATCTCACTTCATGCTTCAAATAACTTGAAAAGAAGCGAGATTATGCCGATTAATAATAAGTATGATGTTTATGAGCTTATTGAAGCCAGCAAGCATTATTTCAACGAGACAGGAAGACGAATCTCGTTTGAATATTCACTTATTGATGGCGTTAATGACACCAAGGAATATGCTAAGGAGCTTGCACAGCTACTAAAGGGCATGCCTTCTCATATAAACCTTATTCCGGTAAATCAGATTAAGGAGAGCAATTATAAATCCAGTAAGAAAGCTGCTATGATTTTTCAGGGCTACTTGACGGAACTGGGACTTAATGCTACTATAAGAAGAACACTTGGTAGCGATATTGATGCGGCTTGTGGACAATTAAGACGAGAACAAGAAAAAAATTGACAGTAAAGGATGGTGAAACCGCTTGTTAGTTGAGGGAAGAACTCATATTGGTCCTGTAAGAAAAGAGAATCAGGATGACTTTAAAATCAATATGTTTGACGACGGAACAATACTTGCTGTTGTATGCGATGGAATGGGCGGTGCATCCTCCGGTAAAGAAGCCAGCGGAATTGCTGTCAATGCAATATATGACCGTATAACAAAAGGTTATAATCCTAAAATGGAAGTAAACAGCATTAAAAATTTGTTGCTTACAGCTGTAAATGCTTCTAATTCAATGGTTTATACTGAAAGCGTTAAAGATAACGGTAAAAATGGTATGGGCACAACCTGTGTTGCTGCTATTGTAAAAAATGATGTTGCTTGTATCGCAAGTGTTGGTGACAGCAGAGCTTACATCATTAATAATGATGGAATTTCTCAGATTACAAATGACCATACATATGTCGAAATGCTCTATGAACAGGGCAGAATTACAAAAGAGCAGATTACTGAGCATAAAATGCGTCATGTAATCACCAAAGCAATCGGAACAGAAAGTAATATTGATGTTGATTATTTCGAAATCGACTTTGCAAAGGATTCGGTGTTGCTTCTTTGTACCGACGGACTTACAAGCTATTGCAGTAATGAAATGATTTTTGATTATGCTTATCACAAGGACCTTTCAAAAGCTGCTGATGAGCTTATAGATTATGTAAATACTCACGGTGGAAAAGACAATATAACCGTTGTAATGATTAGAAATTAATTGTAGGAGTGAAATTGATGGATTTAAACATTGGAAGAAAGCTTGACGGTAGATATGAGATTACTGAGTTAATCGGTATCGGCGGTATGGCTCATGTTTATAAAGCTGTTGACCTTATGGAAGATAAGGTAGTAGCTGTCAAGATTCTTAAAAATGAATATGCTGAAAGTGAAGAATTTCTGAGAAGATTCAGAAATGAAAGCAAAGCTATTGCTGTGCTTTCTCATCCTAATATCGTTAAGATTTATGACGTGGGATTTTCTGATGAAATCAACTTTATAGTTATGGAATACATTGACGGTATTACTCTCAAGGAATTTATTGAACAGCAGAGAATTCTTCGTTGGAAGGACGCTATGTATTTTATCACACAGGTTCTCAGAGCATTACAGCACGCTCACGACAGAGGAATTGTTCACAGAGATATCAAGCCACAGAATATTATGCTTTTCTCTGACGGAACAATCAAGGTGATGGATTTCGGAATTGCACGTTTTTCAAGAATTGACGGAAAAACACTTTCTGATAAAACTATCGGTTCTGTTCATTATATTTCACCTGAACAGGCAAGAGGTGACTTCACAGACGAAAGAAGTGACCTTTACTCAATAGGTGTTATGCTCTACGAAATGCTTACAGGAAGAAAGCCTTTTGATGGTGATAATCCTGTTGCTGTTGCACTTATGCATATGCAGGAAACTTCTGAATTACCAAGAGATGTGAATCCTTCAATTCCTGAAGCTGTTGAAGAAATTATTGTTCACGCTATGGAACGTAATCCTTCAAAGAGATATCAGTCAGCATCAGAAATGATTAAGGATTTTGATATGTTCAAAATGAATCCTTCAGTTGTTTTTGGATATAAAAACGGCGGAATTGCTACTGTTGACGAAGAAGAATCAACACGTTATTTCAAACCTGTTGCTGCTCCTGTTCAGCATCCAGCTGATAATCAGCAGGACGACGATGAGGAATATGAAGATGACGAGGAAGAAGAAAGACGTTCATATGTAATTCCAATTCTTGCTGCTGTTACAGTTGCTGTTGTTATAATTGCAGTAATTGTCATTATTGTAATTGCTCAAGCATTTTCTAATAACGGAAACAATGATAATAAAGTTAAAGTTCCACTTATGGTAGGTTCAACTATCAGTGAAATTCGAAATAACCTTAGTGAAACATTTACTTTCCAGATTAAGGAAGAATACAACAGTGATTATGCAGAGGGCGTAGTCATCAAACAGGGAACTGCTGATGGTGCGCTTGTTGAAAAGGGAACTACAATTATTCTTACAGTAAGCCGCGGACCTCGTATGAAGTATGTTCCTGATGTAATTAATCTTGATGCTTCTTACGCTGAAACAGAGCTCAGAAAATATGGATTCACTGTAAGTAAGATTTCTAAACCTGATGATACAGTTGCTACAAACTGTGTAATTTCTACTGAACCGGGTCCTGGCGACGAAGCCGCTATGGGTTCAACTGTTACAATATTTGTATGTAGTGGTCCACTTGTAAATCAGGTTAAGATTCCTAATCTGATTGGCGAAACTGAACTTGATGCAAAGACAATCCTTATGGGACTTGGTGTTGAATGTGTTGTCAAGGAAGTCAGCACTTCAGAAGACAAGGGCAAGGTAATTGCTCAGTCTGTTAAGGAAGGTGAATTTGTAGCTAAGGGAACAACAGTTGAAATCAGCGTTTCAACCGGAGAAGAATCAACAGCAAGCGTTGAAATTCTTGTTCCAATCCCACAGGAAGCTACCGGAAAGTTCAAGTTTGAAATTTATGACCCTAACGCTAATATGGTTGCAACTTCTACAATAGACAAGGCTGAGCTTGTTGCAGGAGGCACAAAGTCAATTTCTGTAACAGGCACAGGTAAGGGTAAGTATACAGTTTATGTAACAAACCTTTCAACTCAGAGCAGTGATATCAAGTATGCTGTTTATGAGCTTGACTTTACAGCTAAAACCGCTAAGGAAGAAAGTGTTGATAAGGATGCATTCCTTTCAATTCTTGATTTGAGAGTGGAAGTTCCGAACTTTGTTGGACTTAGCTATGATGAGATTGTTACTAAGTATGGTGACAACTTTAAATTTACTAAGGTTGAAGGTTATAATGCAGCACCGGTAGGTGAAGTTTATGCTCAGAATCAGACAAAGGGTTCTAAGGTTGATAAGGGTACTAATATTACACTCAGTGTAAGTATTGGCCCAGAACCACAGCAGACAGAACCTCCGGTAAACAATGACCCGCCACCTGAGTCATCTTCTGATAACGGAGAGGAAAACCCACCTATAGTTTCTGAAGAATAAGCAACGTTATGTAATGGTGATTTATGTCTAAAGTTATGAATGGAATAATTACTAAATCTGTCGGAGGCATCTATACTGTAGATGTCTCCACAGACATATATACACACGAATATATTGATTGTAAGGCGAGAGGTGTTTTCAGAAAAAACAACATTTCGCCTGTTTGTGCTGATATGGTTGAGGTTTCCGAGATTGACGGAGATTATATCATTACTGATATTTTGCCAAGAAAATCACTTCTTATAAGACCACCGCTTGCAAACCTTGATAATCTTGTTTTTGTAAATTCAACTGTACAGCCTGTTCCGAACCTGCTATTGCTTGACAAATTTATTGCAATAGCAGTATATAAAAAAATCAAGCCTATTGTTGTTTTCACAAAAATTGACCTTAAAAACAGTGCTGACCTCGAAGGCATTTACAAAAATGCCGGTATTGACGTTTATAGTGTTGATAATACAACAGGTGAAGGTTATGAAGATATAAAGGAAATACTTCAGGGGAAGATTTCTGCTTTCACAGGAAACACAGGTGTAGGAAAATCATCACTTCTCAATAATATTTTTCCTGACCTTTCACTTGCTACCAATGAAATCAGCAAAAAGCTTGGCAGAGGAAAGCATACTACACGTCACGTTGAACTTTTCCCACTTGAAAAAGGTGGCTATATTGCTGATACACCCGGTTTTTCTTCATTTGAAACAAATCAGTATGATATTATATTCAAAAATGACCTTGCCGACTGTTTTACTGATTTTTCTGAATTCACCGATAAGTGTAAATTTATGAATTGTAGTCACACAAAGGAAAAGGACTGTGCTGTAATAAAGGCTGTAAATGATGGAAAAATCGCCGAAAGCCGTTATAAGAATTATGTCACAATGTACGAGGAAGCACGCTTGCTCAAAGAATGGGAGTATAGAAAATAATGTCTGTTTGCTATATTTTTTCAGGCGGATTAATGAGTGAAAATGACTTTGATTCATTCCTTTTGCCTGAACCCGATTACGTTATAAGTGCTGATGCAGGTTTTCTTCAGGCAGAGAAGTTTGGATATAAGACAGATTGTCTTATAGGAGATTTTGATACATTACCAAATATTCCCGAAAATGACAGATACAGAGAGCTTATAAGATTTCAAAGTGAGAAGGACGATACAGACACAATGCTTGCTGTTCGTCACGCTATTGAAAAGGGTTATGATGAAATTTATGTTTTCGGAGCTTTAGGTGGACGCTTTGACCATACATTTGCAAATATTCAGGCTCTCAGTTTTATCTCAGAACAAGGAAAAAGTGGTTATATCGTCAGTGAAAATGAGTATATAACTGTGTTAAACCCTGGTGAATATATTTTTCATAAATCTGAAGGATACAGTTTTTCTGCTTTTGCACTATCTGATGATGTTACAGGTGTTACAGAAAAGGGCTTTAAGTACAATCCTGAAAATGTAACTATTAAAAACAGCTTTCCTATCGGTGTGTGTAATGAATTTGTAGATGAAAAGGGTGTTATTTCCTTTGAAAACGGGAAAATTCTGATAGTAATTTCCAAAAAGCAGAACCTTTTTTAATAAAATGAATAGTATGTAATACTAACGTGCAAATTCATTTTTGATTGAAAGGTTGGTTATTATGAAAATTGTAGTTGTTAAAAGTCCTAAGATTTTATCGGGATTTCTGAGAATGATTTTTAAAATCAAAAAAGATGACAAATAAAAATGTCCGCATCCTGAATGGGTGCGGATTTTTCATATAAATAAGATGAAAAGCATAGTATTTATCGGTGATAATATGATAAATTTTAAATTTAAAAAAACCGATATTTCTTTTCTGTTCAGCTTTTTTGCACTATTTGCAGTGCTTTTTTATTCTGATAATTCTTTTAAGATACTTATCGCACTTTTAGCATGCTTTCTACACGAGGCAGGACATCTTGCTGTAATGCTTATTTATGATTGTAAGCCCAAAAGAATTTTGTTTTACGGAGGCGGAATTAAAATAATTCCTAATTGTAGGTTGCTTTCATACGAAAAGGATATAGCTGTAAATTTTGCTGGTTGTTTTGTGAATATAATTAGTGGATTAATTACGATGAGATTAGGTGTTTTTGAGGATTTTTCTCAAGCAAGTATTGTGATTGGTATATTTAATCTTCTTCCTTTTTCGAATTTTGACGGTGGACACATAATCAAACTGTTTTTTGAAAGAAAAGAAAACGAAAAATACCTGTATTTATATAAAACTTCTGTAAAAGTGCTTTGTATAGCTGTATTATTTGCCGGGATTTACTCTATTGTGTATTTCAGGGTAAATGTTTCTTTGATTGTCACGATATGTTATATAATAATTTCAGAGCTTTTTAGTTGAAAAAAACTTTTAAATGTGCTAAAATATATTCAAAAGATTTTTCGGAGGAATATATTTTGGATAAAAAACTTGAACATCTTCTTTTGAATACGCAAAAGCCTGCTCGTTATATCGGCGGTGAGGCTGGCAGTATTGTTAAGGATAAAAATAAAGTTGATGTAAGATTTGCATTTTGCTTTCCTGATACATACGATGTTGGTATGTCACATCTTGGAATGAAAATTCTTTACGGACTTACAAATAACAGAGAAAACTTCTGGTGTGAGAGAGTTTTTACACCTGAAAAGGATTTTGAAAAGACTATGAGGGATAACGGCATTCTTCTTTATGGTCTTGAAAGCCTTGACCCTATCAAAGATTTTGATTTTATTGGTTTTACGTTGCAGTATGAGCTTTCATATACAAATGTACTCAATATGCTTGATTTGGCAGGTCTTCCTGTTTATGCAAAGGACAGAAAGGACTTAATGCCGATTGTTGTAGCAGGTGGGCCTTGTGCTTGCAACCCTGAGCCTCTTGCTGATTTTATTGACATATTCATTCTCGGCGAAGGCGAAGAAGTAAACATTGAGCTTATGGATTTATATGCTAAAATGAAGCCTTCAAATCCAACAAAAACAGAATTTTTAAGAGAAGCTTGCAAAATCGAGGGTATTTATGTGCCTGCATTTTATGATGTTTCTTATAACGAAAATGGCACAATCAACAGCGTTAAGCCTAACGTTGAAGATGCACCCGAAAAAATCCAGAAGCGTATTATAAGGGATTTTGACAAGGTTTATTATCCTGATAATTTTGTTGTACCTTTTACTTCGATTGTTCACGACAGAGCTGTTGTTGAAGTTCTGAGAGGCTGTATAAGAGGTTGCAGATTTTGTCAGGCAGGCTTTATTTACCGTCCCTTCAGAGAAAAGAATGTTGATACAATTACAAACCAGACAAAATGTCTTTGTGAGCAGACAGGTTATGAGGAAGTTTCTCTTTCTTCATTGTCAACAAGCGACCATACAAAAATCAACGAAATGCTCAATTCACTTGTTGATTATACAGATAAGGAAAATATCAGCTTGTCGTTGCCTTCACTCAGAATTGACAATTTCAGTGACGAACTTTTAGAAAAAATCCAGAGAGTGAGAAAAAGCGGTCTTACTTTTGCACCAGAGGCAGGCACACAAAGACTTCGTGACGTTATAAACAAAAACATTACCGAAGAAGAAATTATGGAAACCTGCAGAATGGCTTTTGAAGGTGGATATTCAAATGTAAAGCTTTATTTTATGCTTGGTCTTCCGACTGAAACTATGGAGGATATTGAAGGAATAGCACAGCTTTCACAGAGAATTGTTGACCTCTTCTACTCGATTGATAAGGAAAAACGTGGAAATTCTATTCAGATTTCTATTTCCACTGCTACATTTGTACCTAAGCCATTTACACCATTTGAATTTGAGCCTCAGGCTACACGAGAAGAAATTGATGCAAAACAAAAGCATCTTCTTGAATCTCTTACCACAAGAAAGGTACGTTGCAGCTGGCATAATCAGAATGTAAGTATTCTTGAAGCTGTACTTGCAAGAGGTGACAGACGTCTTGGGAAAGCTATTTATACAGCTTGGAAAAAGGGGTGTATTCTTGACAGCTGGGACGAGCATTTCAGATATGATTTGTGGGAAGAAGCATTTAAGGAATGCGAAGTTGACACTACTTTCTATGCAAACAGAAAGCGTGAATTTGACGAGGTTATGCCTTGGGACCACCTTGATTATATGGTTTCAAAGAAGTTTCTTGAAAGAGAAAATATAAAAGCACACAACGCTGAAACAACAAGAAACTGTAAGGAAGGCTGTTCGGGTTGTGGCGTCAAAAAGGAATGCGGGGGTGTTTATTGTGGGTAAAAATGTTCCTAAGAATCAGAGCCTTGTGCTCACAAGATACATCTACCGTCTGACTTACTGTAAAAAGGGAAGAGCTAAGTTTATATCTCACCTAGACCTGATGAGAACAATGCAGAGAGCATTTAAGCGTGCTAAGCTTCCTGTATGGTATACACAGGGATTTAATCCACATCCTTATATTATGTTTCCTCTGGCACTTGCTCTGGGTACTGAAAGCGAAATCGAGCCAATGGATATTGCACTTCTTGAAAAGTACTCCTTTGACGAGTTAAAAAACAGACTTAATGAAGTTCTGCCTGAAGGGTTAAAGATTATGGCTGTTGCTGAGCCTGTATGTGAGCATACTGATGTTTTGAAATCTGAATATGTTATTGAAATTGAAACAGACAAATCTCCTGAAGATGTAAAAAATAGTTTTGTTGAATTTTTAAATGGCGAAACAGTTGAAATTTCAAAGCGAACAAGAGATAAGCGTACCAAAAAGGTGAGCTTCAAGAATATTGACGTTAAAGAACATATCGAACTTCTGGGAATCGAAGCTTTAAATGACGTAGTAAAGCTTGAACTCAGACTTTCTACTTCGGCAGGTAATACCTTTAATCTGAATTTTGCACCTGTTATAGATGCGTTTTCAGAAAAGTATAGCATTGGAATTACACACATTAGTGCAAATCGCACAAAAATACTATGCAAAAATGGTGAAATATTCTCGTGATTTGCTGTTGAAGTATGGTAAAAAGTATGGTATAATATTTAAGCATTTGAATTACCGTCGGGCTTCCCGACGAGAGTTAGTGCCATTGCGACTACGAAGGGCGTAGTTGCTGACATTAAAGGGACAGTCCTCTGGCACGTATATCGAGCGTATGAATGTCGGAAAATATAGGAGGTATTTAAAGTGGACGCTTTAAAACTTATTTCACAGTCAAGCATGAAAACAGAAATTCCTGAAATCAACATCGGTGATACTGTAAAGGTACACGTAAAGATTAAGGAAGGCGACAAGTCAAGAATCCAGATTTTCGAAGGTACAGTTATTGCTAAGAAGCATGGCGGTATCCACGAAACATTTACTGTAAGACGTGTTGCTCACGGTTGCGGAATTGAAAGAGTTTTCCCTGTACATTCACCTGTTGTTGAAAAGGTTGAACTTGTACGTGCAGGTCGTGTACGCCGTGCTAAGCTCTACTATCTCAGAAACAGAGTTGGTAAGGCTGCTAAGGTTAAGGAAGCAATCAGATAATTG
>SVNV01000024.1 GCA_015066705.1 Ruminococcus sp.
TGTACATTCACCTGTTGTTGAAAAGGTTGAACTTGTACGTGCAGGTCGTGTACGCCGTGCTAAGCTCTACTATCTCAGAAACAGAGTTGGTAAGGCTGCTAAGGTTAAGGAAGCAATCAGATAATTGCGAAATGGGAACAGACTTTGTGTCTGTTCCTTATTTTTTTAGTTTATTTTCAAAAGTACTTGAAATTTTCTTGGAAATTTGTTATAATACTTAGATGGAAAAATATATATTTCTGGAGGTCGCTATGATTAAGATTAATAAGGAAATTAATTGGGTTGATGAAATTCTTGACTGGCTTGAAACTATTGTATTTTATTGCTTTATAGCAATACTTCTTATGTCATTTGTTTTCAAGCTTATCGCTGTTGATGGTGACTCAATGTTGCCTACTCTCAAGAGTGGTCAGCGTGTTGTAGCTTCAAATTTGTTTTATGAGCCTAAAAATGGCGACATAATTATTTTTACAAACAAAACAGAAAAGCTCAACAAAATCCTTGTAAAGAGAGTTATTGCAACAGAAGGACAGAAGGTTTCTATCGACTTTAAGGAAAATAAAGTTTACGTTGACGGAAAAGAACTTGATGAACCATATATCCTTGAACCTACAAGAGTTAAGGATAACTTCTATGCTAATGAAGTAACTGTACCTAAGGGAAAGGTATTTGTTCTTGGTGACAATAGAAACAATTCTACTGACAGCCGTTCAAATGCAGTAGGAATGGTACCTGTTGAAAATATTGTCGGAAAGGCAGTATTCAGACTTTTTCCGTTTAAAGTTTACTAATTAAGGGGCTATTTAGATGTCAGAATACAATGAAGATACATTTTTAAAAACAGCTGTCAATAATATTCTCGAATGGTCTGAAGCTGTTGTTATGTCAGCTTTTGCTGTTATTCTGATATTCAGCTTTTTACTGAGAATCGTAATTGTTGACGGCGAATCTATGATGATAACTCTTTTTGACAGAGATGTACTTGTTGTTACTCATATTTTGTATGAGCCTGAAAATGGCGATGTAATAGTTCTTGAATCTGAAGATTTGGATTTGACTGTTGTCAAAAGAGTAATTGCTGTTGAAGGCCAGACAGTTGAAATTGATTATAATAACAATAATGTTATGGTTGACGGCGAGGTAATTTACGAAGATGATTACCTTAAAGAAAAAATAATGAATGATGATAAGTTGCATTTCGACCAGAAATATTACGATTTCAAAAGAGGAAAATATTTTTACACTGTTCCTGAGGATTGTGTCTTTGTTCTTGGCGATAACAGAAATAATTCTTCTGACAGCAGAAGCTTTGGATTTGTAGAAGAGAATGAAATTATCGGAAAGGTAGTTTTCAGAATTGCTTCAAGCTATGGGGATTTAGGATTTATTAAGTAAACGGAGGAAATATGAGCGAAGTTTCTAATATACAGTGGTTTCCTGGCCATATGGCTAAAACAAGACGTCTGATGATGTCTAATTTAAAGCTTGTTGATGCAGTTGTGGAAATCAGAGATGCAAGAATACCTTATTCAAGCAGTAATCCCGAAATGGACTACCTTGTAGGCGGAAAACCAAGACTTGTGCTTCTTAATAAATGTGATGCCGCTGATGACAGAGTTACATCAATGTGGCTTGAATATTATAAAAACAATAAAAAATACGCTCTTGCTACTGATTGCAGAAGCGGTAAGAATGTAAACAGATTTATTCCTTTGTTAAAAGAAATCCTTGCTGATAAAATTGAAGCGTGGAACAACAAAGGTATGATAGGTCGTCCTATTAGAATTATGATTGTAGGAATTCCTAATGTCGGTAAATCTTCATTTATAAACAGACTTGCAGGTTCAAAGCACGCTAAGGTTGAGGACAGACCCGGTGTTACAAGAGGAAAACAGTGGGTTAGCCTTGCAAATGATATTGAACTTCTTGATATGCCCGGTGTTTTGTGGCCTAAGTTTGAGGACAAGACTGTCGGCGAAATGCTTGCTTTTACCGGTGCTGTAAAAGACGACATTATGGATATGGAGTATCTTGCTTGTAGATTTTTAGAGCTTATGCTCAATGATTATCCTGATTTGATTAAAAACAGATATAACATCAGCATTGATAACCTTCCTGAAACTGATGAAGAAACTATTGGTTGTGAGGTGGGCTATGAATTGCTTATGAGAGTCGGCAAAAAGAGAGGTTTTCTCATTTCCGGTGGGGAAATCAACACAGAAAGAGCTGCTATCACAGTTATCGACGAATTCAGAAGTGGAAAACTGGGGAAATTATCCCTTGAATTACCAAAGAAGGGCTAAATATGGAATTATTTGAATTTGACAACGGTTTCAGACAGCAATATAAATGTATCTGCGGCGTTGACGAAGCGGGAAGAGGACCTCTTGCCGGTGATGTTTACGCAGCTGCTGTCGTTTTTGACGAAGGCGTTGTTATTGATGGTATCAACGACAGTAAAAAGCTTTCAGAAAAGAAAAGGGAACTGCTTTTTGATGAAATAATTGAAAAAGCAAAGGATTATTGTATAGCTACTGCTTCTGTTGACGAAATTGAGCAGATAAACATTCTTAATGCGGCAATGCTTGCTATGAAGCGCGCTATTGAGGGGCTTAAAGAATCACCTGAAATCGCACTTATTGATGGAAACAAATCTCCTCTTGTCGCTTGTGAAACTAAAACTGTTGTTAAAGGCGATGCTACTTCACAGTCTATTGCAGCAGCATCTATTCTTGCTAAGGTAGCAAGAGACAGATATATGAAACAGATTGATGAAGAATTACCTAAATATCAGTTTTCAAAGCATAAAGGCTACGGAACAAAGCTTCATTATGAAATGATTGAAAAATATGGAATTTCAAAGTATCACAGACCGAGCTTTTTGAAAAAGGTGCTTAACAAATGAGCTACAATAATGCTAAAACCATTGGAAACAACGGTGAAGATGCCGTTTGTGATTTTCTTGTGAGAAACGGTTATGAAATTATTAAAAGAAATTTCACCATCAAGGGTGGGGAAATTGATATAATTGCTTTGAAAGAAAATACAGTTGCTTTTGTTGAGGTAAAGACAAGAAAACCTGATTCACTTGTTGACGGCGAAAGCTCTGTTACAGTTAAGAAAAAACAACTTATAATCAGAACTGCTGAGGAATTCATTAACAAATTCGGTAATGATGAAAATTCATACAGATTTGATGTTGCAGTTGTGATAATGGATAAGGATAAAATTTTAAAAATGAAATATTATGCAGGTGCATTTGATGCCAGCAAATAATATAAAGAAGGGTGTATTTTAATGTACTACAAATCAACCAGAAACAGCGATGTTAATGTAACATCGGCACAGGCTATTGCTCAGGGTATTTCCAAGGACGGTGGGCTTTTTGTTCCTAGTGAAATTCCTTCAATATCCTTTGATGATATCAAAAATCTCGGAGATATGGGCTATTCACAGAGAGCCGCTTTTGTTTTTGGAAAGTATCTTACTGACTTTTCAGAAGCAGAGATTGCTTACTGTGTAGATAACGCATACAGCACTAAGAATTTTGAAACAGAGAATATCTGTGAGCTCGCTCATCTTTTTGACGGAACATATATGCTTGAGCTCTGGCATGGTCCTACTTGTGCTTTTAAGGATATGGCACTCCAGATTCTTCCGTATCTTCTTACAACTTCAACAAAGAAGATTAATCTTGATAAAAAGGTTGTAATTCTTGTAGCTACATCAGGAGACACAGGTAAGGCTGCTCTTGAAGGCTTTAAGGACGTTCCGGGAACACAGATTCTCGTTTTCTATCCTGAAGACGGCGTTTCTGCAATGCAGAAAAAGCAGATGACAACTCAGGAAGGCGAAAACGTTGGTGTTTGTGCTATCAAGGGTAACTTTGACGACGCTCAGAATGGAGTAAAGGCTATCTTTACAAGTGAAGAGGTTGCTGACAAGCTCGCAGAAAACGGATTTATGTTCTCATCTGCAAATTCTATCAACTGGGGTAGACTTGCACCACAGATTATCTACTATGTTTCTTCATACGCACAGCTTGTTAAGGACGGAGAAATAAATTTGGGCGACAAAATCAATATTGTTGTTCCTACCGGTAACTTTGGCAATATCCTTGCCGGCTATTATGCAAAGAAAATGGGTATTCCTGTAAACAAGCTTATCTGTGCTTCAAATGCAAATAACGTACTTACAGAATTCCTTACAACAGGAGTGTATAATAGAAACAGACAGTTCCATACAACAATTTCACCATCAATGGATATTCTGATTTCTTCAAATCTCGAAAGACTTCTTTACCATATCTGCGGTGAAAACGATGCTACAATAAGAGATTGGTTCGGCAAGCTCGCTTCAGAAGGTAAGTATGAAGTAAGTGATGATGTCAAGGCTATTCTCAAGGATGAATTCTATGCCGGCTGTTGTGGAGATGAAGAAACAAAGGCTTGTATTGATGATATTTTTAATAAGTTCTCATACATATGTGACACTCATACAGCTGTTGCAGTTAAGGTTTACGAGGATTATGTAAAGGAAACAGGCGACGAAACAAAAACTGTCATCGCTTCAACAGCCAGTCCTTACAAGTTCTCAAACAGCGTTCTCGATGCTATCGGAGCTTTTGATGCAGATGCTGATGAATTTGCACTTGTTGACAAGCTTTGTGAAATCACTAAGCTTGCTGTCCCTGCTTCACTTTCAGAGCTTAAGGATAAGGAAGTAAGATTTACTTCTTCAATCAACAAAAACGATATGAAGGAATTTGTTCTTTCAACACTTGGAATTTAATTTTTAAAATATGTAGCCGTCAGTATTATACCGACGGCTCGTGTTGTGATATAAGTTAATTAGTTCTTAGCCTTGAATGTCTTGCATACTGTTTCATCGCAACAGTCAGGCTCGTTACAACAACGACATACCTGAATCTTGCCTGCAACACATTCCTTTGAATCTCTGTTATAAACACAGTTGCTTACATCACAGTTGATTCCGTAAATTCTTTCTTCCATTTTAAGTTCCTGCCTTTAATACTTTTCGGACTTATGCCCGTAAAAGTATTATGTTCATTTTAAGATGATTTATTACATGAAATTTTATCGGAGGTTATGTTTTGGCATTATTTGTTATTGCTGATTTGCATTTGTCCCTTTCTGTTGATAAGCCAATGGATATTTTCGGTGGCTGGGATGATTATATGTCAAAAATTGAATACAACTGGAAAAATCTTGTCAAAGACAAAGATACTGTTGTTATTCCCGGTGATATTTCTTGGGGAATGAATTTCATTGATTCTCTTAAGGATTTTCAGTTTCTCGACTCGCTTCCGGGAAGAAAAATCATTCTTAAAGGTAATCACGATTACTGGTGGAATACAAAGTCTAAAATGGAAAAGTTTTTTATAGAAAACAACCTGACTACGCTGAATATTCTTCATAATAATCACTATTCTTATGAAAATATCGGGATTTGCGGAACAAGAGGCTGGATAAATGAAACAAGTGCTCCTGCTGACAAAAAAGTACTTGCAAGGGAAGCAGGGAGACTTTCTGCTTCCATAGAATCAGCACTTAAAGAAAATCTTACACCTGTTGTTTTTCTACATTATCCGCCTATTTATGCAAACGAGTATAATTACGATATTCTGGAAGTTTTGCATAAATATGGAATAAAAAAGTGCTTTTATGGGCATATTCACGGAAGAGGACATAACTTTGCCATAAATGGTACACGTGACGGAATCGATTATAAGCTTGTTGCAAGTGATTATTTGCAATTTTGCCCAATGAATATTACTAATTTTGTGCAAAGTGACAATTTATAAAAATCCCTTGAAAAATAAGTACAAATATGATATAATTTTTAGGATATATTATTTATTTTGGAGGAATAAAAAATGAGTCTTAAGACAACTAACAAAATTGATGCAAATACTTATGAACTGGAGATAGAGATTTCAGCTGAAAAGTTCGAAGAAGCTCTTCAGAAAGCATATCTTAAGTCAAAGTCAAAGATTGCAGTGCCTGGTTTCAGAAAGGGTAAGGCTACAAGAAAGCTTATTGAAAAGACATACGGTGAAAACTGTTTCTATGAAGATGCTGTAAACCTTCTTTACCCAGAAGCTGTTGGCGGTGCTGTTGAAGAAGCTAACCTTGAACTTGTTTGCCAGCCAGAAGTTGAGATTACTGCTGTTGACAAGACAAACGGTGTTACAATGAAGGCTAAGTGCACAACAAAGCCAGAGGTTACTGTTAAGGACTATAAGGGCATTGAAGCTGAGAAGGCTGTAAAGGAAATTACAGAAGATGAAATCAACACTGAAGTTGATAAGCTCAGACAGAAGGGTATGAGAATTATCAACGTTGATGACAGAGCTGCTCAGATGGGCGACGATGTTGTAATCGACTTTGAAGGCTTCAAGGATAATGTTGCTTTTGATGGCGGTAAGGCTGAAAAGTTCACACTTTCTCTTGGTAGCGGTCAGTTCATTCCAGGTTTTGAAGAGCAGGTTGCTGGTCACTCAATCGGCGAAGAGTTTGATATCAACGTATCATTCCCTGAAGATTACGGCGTAGAGGACCTTAAGGGTGCTCCTGTTGTTTTCAAGATTAAGCTCCACGAAATCAAGGCTAAGGAGCTCCCTGAGCTTGATGATGAATTTGTAAAAGATACAACTGAATTTGATACAGTAGATGACCTCAAGGCTGATATCAAGAAGAGACTTGAAGATGCTGCTGAAAAGAATGCTCAGAACAACTTTGAAGGCGCTGTATTTGATAAGGTTATTGAAAATATGGAAGCTGAAGTTCCTGCAGTTATGTACGACAGAAGAGTTGCTGAAATGATTCAGGACCTCGAACAGAGACTTGCACCACAGGGAATTTCACTTGAAATGTATATGCAGTTCACAAATCAGACAATCGAATCAATTCAGGCAACATACAGAGAACAGGCTGAAAAGCAGGTTAAGCTCCGTCTTGCACTTGAGAAGATTGCTGAAGTTGAAAAGCTTGAAGCTACAGCTGAAGATGTTGAGGCTGAAATTGCAAGAATGTCTGAAATGTACGGAATGGAAGTTGCTAAGATTAAGGAACTCATCACTGAAGAAGATGTGAAGAAGGACCTTCTTGTTGCTAAGGCAGCTGATTTCGTTAAGGACAATGCAGTAGCTAAGTAATAAAATTTTAAATTCGCTCGCTTTTTGCGGGCGAATTTCGCAAAATGAAAAATAGAAATTTGTCGAATTATTTTACTATGGTAGGAGGAAACAATTATGGCATTGGTACCTTACGTTGTTGAACAGACAAGCAGAGGCGAAAGAAGCTATGATATTTATTCAAGACTTCTTAATGACAGAATTATTATGCTTTCTGACGAAATCAACGATACAACCGCAAGCCTCGTAGTTGCACAGCTTTTGTATCTTGAAGGTCAGGACCCTGAAAAGGATATTGACATCTATATCAACAGCCCTGGCGGTTCTGTTACTGCAGGAATGGCAATTTACGATACAATTCAGTATATCAAGTGTGATGTTTCAACCATCTGTATGGGTATGGCTGCTTCAATGGGCGCATTTTTACTTTCAAGCGGCACAAAGGGCAAGAGACTTGCTCTTCCTAACAGCGAAATTATGATTCACCAGCCTCTTATTTCAGGCGGTCTCAGTGGACAGTGCACAGATATTAAGATTCGTTCTGACCATCTTGTTCGCACAAGAGAGAAGCTCAATGCTATTCTTGCTGAAAACACTGGTAAGCCTATTGAACAGATTGCTATTGATACCGAAAGAGATAATTTTATGACCGCTCAGGAAGCTCTTGAGTATGGTCTCATTGACAAGGTAATTAAAAACAGATAAGGATTTGATGTTATGGCTAACGAACCAATAAAGAGATGTAGTTTTTGCGGCAAGCCTGAAAATAAAGTAAAAAATATGTTTTCAGCTGGAAGTGTGCACATCTGTGACGATTGTGTTTTGTATTGTTACGATATCCTCGAACAGCAGAATGTTGTGCCAAGCAGCAAACCGACTGCACCTAAAAATGAAAAGAATACCAAAGATAAAGATAAAAAGCAGTTAACACTTATGAAGCCTCGTGAAATCAAAGAGGTTCTTGATGAGTATGTTATCGGTCAGGATTTTGCAAAGATTACACTTGCTGTTTCTGTTTATAACCACTACAAGAGAATTATGAATCTTTCTGATGAAGAAAATGATATTGAAATTCAGAAGAGTAACGTTCTCCTTGTGGGTCCAACAGGAACAGGTAAGACTTTCCTTGCACAGACACTTGCCAAAATGCTCAATGTACCTTTTGCAATCGCTGACGCTACAACTCTTACTGAGGCAGGATATGTAGGTGATGACGTTGAAAACGTTCTCACAAGACTTATTCAGGCTGCTGACTATGACGTCGAAGCTGCTCAGAGAGGTATCATTTATATTGATGAAATTGACAAGATTTCCAGAAAGTCTGAAAACACTTCTATTACACGAGATGTAAGCGGTGAAGGTGTTCAGCAGGCGCTTCTCAAGATTATTGAAGGTACCATTTCAAACGTTCCACCTCAGGGCGGTAGAAAACACCCACATCAGGAATTTATTCAGATTGATACCAAGAATATTCTGTTTATCTGCGGTGGTGCTTTTGACGGACTTGAAAAGGTAATTCAGAAGAGAACCGATTCCTCCACTCTTGGTTTTGGCGGAACACTCAAGTCAAAGGACGATAATAAAGATATTTTCAAGAAGGTTCTTCCGGAGGACCTTGTAAAATTCGGACTTGTTCCTGAACTTGTAGGTAGACTTCCTGTAATTTCAGTACTTGAAAATCTGGATGTCGACTCACTTGTAAGAATTCTTTCCGAACCTAAGAATGCACTTATCAAGCAGTATAAAAAGCTCTTTAAGCTTGATGACATTGAGCTTGTTATTACTGATGAGGCTAAGCAGGCTATTGCTGAAAAGGCTATCAAGCAGAATACAGGTGCAAGAGGACTTCGTTCAGTATTTGAAGGCGTGCTTATGCAGCTTATGTTTGATGCACCGTCTGAAAATGATATTGCTTCTATAACAATTACTGCTGAAGTTATCAATGAAGGTAAACCACCACTTATTGAAAGACTTAAAAAGGTTGGCAGACTTACTAAAATAGCTGAATAAAAACAAAGCGATGTAGCAAAAAACTACATCGCTTTTTTATTATATTTCAAGTTTTTCAAGATTGTTGAGGTTGTATGGTGTTCGCTGGTATACACAGTAGTTAAGCCAGTTAGCATACATAAGATTTGCGCTGCAACTCCAGTTGAAAACCGGTGTGTTGTCAGGATTTCCGTTAGGGAAGTAGTTGTAAGGAATTTCAATATCAAGTCCCTTGTGAATATCTCTGAAATATTCCTTAGCAAGTGTTTCTCTGTCGTATTCCCAATGTCCAAGAAGGAAGAATTGTCTTTCTGTCTTGTCACAGACAACGTGAACTCCAGCTTCGTAAGATTCAGCAACAATTGTAAGGTCGCTTACTTTCTTGATGTCTTCGCCACGAACTTCTGTATGTCGTGAATGCGGACAGTGGAAAACATCACCAAAGCCCTTTAACAATGTGTTTTCAGGGTGGAGAATATGATGCTTAAAGTTTCCGAACATTTTTTTATCAAGAGTGTACTTAGGCACGCCATAATGATAGTGAAGTCCAGCCTGAGCACCCCAACAGATATGTATTGTTGAAAAAACATTGGTTTTTGTCCACTCAAAAACTTCACAAAGCTCATTCCAATAGTCAACCTCTTCAAACTCAAGAAGCTCAACAGGTGCACCTGTGATGATTACGCCGTCGTATCTGTTATCCTTAACCTCGTCAAAAGATTTGTAAAAAGCAAGCATATGCTCCTGTGGTGTGTTTTTTGAAACGTGATTCATCTGAACAAGGTCGATGTCAACGTGAAGGGGAGTGTTACTTAGAAGTCTCAAAAGCTGAGTTTCAGTAACAATCTTGTCCGGCATAAGGTTTACAATAGCTATTTTAAGAGGTCTGATGTCCTGATGAAAAGCTCTGTCATTAGGAATTGCAAAAATTCTCTCTTTTTCAAGGGCAGAAAAAGCCGGTAAATTGTCAGGAATAATAATTGGCATAGATTTACCTCCTGTATTATTTAAATTCTTATTGATTATATCATAAAATATTTGTTTTTACAATGGTTTTTTAAAAATATTGAATAATTTGAGCAAAAACACTTGAAAAATATGTTTGGATGATATATAATTTATTTGTATATTTTTGTAAAAGGAGTCACTAATAATGGAAATGATGGATACTATTGGTTTTGTTGAACAGTGCGATAAGGAAGTAGGGGAAGCTCTTCAGTCTGAACTTGCAAGACAGAGAAGAAACCTCGAACTTATTGCCAGTGAAAATATTGTTTCTCCTGCAGTTATGGCTGCTATGGGAACTGTACTTACAAACAAGTACGCTGAAGGTTATCCTTCAAAGAGATACTACGGTGGTTGTGAATGTGTAGACGTTGTTGAAAACATTGCTATCGAAAGAGCTTGTAAGCTTTTTG
Source organism: Ruminococcus sp. (assembly GCA_015066705.1). Classification (GTDB taxonomy): domain Bacteria; phylum Bacillota; class Clostridia; order Oscillospirales; family Ruminococcaceae; genus JAAZZIT01. The sequence goes on from SVNV01000024.1 coordinate 10,564, forward strand.
GTGCAAAGTTTGCTAACGTTCAGCCACACTCAGGTGCTCAGGCAAACACTGCTGTTTATTTTGCACTTGCAAACCCAGGCGACACAATTATGGGTATGAGCCTTGCTCACGGTGGTCACCTTACACACGGTTCACCTGTAAATATGTCTGGTAAGTACTTTAACTTCGTTTCTTATGGTCTTGGAGACGACGAAACAATCGACTACGACAAGGTTGAAGAGATGGCTAAGGAATGTCAGCCAAAGATTATTGTTGCTGGTGCTTCTGCTTACCCAAGAGCAATCGACTTTGAAAGACTTTCAAACATTGCTAAGAGTGTTGGTGCTTATCTTATGGTAGATATGGCTCATATTGCTGGTCTCGTAGCTGCTGGCTGTCATATGTCACCAGTCCCATATGCTGACATTGTTACTACAACAACTCACAAGACACTCAGAGGCCCAAGAGGTGGTCTTATCCTCACAAACAGCGAAGAACTTGCTACAAAGATTAACAAGGCTATCTTCCCAGGAACACAGGGCGGCCCTCTTATGCACGTTATCGCTGCTAAGGCTGTATGTTTTGGTGAGGCACTCAAGCCAGAATTCAAGGCATATCAGGAACAGGTTGTAAAGAATGCTAAGGCACTTGCTGATGCACTTGTTGAAAAGGGATTCAGACTTGTTTCAGGTGGTACAGACAACCATCTTATGCTTGTTGACCTCCAGCCATTCAACATTACCGGTAAGGAGCTTGAAAAGAAACTCGACGAAGTTTATATCACTGTTAACAAGAATGCTATTCCAAACGACCCACAGAGCCCATTTGTTACAAGTGGTGTAAGAATTGGTACACCTGCTGTAACAAGCAGAGGTCTCGTTGAAGAAGATATGAGAAAGATTGCTGAATTTATCTATCTTACTGCAACAGACTTTGAAAACAAGGCTGACGAAATCAGAGCTGGCGTTAACGCTATCTGCGAAAAGTATCCACTTTACTAATAAAATTCAGGACCTGCCCTTGTGGCAGGTCTTTTTTGCTATTGAAAAGTTTTTTGAAATATGTTACAATAATAAAAAGAAAGGGGATGCTTGTATGAACGAAATTTTAAACATTTTTCTTGACGAAGAAGTTACTGCTGAGCAGTATGGTGAACTTTTTGATTTTGTAGCTTCAAACAGGGTTACAAGAGGCACTTTTATTGGTTACAGACACACGCTTTTAAAGACAGCAGGGGATACGTTTATTATCTATCGTGAAATCATCACTCCCGAAAAGACTTTGAAGCACGAAAATGCAGTTGTTGTAGGTAAGGACTACCTGATGAAAAAGATAAACAGTATCGCCTATACAAGAAAAATCAAAGATATAAGAAATATTAACGAGTATTAAGGGGAAATAGCTATGCCAAAGCCTCTGGCTGATAAAATACGTCCTAAAACGCTTGATGATGTTGTGGGACAAAAGCATATTCTTGGTGAAAACGGTGCTTTGAGAAAGATTATTCAGAGTGGAAAAATTCCGAATATGATTTTTTATGGAGCGTCTGGTGTAGGAAAAACTACCGTTGCAAGAATCATTGCTGAAAATACAAATTTAAAAATGTGTAAGCTGAATGGCACTTCTGCGTCTGTGTCGGATATCAAGGATGTTATTGCCGAAACCGAAACAATTGACGGATTTAACGGGGTTTTGCTTTATCTTGACGAGATTCAGTATCTTAATAAAAAGCAGCAGCAGTCACTACTTGAACATATTGAAAACGGTAGAATTACGCTTATTGCATCTACAACAGAAAACCCGTATTTTTATGTTTTCAATGCGATTTTAAGCCGTTCAACTGTCTTTGAATTCAAACCTATTGAGCCTGAAGATATTGAGCCTGCTATAAGACGAGCTTTTCAGATTGTAGCAGATGAACAGAATTTAAAACTAAAAATCGGAAATGGCGTTGTTGAGCATATTGCAAAGGGCTGTGGTGGTGACGTAAGAAAGTCAATAAACACAGTTGAGCTTTGTGCTGTGACTGCCGAAAACGACGGAGAAAGCCTTGTTGTAACCCTTGACAACGTAAAACAGCTTGTCCAGAGAAGTAATATGCGTTATGACCGTGACGGTGACCAGCATTATGACCTTTTGTCAGCTTTGCAGAAGTCTATAAGAGGTAGTGACGAAAACGCTGCTATTCATTATGCTGCACGACTTCTTGAGTCAGGTGATATGCTTTCACTTTGCAGACGACTTTTAGTTATCGCAAGCGAGGATATTGGGCTTGCATACCCACAAGCGATTGTTATTACAAAAGCCTGCGTTGATTCAGCGTTGCAGTTGGGACTTCCTGAAGCGAGAATACCACTTGCTGAGGCTGTTATACTGCTTGCAACAGCACCTAAATCAAACAGCGCTTATATGGCAATTGCTAATGCTACTGCTGATATTCAGGCAGGTATTACAGGGACATTCCCACGATGCTTACAGAATATGCACTATGACGGTGATGACGTTAAGAATAAAGGTCAGAATTACCTTTATCCACACGATTTTCCTAATCATTATGTTAAACAGCAGTATCTTCCTGATGAACTTAAAGACAGGTCATATTACGAGTTTGGAGATAACAAAACCGAACAAGCTTCAAAGGCTTATTGGGATAAGATAAAGAAATAGCAGGAGTTGCAAATAAGATGAAATTAGATGGATTTGGTTTATTCGTAAACGATATGGGGAAAATGATACGTTTTTATCGTGACGTTCTAGGCTTTGAAATCAAAGAGGAAGAGAACACATCAAACGTATATCTTATTAAGGACGGCACTTTATTTTTGTTTTATGGAAGAAATGATTTCGAAAAAATGACAAATCGTAAATATGAGTACATCAAGGGATTTAATGGACATTTCGAAATAGCTTTATATGTCGATACATTCGAGGAAGTTGACAAGGCATACGAAGACGTAATTGCAAAGGGCGGTGTTTCAATACTACCACCGGAAAACGAACCTTGGGGACAGCGAACCTGTTATATCGCGGACCCCGAGGGTAATTTAATTGAAATTGGCTCTTTTAACAAACCATTCGACAGATAATATTTAAAGCGTATGCTTAAAGCATACGCTTTTTATTTTAAAATTCAGTTACTATTTCCTTTGTACAATTCTGAGTTGAGTATTCCCATCGGGAAAGTACTCCGTCATTTATGTAATATTCGATTGGTCTTGCGTGTCTTTCATCGTCAAAAACATCAACTATAATAAGCTTGACCTTCATTTTGTCCGGAATAATTGCCTTGATATAAACGCTTGCTGACTGACCCTCCTTTACGTTTTCAAATGGCTCTGCGAGTCCTGCAAGATTAGGTGCAAGCTCCACAAAAACACCATAGCTTTCAACAGAACGAACTATTCCCGAAACTGTCTGACCGGACTGGAATTTAGAAGCGTTTTCTTCCCATGTACCAAGTAATTCCTTGTGAGAAAGATAAACCTTGTTTCCGTCTACCGACTTTACAACAGCTAAAATTTCCTGGCCGTTTGAAAATCTGTCTGTTGGGTGTGAAATTCGCGATACAGAAATTGCATCAATAGGAATCAGAGAGGGTAGTCCGCAACCTATATCAACAAAACAACCAAAGGACTCAAAATGAGTGATTTTTGCATTGATTATCTGACCGTTTTTAAGATTTCTGACGTATTCTTTAAGACATTCTTGCTGTGCAAGCTTACGTGAAAGTATTGCGGTTATTACACCGTCGCTGTCTGTTTCAATACAAAGTGGTTTAAAGCATACGGGTTTATTTACTCTTGAAATGAGTGCTATATCCTTTGTTGTCCCGTCGTCTATTCCAACAGCACCATCAATTCTAGGAATGATTCCTTTTCCAAATGGCAGGTCTACTATAAGATTGTGCTCGTTGTCGCACATTATTGCTCTCGCCTCAAGTGTTATGTTATTTTCAATAGCCTCCCTGAAAGCTTCAGGAGAGCGAAGATACCTGATATTTTCAGGATTGTTTGTTAAAGTTCCCTCAGGATAGAATTTCATTTTGTGTTATGCTTATAAAAGCATATCCTCCTTTCAGATTTTTAAAAACATCTTTTGTTTCTTATAAATTCTATGCTGATTAAAAGTAATTATTACCTAAACATTTTTTACAAAAACAATTGCCTTTTTTATGCAAATGTGTTATACTTTTAGTGTATGTAATGAAAAGGAAGTGATTTTTTGGATATTTCAAAAGGAGATGTTCTTTTGATGAAGAAAAAACATCCTTGCGGGGCATCCAGAATGATTGTGCTTCGTTCGGGAATGGATTTCAAACTGAAATGTGAAGGCTGTGGTCACGAGATGATGATTGCACGTTCTAAAATTGAAAAGAACATCAAATCAGTTATAAAACCTGCAGAAACATAGCTGTGTTGTTTGATTTTGATTACAAATTATATTTAAGATACAAAGGTGGATAAATATGTTAGACAAACTTAAAAATATTGAAGATAAATATAACGAAATCAACGAAAAACTTATGCTTCCTGAAACTGTAAATAATCAGGAGCTTTACAGAAACTATATGAAGGAGTACAAAGAGCTTACTCCTCTTATTGAAAAGTTCAAGGAATATCAGAAGGCTAAGGAGTCTTTTGACGAAGCTGTTGAGCTTCTTGATGCAGGCGGACTTGATAAAGATTTCAAGGAAATGGTTCAGATGCAGTATGATGAATCTAAAGTACAAATTGAAACTTATACCGAAGAGCTTAAAATCCTTTTATTGCCTAAGGACCCTAACGATTCAAAGAATGTAATTGTTGAAGTTCGTGGTGGCGCAGGTGGCGAAGAAGCTGCTTTGTTTGCAAATTCACTTTACAGAATGTATACAATGTACGCCGCTTCTAAAAACTGGAAGGTAGAAGTTATGAACGCCAACGAAACTGAGCTTGGCGGTTTCAAGGAAATATCATTTATGATTGAAGGCGAAGGAGCATATTCAAGACTTAAATACGAAAGCGGAGTTCACAGAGTACAGAGAGTTCCTGAAACTGAATCTCAGGGTAGAATTCACACATCAACTGTAACTGTTGCTGTATTGCCGGAAGCAGAAGAGGTTGAACTTGAAATCAACGAAGAAAAGGACCTTAAAATCGACGTTTTCCGTTCATCAGGTGCAGGTGGTCAGCACATCAACAAGACATCATCTGCTATCCGTGTAACTCACTTGCCGACAGGTATGGTTGTTGAGTGTCAGGACGAACGTTCTCAGTATAAGAATAAAGACAAAGCTCTTAAGGTTCTTCGTTCAAGACTTCTTGAAATCAAACAGAGAGAACACGACAATGAAATCGCATCAGAAAGACGTTCACAGGTTGGTACAGGCGACAGAAGTGAAAGAATAAGAACCTATAACTATCCTGAAAGCCGTATCAGCGACCACAGAATAGGTCTTACTCTCTATAAGCTTGAAAGTATACTCAACGGAAATCTCGATGAAGTTATTGACGCACTTGCAACTGCAGACCAGGCTGCAAAGCTTTCTGCTCAGGAGGCAGACAACTAATGAAACATTACAAAACCCAGATTCTTAAAGCTGACGAGGAAAGCATAAGGCTTGCCGGTGAGCTTATAAGAAACGGTGAACTTGTGGGTATTCCTACTGAAACAGTTTATGGACTTGGCGGAAACGCTCTTGCAAGTGATTCTTCTAAAAAGATATTTGAGGCAAAAGGAAGGCCTTCTGACAATCCTCTTATTGTTCATATAACTGAGATTGATGACGTTTTACCTTTGGTAACTGAATTTCCTTATCTTGCTAAGAAATGTGCTGAAAAATTCTGGCCGGGACCACTTACAATGGTGCTCCCAAAGTCTGATTTGATTCCTTTTGAAACAAGCGGAGGACTTGATACAGTAGGAATACGAATGCCGTCAGACAGCACAGCCAGAGCTATTATCAAGGCCGCAGGAGTTCCTATTGCTGCACCGTCTGCAAATTTATCAGGAAGCCCGAGTCCTACGGAAGCTATTCACGTTTTTAGCGATATGAACGGCAGAATTCCTCTTATTATTGACGGTGACAATTCTGCAGTAGGTGTTGAATCAACGGTCATTTCCTTTGAAAACAATGGTATCAGAATCTTAAGACCTGGGTTTGTTTCACCAGAGGATTTGACAGAAATAACTCCCAATGTAACTATAGACGATGGTGTTATCAGTAAACTTGGGAAAGACGTTGTTGTTAAATCACCGGGTATGAAATACCGACACTATTCTCCAAAGGCCGAAGTTATAATAATTGATGGTGAGCTTGATAATTACGTTGAATTTATCAAGACAAATACCAATAAAGATGATTGCTGTATGATTTTTGACAACGATATTATTGATGTTGAAAATCCTGTTATACGATACGGAAAAGACAGTGAAGAACAAGCTGTAAAGCTCTTTTCTACACTTAGAAAGCTTGACCATATGAATATTAAGAAAGCTTATGCACGTTGTCCTTCTAAGGAAGGCGTAGGTCTTGCTGTTTACAACAGACTTTTAAGAGCTGCAGGCTTTAAGGTTATCAAAGTTTAGGTGATTTAATGAAAAATTATTGTATTGTTGGTCTTACAGGGCAGAGCGGAGCAGGTAAAACCACTGTAAGTAATTGCTTTTTAGAAAACGGCTTTTTTGTTGTTAATTGCGATATTGTTTCCAGAGAAGTAACTGAAAAGGGTAGCAAATGCAACAAAAAGTTATCAGAACACTTTCCCGAATGCTTTGATAGTGAGCTTACACTTGACAGAAAGAAGCTTGCTTCCTGCGTTTTTGGAAACAGCGAAAAGTTGTCGCTTTTAAATGAAACTATTTTTCCTTTTATAATCGATAATATCAATAATAAAATTGATAATGCTGTTTTAATCGGTGAAAAGTTCATTCTTCTTGATGCTCCGACTTTGTTTGAAGCTAAAATAGAAAACACCTGTGATTACATTGTAAGTGTTGTTGCAAATAAAAATGTCAGGGCCGAAAGAATCTGTAAACGTGATAACTTATCCGAAAACGAGGTGTTTAAACGTTTTTCTTCTCAAAACACAGAAGAGTTTTTTAGAGAAAAATCCGATTTTGTTATTGAAAACGATGAAGGTATAGAATCTGTCGTTTTTCAGACAATAAGTATTATAAATAAAATTAAGGAGCTATCCGATGTCCCGCAGACCAAAGAATAAAAAACGTGTTCACTGGTTTTTTAAGCTCATTTTACTTGTTTTAATTGTAATCGGTGTGTCTTATGTTTTAACACACGTTACAAAAAATGAGATATACCCAAAGCATTATAACGAGTATGTAAGTAAATTCAGCGAACAGTATGATATAGATGAAAATTTCATATACGCAGTTATCAAAACAGAAAGCAACTTTATTCCTACTGCAGAATCCGAAGTAGGTGCAAGAGGACTTATGCAGATAATGAATGATGCATTTGAGTGGTCATATACTAAAATAGGTGATGATGAGATTACTTATGATGATATGTTTGACCCCCAATACAATATTGAGTACGGCTGTTTTATGCTTAGCTATTATTATGAAAAATACGGTTCATATGAGCTTAGTGCTGCTGCATATCATTCGGGAATGGGACAGGTTGACAGCTGGATTTCAGATGGTACAATAGATAACGAAAATATTGAAGTCAGCGATATTCCGGCAAGTAAAACAAGACACTATGTAAATAAAGTTATGTCAGCTTTTAAAGCTTACGACAACTTATATTAAATTATATTCGAAAATCAAATGAAAGGATAATATATTATGGAAAACGAAAACAAAAAGAGCGAAGTTGAGGCTTTAAAAGAAAAGCTGTTTTCTTCACCAAAGCATGCTTCAAAGATACTAAGTGAAGAAAAAATCAAGAAGGCTGATAAATTTTGTGAAAAATACAAAACTTTTCTTGACAACGCAAAAACCGAAAGAGAAGCTGTTAAGGAAGCTGTAACTATCGCAAAGGAAAACGGCTTTGAAAAGTATTCAAAGAACAAGAAATACAAAGCAGGGGATAAGTTCTACTACATCAACAGAGGTAAAGCAATTATCCTTTGTACTATGGGTACAGATTCGCTTGATAACGGTGTGAAAATCAATGCCGCACACATTGATTCACCAAGAATCGACCTTAAACAGCATCCTCTTTATGAAGATAATGAGCTTGCACTCTTTAAGACACATTACTACGGCGGTATCAAGAAATATCAGTGGACAACCATCCCTCTTGCACTTCACGGTGTGGTTATCAAAGGTAACCGTGACAAGATTATCGTAAATATCGGCGAAGACGAAAACGACCCTGTATTCTGCATTACAGACCTTCTTCCTCATCTTGCTACAAATCAGATGAAAAGAACTCTTAATGAAGGTGTCAAGGGAGAAGAACTCAATATTCTTGTTGGTTCAAGACCATTTAAAGATGATAAAGGTTCAGAGCTTGTAAAGCTTAATATTATGAAAATCCTTAACGAAAAATATGGTATCATCGAAGATGATTTCTTGTCAGCTGAACTCGAAGCTGTACCTGCTTTTAAAGCAAAGGATATAGGCTTTGACAGAAGTATGGTAGGTGCATACGGTCAGGACGACAGAGTTTGTGCTTACACAGCGTTGAGAGCTGCTATTAAATGCGACAAGCCTAAAAAGACTTGCATTACTGTACTTGCCGACAAGGAAGAAACAGGTAGTGACGGTAATACAGGTCTCAACAGCTCATTCCTTAAGTATTTTATCTTTGACCTTGCTAAAGCTCATGACTGTGAAGGAACAACTGTTATTTCAAATTCTGAATGTCTTTCTGCAGACGTAAATGCTGCTTTTGACCCGACTTTCCCTGAAGTTAATGATTCGAGAAATTCATCAAGAATCAACTACGGTGTGGTTGTTACAAAGTATACCGGCTCAAGAGGAAAATCCGGCACAAGTGATGCTTCTGCTGAATTTACAGGCAAAATCAGAAACCTTCTTGATACAGCAGGCGTAATCTGGCAGACAGGAGAGCTCGGAAAAGTTGACGAAGGTGGTGGAGGAACAGTTGCAATGTATATTGCAAACCTCAATATCGATGTTATTGATGTAGGTGTTCCTGTACTTTCAATGCATGCTCCATACGAAATCACTTCAAAGATAGACGTTTATATGGCTTACAAGGCATTTGTGACATTTTTTAACGAATAACATAATTTAAAGCAAGTCTTAACGGCTTGCTTTTTTATTTTTGCTTGTCTTAAAATCGACAGGAATTTATAACCTCAGCTTGTATAATAAAAATACGGAGGTGGTTATGTGAGCGTAATATATCTTGATGTTCTGATATTTACAAACTTTATAATAAGCATCTCATTTCTATTGCTCACTAAAAAGCTGACACATACATATTCTCCTGTTTTCTTCACAATTTTAGGTGCAATAATCGGAAGTTTATCATCGGTTGTTATTTTAATTGAAAGTACTCTTATTGCTCTTGTTGTCAAAATTCTTGTAATGCTTTTACAGATATCTGTATGCTTCAAAACTAAATCGATTAAAAAAATAAGCGTGTTATCTCTTGTTTATTTCATAATAAATATTTCCTACTCAGGATTATGTATAATTTTCTGGAATATTTTTGATAAGAAATTATTTTACATAAAAAATCTTACTGTTTACTTTGACGTAGATACAGGAATGCTTATTGGTCTGGTAATTATTATTTATGTGATAATATCAATCTACGAATATTTAACCAGAAATAAATTTGATAAATTCAAAAAATACACAGTAAAATGTACTATTTCAGGTAACGAATATACATATAAGGGAATTGCCGATACCGGAAATGCACTTGTGGATTACTATTACTCTGTACCGGTAGCAGTTATAACAAGCGATAAGCTGTATGAAGATTTAAAACTCAAAGACGAAAATTATGTACTTAATAATAAGCTTCATCTGCTTCCTTGTTCAACAATAAACGGAGAAGGCTATATCTATGTTACGAAACCTATGAGAGTTGAGATTTCTGATGGAAAAACTTCAAAAAAATGCGAGGTATGTATAGGTATTTCACATCAGGAAAATCAGAATGAAAAATGCATATTCAATCCAAAAATTTTGATATAGAAAGGATAACAGCTATGACAATCAAAGAACTGATTACAAGAATCAAATTAAAGATTTTTGGTGAAATCTATGAAATTCACTACATAAATGGTGCTGAAACACTACCTCCGCCACTTTCAAAAGAAGAAGAGGCAAAAGCTTTTGAATTACTGAGAAACGGAAACAACAAGGGTAGAGAATTACTGATAATACACAATCTCAGACTTGTTGTTTATATTTCAAAAAAATTTGAATCAACAGGAATAGGTATTGAGGATTTGGTATCTATCGGAACAATCGGACTTATAAAAGCGGTAAAAACATTCTGTCCTGACAAAAACATCAAGCTTGCAACATACGCATCAAGATGCATTGAAAACGAAATTCTGATGTATTTGAGAAAGACAACACAGCATAAAAACGATATTTCCATTGATGAACCACTTAATTTTGATGCAGAAGGTAATGAATTATTATTATCTGACATTCTTGGAACAGACACAGACCTTGTAGTAAGAGGAATAGAAAGCGAGGTTGAGATAAATCTTCTTTTACAGGAGGTTTCAAAACTCAATCCAAGGGAAAGACAGATTATGGAAATGAGGTTTGGTCTAGGAGACTACAAAAAAGAGCTTACACAAAAGCAGGTGGCTGACATTGTTGGTATTTCGCAGTCATATATATCAAGACTCGAAAAAAGAATTATAAAAAAGCTTCGTGATAGCTTAGAAAAAATATGCTGATTACAGGCTTTTTTTGATTTTATCCAAAGCGCCTTTTTCAAGTCTTGAAACCTGTGCCTGAGAGATTCCAATTTCTTTTGCTACTTCTACCTGAGTTTTGCCTTGAAAAAATCTGAGATTAAGAATGTTTTTTTCTCTTGGTTGAAGTGAAGAAATTGCTTCTTTAAGTGATAATTCCTCAAGCCAGGATACATCATCATTCTTATCACCGACCTGGTCAAGTACATACAAGGTATCACCAGCATCTGAAAATACAGGTTCATATAACGAGATAGGGTCGGTTATTGATTCGAGTGCAGTTACAATTTCACTTTTGGGAATGCCGATTTCAGCAGAAAGCTCTTCAACTGTAGGTTCTTTTTGATTTTTTATTAGAAGTCTTTCCTTAGCCTGCATAGCTTTATATGCAACATCTTTAATTGAACGACTGACTTTAATTGGTGAATTATCCCTGAGATAACGTCTTACTTCACCCATGATAAGCGGTACTGCGTAGGTAGAAAATCTTACTTCAAGCTCAGTGTTAAAATTATCCACAGCCTTTAAAAGTCCTATAACTCCAACCTGAAAAATGTCGTCGAAATTTTCACCTCGACCTGCAAACCGCTGAATAACGCTTAAAACAAGTCGCAGATTTCCCACAACAAGCTTTTCACGTGCAAGCTTATCACCAGCTTGTGCAAGCTTTAAAAGCTCCATTTTTTCGACTTCTTTTAAAACCTTTAACTCAGAAGTATTTACTCCACTTATCTCAACCTTATTGTACTGCATAGTAACAAACTCCATTTTTATTTTATAATGGAATTATTACCTGTATTTTCAATAGGTATTCAAATTTTTGAAAACAGTTTTTACCAAATGAAAAAGTACTTGCTTGACAAGGTGTAAAATGTGTGATATAATCGAAAAAGTTAAAGACGATGACGGGAACAAGTAGGCTTTGATTTAAGCTTAAAGAGAGCTTTCGGGTGGTGTGAGAAAGTAGCTTTGCAAGGTGCGAATACATCCTAACAGTCGGTTTTCTGAAACTAAGTAGGG
>SVNV01000004.1 GCA_015066705.1 Ruminococcus sp.
ACGGACTTATTGAGAAAAACCCTTTTGAAAAAGGGTTATTTCTCAAACTCTTTTCCTAAAACTTTCAATTTAAAATCCCATATAGGGTTCAAACCCTATATGGGATTTTACGTTAAAAGTCTTTGGAAGGGGGGTTCGGGGGACAACCTTTCTTCAGAAAGGTTTCTCCCCGGTAAATTCATATAATATACTTCTATATGGCTACCTACCTTAAAGTAGTGAGTTTTGTTTTACATCATATTAAAGCTTTCAAAATCAAAGGTTATAACCGTATAATACTTATGCTCGTATTCGCTGAGCTTTTTATCAAGCATAGCCTTGATTTCAAGCTGTTTCCCTTCATAGCTACGAGGGATTACCATATCAAAAATCAGGTTTGTATGTTCGTTACCCTTAACCATTCTGAAATCATGTATTTTGAATTTCTCATCAATTTCCTTGATTTCACCAAGGACAACAGCTTTCATTTCATTAAGCTCCTCGTCATCGGTTACAACAGGGTCATAGTGAATTACCATCTGAATTTTATGCTCCTCAAAAAACATTCTCTCGATATTATCAAGAAGCTCGTGAGCAATCATAACATCTTGATTTCTGTCGATTTCAGCGTGAACTGACGCAAATCTCTGTCCGGGTCCGTAGTCGTGCACCATAAGGTCGTGGATTCCCAAAATTCTGCTGTCGTACTGAAGCATACTATCAGAAATCAGTTTTACAAGCTCCTCATCAGGAGGTGCTCCCAGAAGTGGACTGATAGTTTCCTTAGCGGTATTTATTCCGCTTATGAAAATAAACAGCGAAACCACAATTCCTATATATCCGTCAAGATTTATTCCGATAATCTCAGCAATTACAATTCCCACAAGCACGGAAGTAGTTGTTATAACGTCGTTTCTTGCATCGTCAGCGGTAGCAGAAATTGTAGCGCTCGAAATCTTCTTTGCAATTTTCTTATTAAAAATGAAAAGCCAGAGTTTACCAAAAATCGAAACAACCATAACGATTGCAAGTGCCCTTGTGAAATTCACATCAGTAGGGTTGAGTATTTTTTCAATACTGCTTTTTGCAAGCTGAAAACCGATAATAAGTATCATTGCCGCAACCGCAAGTCCCGAAAGATATTCAAATCTTGCGTGACCGAATGGATGGTCCTCATCGGCAGGCTTTTTTGAAAGCTGAAATCCTATCAGCGTAACGATAGACGAGGTCGCATCGGTGAGGTTATTAAGTGCATCGGCTGTAATAGAAACACTTCCGCTGACAAGACCTACAAACATCTTTGCCACGCAAAGAATAATATTACAAACAATACCCACAATTCCGGCAAGAGTTCCATAAATGCCTCTTACCTCAGGGTCTTTTACATTTTCGCTGTCTTTAACAAACAGTCTGATAAGAACACCTGTCATAAGCTTCTCCTATTCAGATTTTCTTTTTCATAGCAACGTGAGGACAATGCTGGTCGTAATACATTTCACCATAGCATTCATATCCGATTTTTTCATAAAAGCCCTTAGCCTGAAGCTGTGCCGAAAGAAGGATTTCCTCAGCACCAAGCTCTTTTGCTTTTTGTTCAACGGCATTCATAACCTCTTCGCCGAGTCCCTGTTTTCTGTATTCCTTCAAAACAGCAACTCTACCCACATGCCAGCCCTCTTCACTCAAAAACACTCTTGCGGTCGCAACAGCTTTTTCGTCAACAAACAGCACAGCATGCCACGCAATATCGTCTATTTCATCAAACTCATCGATAAAGCCCTGTTCTGAAACAAAAACCGTCTGTCTGATATTTATGCTAAGGGGGTTATTATTTATTCCTTGTTTTACAAGAATTTCCTTTTTCATATTACAAAACCTTTGATAAAAATTCTTTTAATCTGTCGCTCTTAGGATTGCTGAAAAACTCCTCAGGAGGTGCCTGTTCAACAATAACACCGTCGGACATAAACAACACTCTTGATGCAACTTCTCTTGCAAATCCCATTTCGTGAGTAACAACAACCATTGTCATTCCGTCCTCAGCAAGCTCCTTCATAAGCTGTAAAACTTCCCCTACCATTTCAGGGTCAAGAGCAGAAGTCGGCTCATCAAAAAGGATAACCTCAGGATTCATAGCAAGAGCTCGTGCGATAGCAATTCTCTGCTTCTGTCCGCCGGAAAGCTGTGCAGGATAGTTTTCCGCCTTATCAGAAAGTCCTACCTTAACAAGAAGCTCATCAGCCTTTTTATTGGCTTCTTCCTTGGACATAAGCTTAAGCTTTACTGGTGCAAGAGTAATATTTTCTCTGATTGTAAGGTGTGGGAAAAGGTTGAAATGCTGAAAAACCATTCCTACCTTTTGTCTTAAAAGGTTAACTTCCTTTTCGCTTGCAGAAAGAATATCAGTACCGTTTATAAAAATTTCGCCACTTGTAGGACGTCCCATAAGGTTGATACAACGAAGAAATGTACTTTTTCCTGAGCCTGAAGGCCCGATAATAACAACCTTTTCGCCCTTTTCGATTGTTTCGGTAATACCATTTAAAACTGCAAGCTCGCCGTTATCGAAGGACTTACAAAGATTTTTAATTTCTATCATTCTTTCCAAGTCTCCTTTCAAGCTTAGTTACAAGTGAAGTTAAAATCATTACCATAACAAGGTAAATAAGAGCTACTGCGATAAGAGGTAAAAATGCCTCGTATGTAGCACTTCTGATGATGTCGCCACCCTTTGTAAGGTCCTGTATCGCAATATAGCCTGCAACAGAGGTTTCCTTCAGAAGAACGATACACTCGTTAGCAAGTGAAGGCAGAACATTCTTGAATGCCTGTGGAAGAATAATAAACATCATAATTTTAGGATAGCTGAGACCAAGGCTTGCTCCTGCCTCAAACTGTCCGTTATCTATTGACATAATACCGCTTCGTACGATTTCAGCAACATAAGCGCCCGAATTAAGCCCGAATGCAATTACAGCTACCAGAATTTTATTTATATCAACAGTAGCAAAAATTACAAAGTAAAAAACAAGGAGCTGAACAACAACAGGAGTTCCTCTTATAACTGTGAGGTAAACCTTTGAAATTACATTCAAAAGCTTCAGCTTTCCTGTTTTGTCGTGGGTTGACCTTACTATTGCCACCAAAAAGCCTAAAACCATTCCCATAAGCACAGCAAGAAAGGTGATTAAAAGCGTAGTTTTAAGTCCGTTGGTAAGCTCTTTCCATCTGTCATCAACTATAAAAGTTTCATACAGCTTATCCTTGAACTCAATTAAAAATTCCATAGAAAAAATTCCTCTCAATAGGTTAGTTGCATTTAAAAAGGCTATCGCTTAAACAAGATAGCCTTTTTGTCTTTATTATTTTTTTCTTACGATTACAACCTGTTCAGCTGTTGTGTATGAATCTGAGAAGTCAACGTTCTTAAGTCTGTCTTCTGTAACTGTCATACCTGCAACGCCTACGTCAGCCTTACCTGAATTTACAGCCGCAATAATTGAATCAAATGCCATATCAGTAATCTTGAGTTCATAGCCAAGATGGTCACATACAGCCTGCATCATATCAACGTCAAAGCCTACAACCTTTCCGCCTTCCTTAAGCTCATAAGGTGGAAATTCTGCGTTTGTAGCCATTGTAAGTGTTCCGTTTGGATATGTAGTACCGTCCGGTGTCTTATAAGGATTCTTACCCTTGTCTTCACCAATCCAGTTAGCCTTGATGCTGTCAAGTGTACCGTTTTCTTTCAGAGCCTTGAGAGCGTCGTTGATTTTAGTTGTAAGCTCTGTGTTGCCCTTCTTGATTGCAATAGCATACTCTTCAGGCTCAAACTTTTCATCAAGAATCTTAAGGTCATCATTCTTTTTAACAAAAACCTTTGCAGGCTCGCTGTCGATAATTACAGCGTCAACCTTACCCTGCTTGAGAGCCTGAACAGCGTCAGCACCCTTATTGTATTTTTCAACTTCCTTAGTATATTTTTCAGCGTAACTCATTCCAACAGTACCAAGCTGAACGCCGATTTTCTTTCCTTCAAGGTCATCAAGCTTGTGAACACTGTTTGGCTCAGGTCCGCCACAGCCTGTGAGCATCATTGCACCAATCATTACTGCACATACAGCAGATAAAATTTTTTTCATAAAAAAAGCATCCTTTCTGTATAAATATACATTATTTGAAATACAGTATACCATAAATATTAATTCAAGTCAACGAAATTTTAACACATTTATTGCTTTTTTAACAATTATGTGGTATACTTTTATCATTACAAGCCTCCTTAGTTCAATGGATAGAATAAATCCCTCCTAAGGATTAGATGTGGGTTCGATTCCCGCAGGGGGTGCCAGAAGAAAAGCTGTACAGATAATCTGTACAGCTTTTTTCTTTTACACTATTTCACACTGAGAATTAACAGCGTTAGCTACTATTGCATCTTGACAGAATTCAATTCTGCCGTTACTTTCCCCTTTAAATAAAAGGTCGCAAAGCATAGGCTCGATTTCCTTTGCGATTATTTTTCTGATACCTCTGGCGTTGCCATCTTTCTGCATTTTGCCGACACGTGAAGCGATTTCCTGACACACTTCCTCAGAAAAACTGAGAGAAAGACCTGCTTTACCTGTTCTTTCGCAAAGCTGTGAAAGCTGTTTTCTGGTAATCTCAGAAAGAGTATCAACACCCAGCCTCTCAAAAACAACAACCTCATCAATTCGGTTTAAAAGCTCAGGAGAAAAGAATTTTTTTATCTCTCTCATAACCTCTTTTTTAAGGATTTTGTAGTCATAATCGTCGCTTTTTGCAAATCCCACAGAGGCTTCGTCGCTGACTTTTCTTGCACCGAGATTAGAAGTCATAATTACAATAGTGTTTCTGAATGAAACCTTACGTCCCTGAGAATCGGTTACAAACCCCTCCTCTAAAATCTGAAGCAGTATGTTTGAAACGTTAGGGTGAGCTTTTTCAATTTCATCAAAAAGCACCACCGAATAAGGCTTTCGTCTTACCTGTTCAGTAAGCTGTCCTCCGTCCTCGTATCCCACATACCCCGGTGGCGAGCCTATAAGCCGTGAAACATTATGCTTATCCATATATTCAGACATATCAAGACGGATAATTGCCTCTTCACTGTTGTAAAGGCTTTTGGCAAGCGCCTTTGAAAGCTGTGTTTTTCCCACTCCGCTTGTTCCCGCAAAAACAAAAGAACCAATAGGTCGGTTTTCCTCACAAAGTCCCGTCCTGCCTCGTCTTACCGCATCGCATACCGCTTTCACCGCCTTTTCCTGACCGATAACCTCCTTTGAAAGCTCCATTTCAAGTCCTTTAAGTCGGGAAATCTCCGATTCAAGAACATTTCCCACAGGTATATCCGTCCACTCCGATACTACTCTTGCAACCTCCTCCGGCTTTACCCAGACTGTTTCCACAGCGACCTTTTGAGTAAGCTCATTGAGATAGTCCTGCTTTGTAATTTTCCCTGCGATGTAATCGTTAAAAACCTCTGAAATATTCTTACTGTTTGTCTTTTTCTGCTGAGCTTCTATCCTTGCTCTGGAACACGCCTCGTCGATTATATCCACCGCTTTATCAGGAAAAAATCTGTCATTTATATATCGTTTTGCAAGCTCGACCGCCTTTAAAACCGATTCTTCCTTGATTTTTACCTTGTGATACTCCTCGTATTTAGGTACAAGCCCTTTGAGGATTTCTATTGTGGTTTCTTCGTCAGGCTCATTTATGGTTACCGGTTGGAATCGTCTTTCAAGAGCACTGTCCTTTTCGATATATCGTCGGTATTCATCAAAAGTAGTTGCACCTATAAGCTGTATTTCGCCTCTTGCAAGCTGAGGCTTTAAAATATTTGCAGCATCTATTGCACCCTCCGCTGCACCTGCACCGATAATTGCGTGAATTTCATCAATAAAGAGAATCACATTTCCTGCCGAAACCGCTTCATCAAGACAGGATTTGAGTCTTTCTTCAAAGTCGCCTCGGTATTTTGCACCCGCAAGAAGCATTGACAAATCAAGGGTATAGATTCTCTTTTCCTGCAAAGGTTCGGGTACCGCACCATTTACTATGAGTCTTGCAAGTCCCTCAATTATTGCAGATTTTCCAACACCTGCTTCACCCACGAGGCAGGGGTTATTTTTTGTTCTTCGTGATAGAATTCTTATTATTCTGTCAAGCTCCTTTTCTCTGCATAAAAGCGGGTCAAATTTTGAAGTTTCGCTTTTTCTTGTAAGCTCTTTTCCGAAGCGTTCAAGCTTTGAAAGCTTTTCCTTTGAACGGTTTACAAGTGTTATTTCATTGTTATGTGCCATCGAGCAATCGCTGTAAAGCTTTGAAAGATTAGCGTCAAGCTCCCTGAGAATAGTTATTCCGCAACACTCAGACTGTCTTAAAAGCATAGTAAAAAGGTGTTCGCTGCCTGCCAGCTTACAGCCGAAATTATTTGCAAGAGTTACTGCTCCGTTAATAATTTTCACGGCAGTAGGTGTGAAATCATCAAAATTAAGCCTGCATGGCGTTCCCTTTCCCACCATTGAAACTATCTTCTGAAAAACCTCTTTTTTGGTTATTCCGTTTTTTACAAGTATGGTATGAGCCGCACTGTTTGGTTCTTCTATCATAGCAAGCAGAAGATGCTCGCTTCCTACATAGGTATGGCCAAGCTTACCGGCATTTGAAACTGCACATCTGAGAATATCCCTGCATTTTTCGGTAAAGCTCTCAGGACTTACAGAAAATCTATCCATAACATTCCTCCCTTCAATAAATGCCAAATCTTTGTTACACTTTAAATATTGGCAGTTTTTCAATTTGTATTCGCATAAACTATTTTATGCAAAACAAAAGGCAACATTTACTTGTAACACATTTTCTCTTTTTCCATAAACTGTACTATAAGGCGGCGCAAACAGAGCCTTTCAAACAGAGGAAATACTTATGCAAAGCCTTAAAATCAATTAAAGGAGTGCTTTTTATGAACGGATTTGGTGGATGCTGGTGGATTATTATCCTTATTCTTATCCTTTGCTGCTGTGGCTGTGGCGGTAACGGCAACAACAACTGGGGCGGTTGTGGAAACAACAGCAACAACTGTGGCTGTGGTTGCGACTGCTAATGAATAAAAAAGCCCGTCTTTCGTAATGAAAGGCGGGTATTTTTTATTTTTCGTTTTCTATTTCGAGTCTTCTGATTCTCCTGAAATCAAACACAACAAGTATAATCGCAAGGAGAAATGCAGAAGTATCTGCTATCGGGCCTGCATACATTATTCCGTCTATTCCAAAAAACATAGGAAGCAGTATAACAAGTGGCACAAGGAAAATAACCTGTCTTGTCAGTGCTATAAAAGTACCTTTAATAGCTTTTCCGATTGCGGTAAAGAATGTTGTTGTTACCGGCTGGATACCGTTAAGCGCCATTCCCATAAGAAAAATTTTCAGAAGTCTTACACCAAAACGCAGATACGCAGGGTCGTTTTCCTTTCCGAAAAGGGATAAAATCTGCTCCGGAAACAGCTGAAGCAATATAAATCCGGTTGTAGAAACAATGGTCGCTGTAAGCACAGCTTTAAGATATGCCTCTTTAACACGCTTATATTTTCCTGCACCGTAATTAAAGCTGACTATCGGCTGATGTCCCTGAGCAATTCCTATTACAACAGCCATAAAAATCATAGAAACCTTCATTACAATTCCCGAGCAGGCAAGCGGAATATCGCTTCCGTAAACAGACTGTTTTCCATACGTTGTCATACTGTTATTCATAACAATCTGAACAAGAGTCATTGCAAGCTGATTGAAAAAGCTGGCAATTCCAAGTATACAGATTGACCCTGAAATTTTAATGTCAAATCTGAAATATTCCCTTTTGATTTCGATATGCTTGAATTTTCTCAGGTACATAATATTCATCACAAAGGAAACAAACTGTCCCAGTACTGTGGCGATTGCAGCACCCTTTATTCCCCAGAATTTAATAAAAACCGGGTCGCAGACAGTGTTTACAACAGCTCCCGAAACCATACTTATCATCGAATAGGTAGGGCTTCCGTCAGCTCTGATAAGGTGGTTGAGTCCTGTTACAGCAGTTGCAAAAGGAAGTCCTATTGCAATTATTCCCGTATAGTCAAGAGCATAAGGCAAAACATCTTTTGTAGCACCAAAAAACACCAGAAGCGGTTTTAAAAAAATTAGAGTTATTGTTCCCAACACAACGCCGCACACAACAAGCATAAGTATCGAGTTACAGGTGGCCCTGTTTGCCTGCTCCTGTTTTTTTGCACCCAGAAGAAGATTTTGTTTTGCTGCACCTCCCGTACCAATGAGAAGTGAAAATGCAAGTGAAATTGTTGTCAGAGGAAAAGCTACATTTGTAGCGGCATTTCCGTGATAGCCAATCATATTACCGATAAAAATCTGGTCAACTATATTGTAAATTGCACTTACGAGCATTGCGATAATACTTGGTATAGCAAATTTGAGCATCAGGGTTGTGACCTTTTCATACCCCAGCGGATTTCCTTTATTTTCAGTCATTATTCTTACTCCGTTTTTCAAAAAAATACTACATAATCCTACAAATCAAAATTATAGCACAAACAAATGAATATTTGACATAAATAAAATTAACTATTGTTCACAAAAATACTGAAAAAGGCTGATTTTAAAGGGGACTTTCCTTGACATAGGTATGTAATTGTGCTAAAATAAACGTTGCGACAAAATGTCCCTTTAGATATGGAGGAATTTTAATTTTATGGTAAGAGAAGATTTAAGAAACATAGCGATTATCGCTCACGTTGACCACGGTAAGACTACTCTCGTTGACCAGCTTTTAAAGCAGTCAGGTACTTTCAGAGAAAATCAGGTCGTAAGCGACAGAGTTATGGACTCAAATGACATTGAACGTGAAAGAGGCATTACTATTCTTGCAAAGAACACCTCTATTATGTATAAAGACGTTAAAATAAACGTTATTGACACACCGGGACACGCTGACTTCGGAGGCGAGGTTGAACGTGTTCTTAAAATGGTAAACGGCGTTATTCTTCTTGTTGACGCTGCTGAAGGCCCTATGCCACAGACAAGATTCGTTTTGCAGAAAGCACTTGAACTCGGTCACAAGATTATCGTTGTTGTAAACAAGATTGACAGACCTGACGCAAGACTTAACGAGGTTGGAGATGAAGTTTTAGAGCTTCTTATGGACCTTGACGCTACCGACGAACAGCTTGACAGCCCTATTCTTTACTGTTCAGGCCGTGACGGTACAGCTTCACACAACCCTATGAATTTAGGTGAAAACCTCATTCCTCTTCTTGATGAAATTTTAAACTACATTCCTGCACCTGACCTTGACGACGAAGGCAGTATGCAGTACCTTGTTTCTTCTGTTGACTACAACGAATACGTTGGAAGAATTGCTATCGGAAGAATTGAACGTGGCGTTATGAAGGTTAATCAGGAGGTTACAGTAGGTGACTTCCACCAGACAAAGAAGGAATACAGAGGAAAAATCGTAACAATGTATCAGATTCAGGGACTTAACAGAGTACCTTGCGAAACTGCAAAGGCAGGCGACATTGTTTGTATCAGCGGTCTTGAGAACATCACAATCGGCGATACTATCTGCGAATTCGGAAGCTTTGAGGCAGTTCCTTTTGTTAAGATTTCAGAGCCTACTGTTGAAATGACATTTTCAGTAAACGACTCACCTTTCGCTGGCAGAGAGGGTAAATTTGTTACTTCACGTCACCTCCGTGACAGACTTTTCAAGGAACTTCTCAAGGACGTATCTTTAAGAGTTTCAGAAACAGACTCAACCGACAGCTTCAAGGTTGCTGGACGTGGCGAAATGCACCTTTCTATTCTCATTGAAAATATGAGACGTGAAGGCTACGAGCTGGGAGTTTCAACACCAAAGGTACTTTACAAGGAAGTTGAAGGAAAGCTTTGCGAACCTATTGAAAGACTTGTTATTGACGTTCCGGAAAACTGCGTTGGTTCAGTTATGGAAAAGCTGGGTTCAAGAAAGGGCGAGCTTCAGCAGATGACTCCTATTGGTTCAAGAATGCGACTTGAATTTTTAATTCCTGCAAGAGGACTTTTTGGATACAAGAGCGAATTTCTCACCGACACCAAGGGCGAAGGTATTATGAGCTCGGTATTCCACAGCTATCAGCAGTACAAGGGAGATATTCCAAGAAGAAACACAGGCTCACTTGTTGCTTTTGAAACAGGCACAGCTATTACCTACGGACTTTATAACGCTCAGGAGCGTGGCGAGCTTTTCATCACAGCAGGTACACCTGTTTATGAGGGAATGATTGTTGGTGCATCACCTAAGTCTGAGGACCTTGTAGTAAATGTCTGCAAGAAAAAACACCTCACAAATACCCGTGCAAGCGGAAGTGACGACGCATTAAGACTTGTTCCGCCGAGAAATTTAAGCCTTGAGGACAGCCTTGAATTTTTGGCTGACGACGAGCTTTTAGAAGTTACACCTAAGTCAATCAGAATAAGAAAACGCACTCTCAACAACTCAATGAGAGCTAAAGAGAGAGCTAAAATCAACGGATAAGATAAAAGTAAAAGGACACCGAGAGGTGTCCTTTTTTATTTTATGATAAGTTATGGGTTCAAGCCCCATGATTCAAAATAAAATTAGAAAAGGATACAACAAAACCAGACGAAATATTAATTCCGAGCTACACAAAATAAAAATCCCTCACAGATTTCTCTGCGAGGGAGATGGATGCAAACGTCACGTTTGCTGGTCTGAGTGACGGGACTTGCCACCTGCTTACGCAGGCTAACGGCTTGCACCACAAGGGTGCTACGCCCTACTCACTAAAAACAGTCCAGCGGACTGTTTTCTTAACGCTCGCAGCCCTCTCGGGTTCAAGCACCATGATTCAAAATAAAATTAAAAAGGATACAACAAAACCAGACGAAATATTAATCCCGAGCTACACAAAATAAAAATCCCTCACAGATTTCTCTGCGAGGGATATGGATGCAAACGTCACGTTTGCTGGTCTGAGTGACGGGACTTGAACCCACGGCCTCTACCACCCCAAGGTAGCGCTCTACCAAGCTGAGCTACACCCAGACGACTTTTAAAGTATAACATATCTGCTTTTAAATTTCAATAGCGAAAAACAAAAAATCCACCCGATTTGTCAGGTGGATTCTTCTGTTAAGTAAGGTATTATCCGAAATATCTGTCAAAAAGTCCCTTGAAGCCACAGCCGTGTCTTGCTTCGTCCTTAGCCATTTCGTGAACTGTGTCGTGAATTGCATCATAACCAAGTTCCTTAGCTCTTCTTGCAAGTACCATTTTGCCTTCGCAAGCACCGTTTTCAGCCATATATCTCATTTCGAGATTCTTCTTTGTTGAGTCAGTTACAACTTCACCAAGAAGCTCTGCAAACTTAGCAGCGTGCTCAGCTTCTTCCCAAGCAGCCTTTTCATAGTAAAGGCCTACTTCAGGATAGCCTTCTCTGTACGCAACTCTTGCCATTGCAAGATACATACCAACTTCGCTACATTCACCGTTGAAGTTTTCACGGAGCATCTGAACAACTTCCTCGTCAAGACCCTGAGCAACGCCAACTTTATGCTGGTCAGCCCAAACAAGCTCTTCTGCAACAGCCTTATTGAACTTTGAAGCAGGAACGCCACACTGTGGGCACTTTTCAGGTGCATTTTCTCCTTCGTAAACATAACCACATACTGAACAAATCCACTTTGTCATAAAACATACCTCCACGTTATAAATAAATTTTTTCGTAATCTCTTTTTCAGCTCTCTTGCTGTAATTAAAGTATACCACACGAGTATACATTTGTCAACAGGAAATTTCATTAACTTTTTGTGAACAAAACTCCCCTCCCTCTGTTGACAAAAGAATAAAATGATAGTATAATTTTAAAGGAAAATAATATAAAGGAATGATATATATGGCACTTAACAAAAAATCCTACAAAAGACCTCAGATGGACCAAAAGCTTCTTGCTGAAAAGAAGGAAAAGAGAAAGGCTCTTGTTATGAGAATTGTTGCTCTTGGGCTTGCAGGAATTCTGATTCTTGGTGTTGCAATTTCTGCAATTATGGGAATGTAATATGGTTAATTTAGGAAATGACTGGGACGAAATTTTAGCTTATGAATTCCAGAAGGATTATTATCTTAAAATCCGCGAAATCTTAAAGCGAGAATATGCTCAGCAGAAGATTTATCCTGATATGTACGATATTTTCAACGCACTCAGGTACACACCTTACCACGATGTAAAGGTTGTGATTATAGGTCAGGACCCATATCATCAACCGGGACAGGCACACGGGCTTTGTTTCTCAGTAAAAAAGGGTGTGGCTATTCCACCGTCATTACAGAATATTTACAAGGAGCTTCACGCTGATTTACAGCTACCGATACCGTCACACGGCGAGCTTACAAGCTGGGCGCATCAGGGAGTGTTAATGCTCAACAATGTGCTTACCGTCAGAGACAGCCAGCCAAATTCACACAAAAGCATTGGCTGGGAAATCTTCACCGACAAGGTAATTGAGATTCTGAACACACGAGAAAAACCTGTTGTATTTATGCTGTGGGGTGCAAATGCACGAAAAAAAGCAGAGCTTATAACAAACCCTGCTCATTTGAAGCTTGTCGCTGCACACCCAAGTCCTTTGTCTGCATACAACGGATTTTTCGGCTGCAAGCATTTTTCAAAAGCTAATAAATTTCTTGCTGAAAACGGTATGAAGCCTATTGATTGGGCAATAGAATAACACTACATATACAAAACAATGCACTTCGGAAAATAATCCGCAGTGCATTTTTATTTTTATAAAACAAAACGGAGCATAGTTTCCTACGCTCCGCAAATAATTACTTATAATTGTGCATCAGTTAAGGTATGCCTGTAATTTATCAAGCTCTTCCTTAGCCGTTTCAGAATACTCCGTAAGCGGGAACTTAATACCTAAGTTATCGTACTTAACAACGCATAATTTTCTGAAAGGTAAAAGCTCAACCTTTGTGATATTCGGATTATCGTTCTTTATAGCTCTGAGCTTTCTGATATTTTCATAGTTATCGTTTATATCAGGAACTATAACCTGTCTTATCCATGTAGGAACATTCATCTTTTTCAACTTTTTAAGAAAAGTCATAACCGGTTCCATCTTCCAATGGATATACTTTTCGTAATAGGCAGGGTTAGTCATCTTAACATCAAGCAGACACAAATCTGTTACTTCCATAAGCTTTTCAATCTTATCTGACCACATACCTCCGCTTGTATCAAGACAGGTATGAATTCCGTTTTCCTTACAGAGTTTAAAAAGCTCAGTAACAAATTCTGCCTGAATAAGAGGTTCTCCTCCCGATACGGTAATTCCTCCCGCATCGCCGAAATACGCCTTATATCTCACAACCTTCTGGAAAATATCCTCCGCAGTATATTCCATTCCCTGTTGAAAATCCCATGTATCAGGATTATGACAATATGCACAACGTAAAGGGCAGCCCTGCATAAACAGAACAAATCTTACTCCAGGTCCGTCAAGTGTACCAAGAGTCTGGATAGAATTGATTATTCCAATCATAAAAACCGTCCTTTCCGTAGTTTTTTAAAGAAAATCACATAGCCATATGGAATGTTCTCGAAATAACTTCCTTCTGCTGTTCTTTTGAAAGCTTATGGAAGTTAACTGCATAGCCCGAAACTCTGATTGTAAGGTTAGGATAAGCAGTCGGGTCGTTATATGCTTCAATAAGCTTTTCCTTATTGAGAACATTTACGTTGATGTGATGTGCCATCTGGCCAAAATATCCGTCGAGGATATTAACAAGGTTAACTGTTCTTTCGTCGTCAGTTTTTCCCAAAGTATCAGGAACTATTGAGAATGTATTTGAAATACCATCACGACAGCTTGCATAAGGAAGCTTTGCAACAGAGTTAAGAGATGCAAGAGCACCGTTTGTTTCTCTGTTATGCATTGGGTTTGCACCCGGTGCAAAAGCCTCGCCCTTCTTTCTTCCGTCAGGGGTAGAGCCTGTCTTCTTTCCGTAAACAACGTTTGAAGTAATTGTAAGTGCAGAAAGAGTATGAATAGCATTTCTGTAAGTAGGAGTCTTACAAAGCTCACTATGAACCTTTTCGACAAGTCCTACTGCAATAGAATCAACCCTGTCATCGTCGTTTCCGAACTTAGGGAAATCCCCTGTTGTTTCAAAATCAACGATATATCCATTTTCATTTCTGATTGTCTTTACGTCTGCATACTTGATTGCACTCATTGAGTCAGCCGCTACCGAAAGACCTGCAACACCGAATGCCATGAGCCTTTCAACTGCTGTATCGTGAAGCGCCATCTGTGTCTTTTCGTAAGCATATTTATCGTGCATATAGTGGATAACGTTCATTGTGTTGACATAGAGTTTACAGAGCCATTCAAGGTAAACCTCTACTCTTTCCTTAACTGTTTCATAGTTAAGCTCGTCATCAGTAAGAGGCTCCATCTGTGGTCCGATATGTGCGTCAAAAACATTATCATAGCCACCGTTAAGTGCCAGAAGCATAAGCTTAGGCAGGTTGAATCTTGCACCAAAGAACTGCATCTGCTTGCCGATTTTCATAGCAGAAACACAGCAGGCAATTCCGTAATCGTCTCCGTAAAGCGGTCTCATAAGGTCGTCGTTTTCATACTGAATTGAGTCAGTATCGATAGAAACCTTTGCGCAGAATTTCTTAAAGCCTTCAGGAAGCTTTTCGCTCCACAAAACTGTAAGGTTTGGCTCAGGAGCAGAACCAAGATTATAGAGTGTATTGAGGATTCTGAAAGATGTCTTGGAAACAAGAGTTCTTCCGTCTTCACCCATACCGCCTACACTTTCGGTAATCCACATAGGGTCACCACCGAAAAGCTCGTTGTATTCAGGAGTTCTTAAATGTCTTGCCATTCTCAGCTTCATTACGAAATGGTCAATAAGCTCCTGTGCACCCTGCTCGTCAAGAAGTCCGTTTTTAATATCTCTTTCGATATACACGTCAAAGAATGTAGCAACTCGTCCCAGCGACATAGCAGCTCCATTCTGTTCCTTATTTGTAGCGAGGTATGCAAAATAAGTCCACTGAACAGCTTCTTTTGCATTTTTAGCAGGCTGTGAAATATCATAGCCATACATCTCAGCCATTTTCTTTGTAAGCTTCAGGAAGTTAATCTGCTGATAAAGCTCTTCAGAAAGTCTGATATTTTCAGCATCCATAAGATTAAAGCCGATATTTTTCTTGTCCTGTGACTTCATTTCAATCAGCTTATCAATTCCGTAAAGAGCAACTCGTCTGTAATCTCCGATAATTCTTCCTCTGCCGTATGCGTCAGGAAGACCTGTAATAATTCCACAGTGACGTGCAGCCTTCATCTCGTCTGTATAAACTCTGAAAACGCCGTCATTATGAGTTGTTCTGTATGTAAAGTAATCTTCAATTTCCTGTCCCAGATGTCTGCCGTATGCCTCACAAGCACTTCTTGCCATACGGATTCCGCCAAAGGGGTTTACCCCTCTTTTAAGCGGTGAATCTGTCTGAAGTCCTACGATAAGCTCGTTTTCTTTGTCAAGATATCCCGGTGCATAGTTACAAAGTGATGAAACTGTTGATGTGTCAATATCAAGCACACCGTTATTTTCCATTTCTTCCTTAAGAAGAACATTAAGTTTATCCATCAGCTTATTGGTTCTGTCGGTAGGCCCGCACAAAAACTCAGCGTCGCCCTCGTAAGCCTTATAATTCTGCTGAATAAAATCTCTTACATTGATTTCACTCTGCCAGAGTCCACCCTCAAAACCATTCCACTGTTCGTAATTCATGCTCATATATAATCCTTCCTTTCTCGATTATCCGTCGTAAGCTGCCTTAAAAAAACAAAAAGACAGCCCACAAAAACGGACTGCCCAGACGGTCGGCATAATACATAAAGTGTACCGCACTGTGTTAATTCACAATTCCGTCAGCGATACCGCTTATAGTCACATATTAAGTATAAACTAACCAGCTCATTTTGTCAATCATCAAACCCCACAAACTTATTAAAGTATCTTTAACTTTTTTAAATATCTTTGTATATTTTACTATTCACCCGAAAATTCTGAATTTTGTCTTTGTTTTTGTGTCTAAAAAACGTCAGAAAATTTGTGCAAATCTACAAAATGTACTAAAATCCTTGAAAATATTGCTTTTGAGTTGTATAATTATACTATATATAATTATGATTTAAAGAGGTGAAAATCTTGGAGAACAGTATCGGTACTATAAATCCGGTTAAATACGGCAGAATTTATGTTGATATTGATGATAACTTCCGAATTACAAGTGCGACAAGGGGGTTTTATGAGCTTACAGGATTTTGCTATAATGATATACAAATCGGACTGGGGCTTAAGGACCTTTTCAGAGGCGATAATGATTTTGTAAATCAGTATCACCGAACAACTATGAGAAACCTTGAAAAGAGATACGAAAGCTTTATTTCTCACCCGATATATAACAACGAAGGTGAAAAGGTTTATGTTGAAAGCTATGCGACTCTTGAATATGACAAGAATACAGGTCACAATCTGCTGAACATTGTACTTTCTGACGTTTCTGAGCACAGACGTCTAGACGCGCAGATAAAGCTTCAGAATGCCCGTTATAAAATCATTGAGGAAAACACTGATGAAATTTATTTTGACTATGACGTAAAAACGGACATTATGCACCTTCCTAAGAAGTATTTCACCGAGGTTTCAAAGAAATATGACCTTGCCCGTTATTGGGGAAGCGATTCTCCTCGTCAGAATGTTCACCCTGACGACTACGAGGAATACAAGGAAAAATGGGAAAGATGTCTTAAAAATCAGGAATCCTCTGTTATTGAATTCAGAACAAAGACCTTCACAAGTGACGGTAGTTATGAATGGTACAGACTTCCTCTTTCAAGTATCACTGACGAAACAGGAAAGGTTGTTTCTGCTTTTGGCAGAATGTATCCGATTAAGCATGAAAAACAGCTCAGTGAAAAAATCAACATCGACCAGAAGGTAATTGAAAGACTTTCCACCACAGACCACCTTACAGGACTTTATAACAGAAATACCTTTAAGGAAAAGGTTGCTGAAAGTCTGGAAAACTTTGATGAAACCAAGTGTTATGCTCTTGTATATTCAGACATCAACGATTTCTCATATATAAATGACAACTTTGGTTATGACGAAGGAAACAGAGTTCTTTGCGAGTTTGCAAGACTTATCGAAAACAACACTATTTCCTGTCGTATTTATTCAGACTACTTTATGTCCTTTGTTATTACCGAGTGTCAGGACGATGTTATTAACGGTGCTATAGCAATAAATGATATCTTCACAGGTTCACTCAAGAAAAAATACCCATTAAGTGACATTCACGTTTCTACCGGTGTTTATTTCTTCCACAAGAACGGAAACCACGATGTTACTATTGCAATGGACAACGCAAACCTTGCAAGACGTTCCGTAAAGGGTAGTAAGGATGTTAAGTGCGGAATTTATTCCGAAACCCTGAGAAAGAAGCGTCGTCACGACCAGACAATAGCAAGCGAAATTCATTCGGCAATCGAAAACGGCTACATAGAAACCTTCTTACAGCCTAAATTTTCACTTACAACAAGAGAAATTATCGGTGCTGAAGCACTTGCGAGATGGCGTAACCTTGACGGCAGCTACAAGCTTCCCTTTGAGTTTATTGAGGTTCTTGAAAAGGTTGGATATATCGTAGAGCTTGACTACTGCATTTACGAAACTGTTCTGAAAACTATGAAGAGATGGAAGGAACAAGGAAAGGATTTATTCCCTGTTTCAGTAAACTTCTCACGTTTACACACTCTCAGGGATAATTTTGTTGAAAGCATCATCAAGCTTGCTGACGATTACGGCGTTGACAAGGAGCTAATCGAAATCGAAGTTACAGAAAGCGCTTTTGCTGCTGACTCAAAAATAATGTCCCAGAATCTTTCCAAACTGAGAGAAGCCGGCTTTAAGATTGACATTGACGACTTCGGAATCGGTTATTCTTCACTTTCAATGCTGATGACTGCACCGATTGATACGGTAAAGGTTGATAAATTCTTTATCGATAACATTGTTCATTCGGAAATCGAACGTGAGTATGTAAAACAGATTTGTATCCTTATCGCAACTACCAAGAAAAATGTTGTTTTTGAAGGCGTTGAAACCGAAGAACAAGCGGCTTTCTTAAGCGACTGGGGCTTTTCTATCGCTCAGGGCTGGCTCTTTGATAAGGCCCTCGCAATCGAAGCCTTTGAAAAGAAATATTTATAAAAAGAACCTACCGCAAGGGTAGCACTCTCATAAAAGTTTTACACGTATTATTGAAGAAAACCCTTTTGAAAAAGGGTTATTCCTCAAACTCCTTTCCTAAAACTTTAGTATTTAAAATAGCTATCCCCCCGCACAGCGGGGGGATAGCCATTTTAATATTAAAGTCTTTGGAAGAGGGTACGGGGGATAACCTTTCTTCAGAAAGGTTTCCCTCGATAAATGCATATACAACTTCTATAAGGGTATCACCATTACAGTATGGTTTATATATTATTCTTTTTCGACTGCGTTGGTATATTTTTTACCACACTGAGGGCATTTTACTGAGAATTCATTTTCAAAGTGAGTAAGGAAAATAACCTGATACCATTTTCTGTTAAATCTGTAATTACAGTTCTTACAGAAAAAATCCTTTTTAGAAAGAGATATTCCCTGAAGCAAAAGTACTGCCGATATCACCACAACGATAATTGCAGCTCCGATAACAACTCCTGTCATAAAAGTTCACCTCATATTGTTAAAAATCCTTTCCCTGTAAAGAGAAAGGATTTTTTATCGTTATTAAACTTTTCTCAACTGCTGTGCGATAAGTGTTACCGCAATCCATACAAGGTTGTAGCAAAGCACCACCGACGCAGTAAGCTGGCTGTAAGAACCAAGAAGAGCCATTATAAGTGCGATAACAGCACCCAGAATTGCCGATGACATCTGAATGGTAATTCCCACCAATGAAAGCATCTGGATTCTCTTTGCGCCTGTAATCAGCATTGCAAGGCTCTGGAATTTTCCCGAACAAAGCATAGATGCCGACAGCTTAGGAACATAAGAAGTCTGCTTATCGTATTCCTTATAATCTCTGAACGGCAGAAGCTTGAACAAGTCAGCACTTACACCGAAGGTTTCAGAAAGGAATTTAAGAGAAATAAACGAGTCAACAGAACGGATAATAACTGTCATATTCTGCTTTTCAAGTTCCTTAAGCCACTTTGAAACGTTAGCCGAGCCTTTTGCTCTTACAACAAAAAGTGCAGATACAATTCCTGAAATTGAAAGGTAGATACAAAGATTTCCCTTTGCATAATCTCTTTCCTTAGCAACTGACGGAATACCTTCAATAGAATGGTTTTCCATAAGTTCTCTTGTTCCGAGAAGTACTCTCTTATTTTCAATCCAGCCCGAAAGTCCCAGACCGTCTTCGTATATATAGCTTTCAACAGGATAGAGCATTTCTGTCTTACCCTTAAGAATCTTATAGAAGGTAGGCTTAAGAACACTTCCGGCCTGACAAACAAGGCTTCCTGCAAGAAGAATACATTCCTCAATAATTGTTGTTGACATTGTCTTGAGGTTTACAAGCTCAACGCTTCCCTCCGGGAAAAGCTGTTCAACGCCCACAAGTACAGAGTTTGTATCAGCAAAATCATCAACGCTTGAATATCCAAGCATAACTCCTGATGACTGGAGATATTTCTTAGAAGCTCTTGCAAGAGGAACATTTACAACAAGCATCAGCGCTACTGCCGAGCAAAGTGAAAGTGTTCCCGAAAGGATAGACAAGCCACTTACGAGTGCAGCAGTTGTTCCTGTTGCGTTTTTATCGATAAGTGCACCGAGAACTGCAATAAGCACGCTTCCGATAAGCATAAACGGTGCAAACTTTCTGCTATAGCTATCAGTAATATCAGCTGAATAAGAATTCTTAAGGAAATCCTTTACAAATTCTGTTTTCTTCATTGTTGCGAGGCAAGGATACTCATTGATAGCTCCGTTTGTAAATTTAAGAGCAGTTTCCTCATCCTCAATCATAGTAACAGCATACTTATCATAATCTCCCGAAACATACTTGAAGTTTCTCTCAATTCTGTTCATAAGGAGCAGTTTTCCGAGAGTATTGACAAGCAGGCTGAGGATTGCAGCAGCGATATACAAGTGGAAGTTACTTCCTCTTGCCAGGTCCTCATCAGTGAGAAGAACAATTCCCGAAACAACCGACGCTGTAATTGCAAGAACAGAGATAGTATCGCTGTCAGCTCTTAATGTAAAGAGGTTTTTGATTCCCGAGAAAATTACATTATAAGCTACGAAGCAACCTACAAGTCCTAAAAGTGTAAGTGTAAAAGCAAATCCTCCAGGGCTTGTATTTCTGTTAAAGATACCGATAATCGGCAAGTCAAAATCGTTTGCGATTGAAATATAGGATGCAATAAATCCACAAACCAAAAGAACAACAAATCTTATGAAAAGATTATTCTTGAGCTGTTCGATTTCCTCTGCAACCTCTTCGGTTTCGTCAAAGCTGTTATAATCGCCATTATTTTCGTCAGCGTTATCCTCAGTATTCTGAGCAGCATTTTCCTTAAGCACAAACTGGTCAATCTTCTTCTGACGAAGTTTTGCAAGCTCCTCATCAGAAAGCTCAGGCTTCTTTTCCTGAACAGGCTTGATAACATCAATCTGAGATGTTTCAGGAAGAATCTTTCCTGTAAGCTCCATATTGATTTCTTCAGGCTTAGGACGGTTTACCGGAGCAACCTCTGTTTCCTCTTCGTCGTCCTCAATTCCTGCTCTTTGTTTTTTCAGCTTGACAATCTTTTCAATGATAGCTGTGTTACCGAGCTTTTTCTTTGGCTGTTCTTCATAAGCTTCTTCTTCAGAAACTTCAGCCATAGTTTCCTTAACTGTTTCCGTCTGAGGCTCTCTGTCCTCGTCTATTCCCTCAACAGCCCTTTCGATAAGCTGTGTTACAGAAATATCCCTTACAGGCGAAACCTTTTCCACCTCAGGAACAACAGTTTCCTCTACGCCGTGAGCCTTTACACCCAGCTTGACATGCAAGCCGATGGTTTCCTCAGTAGCGTGAGTCTTAACAGGAACGCTTTCCACAACAGGCATTTTTGGAACAACAACAGGAATTTCAGCCGTATCAGGCACAATCTTCTGTGACAGTGACCCGAGTTCAGGTTTTATCTCAGGTGTTTCTGCAACAGTTTTTCCTGAATATTCTTCCAGAATATCTTCTAATGAAAATTCATCTGCCATTTTTTCTCATTCCCTTCCCCATAAATAATATATAATATACTTTAAAAGCAAAATTTACTTTTAATAATTACCCTTTTTTCAAATCTCTCTGACGAACAACCTCGTACATAAAGATTCCGCCGGCAACCGACGCATTAAGCGAAGTAATCTGACCCTTCAGCGGAAGCCTCAGAAGATAATCGCATTTATCCTTCACAAGCCTTCCCATTCCAAAGCCTTCGCTTCCGATTACGATTCCGACACCTCCCGAAAAGTCAACCTTTGTATAGTCGCTTCCCGACGCATCAGTACCATAAATCCAGACACCGTTTTCTTTAAGATAGTCGATAGTCTGTGCTATATTTGAAACCCTCGCAACAGGAACAACGCTTGCAGCCCCTGCTGAAGTTTTAAACACTGTAATATTCAGCGATGCACTTCTTCTCTTAGGAATTATAACTCCATGAGCACCGGCACATTCAGCAGTTCTGATAATTGCACCAAGGTTATGAGGGTCCTCTATTTCGTCGCAAATTATAACAAAAGGTTCTTCTCCCTTTCGTCTTGCAATCTCAAGGATTTCCTCAGGAGTCTTATATTCAGCACAGGCACCTGTCGCACACACTCCCTGATGAACACCGCCTCTGCTCATAGCATCAAGCTTCTGAGGGGTAACCGACTTAACGACAATTCCCTTTTCCTTAGCAAGCTTTATAATCTGAACAATAGAGCCACCGGCATTATCGTCAACAAAAACCTTATCAATCTGCTTATCAGATTTCAGTGCTTCAAGAACAGGATTTCTACCGATAATCAGATTTGATAAATACTCATCATCTTCATCATCGTTTTTATATCCTCTGTCCCTCACTCTTGCATCTTTTTCATTTCTGAAATTCCGCCTTTCAGAGTGACGGTCATCGCGGTTAAAGCTTTTTCTTCTGTCTTTTTTGAAATCCGCCATAAACCAGTAAATCCCTTCCCGAAAACTCCCGATTCTGTCAAAAGACAACAATTCGGTAATATACTCTATTAGTATAACACAAAAACTCCCAAAAGCCAATAGGTTTTGAGAGTTTTTCGACATATTCTACAAAAAAAATTCTATAATATAAGCATTACTGCCAATAAACCCAGCAATCCGGACATAAAAAACGCCAAAAACACCCACCACTCCTTAATTTTTAGTTTCTTTCGGCGACCCTTAGGCTGGGATTCATCCCCCATCAGGCTACTGTAATACTCATAGATTTCAGCGCCAAGATGCGACACCGGCACATAGCCATTGTCGTTTTTGATGAATAGCAGAATCTTTTCAAAATGTTCACTGTTAGTACATTTAATCTCGATGATTTGTTTATTAATACCTTTCAACATATTTTGCTTTACCTCTGATTTCCCATTTTTTTACTTATATGGGTATTATTGGCAAATTGCATACGAATTATACCATTTTCATACACAATAATGTTGAAAACTATGTTGAAAGCTTTGAAAACCCTTTTGAAAACTTTGAAAAGTGTGTTGAAAACGTTGAAAACTTCGTGTAAATCAGGGCTTATCCATACTTGTAAAAATGTTGAAAAGTTGTTTAACTGAGCAAATCGACAAAAAAATCACGATAAAATGTGAACAATCTATTAAATTGCGCAAGTGTTTTACCTTGTCATTTGCAAACGTCGGTTTTACGGGATTTGGCGTTATTTTTACAAAATTCTGCAAATTCCGAAAAGGTTTTCTTTAATGGTATTACATTTCTCACTTTTAAAAATACACTGCGATAATAGGCTGTCGGCAGACTACCTGTCCAAAAAAACTTACCGTTATACATTTGTGCATAACTGTCCGCTATGAATTTTATCTTGTAGTGAGAAATCTTATTGACCTTTCGATAGAGTCCTTTGAATTTTTCCAGTCGGCATCCTTTCCACCGTTACGATAGTCATACATATTACAGTAATGACTTACATCTTCAACAAGGATATCAAGCTGTTTCTTCACAAGAGCATTACAATCATTTACAAACTGATTCTGATACTTCTTGTCAATTTCCTCAAGCCGGCCCACAAGAAGCTCGTAGTGGTGCAGACAAAGCATTTCCTGCTCTGCAAAAAGCTTTCTGAATTCGCTTTCCTTGCCGTAAAGTTCAAAGAAGGTCACCATAAGTCTTGACATTCCCCATTCTATTTTTGAACACACAAAGCAATCCTGATTTATCTGTGAAACCTTTTTATGCTTTGCGGTTTTTCCCTCAAAGAAAGATTTTTTCTTGAATATTTCGTTATCAAGCTCCATAAGATGTGTCTGCAACATCAGAGCCAATGAAAGTCTGTTTTTCTGTTTGAGCATAAAATCAAAATGAGTCTTGCAGAAGCCAAGCTTGTTAGTTTCAATTCTGACATCAGGCTCCATCATTGCAGCACCCATTATGTACTCGATTGTTCGTGTTTCAAGCATATCCCTCATAGTACAAATCGGGCAGCCACACTTCGGTTCAAAAATTTCGTTAACCGGAATGGTAAGAATACTTTCTCTCATAAAAACCTCCAAAATTATAGTGGAATTTTTCTCTTAAATATAGTATAATGTTTTTATGAGGATTTTTCAAGTGATTTTTCAGAAAGGATTTCCTATATGAAATATTTTTCAAAAGACAATAACATATATCTTACCCGACAGGATTTTGACCTTGACGAAACTCTCGATTGCGGACAGGCTTTCAGATGGGAGAAAACTGGCGAAAATACCTATAAAGGTTTTTACCTTAACACCCCTCTGACCATTTCAAACGAGGGGAAATACATTATTTTTTACGAAACTGATGAAGAGACCTTTTTAAAAGTATGGGCAGATTATTTTGATTTATACACAGATTACAGCGTGATGAAAAATCGCTTTTCTCAGGACGAAACCTTGAAAAAAGCCTGTGAATTCGCCTCAGGAATACGTCTTTTAAAGCAGGACAAATGGGAAGCACTTTGTTCTTTTATAATTTCCCAAAACAACAACATCCCACGAATCAAGGGAATAATTTCACGACTTTGTGAACATTACGGAGGCTTCCCTACATACTCACAGCTTTCTAAGGAAACCCCTGAAAGTCTTTCTTTTTTAAGAGCAGGATTCCGAGCTAAATACCTTGTTGACGCTTCACAGAAGCTTGAAAGTGGCCAGCTTTCACTGGAGGAGATTTCAAAAACCGACATTGAAACCGCAAGAAAAATGCTGATGACCATAAAGGGTGTTGGGCCTAAGGTAGCGGAATGTGCCCTTTTGTATGGAATGTACCGCACAGAGGCATTTCCGGTTGACGTATGGATAAAGAGAGTTCTAGAAAACTACTATCCTAAGGGACTTCCTGAATGTGTAAAGGGTGTTGAGGGTATCGCCCAGCAGTATCTTTTTCATTATATAAGAAATCTGTAATCTTTGATATTCAGCATTTTATTTATAATTCATCGCCGAAAGGCGATACATCAATTGTCAATTGTCCATTGTCAATTGTCAATTGAATTTACTGTTGACAACTCTAAATCATTGTGCTATAATATGCAAGTAGCTACAATTTGTAAGAAAATTTTCTGAAAATTAAATACGGGGAGCTGATAAATCGGCTGAGAGGGAATTGTGAATTCCGACCCTGCAAAAATTATTTTGCGAACCTGATTCGGATAATGCCGACGTAGGAAAACTTATTGGGATAGGCTCGTATGAATGCCTGTCCTTTTTTGTTTTCTGTTTGATTTTAACAGAAAGGATTTTTAAAATGAAAGACAAAAAATTAACCATTCTCGTTGAGGGAGCCATTATGATTGCTCTTGCAACGGTACTTAGCTACATACGTGTTTACAAGCTTCCATGGGGTGGCTCTATTACCCTTCTTTCAATGTTGCCTGTTGTTATTTTTTCAATAAAACACGGTGTAAAATACGGACTTACTGTATCCTTTATCTTTTCACTTGTTCAGCTTTTACAAGGAATAATGGACGGACTTTTCGGCTGGGGACTTACCTCAGGAATGCTTGTTGCCTGCATTTTATTTGACTATATCCTTGCATTCTCAGTGCTTGGAATTGCAGGAATTTTCAGAAAACAGGGATTTTTCGGCTGGCTTCTTGGAATTATCCTTGCACTTATGCTCAGATACGCCTGTCACTTTACAACCGGTGTTGTAATCTGGAAGTCGGTCGGTGCTTTGTGGGACGGCTTCTCCACAGATAATTTCTGGCTTTACAGCCTCCTTTACAACGGCTCGTATATGCTTCCTGAAATTATTTTCACAACTATAGGTGCTGCGATTATGTTAAAGCTTCCGCAGATTAAAGGGCTTGTAGCACCAGCTGACAAATAACACAAAAGGACTTGTTCACTAAGAACAAGTCCTTATTTATTTTATAAGTAATTTTTCAGGTCATCAATAACGTCTTTCATATGGTCATCAATAATTCCAAAGCCCATTTTCTTATATGACCACGCTGCCCTGCCGATACCGTATTTTGTAAAAATAGCATTCATATCCTTGTACCATCTGAGAGTGTCCTGAGGGTCAGCATTTACAATTACGCCGTATTCCCCACAA
Organism: Ruminococcus sp.; assembly: GCA_015066705.1. Classification (GTDB taxonomy): domain Bacteria; phylum Bacillota; class Clostridia; order Oscillospirales; family Ruminococcaceae; genus JAAZZIT01. The sequence goes on from SVNV01000004.1 coordinate 25,955, forward strand.
TACAAAGGAACATTTCTCTCCTTTGCAACCTCAACAGCTTCTAAAAACATATGCTCAAGCATATCTATGCCCTTTGCATCCTTATGAATCTGTTTGAAAAACCAAGAGTAAGCGCCGTTAAGCTGTGTATCGGATATATCCATATATTCTTCTGCTGAAAGAGGATAGGAAACTCTGAATTCAAGCGGCATTGTCTTTTCCCAGCTTGCACCCTGATGAGAGAAGATGTGTGGCTCATAATAATGGAAGGAATACACGATTTTGTCGTCAGGTGGTAAAAGCAGTTCCTTAACCGAATAAATGTGGTTGTATCTTGCACCACCTACTAAAATCCAGTTATCCGGTGCATTTTTTCTGACACGTTCAATAGCACGCAAGGCGATTTCATTCCACTTGTCAGAAACATTTTCGTCAACCACCTCATTAAGCAAATCAAATGCTACGTGGTCGTATTTTCCATAGCGAGCGGAAAGCTTGTCCCACAGTGAGAAAAATCTTTCCTGAAGTACTTCGTCAGTGAAAAATCCTGAGCAATCCTTGAAATTTCCGAAGCTGTATCCTGCTGTTCTATGAAGGTCGATAAGAACGTTGAGCCCATATTTTTTTGCCCACAAAACAGCCTTATCAATATACTCATAGCCCTCTTCAAGAGGTTCGCCCTCCTCGTTTTCAATAAGCATATAATCAATAGGAAGTCTGATATGGTCAAGTCCAAGATTTTTGATATCAGCAAAATCCTGTTCAGTTATAAAAGTGTCCATATGCTCCTTTTTAAGCCAGCACTGTGAAAGCCAGCCACCGATATTCACACCCTTGATAAATCCCTCAAAAGTTCTCATAGATATACTCCTTTAAAGTATTTTTTTACATAATAACACAACTATAATACGATTTCAATAACAATAGTATCTTTTTCTGCGAATATCAAACCTTTTCGATACTTTTGTTAAAGTATCATTACTATTTATGATACTTAAAATGACATAACAAAAAAGCAGAAGGAACATTGTCCTTCTGCTTTAAATTTACATAACAATAAAATGATAGCTTTCGAGAATACTGATATACTTTGCAAGTCTTTCGTAAAGAGGCTCAGCCTTTTCGCCGAAATGCTCCTTAACAATTACTCCAAGCTCCGTAATAGTCATCTCGCCATCAAGATACGGCCAGATAAAGCTTCCTGTTTCATCAAGATGAACATAGGTTATTTTTGGCTTTTTCAGAAGCTTCTGAAAAATTCTGTTTACAACTCCTGTGTTTTCAACCTCAAGAGTAACAACACCCTTTTCATCTGTTGTAAAGTTTAAAACAGGATTTCTTTTAGGCTTGTTTTCCAGATAATTCTCGTCAATGACTTTCTTTTTACTCATCTGTCTTTGCACGCTTCTTCCAGAGTGAGAATTTCAGGACTGTAAGAATAGTAATTGCAAGGAGAACAAGTCCACCGATATTCATAACGATTGCAGGAATTCCAAGCTTAGCTGAAAGGTCAAATGCGTCTGTAAGACCTACGATAGAAAGTAATGCAATAATGATACCCACAATACCTTCGCCGGCAATCATACCTGAACAGAAAAGAATACCATTATTTGTGATTTCCTTCTTTTCTTCCTCAGGCTTGTTGAGCTTGTCCATAAAGAGTCTGATAAGACCACCAATCATAATACAAGCATTAAGCTGTACCGGGAGGTACATACCGATTGCAAATGGAAGAACAGGGATTCTGATAATTTCAATGATAACAGCTATCATCGCACCGATGAATACAAGATTCCATGGGAGCTCACCGCCCATAACACCCTCAACAATAAGCTTCATAAGTGTAGCCTGAGGTGCTGCGATTTCGTCTGAGCCAAAACCATAAGCACTGTCAAGGAGATAAAGTGTTCCGCCGATAGCAAGAGCAGAAGCAATTACACCGATAACCTCACCAATCTGCTGCTTCTTAGGTGTAGCACCAAGAATGAAGCCTGTTTTAAGGTCCTGTGATGTATCGCCTGCGATAGCTGAAACAATACAGATAATTGAACCGATAGCAATAGCACTGATATAGCCCTCTGCACCTTCTGCACCTGTAAATTTAAGGATAAGTGTCGAGATGAGAAGTGTAGCAATAGCCATACCTGAAACAGGGTTGTTTGAGCTTCCTACAAGACCAACCATTCTTGAAGAAACAGTTGCAAAGAAGAAACCGAAAACAACAATGATAAACGCACCGAGAAGCGATACCGGAATTACAGGTACAAGCCATACAAGAAGTGTAAGTACAAGTATAGCACCAATAACAAACTTCATATTAAAGTCTTTTTCTGTACGGAGATTTGAACCTGCACCGCCTGACTTCATGCTCTTCATAGCACCGCCGAATGTCTTGATAATAATCGGAAGTGACTTAACAAGGCTGATGATACCGCCAGCTGCAAGAGCACCAGCACCGATATATCTGATGTATGAGCTCCAGATAGCGCTTGCACCACCTGCTGCGTACATTTCACCGATTGTAGTTGTTCCAGGGTAGATTGTAGCATCAGCACCAAAAAGTACAATTATTGGAATAATTACCAACCAGCTGAGCACACCGCCCGCAAACATAAATGATGAAATTCTTGCGCCACAGATATAACCTACGCTGAGTACAGCAGGATAAATCTGTGTTCCGATTTCGCCCTTAAGTCCCTTGATAGCAACAGAAATTTCTCCTGAAACCACCTTGAATCCGTCAATAATAAACTTTAATACAGCTGCAAAGCCCATACCAGCAAATACAGTAGAAGCATTTGCACCGCCCTGTTCTCCTGCAAGAAGAACTTCAGCACAAGCTGTTCCCTCAGGATAAGGAAGAACTCCGTGTTCCTTAACGATGAGGGCATTTCTCAGAGGAACCATAAAGAATACACCGAGAAGACCACCGAGAACTGCAATAACACTGATTTCTACAATATCAGGCTTGTCCATAATCCCTTCCTCAGCCCAAAGAAAGAGTGCAGGAAGTGTAAAAATAGCACCTGCTGCAAGAGATTCACCTGCAGAACCGATTGTCTGCACGATATTGCTTTCAAGAATTGAATTTTTACGCAAAATAATGCGGATAACGCCCATAGCAATTACTGCTGCAGGAATTGAAGCAGATACAGTCATACCTACTTTAACTCCAAGGTAAGCGTTAGCTGCGCCGAATACTACTGCAAGAAGTATACCCATAATTACAGAAGCAACTGTAATTTCAGGTGTAATCTTTTCTGCAGGAATATAAGGCTTGAATTGTTTCTGATTATCCATAACCTCTCCTATCCGTCATAGCTTTTTTTGCTACAACTTTTTTTGTATCAAATGAGCGATATCGCTCTAATGACCTTACTTCAAACGTTTCAGAATTGAAATCAACAGTCTGAAAGTATTTTCTGTCGATGAAACAGAAAGCTTTTCGTTTACGGTATGAACTCCGTGCATTTCAGGACCGATGGCAATACAATCAAGACCTTCGATTGCCGCAGAAAATACGCTACATTCAAGTCCCGCATGAATAGCTTCTACCTTTGGCTTTTCGCCATAATAAGCTTCATAACAGTTTTTATAGAGTTCCTGAAGCTTTGAGTCTCTCAGGAATTCCCAAGGCGGATAGAATCCTGACGACTCAGCCACACAAGGAACACACTGTGAAAATCTCGTCATCATTTCCTTAAGGAAATCCATTCCCGACATCAGATTACTTCTCTGAGCAAACTTGATTACAACTTCATTTTCATCAGTTTTCAGTATACCCAGATTCTGTGAAGTTTCAACAAGACCCTCAATCTCAGCGCTCATTCTGATAATCCCCTCAGGAACGCAGGCCAAGAAATAAACCAGTCCGTCTCGAACTTCACTATTCATAACCTCCTGCTCACAAGCCTCGCTTACAGTGATTTCATATCTGAAGCCCGGCTCTCTTGCAGAAAGCTCATTTTTTACAATTTCAAGATACTTTTCAGCTTCGGCTCTGAGTGTTTCTCCATTTTCACAGCAAAGCTGAGCCTTACAGCTATTTGTAATAGCATTGGTTTTATCACCGCCGTCAACACTTACAATCTCAAAATCCATATTGAATTTCAGATGATTAAGGAGACGTCCCATAAGGTTGTTGGCGTTGACTCTGCCCTTATCGATTTCTACTCCGGAATGTCCGCCCTGAAGTCCCTTAAGCGAAATCTTCACAGCTTTCCCCTGTGCTTTTACCCTCTCAACAGGTATTCTCACCGAAAAATCATTTCCGCCTGCGCAGGAAACCGTAAGAGTATCGTCCTCCTCAGCGTCAAGGTTAATCATTCTCTTGGATTTCAGAACTGATTTATCAAGAACATTTGCACCGATAAGTCCGATTTCCTCGTCTATTGTAAATACTGCCTCGATAGGTGGGTGAGAAATATTATTGCTCTCAAGCACTGCAAGAATCATCGAAATAGCAATTCCGTTATCAGCACCAAGAGTTGTTCCTTTTGCTTTAAGGTAGTCCCCGTCAACATAAACATCAAGACCGTCATTTTCAAAATCTATTTCACAGTCGTCTGTTTTCTGACAAACCATATCAAGGTGCCCCTGCAAAATAACCGGCTCAGAATCCTCATATCCAGCCGTACCCTTTTTATAAATAACGACATTTCCATAGCTGTCGGTGTAGTATTCAAGGTTTTGTTTTTTGGCAAATTCAACGCAATAGCGTGAAATTTTTTCCATATTCCCTGAGCCTCTCGGCACAGAGCAGATTTCCTCAAAATATGAAAAAACCCTTTCAGGTTTTACAAGCGCAAATTCAGGCATATTTTACCTCCGAAAATTTTTGTATTTCAAGCGAAACACATACATAATAGTATACCATAAGCATACCCAACTGTCAAGGAAAGCACTCCTTTTTAAAGCTGAATAAATAGTAAACAAAAATAAACCCTGCCAAATTCCGACAGAGTTTTTTGGTTATATTTTACAATATTTTTAAATGCTGGAATTTAGCAAATCCCAATCAGATTTACGCTTACAAAATCCGGTTTTAAAATAAAAATTAAGATAATTTACTGTCTTTTATTTATACTGATTCTGCATATTCCTATTATCAAAAAGACAATGCCGATAAACAAAAGTGATGTAATACAAATAAAATGAACATTTCCATTTACGCACTGCTTCCAGTTATTAAAATCCACCTCGTAATGATTTTCATTAAGTCCAAAAAGCTTATTTATAATATGGTTTGTGAAATAATAAGTTACAGAACATACGAAAATACAGATTCCCGTTTTAATGAAAGAATCACCACGCAGCGTGCAAATGATAGTACACAGTATAACAGGTGCAAATGCATAACAGGTAATGAGTATTGCAGGCAAAAGTGCAAAGGAATGCCAGGTACGCACATTTACAAGCAGCAGGATTGTCAGCAAAAAGGTCGATGTAAATGAAATCACAAACTTATATCTTGATAGTTTGGATTTTGATAAGAAGACAGGCACAAAGACCAGCACATATCCCATCAGAGTGCCTATACAAGCATTCACAAACCACGACAGATTACTTGTATAAACTGCGCAGGTAAACAGTAGCAGGCATATAGACAGATATGTTGTAGCTGAAAAAACAAGCAGTTTTTTCGTCTTGAAAAAAGATGTAAATGTCGGAACAAAAGAATAGGCACAAAGCAGTGCAGTTAATACGATGAAAAACCAAGACAGCGTATGGTTTACGGCAATATTGCAAATAAAACAAGTCAATAATGCAGCCAAATATGATATTGTAGGAACCCAGAACCAAGTTCCACGTATAACACGGAAATTGTGTGCTTCACGTCTCATTTTTCTTGTTTCTGTGTCCGTAGAAGATGTTATTAGCTCGTGCTCGCTTATATCAAGAAACTTACAGATATCAGAAATCAAAGTAATATCAGGATAGGATACTCCCCTCTCCCACTTACTGACAGCACCCTCTGTAACAAACAGCAATTCTGCCAGTTCTTTTTGCGAATAATTCTTCTCCATTCGTTTGGCTTTTATAAACGAACCAAAAGTTTTTTTATCAGTCATATCGGTTCACCTCCTGCTATCATTATAGAGAAACCCTTTTTATCCGTCAATGGACTGTTAAGCCACCCCGCATTTTGCTATATAAGAGCATAATATTACAGAATTTCAACTGATTCAATAAAGGGAGCTTGCACCGTAATTCAACGTAGCAAGGGTTGGCTTTAAGATTATTGTACCACAAATCCATAAGCTTTTCAACAAAGAAAAACCTCTCTTGTCCTGATAGACAAAAGAGGTCTGTTTACTGGTGGGAGAGGGTGGATTCGAACCACCGAAGCCGAAGCAACAGATTTACAGTCTGCCCCCTTTGGCCACTCGGGAACTCTCCCATAAATATTAAAATCGCCTACATTATTTCAGCGATTAAATGGAGCTGGTGGACGGACTCGAACCCCCGACCTGCTGATTACAAATCAGCTGCTCTACCAACTGAGCTACACCAGCATTTAAAAACGTATTTTCAAACGCAAGATATATTTTAACATATCCAATCAGATTTGTCAATAGCATTCATAACTTTTTTACAATTATTTTTACTATCCTGAAAACCTGTGTCAGACAACTTCCTAATTATATAATAAATAGTCCCCATTGTCAACAGCTTTTTTATTTTTTGTCGATTTAAACAATATTTATCATTCATTTGAAAAAACATAATAAAAAATGCCGATATTACTTGAACATCGGCATTGTTTTTATGGCTGAAGGGACACCCCTAAAATAACTGTTTGTTTGGTTTTGGCAGAATTAAGAAAATTCCGCTCAGGAATTTTCGTTGACCACCGTTACACAAAGGCTTCCCGCCTCTCCTACTGAGAAAAAAGGCGAGGAGGCTGAAGGGACACCCCTAAAATAACTGTTTGTTTGGTTTTGGCAGAATTAAGAAAATTCCGCTCAGGAATTTTCGTTGACCGCCGTCACACAAAGGCTTCCCACCTCTCCTACTGAGAAAAAAGGCGAGGAGGCTGAAGGGACACCCCTTCATGCGGTTTTGTCGCTTGAAATATGCTGTGACATATAAAGGTTATAGTATGCACCCTTTTTAGCAAGAAGCTCATCGTGGCTTCCACATTCAACAATTCCCTTCTGGTCGATATACATAATTCTGTCGCAGTTTTTGATTGTCGAAAGTCTATGAGCGATAATGAAGGATGTTCTTCCCTTAAGAAGCTCCTGAAGTCCCTTCTGGAGGAGTCTTTCAGTCTTAGCGTCAATAGATGAGGTAGCCTCATCGAGAATGAGGATTTTCGGGTCAGAAAGAAGTGTTCTCGCAAAGGAAATAAGCTGTCTTTGTCCCTGTGAAAGTGAAGAACCACGCTCATTTACTTCTGTCTGATAACCATCTTCCATTTTGCTGATGAAATCGTGCGCACAAACAGTAGTAGCTGCTCTGACAATTTCCTCGTCGGATGCATCAAGCTTTCCGTAGCGGATATTATCAAGAATATCTCCGCTGAAAATAAAGCTGTCCTGAAGCATAATACCCATCTGTGCTCTCAGTGAATAGAGAGTAACCTGAGAAATATCCTGTCCGTCAATCTTAACCTTACCCTCACCGATATTATAGAATCTTGAAATAAGGTTTACGATTGTTGATTTACCCGCACCTGTCGGTCCTACAAGAGCAATACTCTCGCCTGCCTTAACCTCAAAGCTGACATTTTCAAGAACGTTTTTGCCCTCTTCGTAAGCAAAGGTAACATTTTCAAAAGTAACGTCGCCCCTGATGTCAGGAAGCTCTGTTGCACCCTCAGCATCGTCAACAGTAACAGGCTCATCAAGAGTTTCAAAAATTCTTTCAAGGTATGCGATATTGTTGATGAAGTTATTGAAGATATTTGAAAGGCTCATAATCGGATGCCAGAAACGTGACGCGTATGATGTCATAGCGAAAATTGTTCCCAGCGAAACAGCGGCAGGCGTCATTACAAGAAGTCCCACGCCAAAAATTGCCGCTCTTACAACCGTCTGAATGTTATCTGTCGCCGGCCATACAAGGTTTGAATATTTCACAGCACTCATCCAGCTTTTTCTGCAAGCCATAGAAAGCTTATCGAAAATCTGCTGGTTTTCGTCCTCACGGGTGAAAATCTGTGTTACTCTTGCACCGGTAATACTTTCCTGAAGGTAACCGTTAAGGTTTGAATTCTTATTGGAAACCATCTGCCATGCTCTTCTCTGGCGACGCTTGATAGCCCACATCATAAGAATAAATGGTGGAAGTCCTGCAAGCACCACAAGCGAAAGCTGAACATTTACAGTGAACATAAATATGGTAATAAAAATCATATTTAAAAATTCAAGAATGACATTTATAATACCGTTTGAAAGCATATCCGAAACAGAGTTTACATAGTTTACAACTCTGATAAGGATTTTTCCGTGTGGTCTGTCGTCATAATACTGGAAAGGAAGCTTCTGCAGATGCTTGAAAAGGTCTGTTCTTATGTCGTAAATGATATCCTGACCTACAATGGTCATAATTCTTGAACGTATTACTGAAAATACAATAGACACTCCGATACACAACGCAAGAAGTACGCACAATACAATCAACTGAGAAATATCCTTATTAGGAATCGACTCGTCAATGGCCTTCTGAGTAATAATAGGCCCGAAAAGTCCTGTTACAGCAGCCATTGCAGAAAAGATAAAAGCAACAATCATCTTTGCTCTGTATCTTTTTATGTATACCATCGCACGCTTTAAGTGTGAAAAATCAAAAGGGGTTTCAAGCACTTCGTCAACGTCATATTTGTTACGTGCCATCAGTCATTCCCCCTTTCCTCTGTCTTGTCATCAAAGCCTTCATTCTGAAGAGTGAATACTTCGTGATAATAGCCGTCCTTGTTTTTGAGAAGCTCATCGTGAGTTCCCATTTCTGTAATTCTACCGTCCTGAAGAATGATTATCTTGTCAGCATCTTTCGTAGAAGAAATACGCTGAGCTATAATAATCTTTGTGCAATCAAAGTCGAGATTTTCAAGACTCTCCTGAATGTGTGCTTCTGTTTCCATATCAACAGCCGAAGTAGTGTCGTCAAGAATAAGCACACTCGGTTTGATAGCAAGAGCACGTGCAAGAGAAATTCTCTGTTTCTGTCCGCCTGAAAGTCCTACGCCTCTTTCACCGATAATGGTGTTATAGCCTTCAGGAAGCTTTTCGATAAAGTCGTGTGCAGCAGCAAGCTCAGCACATCTTGTCACTTCTTCCTCAGGCATATCAGAATCGCCGTAAGCAATATTTCCGTCGATTGTATCAGAATAAAGAAGCACATCCTGAGTTGCCATACCGATATCGCTTCTTAATTCCTTGAGCTTATATTTCTTGACATTTACTCCGTCAACAAGGATTTCACCCTTTGTAACGTCGTAAAATCTCGGAATAAGATTTATAAGGGTTGTCTTACCGCTACCTGTTTCACCCATAATGGCAACAGTTTCTCCTGCCTTGATTTTAAAACTCAGGTCGTGGAGGATTTCCTTATCGTCATATCCGAATGAAACGTTTTTAAATTCGATTTCACCCTTAAGTCTTTCCTCAGGAGAAACAGCCTTTTCGCTGTCAACAATGGAAGGCTTTGAGTAATAAATTTCAATAATCTTCTGTGACGAAGCAGTAAATCTCTGAAGGTCGTTAATTACCATTCCAAACTGTCTTATAGGGTTTGAAAGAGTCCAGATAAGTCCTGAAAAGGCAATGTATTCGCCCATTGTAAGCCAGCCCTTGATGAGGAAAATACCACCGCAAAGAAGCATTACAATATTGAGCGACTCAGCAAGTGAATCAACAATCGGCATAAATTTTATCCACATAAGAGAGGTCTTTTTATTTGCCTCGGAAAAATCCTTGTTCTTGTCCTGAAATTTTTCGATTTCATAGTCTTCTCTTGCAAAAGCCTTTACAACTCTGTTACCGCTGATGTTTTCCTGTGCGGCTGTATTCATCTGTGAAAGTCTTTCTCTCAGGTCAACATACATCGGTCTGATTTTCTTTTTGAAAATCTGAGTTACAAGAAAGATAAAAGGTGTTACTACCAGAAGGCAAAGTGCCATTTTCCAGTTTACAAGCAAAAAGTAAATCGAAGTAGATGCCACAAGACAGATACATTCAACGATAGACTTGATAATCCATGCCATACAATGACGCACCATATCAAGGTCACCTGTAAGTCTTGTCATCAAATCACCTGTACGGTATTTGTTGTAGTAATCCATATCCTGATTCTGGATAGTTTTAAAAAGGTGATTTCTGATTTTATAAACCATTCCCTGAGTGGAGGTCTCATAACACATATTACCTGAATACTGCAATACAGTTCTTAAAAATGTTGTTGCAACCATCAGAATCAAAAGCTCAATAAGATAACCCTTTCTTGTTTCAAGGTTTACAAGAGCATTTTCTCCGGTAAGAAACGTGTCTACAAGTCTCTGGGAAAAAATAGGGGTTGTAAGGTACAGAGTCTGAACACATACAGTTATGCAAAGTGCAAGTATGTAAATAACTCGGTAACCTTTTAAATTGTTCCAAATCCACTTCATCTGAAACATCTATACCTTCCTCCTTCGGAAAATATTAAACTAAAACATTTTTACAGTTTACTAATTATACTACCAAATACCAATCTTTTTCAAGGGGGTATTTTGATTTCAAACGTTTTATTTTTAAAAGTTTTCATACCTTTAATATTTGTTTAATTATTCGCACAATATCTATAATTTATTGTTTTTAATAAAACAATATTAAACCATATCTTTGTGAATTTTCCGTTAAGTGTCCCCGCTTACTCTTGTAAAATATTAGCATATATGATATCCTTTTTATAAGGTATAACAGAGTTTTGAAAACTTCAAAGGAGGGATATAATGCTTGCTACAATCGACCTGAGCGGAGAATGGCTTCTCTACTTAGATGAAAATATGAAATTGAAACAGTCAGATGTTTGTTATAATGACAGAATTTTTCTGCCGTCAACAACATCATTTTCAAAAAAAGGCATGAAAAATCCCAACAGAGAAACAGGTTTTTTAACGGAAGAATACCGCTTTGAAGGTAATGCGTGGTACAAAAAAACCGTCAATCTCGAAGGCTTTGGCGAAAGCAAGGTTATGCTTTTTCTTGAAAGAACGAGAATTTCAACAGTTTACATAAACGGTAACGAGGCAGGTTGTCAGGAAAGCTTTGTCGCACCTCATATTTTTGATATTACCGATTTTCTCAAAGACGGCGAAAACATAATTGAAGTTTGTGTTTCAAATAAAGGCTATAAAATCAGCGGTGGACATATGAACTCACAGGATACCCAGTCAAACTGGAATGGTATCACAGGTGAGATTTCCCTGAGAGTTTATGGTGAAAGCTATATTTTAAACGCCTTTGTAGAAAGCGATATTCACAACAAAACTCTTAAAATCACTGCTGATGTCAAAGGGATTCCTGAGGGAATAGCTAAAATCAGTATGGTATCCGCTTTTGACGATGAAGAAATTTTTGAAGAACTTGAATTCCCTTATTCTGACGGAAAGCTTGTAGCTGAATATCCGGTTTCAAAGGCCGGACTCTGGAGCGAATTCAAGCCCAATACCTATATTCTCTTTATCGACATAAACGGCGATGTTTACCAGACATATACTGGTCTCAGACAGTTCAAGGCTGATGGAGATAAGTTTACAATAAACGGTAAAAAAACCTTTCTCAGAGGAAAGCACGACGGAATGATTTTCCCGAAAACAGGCTTTGCACCTACTTCTGTTGAAGAATGGGTAAAGGTAATGTCAATTTCACAAAGCTATGGAATCAACCACTACCGTTTTCATACCTGCTGTCCTCCGGAGGCTGCATTTATTGCCGCTGATATGCTGGGAATCTATATGGAGCCTGAGCTTCCATTCTGGGGGACAATCACTACTGTCGGTGACGAAAACCACAATCAGGAAAAACAGGATTTCCTTTTTAACGAAGGTTTTATGATTCTTGAAAATTTCGGAAATCACCCGTCATTCTGTATGATGTCGATGGGAAATGAGCTGTGGGGCGACAGACAATGCTTAAATAAAATTATCGGCAAATACAAAGCTATCGACAACCGTCACCTCTATACACAAGGCTCAAACAACTCTCAGTGGTATCCCACTGTTTTGGAAAATGACGACTTTTTTGTGGGAGTAAGGCTTTCAAAAGACCGACTTATACGTGGTTCATATGCTATGTGTGACGCACCTCTCGGACATATCCAGACAGAAAAGCCTTCAACACGTCACAGCTACGACGATATAATAAACTTGAAGAAAAAACCTTCCGAAACAGAAATTCCAACCGAAGAAAGCATACAGATTCAGTATCAGACAACTGTGAAAACAGTCAAGGCTCAGGAAAGCTCTTCAGACTTCATACCGAAGGTGCCGATTGTCACACACGAAATCGGACAATATGAAACCTTCCCTGACTTTAACGAAATAGAAAAATACACAGGTGCCCTCAAGGCAAGAAACTTTGAAATTTTCAGAGAGCGTCTTGAAGAAAAAGGAATGCTTCACCTCGCTGATAAATTTTTCAGAGCAAGTGGAAAGCTTGCTGCAGCCTGTTACAAAGAAGAGCTTGAAACAGCTTTTCGTTCCAAAACTCTTGCGGGCTTCCAGATTCTTGATATTCAGGATTTCACAGGTCAGGGTACTGCTCTTGTGGGAATTTTAAACGCCCTTATGGAAAACAAGGGCAACATCACCCGTGAAGATTGGTGTAATTTCTGTGGGGAAATAGTCATTCTTGCCAAGTTTGACAGCTATATTTACCAGTCAGACGACGAATTTAATGCCGAAATCGAAATTGTAGATTATTCAGACTGTTCACTTAAAGGTAAGGTTGTAACAGCTACACTTTCAGGTGATGAAATCGGTGAAACAACCCGAAAATACGCTATTTCTGAAGATTTCGATAATTATTTCAGCGTTGGAAATTTCTCTGTAAATCTCAACAACTTTACAGTGCCGACTAAGGCGGAATTTACAATTTCAATAGAAAATACACCTATTTCCAACACCTACACCCTCTGGCTTTATCCAAAAACCGAAAATATTGACATCGCTGGTTGTTACATTTTTGATTGTCTGAATGATGAAGCAAAAGAGCTTCTCAAAAATGGGAAAACCGTTCTCATTACCCCGGAGCTTGAAAAGCTGACAGATTCTGTCGAGGGATTTTACTGCACAGATTTCTGGTGTTATCCGATGTTCAGGCACATTTCAGAAATGCAAGGTAAGCCACTTCCGGTAGGCACAATGGGACTTCTTATTGATGACAGCCACCCTGCTCTTTCACAGTTTCCGACAGAATACTATTCTACGCCTCAGTGGTGGGAAATAGTATCAAATTCACGTTCGGAAATTCTTGACGAAAACTTTTCTGACAAGCGGATTATCATTCGGACTATCGATAATTTTGAGCGAAACCACGTCTTAGGACTTCTTTACGAATACGACTATATGAATGGCAAGGTAGTTGTTCTTAACGCCGATTTACAGAAGCTTTCTCTTTCGCCTGAAGGCAGACAGTTTATCAAATCGGTAATTGAATACTGCAAAAAATAGCAAACAAAAAACTCTTTCGGACAAAACCGAAAGAGTTTTATTTTTATTCGTAATTCAGAACAATCAGAATGATATTCATATTCTCGTTGAAAACTTTTCCAAAGCGTGTAGGATTAAAGACTTCGCTTCCCGAATTTTCTTTTGCCCTTGCAAGAATATTGAAAATTTCTTTAATACCATTTTCAGTTGCAGTTTCAAAAACACGTGTTTTAAACTGAGCAAATTTTTCAGCGTCAGAAAGCTTTATTCTCACATATCTCTGCTCATTTTTAACAGCTTCGCACACAATTTTTTCAAATTCGGTAACAGCCGCCTGAACATCATCAAACTTCAGTCCGTATCTTGTAAAATAATCATTTTCAGAATTATCTGCCACAGGATATGTGAAGTAAACAATAGGTGTGATTTCGTGGTCGATTGAAATAACCTCGTCGCTTACTGCGAAGTAGTCATATTTAATAAAATCTTCACCAAGAGTTGTAATAGGGTCATTCCAAGTCAAATCGAAATGATACCATACATCATCAAGCTTAACAAGATTCCACATATGAGGTTCAACAACGCCCTCTGAATTTCTTGTATTTCCCGTTATCGGAACACATTCAATTCCATATTCTGAACAAAGAAGAATAAGTGCCTTTGCGTATCCCTCACAAACAGCTCTGCCGTCAACAAGACAGCCGTATGCAGAAAGCATATTTTCAGCATTTGCGTCATACTTACAGCGTCTGATTATTTCGTCGTGGAAATATTTCACAGCGTCATAATCGTTATCAGCAGTACAGCCGGCAATCATCTCATCAATTACTGTTTCAAGCTTTTCAAGCTCGTCAGCATATTGCTTAGCCGTTTTTGTAAAGGTCAGAACAAGCTTTGTGACATTTCCACGATTATCAACAGAAATCGTATATTCCGGTGAAACATAGTTATCTGTCAGATTTGTAAGTGAAATTATCATCAGAGCATTTTCAACCTGTTGCTGAGTAGCTTCACCATACGCAAAAGTGATTGTTTCTTTGAAATTATTTATTTCCTTATTGATTTTTTCAAGAACAGCTCTGTCCTTCTGAGGAATCTGAGAAATAATAAGCTGTGCATTTACCGAATCAATAATATCAGGATTAAGTTCTACCTCCGGTGAATCTGTTTTTGAAGTCGAAGTTTTCTTTGGTGATGAAGAGGTAGTAGTTTTACTGTTTGTTTCTGAAGAAGTAGTTGAAGGTTTCTTTGTAGAAGTCTTTGAAGAAGAGGTAGTCTTGTTTGTTTTTGAAGAAGAAGTTGTAGAAGTATTTTTTGATGTACTTGTCTTATCAGAAGTACTACTCTGTGACTCAACTGTTGTAACATCAGGCAAAGTATCATCAATGACGGTTTCTGTCTTTGAAGCAATAAAGCTATTGTTAGTATTCTGGCTGTTGACAGTATTCAAAGTACCTGTCTTATTACTGTCGTCGCTATTCTGACAAGCAGAAAGCACCATACAAGCCAGCAACAAAACAATTATGCCTGCATTCTTTTTATTCTTCGCAAACATAGCCTTCCCTTTCCTTTCGTTAAGTTAAATCTCTTCCCCGTTCTCAGTTTTGAGCCTTAACGCTCTTAATCTCTCTATCTTTTTATCATCGGTACTTATTACCGAAAATTCAATACCTTTGTAAAAAACCGACGGTCTTTCATCTTCCTCGGGGTATCGGCCAAGAAGGTCGATAACAAATGCCCCTATGGTATCATAATCATTTTCCCCGTCGTAGGTGATATTTATTCTTTCCATTACCTCTTCAAAGCCGGCAGTTCCCAGCAGGTCAAAGGTATTAGGGGTAATCTCGTCGATTTCCTCTTCCTCGTCGTCGTATTCGTCCTGAATATTTCCCACGATAGATTCAATCAAATCCTCCATAGTAACTATTCCTGCAGTTCCACCGTACTCATCTACAACAACAGCAATCTGGTTTTTGGTCTTTGTAAACTCGTCAAACAATTCCCCGCAGGAATTCGTCTGTGGAACATACATTATATCACGCATAATATCACGGATAGTTTTTTCTTCGTCCTGGTCTTTAAACCAGATTTTAAGTAAATCCTTTGCAAAAACAACACCCACAATGCTGTCTACCGTATCCTCGTAAACAGGTATTCTCGAATACCCTTCCTCGGTGACAATCTTAACAGCATCAGAAATTTCTGCATTGATATCTATTGCAAAAAGTGAAGTTCTGTGAGTCATAACGTCCCTTACCTCAAGCTCGTTGAATTCAAAAACGTTATTTATCATTTCCTTCTGGCTTTCTTCGATAATTCCCGTTTCGTTTACAGCGTCAACCATCATCAGAATTTCTTCTTCAGTTACAGCTTCCTTTTCAGAAACATTCTTAACGCCGAAAATTTTAAGAATAACAGCAACAAAAAACGTTACTATTCTTTCAAAAGGAACAAACACTCCCAGCAGAATTCCATAAATGGTAGTGATGTTATAGGCAAAATCCTCTGCTCTTTCGTCCTTTTCAGAAACTATCTTTTTAGGAATAATTATCCCAAAAACCGATATTACAAAAGCTATACACAAGCTCAGAATAAAAATGCTCAGGATACTGACAAAAAGAAAAGCCGTTTCCTTTTCATTTACAGAAAACTTTTCTAAAAGCAGTTTATTGAGAGATGAAAAGAATCCCAACATAATAACTGCCGAAAAAGCAACCATCAAAAAGCTTCTTGCAACAGAAGAAACCGTCATAAGTCTTGTAGGCTTTGAAATAAGCTTCAAAAGTTTTTTTGCTTTTTTATCGTTCTCAGCATTTTTCTTTACTTTACTGTCATTTACCTCAACAACAGCCGTTTCGCAGGCTGTAAGAAAGGTAGTAACCAAAAGGCAGACCACACCGCCTGCCAATCCGAGGCACATTCGACTACCGTCGTCCATTAAAGAATACAGCTCCTTTTTAACATTAAAATCAAAAATTTATCATTCTATAAAAATATGATACTATCATTACATCAAAATGTCAATATAAAAAGCAGTGATTTTTGATTACAATTTGTTTACAAAACCCGTCACAGACGTAAAAAACGCACTTTTCAGTTGTCCTTTCCAAAAGTGCGTTTAATATTTTTATATTTTACTTATCACAAATCTCTTTAATCCAGCCTGTCACGCCATAAGGAAGCTTTTCGTCAGCAGGTGTCCCGTCATCAAAAATAAGATTATTCTGAATCCAGTTAATCATGCAGTGCTGACCCATTTCAAAGCCGTAGAATACCGACGAAATTCCCCCATCACCGTTGTAAACCCATTCAGGGAAAAAGCACAGACAGTTTTCAGCCTTTTGGAGCATTCCCATATACGGCTCAATGCAGTTCTCAAAGGTTGCCATTTCATCGTGTCTGCCGTGTGCAATCATAATCTGTGTTTTGCTTTTTGAAATCCTGTCAAAAGCCTCATCAGACGGGAAATATCCCGATGAAATCACTATTGCACCGTCAAAAAATTCCTGATTTTCTTCAAGTAGCTGCCAAGTAAAACGCCCGCCTGATGAAGCCCCCATTATGAATTTCTTGCCGATATTATCACTATATTCCTCGCAGATTTTATCGTAGATTTTCTTGATGATTGCGGTATATTCCCAGTCCCATGTGCCGAGAATTTGTCCGTTTTCAAGGCGTGTTTCGTTTGCAAGAGGCACTACTACAAAAGCACCTCCCATTTCCTGCTGATATTTTGGAGTAGCATACTGCTCAGCGCCACAGCACATAATACAGCCCTCACCCATAAGCGAGTTGCTTGCCCCGTGAAACCACATTGTAAGAGGATATTTCCCCTCAGGGTCAGCCCCGTGTTTTACAGGACTATACACATAGTATTTTATTGTTTTTTCTCCGTCTGAAAATGAAAATTCATCAAAAAGGTGAAAATTCGCCTTGCTTTTGTAGGTTGTCTGATAGCTGATAAATTCCCCGTCTTTCATAAATTTAGCCCAGTCGGGAATAACGGTTTTGTCCTGCTCGGTTTTCTTAAAATCAGGTAAAGCCATTTTACAAATCCTCCAATGAAAGTGTCGCAATTCCGTTTAAACTCTCGTCAGCACGTCTGCCTGCAAGGTAGTCAAAATACCCCTGACAGGCAATCATGGCACCGTTATCTCCACAATAACAAAGCTCAGGCACATAAAGCTCACAGCCCATTTTTTCGCAGGCTTTTCTTATGCTTTCACGCACCCCCGAATTAGCAGAAACTCCCCCTGCCACAGCGATTTTTTTGTATCCCTTTTCCTTCGCAACTCCCATAAGCTTTTCTGTTAAAATCTCGCACACTGTTTTCTGAAAGCTTGCTGCAACGTCGTTTACATTAAGGGCAATCCCCTTTTGTTCGTTGTTGTGAACAAGGTTTATAACTGCCGTTTTAAGTCCCGAAAAGCTGAAGTCGTATTCCCCGCCTGTAACCTTAGGATGTGGGAATGAAAAAGCGTCAGGGTTTCCTGTTTTTGCAGCGTTATCTATGTGCTTTCCACCGGGATAAGGAAATCCCAGCACTCTCGCACACTTGTCAAAGCATTCCCCGACAGCGTCATCTCTTGTTCTTCCCACAACTCGGTATGTTGTATAATCAAGCACCTCAACAATGTGACTGTGCCCACCTGATACCACAAGGCAAAGATAAGGTGGTTTGAGTTCAGGATGTGAAATATAGTTTGTAGCTATGTGACCTGCAATGTGATGAACAGGCACAAGTGGTTTATTGTGTGCCATAGCAAGCCCCTTTGCAAAGCTCACTCCCACAAGCAAAGCCCCGATAAGTCCCGGTGCATAGGTAACAGCAACAGCGTCAATGTCCTCCATTGTAACCCCCGCCTGCAAAAGTGCTTCTTCCGTTACCGTCTGAATATTTTCACAATGACGGCGTGAGGCAATTTCAGGCACAACCCCACCATAAAGCTTGTGCTCGTCAATCTGACTTGCAACTATATTTGAAAGAACTTTAACTCCGTCCTCAACTACTGAAACAGCAGTTTCATCGCAAGAGCTTTCGATACCTAAAATCTTCATAAAATCAGTCCTTTAATTTGAATTTCGTCATTAAAATCGCATTTTCCACTGGCTTTTCGTAAAAGTTTTTTCTTAGTCCTATTTTTTCATAGCCCATTTTTTCATAAAGGGATATGGCAGGAAAATTGCTTTCCCTCACCTCAAGTGTGATAAAAACAAATTCTCTTTTTTCAAGCTCTAAAAGTAAAGCCTGCCCTAAACCCCGCCCTCTGAATTTTTCCGAAACAGCGATGTTGTTTATATAAATTTCGCCACATACGTCACGGACATTCAAAAAGCCTGCTACAACTCCGTCACACTTCGCCACAAGAGTAACCCCGTAAGGATTTGTAAGCTCATCATAAAAAGCCTGCTCACTCCACGGCTGTGAAAAACACGCATTTTCAATTTCCCAGACGCTATGAACGTCATCTTTCACCATATTTTCAATAACCATTTACTTGTCCTCTAAAAGCATAGAATAAAGCTCGCCCTTTGAAAATCCCGTTGCCTTTGCTATCTGCTTGCAGGCGTCAGCACCTCTCATTCCCTTTTCAACAAGAGCCTTAACCTGCTCAAACGCACTTTCCATTGTTTCTTCTTCCTGCTTTTCCTCAGCACCCTCAATTACAAGGACAAATTCCCCCTTAGGAGTAACCTCGGAATAATATTCCACAGCCTCAGAAAGGGTCATTCTCAGAACTTCCTCGTGAATTTTAGTAAGCTCACGACAAATAGAAATTTTTCTGTCGCCAAAATATTCAAGCATATCCTTTAAAGTGTAAATCAGCTTGTGTGGTGCTTCGTAAAAAACAAGGGTTCTTGTGTCGTTTTTAACAGATGCAAGATGTTCGTTTCTGAGTCTTTTTGTAGTAGACAAAAAACCCTCAAAGCAAAATCTTTTAGTTGACAAACCACTTATCGCCACAGCACTTGCCACAGCAGTAGGCCCAGGTACAACCTCGATTTTCACCCCGTTTTCAGCACAAAGCTTAACCAAATCCTCCCCCGGGTCTGATATACAAGGCATACCAGCGTCGGTGATTATGCCACAGCTTTCACCACCGATAATTCTCGCTAAAATCTGCTGACCAACCTCTTCGCAGTTGTGTCTGTGATAGCTGACCATAGGCTTTTTTATTTCAAAATAATTAAGTAACTTTGCACTTACCCTCGTGTCCTCTGCACAGACAAAATCCACACTCTTAAGCGTTTCCACAGCCCTAAAAGTCATATCCGACAGATTACCGATAGGCGTACCGATAATATATAGCTTGCTCATTTTAATTGCTCCTCAAAATTTCATCAATCATAATTTCCAAATCCGAAAGCGTGTTTAAATATGCGCATCTTCCACGATACTGCGCAGCCTTAGGCATACCCTTCATATACCACGCAACATTCTTTCTCGCCTCACGCATACCCTTGCTTTCGCCTATGTCGTCGCAAATCATTTTTGCGTGCCTCATAAGCACAGCCATTTTTTCTTCCACAGTTTTTTCAGGAAGCTTGACACCTTTTTCAAGGTAGCTTTTAACCTCTTCAAAAACCCACGGACGACCGTAGCTTCCACGTCCAATCATAACAAGGTCGCAACCTGTTTCCTTGTACATTCTTTCAGCATCTTCACCACAAAAAACATCACCGTTTCCGATAACAACGCATTTCACAGCCTCTTTAATCTGCCTGATGATTTCCCAGTCGGCTTTTCCGCTGTAAAACTGTTTTCTTGTTCGCCCGTGAACAGTTATAGCAGAAATCCCCGTCTGTTCAAGCGCCTTTGCCATTTCAAGTGCGTTTATGCTGTTTTCGTCCCAGCCTGCACGGATTTTTACAGTAACAGGACAACAGGCATTCTTAACAACAGCCTCAGCAATTTTAACAGCCTTTGGAATGTCCTTCATAAGTGATGACCCTGCTCCGTTGTTTACAACCTTAGGTACGGGACAACCCATATTTATATCAATAATGTCGGGATTAAACCGATTTAAGAGGTATGCACCCTTGCCCATAAACTCCTCATCTTCCCCGAAAAGCTGTAAAGCCATTGGCCTTTCCACATCTGTAATAACGCCTAATTCCGCACTTTTCTTATCACCATAACAAAGTCCCTTGCAGGAAATCATTTCGCTTGTGACCATAGAAGCACCATACTCCCTGCAAAGCTGTCTGTATGCCTTATCAGCCACCGAAGCCATAGGTGCAAGGCAGGCTGTCTTTTCAATTTTAACATTTCCGATATAAACGTATTCCAAAATAGTACCTCTTATCATCAAATCATAAATCACATACATTTATTTTACCATAAACAATTTATATTTTCAACAACATTTTCCCAAAAACCCCTTTTAAAAAGCCAAAAAATATGGTAAAATATATTTAAATTATGATTTAAGGACTGATTTGAAATTGTATAACGACTTTACCTTTGAAAGTCTTGGTGACGGCTTTTCAATATGCGTATCAACAGAGCACCGCTTCGGCACGGATGCTTTTCTGCTTGCTGATTTTGCAAATCCCAGAAAAAAAGACCTTGTATGTGATTATTGTGCAGGAAGTGGAATTATCGCTGTGCTTATGAAAAGAAACAACAATCCGGCGCTCATTTATGCTGTTGAAATTCAGGAAAAAGCAGTTGAACAGATGAAGCTCACCGTGGAAAAATCGGGTATTGATAACTTTGAAATAGTTTCGGGAGATTTAAAGGATTTCAGAGCTGAAAAGGAGCTTGACCTTATCACCTGTAATCCTCCTTACAAAATCAATAATACGGGTGCTAAAAACGATAGCGAGGCGGTTTCTATCGCACGCCACGAGATGCTCTGCACCCTTGACGACGTGTGTAAAAGTGCAGTGAAAAATCTTAAATTCGGCGGTCGTCTTTGTATCTGCAACCGTCCCGAAAGACTTTGCGATATTATGGTAGCTATGAGAAATAATAAGCTTGAGCCAAAGCGTGTGAGATTTGTTTCAAAGACTCCCAATGACGCTCCGTGGCTTGTACTTGTAGAGGGTAAAAAAGGCGGAAATCCTTTCCTTCAGGTTGAAAAAAACCTCTATATTCAGGACGAAAACGGCGATTATAGCGAAGAAATGAAAAGAATTTACAGATTAAAATAAGGAGAATACTATGAAAATTCTTGCAATAGACGGAAACAGCATAATGAACCGTGCCTTTTACGGAATCAAAATGCTTTCAAACTCAAAGGGATTTTTCACAAACGCCTTGACAGGTTTTATGAATATCTATATGAAGGAAATCGAGGCAGTAAAGCCTGACTGCGTAGCTGTTGCATTTGACCTTAAAGCGCCTACATTCCGACATAAAAAGGTGGCAAGCTATAAGGCAAACAGAAAAGGTATGCCTGAAGAATTGTTTATGCAGATGCCAAAAATCAAGGAAATTTTAACTGCTATGGGAGTTAAAATCCTTGAAGTTGAAGGCTTTGAGGCTGACGACGTTTTAGGCACAATTTCAAGAATTTTTAACGAAAGCAATAACCACTGCTATATTCTCACAGGTGACCGTGACAGCTTACAGCTTGTTAATGAAAATGTAACTGTAAGACTTGCCACAAACAAGGAAACCGTAATTTATACCCCTGAAAAAATCAAGGAGGTTTACGGACTTTCACCAAAACAGCTTATCGAAGTAAAGGCGCTTATGGGTGACTCGTCAGATAATATTTCAGGTGTTGCAGGAATAGGCGAAAAAACTGCCCTCAGCCTTATTTCACAGTACGGAAGCGTTGACGGAGTTTATGAAAACCTAAAGGAAGAAAACTTCACAAAATCCGTTTTCACAAAGCTTTCAGCAGGAAAAGACGACGCATATCTGAGCCGTTGGCTTGGCACAATCGTTACCGATGCACCTATCGAAAACGACTGTCAGTGCTATACTTTAAAGCCTCAGAATAACTCTGCTCTGAGAGAAATTCTCTCCGACCTTGAAATGTTCAAGCTCCTTGAAAGAGTCTGCGACAACAGCGACTCCCCTGCCGAAGAAATTGTAGAAGAAAAAATCAAGCTTTCAAAAATCAAGGTTTCAAAGCTTGACGAAAAAATTATAAAATCCCTCACAGAAAATGACGAGGTCTGCTTTATTTTTAAGAATAATTCCCTTTCACTGTATGCAAAGGACGAGATTTATTTAAGCGAAGAAATTTCCGAACAGGCTACACTTTTTGATGACGGAAATGACACAAAATCACTTGTGCTTGACTTTTTTGAATGTCCTTGTAAGAAAATCTGCTTTGAGGGAAAAACAGCCTACAAATTTGCTTTTTCAAATAACAGAGAGCTTAAAAACCTTATTTTCAACTGTGACCTTGCAGGCTACCTTTTAAATTCACAGGCAAGCGACTATACCGTTGAAAATCTCTGTGCGTCCTACAAAACAACCTATCGTCGTGATATGGGCGAAAACGCCGATATTGCGTCACTTTCACCACTTTATAAAAGACTTTGTGAAGAAATAAAACTCAAAGAAATGGAAAACCTCCTTTATGAAATCGAACAGCCACTTTGCGAAGTGCTTGCGTCAATGGAGGTTTATGGAGTAAAGGCTGACGTTGAAGGTATCAAAGCCTTTGGCGTAGAACTTACTCAAAAAATCAAATCCACAGAAACAGAAATCTATGCCCTCGCAGGCAGGGAATTCAATATTTCAAGCCCTAAACAGCTCGGTGTTGTGCTTTTTGAAGAGCTTAATCTCCCTTCAAAGAAAAAGACCAAAAGTGGTTATTCAACAAACGCTGAAGTTTTAGAGTCACTTGTTGACACCCACCCGATTATCCCGCTTATTTTAGAATACAGAACACTTACAAAGCTAAACTCAACCTACGTTGACGGACTTTTAAAGGAAGTGCGTTCAGACGGTCGTGTTCATAGCGTTTTCAAACAGACAGAAACAAGAACAGGCAGAATTTCCTCAACAGAACCTAATATGCAGAATATCCCTGTCAGAAAAGAGCTTGGCAGAAATATGCGAAAATTCTTTGTGGCAGAGGAAGGAAAAACCCTTGTTGATGCCGATTACAGTCAGATTGAACTGAGAGTGCTTGCGGCTGTTTGCGGTGATAAGAATATGCAGGAGGCGTTCCTTTCGGGAAGCGATATTCACACAAGAACAGCTTCGCAGGTTTTCGGCGTGCCGGAAGATTTTGTAGCACCTGAAATGCGAAGTGCTGCCAAGGCTGTAAACTTCGGAATTATTTACGGTATCGGTGCATTTTCACTTTCAAAGGATATAAACGTTTCTGTTGCAGAGGCTAAAAAATATATTGAAAACTATCTTAAAAACTTCCCGAATGTAGAAAAATTTATGAATGATACCGTTGATTTTGGTCTTAAAAACGGCTATGTTACAACTATTTTCGGCAGAAGAAGATATATTCCTGAGCTGATGTCATCAAACAAAATGCTTCAGGCTTTCGGAAAAAGAGCAGCTATGAATGCGCCTATTCAGGGCGCGGCGGCAGACATCATCAAAATCGCAATGGTCAGCGTTTATAAGCGTCTTAAAAATGAAAACTTAAACGCAAAACTTATCCTGCAGGTTCACGACGAACTGATTATCGAAACAGACGAAAGCTGTGCTTTGAAGGTTTCTGAAATCTTAAAGGAAGAAATGGAAAGCTGTGTAAAGCTCAGTATTCCAATGACGGCTGATGTAAATATCGGCGAAAGCTGGTATCTTGCAAAAGGATAAAATTCAAGAGGTGACTGATATGAGTATTTTAGAAACAATCAGCAAGCGACACAGTTACAGAGGAAAATATAAATCCACACCTGTGCCGAGAGAAGATTTGATTAAAATTATGCAGGCAGGTCTTGACGCACCTTCAGGCTGCAACAAGCAGACCACAAGTCTTATTGCAGTTGACGATAAGAACTTGCTTGAAAGAATTCACGGTGTTATCAATCCACCAATCGGTGAAAGCGCTCCTGCTATGATATGCGTGCTTACACAGAGAATTATCGCATACAAGGACAGATGCTTTGCAATCCACGACTATTCGGCGGCAATAGAAAATATGCTTCTTGCAATAGTAGATTTGGGATACGAAAGCTGTTGGTATGAAGGTCACATCACCGACACCGACAGAATAGGCTATCAGATAGCTCAGATTCTCGGTGTGCCTGATGATTATGAGCTTGTATGTATTCTGCCTGTTGGCGTTGCAGAAAATATCCCTGCCGGACCAAACAAAAAGCCCTTTGAAGAAAGAGCGTGGTTCAACGGTTTTAAGAAATAATAAAAAACCTCTTGTTTCAACAAGAGGTTTTTGTTTTACTATTATTAGCAGATAACACAGTTTTTACCGCTTTTCTTTCCGCTATAAAGATTTTTATCAGCGTTTGAAATCATCTTATCAACAGAGAACTGGCCTTTATTTTCGCTTACGCCAAAGGTCATAGTGGTTGAAAATTTCTTTTTACCGCTTTTAAAAATTTCAGCTTCGATAGTCCTTCTCAGGTTATCAGCAATTTCAGCACCCTGCTCAACCTCGCAGTCGGGAAGAAGCACAAGGATTTCTTCTCCGCCCCAACGGCAGACATTGGCATTTTCCGGAACGTTTTCCTTAAAAATTTCTGCAATCCTTTTAAGCACCATATCGCCACTGTTGTGTCCGTAGGTATCATTTATAATCTTGAAATCATCAATATCAGAAAGAATGATTGAAAAAGCTGTCCCTTCACTTTCTGCACGGATAAAGCTCTTATGAAGTGAACGATACATCGAATGTCTGTTGGAAAGTTTAGTAAGCGGGTCGGTATAAGCAAGCTCTCTGAGCATTTCATTCTTTACTTCCAGAGCTCTTTTTGCACGGTTAATGGAAATATTGTAAATAAGCGACAACGCAAGAAGCATTGTAAAGCTGATAATACTGTTCATAATGTAAACCACATTAACTGTGGAAACACTCAGATGGTGTCCTCTGTATGCTTCAAATGCTTCAGACGATGCGTAAAATTTAAGTAATGTGAAAAGTGCAACTGCAATAAGACTCATAATAAAAGAGGTTCGTATTCTTTTATAAGGTATGTAAAACGCCAGCGGAATTACACATATGAGATAAAGGGAAAAACCAAAGTTCCAGCCTAGCGCCAGAGTAGCAAAAATACTGTGGATACTCATCTCAAGAAATGCGGTTGTTCCCATAAACTTAAAGCTCCATTTGTCGCTTTCGATAATCATAGCAATATAAAGAAGCACGCTGATTGCATTGAGAAATTCCATAAGAATAGCGTCAAATTGCATAAAAAACAACAAACAAATGAAATGCACAACAGCACAGCCGATAAACACGCCTCTGTATATCTTTTTCTCTGTAGCTTTTATATTTACGCCCTTTAAGCTTTCAAGAATCCGCATCATGAGTATCACCTCTCTGAAATCATTCTACACACAAAAATTATATCATTTCTTTGCCTTTTTTTCAAGGTGATATTGTATAAAATTACAGCCTTAATTTTTTTGCATATTCCACAAATGGTTAAATTAAAAAACAGGCGTCACATTTAAGGACGATAGTCATATAGAAGTGTTATATGTATTTATCGTGGGAAACCTTTCTGAAGAAAGGTTATCCCCCGAGCCCCCTTCCAAAGACTTTTAGTATAAAATCCCATACAGGACTTCTTGTCCTGTATGGGATTTTAAATTGAAAGTTTTAGGAAAGGAGTTTGAGGAATAACCCTTTTTCAAAAGGGTTTTCCTCAATAAGTCCGTATAATACTTCTTTATGGCTACCCACTTTAAGCGGGGGGAATAGTTGTTTTTAATATATGATTGCTCCGAATTCATCACAGATTTCCTTAAGATTTTCCTCGTCGATACCACAGGTACTGTCGACCAAAGCCCTGCCGTTGTAATAGCAAAGAGCCATTTTCAGGGCTTCTTCCTTGTCGGTTTTAAACATAACAGGAAGCTCCAGCCAATGGAGGTTCTGACTAAGGTGAAAACCGTCGTCATGGGTGTTTATTTCAACAGTAATAACGTCGTAAACCTCGTCATCGAAATCAATTAGTTCATCAGCCATATCGCATTCGATATCAATAGGCTGAGAAAGAGTTATGTATTCAGGATTAAGGAAAAACGCCTGCAAATGATTTGCCGCAACAAAAGAGGTGTCCTCAATGTCGTCAGCAATAAAATTCATTTCGCTGTGATATTTTCTAACAGCTTCACGCCTGTTTTCGTCAAGTAACGAACAGTCAAAAACCGTGTTCTTAACGCTTTCAAAATGTTTCATATA
The DNA here is from genome assembly GCA_015066705.1 of Ruminococcus sp. Classification (GTDB taxonomy): domain Bacteria; phylum Bacillota; class Clostridia; order Oscillospirales; family Ruminococcaceae; genus JAAZZIT01. The sequence continues at coordinate 52,868 of SVNV01000004.1, forward strand.
AGAAAGAAAAGCGTTGCTTTCATTAAGCAAAATGTAAAGCGGAATGTGAATATAACCCATAATGTATCTGACAATATCAAGGGTTTCCGACGCTTCACTTTCATCAATTACAGAAAATCCAACAGCATCAAGCCCGAGGTTTTCGAGAGTGATAAGATAGCCAAGCTCTTTTCCGCCACTTGTTTCATCAGTGTCGGAGTCAATGTCAAGAATGGCAATAACAGGCTTGTCAAAACGTCTGCAAGCAAGCACAGCCGCTCTCAGCTCAGAAAGCTCACTTATTCCCTTTAAGATAAAGGATGTAGCTCCCTCCTCGTCAAGAGCATATGCCTTGTCGTAAAAAACATCAATCATCTTGAAAAAGCTCAGCTCACCAAAAGGCTCGCAAGGCTCTCCAAGAGTAGTAATTATTCCAGGTTTAGTATTTTCGCTCCATAATCGGGGCAAAGGTATAGGAATATCCATATTTTTTCCTTTCTGAAAAATCAGTTGTAAATCTGTTTTGTTTATTTAAACTACATTGATTCAGGACAGGTAATCTTGAGCATATCAAGAATATTCTTGATAATCTGCTTAACTGCACCGCAAAGTCCAAGTCTTGCCTGCATGATTTCTTCGCTTTCTCCCTTTACTCTGCACTGTGAATAGAACTTGTGGAACATTGTTGCGATTTCCACAGCGTATCTTGTCATCTTTGCAGGGTCGTAAGCCTTAGCCGACTCGTTCACCACATTTGGAAGTGTCGCAATATACTTGATAAGTTCTCTTTCTTCGGCAGTTTTGAGATTTTTAGCCATTTCCGCTGTAAAGCTACAAGCCTTAACACCTTCCTCTTCAAGACCTCTGAAAATAGAACAGATTCTTGCGTGAGCATACTGAACATAGTAAACAGGATTCTGTGAAGTCTGTGAAACAGCCAAATCAAGGTCAAAGTCAAAATGTGAATTTGGTTCTCTCAGATTGAAGAAAAATCTTGCAGCATCAATAGGAATTTCCTCAAGCAGAGTTGACAAGGTAATTGCCTTGCCACTTCTCTTTGAAAGCTTGTACTTTTCCCCGTCCTTGATAAGGTTAACCATCTGCATAATTACCATATCAAGTCTGTCAGGATTAACTCCCAGAGCCTGCATAGCAGCCTTCATACGAGGAATGTAACCGTGGTGGTCAGCACCGAGAATGTCAATAGCTGTGTCAAACTTTCTTGTAACAAGCTTGTTATAGTGGTATGCAATATCAGGTACAAAGTAAGTAGGAATACCATTTTCACGGACTAAAACTCTGTCCTTGTCGTCGCCAAGCTCACTTGACTTAAACCACAAAGCTCCGTCAGTTTCATATGTGTATCCGCTTTCCTTGAGCTTTTCAATAATTTCAGCAACAGCCCCACCACCGTGAAGCTCGCTTTCCTTAAACCATCTGTCGTAGGTAATTCTGTATTTACCCAAATCCTTTTCGAGATTTTCAATATTTATAGGAAGTGCATAATCACAAAGTGCCTGACGTCTTTCTTCGCTGTCAGCCTCAACATACTTATCGCCATTTATTTCTGCGAAATTCTTAGCGTGATTTACAATATCCTCGCCGTGGTAAGCGTCCTCAGGCATTTCAATACCCTCTTTGTAAAGCTGGAGGTATCTTGTTTCAAGTGAGGTCTTGAATTTTTCAATCTGGTTTCCTGCATCGTTTACATAAAACTCACGCTTAACCTCGTAGCCTGCCTTTTCAAGCACAGCCGCAAGGCAGTCACCGATAGCGCCACCTCTTGCGTTACCGATATGCATAGGGCCGGTAGGGTTTGCAGAAACAAATTCCACAAGCACACTTTTTCCGGCACCCATATCAGTATTTCCGTAAGCTTCGCCCTCGTCCATAACATTCTTTACAACTTCACCAAACCACTTGTCTGAGAAAAAGAAGTTTATAAAGCCAGCGCCTGCAACCTCACACTTTCCAAAAAAGCTACCATCAAGGTCAACCTTTGTAAGAATTTTATCAGCAATCATTCTTGGTGCCATTCTGAAAGCTCTTGCACAAACCATAGCAACGTTAGTTGACATATCGCCATTTTTAGCATCGGCAGGGATTTCCACATTAAAAGCCGGAATTTCCACATCATTAAGCTCGCCGTCAGCAACAAGCTGTGAAAGTGCCTTTGAAATTATTACCTTTACTTCCTCTGAGGCAGTCTTGATTAAATTCGCCATAAATAACAGTCCTTTTCTAAATTATTGTCTATTTAACATCAATGTTTATTTCAAAATCTCCGATATAGCTTGCATTTATATCAAGCACGTATGAAAATTTAAGCGTTCCGCCATTTTCATCGAGAGTTGATTTTATATCCTGCGCATTCACACCGATTGTGAAATCCCCGTATGGAGTGCCGTATCGACAAAAATGCTTTTTACCTTTTTCGATAATAAGCTGACTTGACGCAGCACCTTTTCTTTCCATAATAACCTTGTCCTGAAAAAAAACCTCAAGAGTAGTAACCGACCCTTCAAAGCCTGTCGCTTCCGACTCTTCGTAGGAAATAACAAATCTGTCGTCTTTCACAAAAAGCTTTCCCTTTGTAAAAAGCTCAGTTGATTGCTTTTCATTTCCGTCAGATTGGGTGCTGATGAGAGTTATATTTACATCTTTGGAATTCAATTTAATGCTCCTTTTCAAAAAATAGTCACACATATGAATTATAGCACATTATTATTCAATTTGCAACCGTAAAAATCGGGAATAAACTGCCAAATTTACGGAGAATCCTGCGTATTAAATTGACTTTTCAGATAGTTTCAGGCATAAAAAGAAGCTGAAACTTTCAGCAAAAAAGAAAAAAGGCTTGCAAAAAGCCTTAAAGTATGCTACAATATCTTGGTGAAATACGGAGATGTATCGAAGTGGTCATAACGAGAACGACTCGAAATCGTTTGAACGGTAACACGTTCCGTGGGTTCGAATCCCACCATCTCCGCCAGAAAATAAAGTCATTACCTTCAGGTAATGGCTTTATTTTTTTGTGAAGTGGATTCGAACCCGAGAGGGCTACGAGCGTTAAGAAAACAGTCCGGTGGACTGTTTTTAGTGAGTAGTGCGAAGCACCCTTGTGGTGCGAGCAGTTAGTATGCGAAGCAGACGGCGAATCCCACCATCTCCGCCAGCAAACGTGACGTTTGCATCCACCTCCCTCGCAGAGAAATCTGTGGGGGAGTTTTTATTTTGTGTCGCTCAGGGTTTTCAATCAGTTATGAATACGACAACAAACGGATATCTGAAAAGGTTGCGGTTTTTTATTTGTTGTGGTATAATTAGTTTGATAAATTAGAATTTGTAGGAGAGATAATTATGAGCAGCAAAGGAATATTAATATTGGCAATTATATGGATTATTTTTTCGCCAGCTTGGTTTTGGGCTGAAAACACTGCGATGGGTATTATATGGTTATGCGCTGGAGTTACTGAATTAATCATCGCATTAATAAGGCACAATAAAGAGAAGAAAAGTAAGTAAACTCCAATTTCTCAAACATAATAAATACAACAAAACCCCCACCTTAAAAGATGGGGGCTGATGTCGTTATTCTTCGTCTTCTTTAAGAAGGAAATCGTAGTTTTTAGGCATTGATGAAAGCATATGTCTTCTACAGTCGTCAGGGTCTGTGAAAATATATCTTACTCTGTACCACGCACCGCTATCGCAAACCTTACAATGTCCGTGAGTAGTCTTCTTAGTGTTTCCGCAGGTAGCACAAATAATAACATCTCCGACCTCGTCAAGCTTGTCTTCCAGCTTTTCATATTCCTTCTTGTATTTTGCATTCTTTCTCTTATATTTCTTATATGCGTTCTTTTCAACCGTACGCTTTCTCAAATCAGAACAGCCATAAGCAACTACCAGAACGATAATTACCAGTGCCGAAATTCCGAATGCAATAGCACAGGTTTTCATAGATTTCTGCATATATTCCTTCAAAAGTCCGAAACAGATAAATCCGTCAATCGCAAGAAGTGCAATGGCAAGAAGCATCATCTTAACCGGTTCAATACGCCTCAGAGCCTTCTGCTTTTCAATAGCCTCAGTTTCAAGATTTGAAAGCTCATTATGCATACTATCCAATTTTTCACTGATAGCTTTATACTGTTCAACATAAGGCTTACGTCTCTTCTCAATGTATTCATAACGGCTGTTTTCTTTTTCAACAACGCTCTTGTTTTTCTCAATAAGCTTGTCAAGATTCATTCTTTCTGCGTCATTTGCGTACGCATATGCCTTTTTGAAAAGCTCGTCGTTCTGAATAATAAACTTGATATTAGCGTTTAGAATTTCTTCAAAGCTCTTGTAATTACGGCTGGCAAGGAATTTACACAGATACGCCTGAGAAGATTCAGGATTTCCTATAAGTTCCTGAGTAGCAAGTCTTGTGGCCTCAGTAAATTCGCCCTCTGAAAGCCACATAAACGCTCTGTCAAGAAGCGAGCTGTTGCTTCTTACCATCTTTTCGTAAGCAGCCTTTTCCTTACCTGTTGCAAGACTGAAAGCCTTTTCGAAATATGTATTTTCAAGAAGTGCAAACTTAAATCTGCCCTTCATAGCATCTTTTTCACGGATTTTCTGCTGAACGAGGAACTTTCCGAAATAAGCTCTTGAGCTCTTCGGATAGATGCTGATTGCCTTGTCGAGAATACTGTCAGCTTTATCCCAGCTCTTTTCTTCAATACAGTCAAATCCCTTTTCAATCATTGTATCAGCTGTTGAAAGGAAAGCCTTATTCTTTTCACGCTTTTTAAATGAAGTAATAAAATACTCAACGTCGCCTATAAGCTCTTTAAGACCGTTATAGGACTTTGCGTCGTAGGATTTAGCTTCGTTAAACTCGTTAGGAAGCTCATTACTTGCCATTTCCTTATAGCAAACAAACAACGCCTTGCTGTCATTGTTGAATGCATAATCAAGATAGCTGTCCCAGACCTGTCTTACGTCGTTAGCGTAGAAATTCTGGTTACTAGTACCAACAGCAATCATAGCTTTAGCACTATTAAGAACACCGTCAATATACGAATTATAAACCGCACCCAGACGTTCTCTCTGACCGCTGCCCATAAGAACAACCTTCAGATTACAGTCACAAAGCTCATTATAAATTCCCTGTGCAAGCACAGCGTCAGAAGTCTTAAGACCATCAGCATCCTTTTCAAGATAGCTGATAACTACATCACAGGAAGCATTAACACCATTCTGTCTGAAGGCTTCAACCTGCAAAGCGTCAATAGTATCAGCTTCTGCTCTCAGTAATTCCTTACCGAGGTCGTCGCATCTTTCAAGTGCACGCTTATAGTTTACGTCGTCGTAAACGCTGTCAAGAGAAGTTCTCTGACTACAAGCAACTCTTTCCTGAGATTCTCCGTTTGTTTCATAAGTAATACCATACTTACAAAGGCACATTCCCCAGAAGCCTTCAGCTTCTTCAGGATAGTCAATAATTGCTGTTCTGAAATCAGATTCAGCTTCAGCAAATTCACCTTTGATTCTGTGACCGTTAGCACGGTTTATAAGCTTAAGAAGGTCATCTATATCCGAACATACCGTCTGTTTTGCACCACAGCATTTACAATCATAAACACTGCGTTCCTCTGTAAGCTCTATGTACGCACCGCACATTTTACACTTGAACGAGTTCACTATATCACTCCTTTTGCACAAAAAAGTGCATAATTCGCCTTAATATTTATTAAAATTATACTACATTTACCAACCTTTGTCAATGTATTTTGTAAAAACAATGTAAAATCGGCTGTTCTCACAAAAAGAACAGCCGTTTTTTATCAATTAGTACATCATTTTTTAATTTTATTATGAAAAACGACGAAAATATGATAATTTTAACATCATCAACACAACGCAAATTAAAATTATTTCTGACCGTAATATGCATTTTCTCCGTGTTTTCTCAGATAATGCCTGTCAAGAAGCTCCTGCTGCATTCTTTTTACATCAGAATTTATGCTCGTGGCGTGATAATTCATAAAAGCAATTTCTTCAAGCACAACTGCATTATGTACAGCCTCCATAGCGTCCTTACCCCATGCAAAAGGGCCGTGGCTGAAAACAAGTACAGCCGGAATTTCAAGAGGATTTTTGCCCTCAAAGGCTTCAACAATAACCCTTCCTGTTTCAAGCTCATATTCTCCTGAAATTTCCTCAGTGGTCATAGCTCTTGTGCAAGGAATTTCACCATAGAAATAATCGCCGTGAGTTGTTCCCATAGGAATAATTCCCATTCCTGCCTGTGCAAAGGAAGTCGCCCACCTGCTGTGAGTATGGACAATTCCGCCTGTTCCCTCAAACTTTCTGTAAAGCTCAAGATGTGTCGGCGTGTCGCTTGATGGCTTGTATTTTCCTTCAACAACTTCCCCGTTCTTTAAATCAACTACAACCATATCCTCTGCTGTCATAGTGTCATATTCTACACCCGACGGCTTTATAACAACAAGTCCCTTTTCCCTGTCAATTCCTGAAACATTTCCCCATGTGAAGGTCACAAGTCCGTGTTTTGGTAAAAGCATATTCGCCTCAAAAACCTGCTTTTTAAGATTTTCAAGCATATCAGATACCTACCTTTCCAGCAATCTTTTCTGCTTCAAGTCCTGCTGTGTAGAATTTCATGTATTCGTCAAAGCCCTCTCTGCCCTTTTCTTCAGGATAAAGAACGCTTCTCTCCATCTTTTCAAAAACCTTTTTTTCAAGAAACTCGCTCAAAGTCATTTTGTCCTTCAAAATCATATATGAAGCTAAAATCGCCATTCCCCAAGCACCACCCTCGCCGGCAGTTTTCATAACACAGACAGGAGTATCAAGTGCATCTGCAAGAATCTGCTGTGCCACGCCCTCAACCTTAAAGAGTCCGCCGTGTCCCGAAAACATTTCAGCAGCAGCATTTTCCTTTTTAAAGAGAATGTCCATTCCGATTTTCAGGGTAGCCATTGTAGAATAAAGCTGACTTCTGAAAAAGTTACCAAGGGTGAATTTTGCCTCAGCATTTCTCATATACATAGGTCTGCCCTCTCTGACGTCAGCCACAGGCTCGCCGGAAATAAAGTTATAATTTACAATACCGCCGCAATCCTCATCGCCATTCAAAGCATTCTTATAAAGCAATCTGTAAAGCTCTGATTTTGAAAGCTCATCTCCCAACAGCTTTGAAAACTCTCCGAAAATTCTTACCCAGCAGTCAATTTCGCTTGAGCAGTTATTACAATGGACCATCGCCACAGGATATCCGTCAGGTGTTGTAACCATATCAATTTCCATATATCTGTTTTTGAGGTTTTTTTCAAGAACAAGCATAGAAAAAATTGATGTACCTGCCGAAACATTACCTGTTCCTGCCTTTACGCTGTTTGTAGCAACCATTCCTGTACCTGCGTCACCCTCCGGCGGACACACAGCAACACCGCTTTCAAGGTCGCCCTCCTCATCAAGAAGCAACGCACCCTCTTTTGTGAGATATAACCCCTCCTGACCTGCTGTCCATACCTCCGGAAACAGCTTTTCAAGTGTAAAGGTATACCCCTTTTCACACATCAGTTTGTCAAACTTCTCTGCCATTGAAACGTCGTATTTTCCGGCATTTATAGGGAACATTCCCGACGCTTCTCCTACTCCCGCAACACGTTTTCCTGTGAGAAGATAGTTAATATAAACAGCAAGAGTTGTCACATAGGAAAGTCGTGAAAGATGCTCCTCTTTATTCAGAATTGCCTGATAAAGATGTGAAACACTCCATCTCTGTGGCACATTAAAATCGAAAGCTTCAGATAATTCTTCAGAAGCCACCTCAGTTGTGGTGTTTCTCCATGTTCTGAAAGGAACTAAAAGCTCACCCTTTTCGTCAAAAGCCATATAGCCGTGCATCATTGCAGAAATACCCATTGCACCCACTTTGGTCAGCTTGATACCAAACTTTTTATAAACGTCATTCTTAAGTGACTTGTAACAGCTTTTGAGTCCCGTGTGGATTTCCTCAAGAGAATAGCTCCAGTATCCGTCAACAAGCTTGTTTTCCCATTCATAGTCACCACTTGCAACAGGAGTGAAATCCTCATCAATCAATACAGCCTTGATTCTTGTTGAGCCAAATTCAATTCCAAGATAGGTTTTATTAAAGTCCATAAAAACCTCCAAAATGTAATACTTCAGAATAATTATCCTGCATTTTAGTAAAGTATAACATATAAAAAACAAAAAAGGAAGTCCTTTTACAAAAAGACTTCCTAAATTTATATATTAATCATTTTCAAAAAGAGGTGTAGAGAAATATCTCTCAGCCGTGTCAGGTAAAACAGTAACAACTGTCTTTCCCTTGCCAAGCTTTTTAGCAAGCTTCTTTGCGGCGGCAACGTTTGTGCCTGCTGAAATACCGCACATGATTCCCTCAAGTCTTGCCAAATCCTTAGCAGTTTCAATAGCTTCCTCGTCGGAAACAATATAAACCTCGCTGTAAATCTTAGTGTTTAAATTGTCAGGGATAAATCCGTCACCGATACCCATCTGAAGATGTGTTCCGATTGTACCACCAGCCAGAATTGCGGCATTCTTAGGTTCAACCGCCCAGATTTCGATGTCAGGATACTGCGCCTTCAAAACCTCACCAATTCCGCTTATTGTTCCGCCTGTGCCAAATCCCGAACAGAATCCGTGAATTTCCTTACCGCTCTGCTCCAAGATTTCAAGACCTGTGTGGTGCTTGTGTGCAAGTGGATTTGCCTTGTTTTCAAACTGCTGTGGAATATAAACGTTAGGGTTTTCATCTCTCATCTTGTAAGCAGTTCTCAGACATTCGTCCATACAGTCACCGATGTTTCCCTCATCGTGAATAAGTACAACCTCTGCTCCGTAATGAGAAACAAGCATTCTTCTCTCACAGCTTACCGAGTCAGGCATAATAATTACTGTCTTATATCCCTTGACTGCACCGATAAGCGCAAGACCTATTCCCTGATTACCACTTGTGGGCTCAACAATAATTGTATCCTTGTTGATAAGTCCCTGCTTTTCGGCAGTAGTAATCATATTGTAGGCTGTTCTTGTCTTGATTGAACCGCCAACATTAAGTCCCTCAAACTTGACTAAAATCTCCGCACTGTCCTCGTCAACCATTCTGTTGAGTCTGATAAGCGGGGTGTGCCCGATTACATCAAGAATACTGTTACTAATCATAGAATTATGTCCTTCTTTCAGGATTTCCGCTTAGTTGAACATATCGCAGAAATCAAATGTCGCAAAATAATCAGCAGGAGTTTCTTCACGTCTTATAAGCTGTGTGCTACCGTCCTCTTTAAGGAGAATTTCAGCACTTCTCAGCTTTCCGTTGTAATTATAGCCCATCGCAAATCCGTGAGCACCCGTATCATGAATTACAAGAACATCGCCCTTTTCAAGCTCAGGCAACATTCTGTCGATTGCAAACTTGTCGTTGTTTTCACAGAGTCCGCCTGTCACATCATACTTGTGGTCACAAGGTACATTTTCCTTGCCTAAAACTGTAATGTGGTGGTATGAACCATACATTGCTGGTCTCATAAGGTTTGCAGCACAAGCGTCAACACCTGCGTATTCCTTGTATGTATGCTTGAAATGCTTTACTGTTGTAACAAGGTGTCCGTATGGCGCAAGCATAAATCTTCCAAGCTCTGTGAATATTGAAACGTCGCCCATTCCATTAGGAACAAGAATTTCTTCAAAAGCCTTTCTTACGCCCTCGCCGATAGCAAAAATATCGTTGCCCTTCTGGTCTGGAAGATAAGGTACACCAACACCGCCCGAAAGATTAATAAACTTTATGTCACAACCTGTTTCATTTTTAAGCTCAACCGCAAGCTCAAAAAGGATTTTAGCAAGATTAGGATAATAGTCGTTTGTAACTGTGTTAGAAGCCAAAAATGCGTGGATACCAAAATACTTCGCACCCTTGTCCTTTAAGATTTTAAAGCCTTCAATAAGCTGTTCTTTTGTGAAACCGTACTTTGCTTCACCGGGGTTATCCATAATCTGATTTTCAATTTCAAAATGTCCGCCCGGATTAAAACGACAGCAGATAGTTTCAGGAATACCACAAAGCTCATCAAGCCACTCAATGTGTGTAAAGTCGTCAAGGTTAATGATAGCTCCCATTTCCTTTGCCAGAAGCATATCCTCTTCAGGTGTTACGTTTGAAGAAAACATAATTTCCTTACCCGAAAAACCGCTTGCCTTACTCATCATAAGCTCAGTAAGTGATGAACAGTCAACTCCACAGCCTTCTTCCTTAAGTACCTTCAGGATAAAAGGATTAGGTGTAGCCTTAACTGCAAAATACTCCTTGAAGCCCTTGTTCCAGGAAAATGCCTTGATAAGATTTCTCGCATTTTCTCTTATACCCTTTTCGTCGTAAATATGAAAAGGTGTAGGAAATTCACTTATAATTTTTTCTGCCTGTTCCTTTGTGATAAACGGCTTTTTCATTAAAATCTACCTTTCTATATATATAGTATTACTCACAATAAAAAATACCTTTTTATTATATCACTTAAAAAACTTCAAGTCAAGGCTTTTTCATTGTCAAATACTATTGAAAAATTCTCGGAAATATGGTAAAATTTATGTGTATTATAAAAAATAACTGAAAGGATATATGCTATGAAAAAAATAATTGCCCTTGGACTTTCCCTTTTGCTTGCAATTTCAATGTGTGGCTGTGAGGATAAGGATAAAAAGGATTCCGGAAAAAACACTTCTTCATTTAAAGAAATTTCACCTGATGTTGTGCCACAGTATATGAATTCTGATTTTACAGAAAACACCTTTTCAACTCTTGGTGAAATGACACTTACAAGCGATTGCTCAAATATTTATTACGCAAACATTTATTGTGATGCTCCTGAGGGGGTTGAACAAGGCTTTTACAGCTCACCTGAAGTAACTGTTTCAGTTGACGGAGTGGCTTTTGACGTGGAAAATTCAGCCTACATAAATGTTTCATCAAACAGAGCTATAATTTCTGTTTCTGCTTATGTGGGATATGTAAAGAAGGATTCTGAAATTACAGTTACTGTTAAAAACTTCAACAAGCTTAATAATCCTGAAAGCCATGACTATAATGATGTCTCTGATGAGGTCGTAATAAGCGGAAGCTTTACTCTCAAATCAAAAACCGAAAAGAATTTCGGACACCTCAGATACAGCCTTGAAGAGCTTGGTGCTGACAATATCGTAATCAGCGAAAAAACAGTAACGATAAACAATTCCCTCAGCCTTCTGGGAAAAACTCCTGACGCAAAAAGCCTTGTGATAGTTTTAAAGGATAATTCAGAAGTTACCTATGACTCAGTTTCGACATATAATTCATCTGACGACGACGAAAAAACAGAAGACATATTAAATGTAAGCTTCTACTTTGAAGACGAGGATAAACAGATTGATTTAGGCGAAATCTCAGACGTAAAAATCAACGGCGAAAGCATAATTGAATAATCAGAAACTGCAAGGAGAGTCATTCTCTTTGCAGTTATTTTTTGCTCTGTCAAAAGCGAAAGTGTTTCCTTTTTATTAACATTTGTTAAATATTTTTTCATCAACACGATTTGACAAGGAAATCACTTTTGTACAGGGAGTTATTATCTTTAAAAATCGTTATTTTTCATCATATTTCGTAAAATATCGTCGATTTTTGCAATTTTTTCGTGAAATATCGCAAATTCCTCAAAATATCTTGACAAATGCTTCATTTTTCTCTATATTATTATATGTTGCAATAATTATCGGGTTGCAACTATGACAATCTTTTGTTGAATACTGAACGTTGTTTTTCGTTCATATCATTTTTTACTCGAAAGGCGGTAATGCTATGGAAAACAATAACGGTACAATCGTGAGCCTGAAGGACATCGTGGTTGAGTTTGACGGAGAAAAGATTCTTAAAAGCATAAACCTTGATATCAAGGATAAGGAATTTGTAACTCTTCTCGGACCATCAGGCTGTGGAAAGACCACAACTTTAAGAATTATCGGTGGATTTCTTAACGCAGATAGCGGAGATGTCTATTTCGCCGGGGAAAGAATCAATGATGTTCCCCCACATAAGCGAAACGTAAATACGGTATTCCAGAGGTATGCACTTTTCCCACACCTCAATGTATATGATAACATCGCTTTCGGACTCAAGCTTAAAAAGATGCCTCCGAACGAAATCAGGAATAAGGTTAAGGAAATGCTCAAACTTGTAAACCTTGAAGGCTATGAAAGACGTTCTGTTGCAAAGCTTTCAGGCGGACAGCAGCAGAGAGTTGCTATCGCAAGAGCACTTGTAAACCAGCCTAAGGTTCTTCTCCTTGACGAGCCTCTCGGCGCACTTGACCTTAAGCTTCGTAAGGAAATGCAGATTGAACTCAAGAGAATTCAGCAGAGTCTGGAAATCACATTTATATACGTTACACACGACCAGGAGGAAGCTCTTACAATGAGCGATACTGTTGTTGTAATGAAGGACGGAAATATTATGCAGGTAGGAACTCCTGTTGATATTTACAACGAACCTGTAAACGCATTTGTAGCTGACTTTATCGGCGAAAGCAATATCATCTCAGGTATGATGAGAAGAGACTTTCTTGTTGAATTTGCAGGCAAGGAATTTGAATGTGTTGATATGGGCTTTGACAGAAACGAAATCGTTGATGTTGTTATCCGTCCTGAGGATATAGAAATCGTACCAACAATTCAGGGACAGATTGAGGGCGTTGTTGAAAGCGTTATCTTCAAGGGAGTTCACTATGAAATGGTAATTGATACTCTCGATTTCAAGTGGCTTGTTCACTCAACAAAATGCGAAGAAGTAGGTACAAACGTTGGTATGAAGGTTGCACCTATGGACATACATATCATGCATAAATCAACTGAAGAATAAAATACTACCCGGAAAGGAAAATTTGGCTATGAAGAGTAAACTTGCTGCCGCTCCTTATCTGGTATGGATGGCGGTATTTACAATCGTACCGCTGGGATTGGTTTTTTACTATGGACTTACCGACCAGGACGGCAATTTTTCTATTGACAATCTTTCAAGAATGGGTATGTATACAAACATTTTCTTCCGTTCAGTGTGGCTTGCTATCGTTGCAACGGTTGTGTGTCTGATTATCGCTTACCCACTTGCATTTATACTTTCAAGAATGGAAACAAGAAAGCAGAATACAATGCTTCTGCTTGTAATGCTCCCGATGTGGATGAACTTCCTTCTGAGAACATACGCTTGGATGACCCTTCTTGAAACAAACGGCGTTATAAATAAACTCCTCGGACTTGTAGGACTTGGACCTTTTGAAATGATAAATACTCAGGGTGCTATCGTTCTTGGAATGGTTTATAACTACGTTCCTTTTATGATTTTACCACTTTATTCGGTAATGACAAAGATTGATAAGTCTATCATCGAAGCTGCTCAGGACTTGGGTAGCAACGCAAGACAGGTGCTTATGAAGGTTATTATTCCACTGAGCAAACCTGGTATTATGACAGGTATTACAATGGTATTTGTACCATCTGTATCAACCTTTATTATTTCGAGAATGCTTGGCGGCGGCTCAAATATGCTTATCGGTGACCTTATCGAACAGCAGATTCTGGGTACTTCCTATAACCTTAATCTCGGTGCTTCTATTTCAATCGTGCTTATGATTTTTATCTTTATGATAATGGCTGTAATGAACCAGTTTGACGATGAGGAAATGGAGGGAATGATTATATGAAAAAGACAAAAGTTTTTTCAAATCTTTACCTCCTTGCTATCTTTATTTTCCTGTATCTGCCGATTCTGGTGCTTATCGTTCTCAGCTTTAACGAGTCCAAAAAGGCAGGCTCAAACTTTACAGGCTTTTCTCTTAAATGGTATAAGGAGCTTTTCCGTAACGAGCTTATAATGTCGTCTCTTTGGGTAACTCTCAAGGTAGCTGCAATTTCAACTGTTATTTCAACTATTCTCGGAACTGCCGCTGCTGTTGGAATCCATAAGATGAAGAAATTTTCAAAGAGTATCGTTATGAACGTTACCCATATCCCGATTATGAACCCTGAAATCGTAACCGGTATCTCAATGATGCTTCTGTTTGTATATTTCAGAAACTTTTTCCACTACGAATTCGGTATTATCACTCTGGTTATTGCACATATAACCTTCTCTACACCTTATGTAATTCTCAATGTAATGCCAAAGCTCAGACAGATGAATCCTCATCTTTATGAGGCTGCACAGGATTTGGGCTGTTCACCATTCAAGGCATTCTGGAAGGCTGTTCTTCCTGAGATTATGCCGGGGGTTATTTCAGGTGCTCTTATGGCGCTTACATATTCAATCGACGACTTTGTAATCTCCTACTTTACAGCAGGCGGAGCTTCTTCACAGACACTCCCGATTACAATTTACTCAATGGTAAGACGTAGAATCAACCCACAGATTAACGCACTTTCTACACTTCTCTTTGTAGCTGTTATGCTTATCCTTATCATTAAAAATGTTATCGACGAAAGCAGACAGAAACAGACTGAAAAAAGAGGAGGTGACTTCTGATGAGAATTAAGAAGATTATCTCTGCTTTGTCAGTACTTGTACTTGCAGTGTCTACCCTTTCAACAACAGCTTTTGCTGAAGTTGAAGTTGATGAAGGATATGACTACGACCGTTTCAGAGGAAAAAACGTTACCCTTCAGGTTTATAACTGGGGTGAATATATTTCCGACGGTTCAGATGGTTCACTTGACGTTATTGGTGAATTTGAAAAGCTTACAGGTATCGACGTGGAATACTCTACCTTCCCTTCAAACGAGGATATGTATTCAGTCCTTAAAAGCGGACGAAGCCAGTATGATATTATTATCCCGTCAGACTATATGATTGGTAAGCTTATCGAAGAGGATATGCTTGAAAAAATCGACTTCGATAACGTTCCTAATTTCACAAAATATTGCGATAAGAAATTCTTAAATCCTGAATACGACCCTACAAATGAATATTCCGCACCTTATACATGGGGTACAGTTTGTATTCTCTACGACGCAACAAGAATTGATGAAGAAATCACAAGCTGGGATGCCCTCTGGAATGAGAAATACAGTGGTCAGATTCTGATGTTCAATAACCCACGTGACGCAATGGCGATTGCACTTATCAGACTTGGTTATTCACTTAACACAACTGATGAAAAGGAGCTTAAAGAAGCCGCTGACCTGCTTATTGAACAGAAACCTCTTGTTCAGGCATATGTTATGGACGAGGTTTACGACAAAATGGGAAATTCCAATGCCTTTATTGCACCTTATTATGTAGGCGACTCGTACTGGATTATGGAAACAAACCCCGACCTTGCAGTGTGTATTCCAGAAGAAGGCACAAACCTTTTTGCTGACGCAATGTGTATTCCAAAAAATCCTAACCTTGACTCAAACAATGACGAAAAGCGTAAGGAAGCGCAAATCAAAAAGGAAGCTGCCGAGATGTTTATAAACTATATGTATGAAACTCAGGTGGCTCTTGAAAATATCGAATATATCTGCTATTCAACACCACATACAGGTGCTTATGCACTCCTTGACGAAGAGGTAAGAAACGACCCGTTCTTGTATCCATCTGATGAATTTATAACAGAAAAAACAGAGGCGTATGTAAATCTCCCTCAGGAAACAAACAGATATATGGACCAGCTCTGGACTGAAATAAAAATTTCAGGCGACCAGAATAAATGGGCATTCCCGATACTCTTGTTTGTCTGCCTTGCGGTTTCAATTCTGACTATCGTGAGAAGATTTATCAAGAAAAAGAAGGATAATATGTAATCGTCACCGACGATTCAATGCACAATGCATAGTTCATAATGCACAATTAAAGCGTACAGATTTTTTCTGTACGCTTTTTTGCAACCCTGACGTTTGCATCCTCCTCTGCCACATATCCATTTGCCTGAAGCTTATATTTTGAGTTGTGGCAGGATTATCGCCTCGCTCGACGCTCGGCTTATAAAACAAAAAACTCACTACCGATTTTTCGATAGTGAGTTATTCTTTTCCATCAGTATAAGCGACTACGCATTGTCAAGTTGTGATATGTCTCGCTAAGGCGAGCTATATCAATTATCAATTATTTTGTGCCGGCAACAGCACTAAAACTCTTCTTCCATCTTGGTAATCAAATCAACTCTTCTCTGGTGTCTTCCACCTTCGAATTCAGTTTTCAAAAACACGTCAACAAGCTCACAGGCAAGCCCTGCCCCAACAACTCTCGCACCAAAGCAAAGAATGTTTGCGTCATTGTGGAGTCTTGTGAATTTAGCTGAAAAATAGTCCGAACAACAAGCAGCCCTTACGCCCTTGACCTTGTTTGCAGCCATAGAAATTCCTATTCCTGTGCCACAGATGAGAATTCCTCTGTCAAATTCTCCTGAAACAACAGCCTTACCAACAGCCTTTGCAGAATCAGGATAGTCGCACTTTTCACCCTCGCCACAACCAAAATCCTTAAATTCGTATCCGTTTTCCTCAAGCCACTTGCAGACCTCCATTTTAAGCTCCACAGCAGCGTGGTCATTACCGATAGCAATTTTCATAATCTATTTCCTCCTTAGTTTTTTCCTAAATCCTTTTCAGCCTTTGTGACCTGTAAGTATCTCGCTTCAAGCTCAGCCCCCGTCACCCAGCTGTCAGTTTCCTCAAAAGCAAGCTCGCACAACGCCGACGCCCTCTGCATTTTAAGAGAAGCAGGCGCAACCTCAATTCTCTCCAAATCCGAGAATAAATCCATCTTGATTTTTTCGCAGATGTCACCAACGAGCATTATTTTTTTATCAGAATTTCTGATAAATTCCTCAATTTCTTCGTATTTGCATACCTTGTCGGCTACCACTTCGACAAGCTTTCCGCCTTTACATTCATACGCTCCAAAGTATGCAATCCCAGGTCTTGCGTGCATAACACTAACCACAATACCACCGAAAAACCGCACATTCTGAGCAAGTGACTTTAAGGTTGAAACCCCGTAGCATTTCACGCCATTTGTAAAGCACATTCCCTTAACAGCGGAAATTCCAATTCTCAGCCCCGTGTAGCTTCCCGGACCCTCGCTTACAGCAAAACAATCAATGTCCGAAAGCTCAGTTTCCAGTTTTTCAAGAAGATTTTTAACAAGAGGCAGAATAATCTGCGAGTGAGTCAGCCTTGTAACGTAAGTGATTTCACCCATAATTCTGTCGCCGTCCATCAAAGCTACCGAAGCAGTTTTTCCGCTGGTATCAATCCCCAATATTTTCAAATCTATCATCTCCACTTATGTGAATTTCTCTTGTGTTGTCATCAATTCTCACTATGTCAATGAAAATCGTACCCTCAGGCAATGCTTCCTCAATGTTTTCACTCCACTCAACAGCAAGCACCGTTTCGCCGTCCATATAATCGTAAAAACCCGTTGTTTCCAAATCGTCAGCACCGTTAATGCGGTACATATCAAAGTGGCACAAGGCCTTTCCGTTTTTTCTGTATTCATTTACAAGTGCAAAAGTAGGCGAGGTCACGTCGTCGCCGATTCCAAATCCGTCACAAAGTCCTCTGGTGAAGGTTGTTTTTCCGGCACCAAGTCCCCCACGGTAAGCAATAACTTCCCCACCGTCAAGAAGGCTTCCCACCTTTTTTGCAAATTCTATAGTTTCCTCAGGTGAATTTGTAGTTTTAACCATTCCTAATTTCCTCGTAATAATAATCAAGCATCAAATCAATCATTCGTCCGTAGCTGTTTTTTCCGTCCTTAACGCCATTTAGCTTTAAGCTTGTGTCGGTTGCAATATCCCCCACTGTGTTTACAATGTCACTTGGAATAATTGCGCTGTCGTCATTCTGAACCTCTTCCCAATGCTCATAGCTCATATTCCAGTCAAGAAGAATATACGGACTTAAGTTTTCGTAAAAATTTATAATATCCTCTTCTGTACCGTAATCCTCAATGTTGTTTCTTATGTATTTCAAAGCCGAAGTCGCACCGCTGTATATGAAATCCTTGTCACACGATTTTATACAGGCAAGATAGGCTATGAAATTCGCCTCATCTTCAAGAATAAAGCCTTTCAGATGTGCAAGCTCGTGGCAAAGGGTGTCAGGAAGATTGACCTTGTACATATCCTTGTTGTAATTTGCTTCAAGAGTAAAAGGGAAATAAATCCCCATAAGATACTGCTGGCTCATAAAAAAGCTGTTCATCACAGGCTTAGGATTAGGATAAAAGCCCTTTAACTGAGGGTAATCCTCTCCCAGCTTCTGCATAGCCTCAATAGCCCTGTCACCAAGATTATCTTCGGCAATAAACCTGCCCTCGTCATCACGCTCGACTTTTTCCGCATACTCATTTGCAATGGCTGTTACAATCTCACCAAGCTTCACAAGGTCGTCAACGGTATGCTCCTCAGCAACCATTCCATACCTGTCCCCGAAATTCGTGCAGTGATATAAAATAAAGCAGTTAAGTGTCTGAATAAGTGCAATACTTACCATTATCCACGCAACAGTTTTTCCGTAAATTTTAGTGATAAAAAGACGCTTTCCCTCTTTTTTATAGATAAGAACAGCGTAACTGACAGTTCCAAAAACAACAAGTAAAAGTCCTATGATAATGAGTATTTCCCCTACCGAAAAAGGAAATACCGACGTAAAGCGTGAATAGGTGTTAATCCATAAAGGAAAAATCTTTTCCACATAAAAGTCGCAGAAGCCTTTACTTGTCCATGCGACAATGTTTAAAATCACTGTAAATACAGCCACCGAAAACAAAACTATGGTGTTCTTTTTAAGTTTCATCAAGCTACCTCTTTCCTGTAATTATGAAGCACCCCGTGTTGTCCTCTGAAACCACATAGCTCTTGCAATCAGCCGGCACAGTAATCTCATCACCTTTTTGTCTGGTGTAAATGTATTTTCCGAATTTATAAAACTTGCCGATTTCCATACCAGCTATGTGTTCCTCTAAAGTAAGCGAATTGTTGTAAATTATCTCGCTGTGTGGAAAACCCACATATCTTATATGCCACGGCTCAAATTTTATTCCCGTAATGTCCTCTTTAAACTGTGGGTATCTGATTATAAATCCGTATTTCCAGGAATTTTGGTTTACCCACTGACCTACATCGCAGTTAATAAAGCCTGCCCCTGCAAACTCCGTAATATATACGTCAAGAGCAAGTCCTGTCTGGTGTTCGCTCGCACCTGCCTTCATAGCAGATTCCTCGTCCTGCTCCTTGGAGATTTCCTCCTGCTCCTCAGCAGTACGATAACTGCTCATAATATAAAGCGTATTGTCAAATTTATCAATAATGTCAAGGGACATATCAGAATAATCGTCTCTCATACAGCTGTTCATCATAACACCCGTGGTTTTGTATTCGCTGATGTCAGCTTCATAATCGTCAGCAAGTGTATGCTCATTGTTTACAAGCATCATAGACTGATTAAAGCTAACATTTTCCCATTTTATAAACTCAGAAACCTCCACTTTTTCGGTGTCAAGCTCCTTAGCTGACATAGCAGTAAGCGCTACCTCATTTTTTCCTGAGTTAAAAAAGCTTTTAACCTTGTATCTGAAACCCGGCTTTAAAACCAGCACCAGAACAAATACAGCCACACATAAAAATACAACTGCCACAGATATGATAACAGCAATTTTAATCTTGCTTAATTTCTTTTCTTTTTCCATTTGTTGTCACCTCTTATAATAAAAACTCAAATCGGCTGCCGAAAAAACAGCAACCGATTTATCATTTTAAAAGAGTCCCGAAATGTTTCCTTCGTTGTCGCAGTCAATCTTGTTTGCAGCAGGCAGCTTAGGAAGTCCAGGCATTGTCATAATGTCACCTGTATAAGCTACCACAAAGCCAGCTCCAGCAGAAAGCTTTACGTCACGGACTGTGATTTCAAAGTTTTCAGGCTTGCCGAGTTTTGCAGGGTCATCTGAAAGTGAGTACTGAGTTTTAGCTACACAAACAGGAATATCCCCGAAACCAAGGTCAGTAATTTCCTTGATAGCCTTTTCAGCCTGTGCAGTAAAGATAACACCGTCAGCTCTGTAAATTTCCTTGGCAATAATATTAAGCTTTTCCTTGATTGGAAGCTTTTCGTCGTAAAGTGGTGCATAATTTGAAGGCTTTTCTTCAATAGTCTTAACTACCTTCTGAGCAAGGTCAGTTCCGCCTTCGCCACCCTTGGCAAAAATTTCAGCAAGTGAGTATTCAACTCCCATTTCCTCACAAACCTCACCGATAACTGCAATTTCAGCATCAGTATCTGTGTGGAATCTGTTGATAGCAACAACAACAGGAACACCGAATTTCTGCATATTTTCAATGTGAGTTTTAAGGTTTACAATACCCTTTCTGAGAGCCTCAACGTTTTCAGTTGTAAGGTCAGCCTTAGCAACCCCACCGTTGTATTTAAGCGCTCTGATAGTTGCAACAAGCACTACGCAGTTTGGCTTGAGTCCTGCAAATCTGCACTTGATATCCATAAACTTTTCAGCACCAAGGTCAGAGCCGAAACCTGCCTCTGTGATTGTGTAATCGCCGAGCTTCAAAGCAAGCTTTGTCGCTCTTACAGAGTTACAGCCGTGAGCAATGTTGGCAAAAGGTCCGCCGTGCATAATAGCAGGTGTGTTTTCAAGCGTCTGAACAAGGTTAGGCTTCAGAGCGTCTTTAAGGAGCGCAACCATAGCGCCACAGCCACCCAAATCCTTAGCATAAACAGGCTTTCCTTCGTAGGTGTAGCCTACAAAAATTCTTTCAAGTCTTGCCTTCAAATCAGCAAGGTCAGACGCAAGACAAAGGATAGCCATAATTTCGCTGGCAACAGTAATCTGGAAACCGTCTTCTCTTGGCATACCGTTAACCTTGCCACCAAGACCAACAATAATGCTTCTCAGGTTTCTGTCGTTCATGTCCATACATCTCTTGAACATAATTCTTCTCTGGTCAATGCCGAGAGCATTTCCCTGCTGAATGTGATTGTCAATGAGCGCACAAAGAAGATTGTTTGCAGCTGTAATAGCGTGCATATCCCCTGTAAAATGAAGATTGATGTCCTCCATAGGTACAACCTGTGCGTATCCGCCACCTGCAGCACCACCCTTGATTCCGAATACAGGACCAAGTGAAGGCTCACGGAGTGCAAGTACAGCGTTTTTGCCAATTTTAGCCATAGATTCAGCAAGACCAACAGAAATAGTAGTCTTTCCTTCACCTGCAGGTGTAGGGTTTATAGCAGTAACAAGAATGAGCTTTCCGTCCTCCTTGTCAGCAAGCTTTGTGAAAAGTGCTTCAGAAAGCTTAGCCTTGTAATGTCCGTAAGGCTCAACATCTTCCTCGGAAATACCGAGTTCATCTGCAATTT
Source organism: Ruminococcus sp. (assembly GCA_015066705.1). Taxonomy (GTDB): domain Bacteria; phylum Bacillota; class Clostridia; order Oscillospirales; family Ruminococcaceae; genus JAAZZIT01. The sequence goes on from SVNV01000004.1 coordinate 74,297, forward strand.
CAAGAATTTTTTTCATTTTCGCAGCCTGAGCAATTTCGATATCAGTAAGCATAAAAACAACCTCATTTCAAAATAAAATTCATACATATAGATTATAACATATTTCCCACTGTTTTTCAACCAGAAAACAGCACAAAAATTCTGTTTCAAAGGTAAAAGTTTTATACTCAGCAGAGTAAAACAAAACCCACTACATTTTTACAGATAGTGGGTTTATTTTTATAATCCGTTGCCGTCAGACAAAACCTGGATTGTCAATTTTCAACTGTGAATTAGTAAGGCGAGCGTCAAGTGAGCCGATAACCGCCGTCACACGAGACTTTCCGCCACCGCCAATGAATAAATAGGCGAGGAGGTTCCAGCGTAACGCTGGTTAATCGCCAAAGGAGATTCCTACATCTTTAGCTGTCAGGATAAGCTGATGGTCAGCAGGTACAAGCTTTGGCTTTCCTGCAATATCAATGAGCTTGTTTTCTGTGACATCTTCATTAACCAAAGCAACGGTGTATCCGTATTTTTCTTCCTTGATAAGCTGTGCAGCACGCACACCAAATCTTGTCGCAAGCACTCTGTCGTAAGCCGAAGGGCTTCCACCTCGGAGCATATGACCAGGCACGCAAACTCTTGTTTCCATTCCTGTTTTTGCCTGGATTTCCTTGGCAATTCTGTTTGAAGCAGTAATCTCACCACGCTCAGCACGAAGTCTTGCACGTTCTTTCTTTTTGAGCTTGGCTTCTTCCTTATCAAAAGCACCCTCAGCAACAGCAATAATAGAAAACGCCTTTCCGTTTTTAGCTCTCTTTTCGCAAGCCTCAGCCAGCTTGTCGATGTCAAATGGAATTTCAGGAAGAACAATCATATCCGCTCCGCCTGCAATACCCGAATAAAGTGTGAGCCAGCCAGCCTTGTTTCCCATAATTTCCACAACCATAATTCTGTCGTGGGAATCAGCTGTAGAATGAAGCCTGTCAATTACGTCAGTTGCAATGTCAACTGCTGTGTGAAAACCAAAAGTAACACTTGTTCCGTAAATGTCGTTGTCAATAGTCTTAGGAAGTCCGATTACGTTAAGACCTTCCTGTGAAAGAAGATTGGCAGTCTTATGAGTACCGTTTCCACCAAGTGTCAGAAGGCAATCCAGCTTTTGTTTTTTATAGGTTTCCTTCATAGCCTTAACCTTATCAATATTGTCCTCTTCAATCACAAGCATCTTTTTGTAAGGAGTTCTCTTTGTCCCGAAAATAGTTCCGCCTCTCGTTAAAATTCCCGAAAAGTCCGATGGCTTCATTTCCTTGCATTCGTTGTGAATAAGTCCCGAATACCCGTCGTTTATTCCGATAATTTCAACATTGTCCGTCCCGAAAAGCTGATAACAAGCCTTTGCCGCACCTCTTATAGTCGCGTTAAGTCCCGGGCAATCTCCACCACTTGTCAAAATACCAATTCTTCTTTTCATAAAAACATAAATCCTTTCAAAAATATTTGAAAAAGGTCTGAAAAAGGGCGAATATTTCGCCCTTTAATCATTAATATTTGTCGTCCTCGTCGTTGATTGATTCAGGATTGAATTCCTCATCATCATCGAGAATAATCTTAACCTCTTCCTCATCGTCAGGGTCATCAGGATAAGCAAAGCTCATAGGAGCAGGCTCGTCGTCAGGCTCGTCAGGATAAGCAAAACTCATAGGAGCAGGCTCATCGTCAGGCTCGTCAGGATATGCAAAACTCATAGGAGCAGGCCCATCATCAGGGTCGTCAGGATATGCAAAACCTGAGATTGAATCAGGCTCATCATCAGGATAATCAAAGCTTGAGAATCCGCCTGAAGGAGTTGAGCTTTCAGAAACGTAATCATACATTCCTGCTCCGCTTGAAGACTTGTTGCTTCCGCCCTTTGAAAGCTTGAAGCGGGCAATCATATTCTTAAGGATAAGTGACTGGCTTGAAAGCTCTTCACTTGCAGAAGCAGAGCCGACAGCAGTTGAAGTATTGCTTGCAACTACCGCAGAAATCTGGTCTACACCTGTGTTAATCTGAACAATAGCTTCTGCCTGATGGTCTGAAGCATCAGAAATATCTCTTACGAGCTTCTGAATTTCCTGTGAGTCCTCAACAATCTTGTTAAGTGAACCGGCTGTCTGACCTGCGATGTCAGAACCTCTTGCGATAGCATCAGCTGAGTTTTCGATAAGAGCAGCAGTCTGCTTAGCAGCCTCAGCACTCTTTGAAGCAAGTCGTCTTACTTCGTCAGCTACTACACCAAAGCCCTTTGAACCTTCTCTTGCAGCTTCAACAGCAGCGTTAAGAGCAAGGATATTTGTCTGGAATGAGATTTCGTCGATAACCTTGATAATCTTTGAAATTTCAGCAGAGGATTCGCTGATTTCGCCCATAGCAGCAAGCATCTTTTCCATGTCCTTGTTACATTCAGCGATAGCGTCTGTATTGTTCTGAACGATTACATAAGCTTCCTTAGCAGACTTAGCGTTCTGGGTTGTCTGGTTGGAAACGTCAGTAATTGTAGCTGAAAGCTCTTCGATTGAGCTTGCCTGCTGAGTTGAACCCTGTGAAAGGCTCTGTGCGTTGTTTGATACCTGAACTGCGCCAGAAGATACCTGCTCAGCAGCGATATTGATGCTTGCAAATGTATCGGAAAGTGATTCAAGAATCGAGTTGAAAGTAGATTTAATTTTTATAAAGTCACCCTTGAAGGTTCCGTCAACTCTGTGAGCAAGGTTACCCTCAGAAATGTTTGTAAGAGCAAATGTAATGAGATTGATGTACTGTCTGAGTGAAACAACGGTTTCTTCCAGTGAGTTTGAAAGTACGCCAAGTTCGTCCTTTGAGTAACATACATCAACAGGGTCAGAAAGGTTACCCTGTGAAAGTGCTCTCAGACGCTGAGTTGTATTTACAATAGGGGTTGAAATTGTTCTAGCAAAGAAAATACTTATGATTACAACAGCCGCAAAAAGAATTACTGCAGCAATAAGAATACCTATACCTCCGACATCAGCGATTGAGAGATATTCATTTCTGTCACAAGTAACTACAAGTATAGCGTTTATAGCTCCTACTTTATTATAAGCTGCGATTTTTTTGCCGTCCTTTGATTTATAGTCAGCAAAACCACTCTTTTCTTTAAGAGCTTCCTTTACAAATTCAGCTTCCTTTTTATAGTCCTTATCCTTCTTTGCAAGAGTGATAGCGTTGTAATGATTTGTTTTTGAGTTATCGCTTTTTGCAACAACTGTACCTTCACCATCAATAACAATAACTTCACCTGTTGAGCCGACGTCAGACTCCTTAAAATGAACTACAAGAGCGTCAACTGAATATGTAACAGTAACTGCACCCATTACTTCTTCTTCGTAAATTACAGGAACAGCTATCGAATACTCCACCTTTTTATCACTGGTAACAATATCAGATACAGTTGCCTTCTTTTTGTTAATAGCTTTCTCTGCAATTACGTCAATATAATTTGAATCATCAATAGCATCGCTTTTATCAAAAAATGCAAAATCATTTCTGTAAGAATCGCTGATGCCCTGCTCAATCATTGAAAGCTTTGTAGTATCATCAGCTGTGATGAAATCGGGTTTGCTGACAACAAAGCTCAAAGCTTCCTGCTGGCTTTCAATTACAACGTCAATGGTTTCAGCAGACTGCTGAGCCATAGGTGCAAGTGTTTTTTCCAGCGTGTTTTCAACAGCTGATTTTGAAGATGAAACACCGATAAATCCCAGTACGCCAACTATAATCACAGAAAGCCCCAGAATCATTATAAGTATTTTCGAACGCAGACTTTTCATTTTTTTCTCCTCCTGTATGGTAAAATTCATATGAAAATAATCTGTAATTTAAATAATTGTATCACATTTGCACAATTTTTTCAAGGGGTTTCAGAGATTTTTTTGCATTTTTACAAATTATTTCTATATACTAATAAAAATGAATAAATTTAGCGAGGTTTTTAAAAATGTCAAACGCAAAACTCACAAAAAACAAAACCTATATATGTCTATTATGCACAACCGTCCTGTTATTCATCATTTTAATTGCAGATTATTTTTATATCAGAACTACACAGACAATGGCAGATTTAAAGAAAATTTCTGTTCCGATTATTATGTATCACTCTGTAAGCCGTGACGAAAATATGTGGTGCGATTATGTAATCTCTCCCATCACTCTTGAAAAGGATATTGTCTATCTGAAACAAAAAGGCTATACACCGATTTTTGTTCAGGAGCTTATCGACTATGTCCACATTGATACTCCCCTTCCGAAAAAACCGGTAATTCTCACCTTTGACGACGGTTTTTCAGACAATCTGGAATATGTTCTTCCCCTTCTTGAAAAATACGATTTCAAGGCTACTGTTTCGGTTGTGGGAAGCTTTACCGAAATTTCCGACAACTCAGGTCTTAACCCTTACCTGTCAAGCGAGGAAATAGTAAACCTATACGAAAGCTGTCGTGTTGAAATCGCAAACCACACCTACGATATGCACAGCACAGGCGGTGTCAGAAAGGGCTGCTCGATTATAAACGGCGAAACCTTTGAGCAATACAGAAACGCCCTTCTTTCAGACCTCAATAAAACCCAGCGTTATCTTTCAGAAAACTGCAGAATTGTTCCTACCGTTTTTTCTTATCCTTATGGTTTTGTCTGTGAACCATCAATGAGAATTGTAAAATCCGACGGCTTTAAGGCGAGCCTCGGCGTTGAAGAAAAATTAAACATCATCACAAAAGACCCCGAGTGTCTTTATAATCTTAATCGATTTAACCGTCCTGAATATGTTTCAACAGAGGATTTTTTCAAAAAAGTTCTTAAAGACTGATATTTCCTGAAAAAGCCCATAAAAAAAGCGTGCCAAAAAGCACGCTTTTTTCTATATTCTGTTGTAAATTTCCGTAAGGGTTTTTAACTTTACAGCAAGCTCTTCTGTGAACATTTCCTTTGTAGCACGGAATTTCCAGTTAGTTCCCAATGTTGACGGAACATTCATTCTCGCCTCACTGCCAAGTCCCAGAATATCCTGCATCTGAGCAATAGCTCTGTCAGCGATACTCGACCAAGCAAGTCTGATTAACCCGTCAGGAATAGCTTTTTTGCTCTTTACGCCAAGATATTCCTTGGCATATTTCAGCTCGTCACCTTTAAGGCTCATCGCCCAACCGTAAGCCGTGTCGTTGTCGTGAGTTCCCGTATAGCAGACACAGTTCGAGCTCTTGAAATTATGCGGAATATATACGCTCTTTCCGTCAGGCTCAAAACCAAATTCCAGAACCTTCATTCCCGGATATCCACTCTTTTTAAGAAGTCTTTCAACGGACTTTGTGATAAATCCCAAATCCTCAGCAATAATATCAATGTTTCCAAGCTCAGCATTTACCACCTTGAAAAGCTCAATTCCGACACCCTTGTTCCATTTACCCACAACAGCGTCCTTGTTTCCATAAGGAATCGAATAGTAGCTGTCAAAGCCTCTGAAGTGGTCAATTCTTATTGTGTCGTAAAGCTTGCTTGCGGCAGAAATTCTGTCAATCCAGAATTTATAGCCTGTCTGCTTGTGATAATCCCAGTTGTAAAGTGGATTTCCCCAAAGCTGACCGGTCGGTGAAAAGCAGTCCGGCGGACAACCTGCAACCTCAACAGGCTTTTTATCCTCATCAAGATAAAAAAGCTCAGGCTGTTCCCACACTTCTACGCTGTCGTATGCCACATAAATCGGAATATCACCAATAATTTTTATGCCTTTTTCATTGGCATAAGCCTTGAGATTTCCCCACTGCTCATAAAATTTATACTGCAGAAATGCGTAAAAATCAATTTCCTCAGAAAGTCGCTTTTCCGCTTCCTTCAAAGCACTTTCCTTTCTGAAAACCAAATCCTTTTCCCACAAATCCCACGAAGCACCGTTATGCTCAGTTTTGAGTGCCATAAAAAGTCCGTAGGATTTCACCCAAGGATTCTTCTCCTTGAAGGCTTCAAATCCGTCAATACCTCTGCCTTTTCCGATAAAATTTCTGTATGCAGTTTTAAGCACCCCGAAAGTGTTATTGAAAATCTTTTCGTAGTCAACCTCTGTTTCACTTTCACCCCAGTCAAGTCCGGAATAATCCGACTTTTTGAGAAGCTTTTCCTCTGTCAGAAGCTCGAGGTCAATAAAATACGGATTTCCTGCATTTACAGAAAAGCTCTGATAAGGCGAGTCCCCGAAGCTTGTAGGCGAAAGAGGCAGAATCTGCCATATTTTCTGACCCGCAAGAGAAAGCCAGTCAACAAAATTATACGCCGATTTACCCATTCTGCCGATGCCGTAGTTATCAGGCAGACTTGAAATATGCATAATAATACCCGAAGAACGTGTATTTTCAGTTTTAGTTTTTTTCATAAAAATACCTCTTAAAAACAGACTACATAAAGTATACACACAAAAGCACCATTTGTCCATAGTGCAGTTTTAAATAAAAATCCAATGTTATTTTATGCAAAATTACGAAATTTAAACTTGCGAGTTTTCTTAAATACTGTATAAAAGTTTTAGGTCAAGCCTTTTTCAAAAGGCTTGTGGAGCTGAGGAGCGAACAGCAAATCCCCTTTGCTTACGCAAAGAGGATTATTAAGGCGAGCCTTATGCGAGCCGATAACCACCGTCACTGGAAAATTCCCTTACTCGCCACTGAAAAAGCAGGCGAGGACGGTCAAACCGTCAGGGTTTGAATTGTGAAGTTCCTATAAATTTACCACATCAGATTTGTCTATCCCTACAAAGTTAAAAACTTTTTTCAAAAAAGTTGCATGGTACTGTGCAACAAAATGCTGTTTTCTGACTATATATGGAACGGAAATTTTTAAAAAAGGAATGATAATTATCAAAACTCTTAAAATCAAAGACAAGGACCTCATTACCTCGCCTATTCGTTCACTTGTGCGTACAGGAGAAAACAACGCCGACTCAATAATTATAGAAGCTGACCGATTCTATAACGGCTATGACCTTTCTCAGTTTGGCTTTGTAATGGAGGGCAGAAACTCTGCAGACACCCTTGCCGTACAGACTCTTCCGCTGACAAGCGATAACGAAACAGTAAAGCTCGCCTTTACTGTCACAAGCGATTTCACCGCTGTTTCAGGCCCGTTGAAGCTCACACTCAAGGCTGTAAATTCCGACAACAACACCTGCATAATTTTTACAGGAGGCGAGATAGATGTTGTAGGAAATCCAAACGAGGACTGCCTCCCTGCCGAAATCGGCCAACAGCTTCTCCTTCAGATTGAAGAGGCAATCGCTTCCTTTGAGGGACAAATCCAAAACATCGCCTCAGAAAAAGTTGCGGAGGAAATCGAAAAACAGCTTGCAGGAAATCTTGTAAAAAGTGATACCGTAAACACTATCGTTTCACTTTCTCAGGCTGAATATGACGCAATCACAGAGCCCGACGAACAGACAATGTATGTAATCCTCTCGTAGTCAGCAGAAAGATTATAAACAAAAAAGAGCAGGATAAATTCCTGCTCTCTTGTTATTATTTTTATCTCTGCTCACAGATAAGCTTGATTGCTGTTCTTTCGTCACCGTCAATCTGAACATTGGCAAATGCCGGAATACAAATCATATCAATTCCAAGTGGCGCAAGATAACCTCTTGCAATAGCCACAGCCTTGATTGCCTGATTTGCGGCACCCGCCCCCACAGCCTGAACCTCAACAGCCCCGCTGTCTCTTATTACTCCTGAAATTGCACCAGCAACCGAGTTTGGTACCGACCTTGATGAAACCTTTAAAATTTCCATAAAATCACCTTCCTGAATTCAAACCTCAATCATACTCGTTCGTTAGGAAATCTGCTCTTTTATTGAAATTTATTATACCAAAACACATTATCAAGTGCAATACCCTTGAAAAAACTTTGTTTATTATCTTACAATTATTCTCTCTATTTTGTTAGCTTTGCCCAATTTTTCATCAAAGTCTATTACAACGCCATTCAGGAAGCAAGGACTTTCGCTTTCCTTGAACTGCACAGGGTAGTGAAATCTCTGCTTATTAACAGCAGGCTCAATGTCAACTCCCAACACAGAAAGCTCCGGCCCTGTCATTCCCACGTCGGTGATGTATGCAGTATGTCCCGAAAGAATTATTTCGTCGCTTGTCTGAACGTGAGTGTGAGTGCCTAAAAGTGCAGTTACACGTCCTGCAAGGTAATGACCCATAGCCTTTTTCTCAGCAGTTGCCTCAGCGTGAAAATCCACAAAAATATTCTCTGTATCAAGCTCTGAAAGCACCTTGTCCATAGCCTCAAAAGGATTATCAAGGCTGTCCATGTAAACAACCCCCTGAAGATTTACAACAGCTATTTTATATGCTCCCATATCAAGCTCACAAACCCCGTGACCGCATACTCCCTCAGGGTAATTCACAGGTCTTGTGAGGTAATCAAATTCATCAAAAATGTCAACCGATTCACGTCTTTTGAAACAGTGATTTCCCGTTGTGACAACATCAGCACCAGCCGAAATGAGCATTTCAAGACTCTTTCTTGTGATACCGTTTCCCTGTGCGGAATTTTCACCATTCACAACAAGAAAGTCAATACCGTATTCCTTTTTTATTGCGCTGATTTTATCCTTGAGAAAATCACAGCCTGATTTTCCCACTACGTCACCTACAAAAAGCAGCTTCATAAAGAATCACTCCTATCTATCATAGCTCTTAGTTTATCATATTCCTAAATCTTTTGCAACTCTCGGATTTATAAAAACAAAATTCCGGCATAAACTAAAAATAATCATCACAAAAACTCATAAAAGCCAAAACCAAAAAGCTCTCTAAACGTCGGATTATAGGGGAATTTGTCGCTTGTAAAAAGTCCCTCTTGGGTTAATATTCCCCAAAAACAGGGCATTTATCAAATTATTGATTGTAAGTTTGCACAAACATTTAATAATTTCTTGATTTTTTCTCAAAAAAGTTTGACTTTTTTTGCGTAAAAGACTATAATATAGGCATGATGTGCGATGTTTCGCACCGTAAAAAATCAGATAATGAGGACAAGCTCATTGTTTGATTTATGCTGAAATTATTGGTCTCCCAACAGAAAGGATGGTTTTTATGACAAAGGCAGAGCTTATCAGCGCATTGGCAGACAAGGGCTACAAGAGAAAAGATGCTGAAAAGTACATTACAGACGTTTTTGAAACAATTTCAGAAGCTCTCGAAAAGGGCGAAAAAGTTTCTGTATCTCATTTTGGCGTATTTGACATTCGTGAGAGAGCAGAAAAAACAGTTATCAATCCACAGACCAAAAAGTCTGTTGTTGTTCCTGCAAAGAAGGTTCCTGTGTTTAAGGCAGGTAAAACTCTGAAGGAACGTATTAAGTAAATTTTGAAAGGAATTTTTAAAAATGGCAGCTAAGAAAGAAACAGTCGAAAAGGTAAAGGAAACAGCTAAGAAAACAGCTAAGAAGACTACTGAAACAGCAAAGAAGGTAGCTGAAAAGGCAAAGCCTGCAGTTGAAAAGGTTGCAGAAAAGGCAAAGCCTGCAGTTGAAAAGGTTGCAGAAAAGGCAAAGCCTGCTGCAAAGAAGGTTGCATCTACTGCAAAGAAGGCAGCTGCAAAGGTTGTTAAGGAAGAGGTTTACGTTGAATTCGGCGGAAACAGCTTCAATATGGCAGATGTTGTTGAAAAGGTTAAGAAGGCTTGGAAGGCTGACGGAAACAAGGCTATGATTAAAAAGGTTCAGGTTTATGTTAAGCCTGACGAAAGCGTTGCTTACTACGTTGTAAACGACATCGCAGAAGGCAAGAAGGTTGACCTCTAAGCAATTCACAATGCAAAAATAACCCACTATCTTAAGATGAGTGGTCATAAAGAAGTATTATACGGACTTATTGAGAAAAACCCTTTTGAAAAAGGGTTTTTTCCTCAAACTCCTTTCCTAAAACTTCAGTATTTAAAATACCTATCCCCCGCTGTGCGGGGGATAGGTATTTTTATATTAAAGTCTTTGGAAGGGGGTTCGGGGGACAACCTTTCTTCAGAAAGGTTTCGCCCCGATAAATTCATATAATATACTTCTATATAACTACCTACCTTAAGGGTAGTGGGTTTTATTTTATATTAAAGCTCCGATGCTTTTAATAATGGGTATTGCAAAAAAGCAAAAAATAATTTATAATATTCTCAGTACGTTTGTAAAGGATACGATGACTTATGAAACACGTTTATATATATACCGACGGTGCCTGCTCGGGTAACCCCGGTGCAGGTGGCTGGGGCGCAATCCTCCGCTTCGGGAATGTTGAAAAAGAGCTTTCGGGTGGCGAAGATATGACCACCAACAACCGTATGGAGCTTACGGCAGTTATCGAAGGACTTTCTGCTTTAAAAGAGCCTTGTGAGGTCACTCTTACAAGCGACAGCAAGTACGTTATCGACTCAATTACAAAGGGCTGGGTTTACGGCTGGAAGCAGAAAGGCTGGATTAAGTCCGATAAAAAACCCGCTCTTAATGTTGACCTGTGGGAAAAGCTTCTTCTGCTTCTTGAAAAGCACAAGGTTGAGTTTGTGTGGATAAAAGGCCATGCCGGACACGAAGAAAACGAGCGTTGCGACAGACTTGCAGTAGCATATTATAAAAATCTTCAGAAAAATTCACCGACAGAGTAGTTTTTGCTTTGTCGGTTTTTGCCGTTTTCACACAAAATTTACATTATTGGGTGAATATATGTAGAAAAAAACTCTTGTTTGTGATATAATTAAATAAGTTTATACATTTTCAGACAGTATATTAGCTAAAGGTTTGTGATATAATGAAAAACTATGACGTTATTATAGCAGGAAGCGGAATCGCAGGGCTTTACTGTGCTATAAATCTTGCAAGCGACCTAAAGGTGCTGGTGGTTTCAAAGAAAGAGCTTACTCTTTGTAATACAGCACTTGCTCAGGGCGGAATTGCCGGAGTTTATAACAGCGAAAACGACTCCCCTAAGATTCATAAGGAAGACACCTTCGTGGCAGGCGGTTTTGAAAACGACCCTATCTCTACGGAAATCCTTGTAAACGAAGCCGAAAAGGATATCGGAAAAATTATTGAGCTTGGTGTCGAATTTGACAGGAATGCTGACGGAAGCTATCACAGGACTCTTGAAGGTGGCCACGGCAGACACAGAATTTATCATCACAAGGACGCTACCGGTTTTGAAATTCTTACCAAGCTTATTGCTTATGTAAAGACACTTAAAAATGTTGATATTTTAGAAAACGGACTTATCAGCGACGTTAAAAAGACAAAAACAGGATTTTCATTTGAGATTATCAAAAACGAAGAAATCAGCGTTTATAACAGCCATTACGCTGTTATGTGCACAGGTGGTATAGGCAGAGTTTATCAGTATACTACAAACTCAGCTATTGCAACAGGTGACGGAATTGCTTTTGCGTATAATATGGGTGCAAAAATCAAGAATTTAAGCTATATACAGTTTCACCCTACAGCATTCAATGACAGAAATTCAAGAGAATGCTTCCTTATTTCCGAAGCAGTACGAGGCGAAGGTGCTTATCTTAAAAACTGCCACAAGGAAAGATTTATGCATAACTACGATAAAAGACTTGAGCTTGCACCACGAGATGTGGTTTCACACTCAATTATATTTGAAAGCCAGAAAACCAATAGTACAGATTTTTATCTGGATATTTCTCATAAGGATAGCGAATTTATTAAAAACCGCTTCCCTATGATTTATAAAAATCTTCTTGACGCCGGCTTTGATATGACAAAGGACCTTATTCCTATCTTCCCTTGTCACCACTACCTTATGGGCGGAATTGACGTAAATACTCTTGGAAAAACTACTGTTGACAAGCTTTATGCCTGCGGTGAATGTTCTCATACGGGTGTTCACGGAAACAACCGACTTGCAAGTAACTCTCTCCTTGAGGGACTAGTATTTTCAAGACGTGCAGCTCTGGAAATCAACAGAGTTATCGACAGAAACGATAATACCTTTGAAAGCTACGATTTCGGGAATAATGACGGTACTGAAGAAGTTCCTGTCGGAACAAAGACAGAAATCCGTAAGATTATGCAGAATGCTTATTTTGTTATGCCTAATGTCAAGGAAATCCCTTCAGGTCTGAAAAAAGTTTCCGAAATAAAGGAAATGCTCGAAAAGGGTAATTTCATTAAGAATCAGAATTACGTTGAAACAAAGAGCCTTGCAACTGTGGCTTACATAGTTCTCAGCGAGGCTAACAGGATTGTTTCTGAAAATGCGGAGATTGTGACTAAAAATGAATATTAAACCGAAGCTTTCCATAGCTTTTATTCTGGGAATGATTTACTTCTCACTTTTTGTTGTGCTGGGACGTATAGCTCATATAACTTCCCTGCTATATTTGTTTTTATCGCTGTTTTCGGGATTTGTCTATGTAGGCTATGAAAAGCTTCTTTGCGTCAGGCGTGAAGAGGATAAAGAGATTTTCTGTGCACCATACGAGTTGTTTTTCTCAGTAGTGTTTTTTCCGATGCTTGTTTATGTAATACTCAGTATTATAAATCCCGAAGTATTTTCTGCGGGAGCAATAGTTTCGACAGGAGCTTTGATTTACAGAATTTTATGGTTTGTTATTGACCCTGTAATTAAAAAATAGAAAGGACTATGTTAAAATGGTTTTGATGCAGTTTCAGATTGACGATATTATAAAGGCTGCTTTGCTTGAGGACATCAACTATATCGACGTTACAACAGATTATCTTGTTGACGACGAGAGAGTTTCTACTGCAAAGTATGTTTCAAAGGACGAGGGTGTTCTTTGTGGAATTGATGTTGCTATGAGAGTTTTCAAGCTTCTTGATGAAAATGCAGAGTGTAAGGTTTTCATCAAGGACGGAGAAGCTGTCAAGAAAGGCGATGTTATTGCTGAAATCACAGCAAAGACAAGAGCACTTTTAAAGGGTGAAAGAACTGCCCTTAACCTTGTTCAGCACATGTCAGGTATTGCAACAGCTACCAACAAGTGCGTAAAACTCATTGAAGGTACAAAGGCTTCTATCGCAGAAACAAGAAAGACACTTCCGGGACTGAGAGTGTTGCAGAAATATGCAGTAACAGTTGGCGGTGGCAAAAACCACAGATATAACCTTTCTGACTGCGCTATGCTCAAGGATACTCACCTCGACGCTTACGGCACAATCACAAATGCAGTTAATGCCCTCAGAGAAAAAATGGGACACACAGTTAAAATCGAGGTTGAAGTTCAGAATCTGACTCAGCTTAACGAGGCACTTGAAGTGGGCTGTGAAATTATTATGCTGGATAATATGTCCTGCGAGGAAATGGCTGAGGCTGTCAAGATTGCAAACGGAAGAGCAAAGCTTGAGGCTTCGGGAAATGTAACAAGCGAAACTATCAGAAATATTGCCGAAACAGGCGTTGATATTATTTCGATGGGCGCACTTACACATTCAGTTAAGGCATTTGATATTTCTATGAAAATCAAGTAAGGAGTAAATTTTATGGCAAATGAAGAAAACATTCAGGAAATTCCTGTTATTAATAAAATAAAGGTTTCCAGAAAAGACGACGGTAGCTCAATTATCGACATTGAAATTGACGGAAAAACTTACCCTGTCACCTTTGAGGATATCGCTCCTTATTGGAAAACAGGACTTAAAAGCGACATCTGTAATGTGGGCGTGTTCGTTCAGGGAACACTGGTGCTTTGCTGGTGCGTAAACCAGACGGGAAACAAGGGCGTAATCTTTGTTTGGGAATCAACCCAGAAAAAGATAGTTCACGTTTCAGAAGGCTCATTCACAAGAAAGGTTGTTGTTTTCAGACACCTTGTATTTTCACTGAGAGAGGTTCCGAAGCAGGACATTAACGACCTTGTGCTATGCTGTTCACCGGGGCCTATGCTTGACGGCGACAACAAGGGAATGGTTCAGGCAATTCCTCTTAACATCAAGATTTTTGATAAGAAATTCAATATTGATAACTACAAGCTGGGCGTTAAGGACGATTCAATTATTGCAGGCTTCAGAAATGAAGTGAGAGTTATCAAGGCTTCAGACAAGCCAAACCCTAATGGCGAAGCACCAAAAATGACAAGCTGACACAATGGACAATTAAGAGCAGGAAAAATCCTGCTCTTTTATATTGACATTTTTCCGTCGCAGAGTATGTCGCAAAATTGACTTTTTGTGGCGTGCTTACGCACGCAAGTCGATACCCCTCAAAAAAAACGCTTATGATGTAAAGGAGATTTCGCCCGTTGCGACGGGCGACCCAGGGCGTTGCCCTTTGGAAACCTACCACTTTTAAAAAGGTGGACGAAACTTTTATACTTTGGCAGGCAACAAAAAAAGAGCAGGAAAAATTCCCACTCTTTGTCATAACTATTTAAGCCGAACGCCAGAGAGGCGCTCCCACGCCGTCACTCAAAAGCATTGCCCCTCGCAAATGAAAAAACAGGCGAGGTCGGTCAAACCGTTAGGGTTTGGCACAAAAAAAGCAGCCCCTATTGGAGCCACCCATTGTGACAAGATTTATTATATTCTATCAGCATTAATAAATTATGTCCTTTGATGAGAAATATTGTAAATTTCAGGAAAATATTCCATTATTTTGTATAGCATTATCGAGTTGTAGTTTTCACTTAAAACCCATAGATTTACTGCTGTTGACTTAAAATGAAATATGTTATATAATATCAGTGTGTTTTAAAATCTGACTATGAAAGGATTTTTTATGAAAAGAATAATCAAAAGGATTTTTTCTCTTTGTGTTACAACCTTGCTTGTAACCTGCCTCGGATGTGTTATGGCTTGTGCACAGGGTAGCTGTGACTTGCAGATTAGCCCTAAAAACGCAGGCGTCGGCGAGAGAATTAACGTTACTATTGAATTTTCTACCGTAAATATGGACGTAGACAGTGCAAGTTGTGTTGTTAAATACGACCCTGAAATTATGGAAATCCACGAGGATTCGCCAACTCAGGGTTCAGGCGGAAGCATTGAGATTTTCAAAATGGCCGGAGATGCTCCTGTTGTGAAAATTGATTTGGTTTTTGTTGCAAAAAAGCAGGGCTCAGCTAAACTTTCAGTTGAAAATACGTCTATTCTTAATTTTGCCGGAGAAAATATCGGAAGCCCTACTGCTGAAAGCGAGATAAAAATCGGTGCAGACAGCGGACTTGATTCCGATTCAAAGATGAAGGCTCTTGAGGTTTCTAAGGGAACACTTTCACCGGCATTTTCACCTGACGTTACAAACTATAAGGTTGATGTTGCCAATGACGTTCTGGATATTGAAATTTCCGGTCAGATGAGAAGCGTCAAGTCTACAATTCACTTTGCAGGCGGCTTCAGTGATATTGAGGGAATTGACGGAACTTCGCCTAAAATCTATAAGGGTAAAGTTAATCTCAACAAAGGCGACAACGTAAGAACTATCAAAATCACTGCTGAAAACGGCGAGGAAACAGTTTATACAATCAATGTTGTCCGTCACGCTGACGGTGAAATCATTCCGATAAATCCTGAGGAAAAGCCTGTTGTTTCTGAAAAACCTGAGGAAGAAGACCCAGAGGAAACAATGAATATTTTCCAGACAAATACACCTTCAACTACTAAAACTACCGTCACAAACAAGAGTCCTAAGGATGACAATATTTTTGAAAAGCTTTTACCTGTTTTACTTATACTAACTTTTGTTATCGCAGGGCTTCTTATCGTGATAGTTGCCTTTGCAGTAATTCAGTCTCGCAAAGAAAAGCAGAAAAAAGCAAGACGCCGTGCTCAGAGAACACAGCAATCCACAAGTTCCAAGCCACGTCAGTCACAGCAGACACAAAGACCACGTCAGCAGTCAAAGTCAACATCAAAGACTACGGTCAAAAGAAAAAAGCCGAACAATCCAAACATAAAAAGACCTAAATAAAACTAAAAACCACTTTTGATTCCTTGTCAAAAGTGGTTGTTTTTTTAGTAAGCTACATAAAGCAAATATTTTTGTGATTTGTAATTGATAACAGTTTCAAGCTCAAAAATTTTTCCGCCACCGGTCATAACCTCATCATACCCGTCAAAGCTCTTGTCAGCAACAACCGAAACATCTCCCTTGCCGTTATCAACAGCCTGCTTCATAACGTCCCTGATATCGTCCCACGAGTAAATTTCCACTGCTTCTTTATAGAGGTAGCTGTTTTTAAAGCTGTTGCTTTCCTCGCATTTATCCCTGTCCCATCGATGACCCGATTTCCACATATAGTCCTCAGTAACATTGAAAAACTCGTGAAAAGGCGGTCTGTCCTTTTCTTCAGGCACAGGGTCATCCCATGTACAGTCTACATAATACCATTTACCGTCAATCTCCACCTGATTCCACGCGTGTTCATCACCGTCATCATCTTCGGCGTAAATGGTTTTGCAAGGAATTTCTGCCATATCCATAAACAGCTGAAAGGTTGTTGTATATCCAAGGCATATGCCTGTCTTGTTTATCAGTATACCATATGGGTTTTCGCTGTTTTTCTTTGGCTTTTCCAAAGCAGAAATAGCATCTCTGTCATAAGTTGAGCTTCCTACAATATAATCGTGAACAGCAAGCTCGATTTCGTAATCGCTTGTGGCAGTGACTTTGATTTCGTCAAGAATCTTTTTAGCTTCGTCGTAAATATCCCTTTCAAAATCAGAAAGACCGCTGTCATCACAACTTTTGTATGCCGAAACCACCCTGCTGTTGTCAAAGAGCTTATAGCCCTTTCCTATATCCTTTGAAACCTCAAATTCCCCGTTATCATCAGTAGTCTGATTTGTATTGCTGTCGCCTTCGTGAATCTGAGTGCCATAGCTTTCACTACACCCGCACATCATCACAAGGCAAAAACAAACACACAGAATTTTTCTAAGCATATTACTCCTTCGCAATAGGCATTACACCCATTTTAAACAGTTTATATTCAATACTGTCTGTAAGAGCCTTTACAGAAGCATTGAGAATGTCGGTTGATGAGCCGACAGTTGTCCAGACGCTGTCCTTGTCGGTTGACTCAATCAGAACTCTAACTGCCGCCGCAGTAGCAGAGGTTGTATCCACAACTCTAACCTTATAGTCTATAAGGAAGAAGCCCTCGAGGTCAGGATAAAATTCCACAAGAGCCTTTCTCAGAGCAGAGTCAAGTGCATTCACAGGACCGTTACCCTCTCCTGCTGAAATCTTATATTCATTTCCCACTCTGATTTTAACCAGACCACAGGCAGGTGTATCAACAGAGCTGTCCTGCTCGCAGATAATCTTGAAATAGATGATTTCAAAATAAGGTGTAAACTGTCCTAAGAATTTCTTTACAAGAAGCTCAAATGATGCAGCAGCAGCCTCATACTGATAGCCTTTCTGTTCCTGCATTTTAAGCATTTCAATAATATCCACAAGCTCAGGTGAATCCTTAGTAATCTGAGGTGCAAACTTATTAACCTTTGAAAGCACAGCAGTTTTACCGCTCATTTCGCTGAGTAAAAACTGTCTTTGGTTACCCACACTTTCAGGAGAAATATGCTCAAAGGATTTATTGAGCTTAACAACTCCGTCGATGTGCATTCCGCCCTTGTGTGAAAAAGCAGATTTTCCGATATAAGGAAGATTATCCCCGATAGTAAGGTTTGAAATTTCAGAAATACATTTAGCACATTCCGTAAGGTTTTTCATATTTTCCTCAGGAACAATTTCATAACCCATTTTAAGCTGCAAATTAGGAATAAGTGTTGCAAGACAGGTGTTTCCGCAACGCTCGCCTATTCCGGTAAAGGTTCCGTGAACCTGTGTCGCACCTGATTTTACTGCAGAAATAGTATTTGCAACAGCACAGCCGGTATCATTGTGACAGTGGATACCTATGCCGACAGAAAGCACTTCTCTCGCCTTTTTTGTAAATTCAGCCACCTCGTCAGGAAAGCTTCCGCCGTTTGTATCGCAAAGAATTACATACTCAGCACCTGCTTTTTCAGCAGATTTAATAACCTCAAAAGCGTATTCCTCATTATTCTTACAGCCGTCAAAGAAGTGTTCAGCGTAAAAGAAAACGGTCTTTCCGCTGTCTTTGAGATACTTGATTGTATCGGTAATCATAGCAATGTTTTCTTCTCTCGAAGTTCTTAAAATTTCGTCAACGTGCAAATCCCAGCTCTTTCCGAAAATAGCAACTGTATCAACGCTCACATTTGCCATCATCTGTACGCTTTTGTCGTCAGCAACGTCAACGCCGGCTCTTCTTGTAGAGCCAAAGGCAACAATCTTTGAATTTTTAAGGGTAACTTCCTTCATCTTTTCAAAAAACTCAACGTCCTTCGGGTTAGAAAAAGGATTTCCTGCTTCGATGTAATGAACACCGAAATCATCAAGAGCCTTGACGATATTTATTTTATCAATCACCGAAAAATTAACGCTTTCGCCCTGAGCGCCGTCACGGAGAGTTGAATCAAACACAAATAGCTTTTCCAAATAATCACACTCCTTAAAGTTTGTTCCTTAATAGATTAGTATAACATATTTTACTATAAAATGCAACTGCTCTCTCATACCGCCTTTGAAAAGACAGACTGAACTTTTATATAATTAAAAAGCGTACGGATTTTCCGTACGCTTTAATTACTCATTATATTATGAAAGCTCAAACATTCCTGTGTAGAGCTGGTAATACTTGCCCTTCTGAGCAATAAGCTCATCGTGGTCACCACGCTCAATAATTTTTCCGTATTCAAGCACCATAATAGCGTTTGAATTTCTTACCGTTGAAAGTCTGTGAGCAATAACAAATACCGTTCTGCCCTCCATAAGCGAATCCATACCTTTTTCGATAAGAGCTTCTGTTCTGGTGTCGATTGATGAAGTCGCCTCGTCAAGAATGAGTACAGGCGGGTCAGCAACAGCCGCTCTGGCTATTGCAAGAAGCTGTCTTTGTCCCTGTGAAAGGTTTCCACCGTCGCCTGTCAGCATTGTATTGTATCCGTGTGGAAGATGCTTGATGAAGCTGTCAGCGTTTGCAAGCTTTGCTGCCGCAATAATTTCCTCCTCGGTAGCGTCAAGCTTTCCGAAGCGGATATTGTCCATAACAGTTCCCGTAAAGAGATGTGTGTCCTGCAAAACCATTGACATTGAACGTCTCAAATCGCTCTTTTTAATCTTATTGATGTTAATTCCGTCATAGCGGATTTTTCCGTCAGGAACATCGTAAAATCTGTTTATCAGGTTTGTGATTGTTGTTTTTCCCGCACCTGTTGAGCCTACAAAAGCAATCTTCTGTCCCGGCTTAGCATAAAGTGTAATTCCGTTTAAAACTGTCTTTTCAGGCACATATCCGAAATATACGTCGTCAAATTCCACCTGACCTCTTACCTGAGTGTAGGTGATTTCACCTGTTGACTGGTGAGGGTGCTTCCAAGCCCAGAGACCTGTTCTTTCGGTCGCTTCACAAAGCTCGCCCTTTTCGTTTCTTATAGCAGGAACAAGTGTAACATATCCCTCGTCCTGTTCAGGCTCTTCGTCGATAATCGAGAAAATCCTTTCAGCGCCCGCAAGAGCAGTAAGCACTGAGTTGAACTGCTGTGTGATGTGAGCAATAGGCATTGAGAAATTCCTTGTATAGGTCAGAAATGCGATGATTGTACCGACAGTGAGAGTGCCGTTGTTTGCAAGAAGTCCACCTGCAATAGCGATAATTGCATAAAGAATGTAGTTTAAGTTGTTTGAAACAGGGCCTAAGATGTTTGCAAAGGTGTTTGCGTTTGTTGCAACGTGACAGAGATTTTCATTGAGAACACTGAATTCCTCATTTGCCTCGTCCTCGTGACAGAAAACCTTGACTACTCTTGTTCCCTCAATCATTTCTTCGATGTAGCCGTTGATTTCGCCGATAGCTTTTTGCTGTCGCATAAAGAACTTACCGCTTCTTCCTGCGATAAAACCGGTAACTCTCAGAATTACAAAAAGCATTGCAATAACAATAAGAGTAAGCTGCCAGCTGTAAACACACATCATTATAAAGATTGAAACGATTGTAATTCCCTGAGAAATAAAGTTTGCAAAAGCGTTTGAAAGCATTTCTCTCAGAGCGTCAACGTCGTTTGTGTAACGGCTCATAATTTCGCCGTGAGTGTGTGTATCAAAAAATCTGATTGGAAGAGATTCCATTTTTTCAAAAAGCTCAACTCTGATTTTACAAAGAGTGCTTGTTGAAACTTTCATCATAATTCTCTGATAGAGATATGTGGAAATCGCACCGCAAAGATAAACAATTCCCATATAGATAAGGGTTTCCTTGAAAGGACCTATAAGTGAACGGTCTTTAAACTTCACCATAGGCTCAAGATAATCGTCGGTAATCTTCTTTAAAAATGCCGTACCGATAACACCGGCAAGTGCCGACATCACAATAAAGAATACCACCAGCACAAGAAAGATTTTAAAGCTCTTCATATAGCTTAAAACTCTCATTACGGTTTTACCCATATTTACCGGCTTTTCTGCAGGTCTGCCTCCACCACGGTTTCCGGGACCGCCCTTAGGCAAAGGTCTTGATTTTTCTTCTGCCATCAGAGCTCACTTCCTTTCTGCTGTGATAAATAAACCTCTCGGTAAATCTCATTATTTTTCATGAGCTCGTCGTGAGTACCCACGCCGTCGATTTTTCCGTCTTCAAGAACAACAATTCTGTCGCTGTCCATAACTGATGTAATTCTCTGTGCGATAATGATAGTTGTTGTATCGTCAAGCTTTTCTCTGAAAGCCTTTCTGATAGCTGCGTCAGTAGCAGTATCAACCGCACTTGTAGAGTCGTCAAGAATAACAATCTTCGGCTTTTTGAGAAGTGCTCTTGCAATACAAAGTCTCTGCTTCTGTCCGCCTGAAACATTAACGCCGCCCTGTCCCAAATCAGTTTCATACTGGTCAGGAAAGCTCATAATAAAGTCGTGAGCCTGAGCAGCCTTACAAGCCTCAACGATTTCCTCGTCGGTAGCCTCAGCATCACCCCACTTGAGGTTATCCCTGATTGTTCCTGAGAAAAGCACGTTCTTCTGTAAAACAACCGCAACCTTGTCACGGAGCTTTTCAAGCTTATAGTCCTTGACATTTCTTCCGCCGACAAGAACCTCGCCTCCGTCAACGTCATAAAGTCTTGAAATCATAGAAACAAGAGTTGTCTTAGCAGAACCTGTACCACCAATAATACCGATAGTTTCGCCTGAATTTATCTTTAAATTCACATTTTTAAGCACAGGTTCTTCAGCAGTCTTGTTATATCCGAATGTAACATCCTTGAATTCAACTGTTCCGTCGATTACTTCAAAATCTTCTGCTTCGTCGTCCTTAATGTCGATTTCCTCGTCGAGAACCTCAACAATTCTTCCGATTGATGCTCTTGAAATAACAAACATCATAAGGAGCATTGAAACCATCATAAGTGATGAAAGAATCTGTGTTGCGTAAGTGATAAATGCAGAAAGGTTACCTATTTCAAAAGTTCTGTCGATAACCATATTCCCGCCGAACCACAAAATAGCAAGTATTGTTCCGTACATTGTAAGCTGCATAATCGGGCCGTTAAGAATAATCAGCTTTTCAGCAAAAACCTGAGCCTTTCTTACTCCCTCAGCACTCTTTCTGAATTCTTCCTTTTCGTAGTCTTCTCTTACAAATGCCTTTACCGCACGGATTCCGATAAGATTTTCCTGAACATCGGCATTCATTCTGTCGTATTTATCAAGCATACTTCTGAATCTTGGGTGTGCCTTTGTCATAATCAGAACAAGAGCAAGTGCTAAAAACGGCACGGAAATAAGGAAAATAGTTGATAAATCAGGCTTTACCCTTACAGCCATAATAACAGCACCCACCAGCATAACAGGTGCTCTGAAAGCCATTCTTATGAGCATCATAAAAGCCATCTGAGTATTGGTAATATCATTTGTCAGACGTGTAACAAGAGATGCTGTTGAAAACTTGTCAACGTTTGCAAATGAAAAATCCTGAATTTTTGTAAAGAGTCTGCCTCTTAAATTCTTGGCAAATCCCATACTTGCCTTTGAGCCGAAATAAGCTCCAAGGGTACCAAAAATCAAAGAAACCGCCGACATCACAGCCATAATAAGTCCCATCTTAGCTATGTATCCAACACCTTTTCCGCCCTTGATACCGTCGTCAATAATTGTCGCCATTATTGAAGGAATAAAAATTTCCATAGCGACCTCGCCCATCATCATAATCGGCGTAAGAATTGCATAAATTTTGTATTTTCCTATGCTTGGCAGTAATTTTCTGAACATAGAAATACATTCCGCCTTTCTTTATTAAAAATATCTATCTTTACTATTATAAACCTTTTCAAATCCATCGTCAAGCACTATGCACAATTTTCAGGTGAATTTTTTGTGAAAAACCAATACAAAAACGCTGTAAAGGTAAAAACCCTCACAGCGTTTATATAACATTTTTTATACAGCAATAACTGAATAATGCTTTTTCTGAGAAAGAATTCTTTCAAAATCCTTTTCAGGCATTGGCTTGTCAAACAAGAAGCCCTGAACCTTAAGGCAGTTGATTTTCTTTAAGAATTCAGCCTGAGCAGCAGTTTCAACACCTTCAGCAACAACTTCCATATCAAGTTCGTTAACCATATTTACAATATTCTTAATAACGATTTCATCAGTTCTGCTCTGTTTTTCCATCCTGTTATCAATATTAGCAAGGAATGACCTGTCAAGCTTGATGATATCAGCATTCAAATCCTTGATAAGGTTAAATGATGAATAACCGGTTCCGAAGTCGTCAATAGAAGTCTTGATACCAAGCTCCTTCATATTGTTGATAAACATACAAAGTGCTTCATAGTCTTCATAACCTGACATTTCAGTAAGCTCGATTTCGATATGTCTGTTTGTAACACCATACTTTTTCATAATGGCAAGAATTTCGTTGGTAAGATTACGATTATAAAGATTGAGCTTTGAGAAGTTTACAGAAATCCTTACAGGGTCGATTCCCATATCAATCCATCTCTTAAGGGACTTACAAACAGTTTCAAAAACATAGAAATCAATACTGCTGATTTTTCCTTCACGTTCAAGTACAGGAATAAACTGAGCCGGCGGAATGATTTCTCCGTTTTTCATCCAGCGTACAAGAGCTTCGCCGCCGCACACTGAATTATCCTCAAGGTTAACCTTAGGCTGATAGAATACCATAAATTCCATATCTTCAAGAGCCTTTGGAAATACGCTTGAAATTTCCTTTTCGTCCATGATTCTCTTCATCATGTAAGGGTCAAGCTTTACAAAATCAGTTGTTCCCTGATTCTTTGCAACATCAAGAGCAACAAACGCAGCATTGAGAATGTCATTCATCGAATCCTTTTCTCTTGCTTCATAAAAACCTGCTCTTGCAGCTACATCAAATGAAACAATACTGTTTCCCGTATTAAGAGGAACAGAAATTTTTGACAGATATTCAGTAAATGCGTCAACACGCTCGTTATTGAGAATTACTGCAAAATTATCACCACCAAGAATAGCAATCATTTCATCGGTGATAAGATAGTTCTGAACAGCGTAAGCAAACTTAATAAGAATTTCTTCGCTCTTTCTCGAACCCATTTTCTGAGTTATGTATCTGAAGTTCTTGACATTGATTGTTCCGACAGTATATCCTACCATTCTGTGGCTGTCAATAAGACTTTCACCGTAGGTATTAAATGCAGTCGTATTAGGCAGACCTGTTTTAACGTCTGTAATTGCAGCATTCTTGGTAACTTCAATAAGCCAGCTGTTTCCACAGGTAACAAAGAGCATCTCCCCGAAGAATTTAACGTCGGACCTTTCCTTAGGGCTCCAGTAATATCCTCTGTGTGAGTAGAAGGTAAAAACTGAACTTCCCGAATCAAGAAGCGGAAAACTTACAGAAACCTTACAATCTCTGTTATACTCTTCTTCAATACAGAAAAGCCCAATATTACCTGTTGCACTTCTGACAGACATTTCACTGTCAGGCGAGTAATTGCCCAGCTCGATTCTTGAAATCTTCAACATTGCTGCAACCGGCTTCAAATTTTCCATCAGAGCCTTATCATAATCTGCTCTGGAATTCACATTGGCAGTAAGGATTTCGAACAAATCCTTTAATCTGTCATCAAAAAATATACTGCTCAAAATACTTCCCCCTTGTGCTTCAACAACCCGACATTTTTACAATGCCCTTAACCCATTTTTTGTTGTTTTTGACTTCAAATAACCCATAAATCAGTATCACAATTTACCATTTTTTTCTGGTATTCTGTGATAGTGACGTAATCTAATCTTATCACATTTTGTATATTAGGTCAAGCGAAGTCAACGTTTTTTAAAAATGTTTGTCAAACATACACAAGTCCGACCGTCTGTTTTTTGCTATTTATCCGCTTATTAAAATTTGTGTTATAATTTATACCAAAATCCAAAAAATTATAAAGAAGCACCTGATTTTAACCTACACAAATGCTCTTATTATTTGCCAAAAACCGTTAACAAAAGACTACACAATCAATTCACAAACGGTAAAATTGCGCCTTGTGATTCTGTCCAAAAAACCACTTTTTAGTGGGTGCAAAATGGCAAATAAAAAGCGTTGTTTTTTGTGGTTGACAAGAGCGTGTAAAAATTGTAAAATAGAATAAGTTTCAACAAATAAAATGTATGGAGAAAATTATGAAAAAGCTATTGTTTGTATTTAACCCCAATGCGGGAAAAAGCACAATCAAAGACAGCTTGTGCGATATAATTGATATTTTCACAAAAGGTGGATACGAGGTTACTGCATATCCTACTCAGGCAAGACTTGATGGTTATCAGAAAATTCTTGATGACGCTTCAAAGTACGACCTTGTAGTTTCTTCAGGCGGAGACGGAACTATGAGCGAATCCATCAAGGGCATTATGAATAGTGGTGCCGGTGTTCCTATCGGATATATTCCAGCAGGAACTGTAAACGACTTTGCACACAGTATGGATATTTCAAAAAATATGGTTGACGCAGCAAACGCTGTTGTAAAAGGAGTTCCTTTTTCTTACGACGTAGGTTCCTTTAACGGTGATTATTTCTGTTACGTTGCGGCTTTCGGAGCCTTTACAGATGTTTCTTATGAAACTCCACAGTCAACCAAGAATATTTTCGGACATTTGGCATACCTTATGGAAGCAGTTAAGCGAATCAAAGACCTCGAAGCTTTTGACATTACCGTTGAACACGACGGCGAGGTTTATCGTGATGACTTTGTTGTAGGACTTGTTTCAAATACAATTTCAATAGGCGGGCTTTCAAATCTGGTTGCAAAGGGAGTTGTCTTTGACGACGGACTTTTTGAAGTTACACTCATTAAAACTCCTAACTCACCACTTGAGCTCAGCAAGATTCTCAACTGTCTTATTATGAAAAACTTAGACCCTAAATATTTTTACTCATTCAAGACCTCAAGAGTAAGATTTACCTCTGAACAGGAAATCAAATGGACTCTCGACGGAGAAAGCGGAGGAAGCTACACCGTAGCCGATATCGAAGCCCTAAGACAGGCTGTAAAAATTATCGTTGAACCGGATAAGGAATAGAAAAACCTTCCCGTTATAAAGCGAGTGGTCATAAAGAAGTATTACACGGACTTATTGAGAAAAACCCTTTTGAAAAAGGGTTATTTCTCAAACTCTTTTCCTAAAACTTTCAATTTAAAAACCCATATAGGATATTTTATCCT
>SVNV01000005.1 GCA_015066705.1 Ruminococcus sp.
AAAGTCTTTGGAAGGGGGTTCGGGGGACAACCTTTCTTCAGAAAGGTTTCGCCCCGATAAATTCATATAATATACTTCTATATAACTACCTACCTTAAGATGGAGAGCTTTTTGTTATACTGTTGCGATAATCCAAGGGATAAGGTATGTGATAATTGACATAATAATGGTTGCCATAATAAGTCCCAAGAAAATTGCAGGCACAGATTTTTTCATTTTGATACCCATAAGTGCTGCAATAAGTGCACCTGTCCAAGCGCCTGTGCCAGGGAGCGGTATTCCTACAAAAAGCATAAGTCCCACAAACTCGTATTTCTTGATTGTATCGCTTTTTTCCATTGCTTTTTCTTCAAGCTTTAAAACGAGATTTTTAAGAATGTTGTGCTTTTTCATAAATTCAAATATCCTGTTTATCAGAAGAAGAATAAAAGGTATAGGAATGATGTTTCCGATAATACAGATAATGACTGCCTTGACATACTCAATGCCCAGAAGTGCTGCCGCAATAAGCCCGCCTCTCAGTTCAAGTATTGGCACCATCGATATTATAAAAGCCACTGCCTCTCTCGGCAACCAGCTAAGATTTGTTGTAAACCATTCAATCAACGCTTCCTGCATCTTGTGAAACTCCCTCACTTTCTTCTGTATTCTGCTCAGGGCTGACACCATAAGCTATTTCAACAAGCTTCATAAGCTTTGCAAGATTTTTCTTAAGAACAGGATTTGAAACCTCAGGAATAAGCCCGCAGACAAGTTCCTTTGCTTCGTCCTTCTTGTCGCATTTAAGATAGCATAAAGCTACAAACATTTTTGCGGTAATTTTAATGTGTCTGTCGCAAAAAACGCTTATGTCAAGTAAAAAATCCTCAGCCTCAGCATACTGACCTATGGCATAATTGTAAATACCCATTGACAATAATCCAAGCTGTGTCCGGGATATATATTCCTTACCCATTTCAAGGATTTTCTCTGCATCATCAAGCTGATAGGACATAACAAACACATAGAAATAATGCGCATAGTAGTTGCCCAGCTGAGAGTTTTCAACAGACTCAGGAACAATGCTTTTCATTTCACAGAGAGCTTCGTCGTATCTTTCTCCGTCGCAAAGCTGTTTTGCAAGAAAAAGTCTGAGTTTAAAGGCTTTCACATCTGATTTTTTATTTAACTTCTCTCTTATTTTATTATAAAATTCATCGCAATATCCCATTTTAGAGAGATATCTTTCCCATCTGTTCTTCTTTGAAAGACTGCTAACTGTTTTTAAAGTGTAATAAATTATTTCCAGAGCAAGCCCAAAACAAAAGCCCTTGTAAACAACATTATACATACTTTCCGGAGAAATAGCTTTACCCTTTATTATAATATGAATAATCACCGCGCCAATCACAAAGAAAAGTGCAACAACTATCATTTTGCAGATTTTTAAAATTAAATTTCTGAACATCTTCAA
This sequence comes from Ruminococcus sp., assembly GCA_015066705.1. GTDB lineage: Bacteria > Bacillota > Clostridia > Oscillospirales > Ruminococcaceae > JAAZZIT01. Next base: position 1,454 of record SVNV01000005.1, read on the forward strand.
ATCAATCACCAAAGACTATCTTATCACATTTCACCGCTTTTGTAAAGAAAAACACAAAACAAAAATGGGTATCAGTCAAAAAACCGATACCCATAAGTTTATTCGTCAAAATCAAATTCATACAGCGAAAACACAGCGTTAACGTCACTGTATGTATATCCCTGCCTTACAAGAGCATTTTTAACTCTGTCAAGGGATTTTTCGTCTGTAATTTTGTGAAGGTACTTTTTGTCAACAAGCTCTTCAAGTCGCGAAAGGGTGTCCTCCTCATACTCCGAAAGCACCTCTTCAACAAGCTCTCTGTCAAGCCCCTTCATAAGCATTTCCTGTTTTGCACGGTAATATCCGAAGCCCTTTGTAACGACAAGCTTTTCTCCCAGTCTTGTGGCATAGCGTCTGTCGTTTACAAGTCCGTTTTCACAAAGCCAGTTTAAAACCTCAAGACAAACCTCCTCGTCGTAATTTGCCTCAAGCTTTTTATAAAGCTCCACAAAGCAGTAATCACGATAATCAAGAAGATACAATGCCCTTTCTCTTGCTTTTCTTAACTGGTCGGTGTGTTTTATTTCCAAAACAGCCTCGTCGGGAATGTCAATCCCTTTTTTGAGATTGAATTTCATAACAGTTTCAATGTTTAAAAAAATCGTTTCCCCGTCAGAAAGCTCCACCATAAAGGTGTTGCCCTTGTATTTTTCAAGCGAATCAATTACAGGCATAATTACAAGTCTTCAGCAGGCGCAAACTCTTCAAAATCGTCATCTGCGCTGATTGCAACATCAATAGCAGCAGGTTCAGCCTTTTTAACAGCCTTAACAGCTTCTTCCTTGAGGCTTGCCGCCTTCTTGTTCTTCTTTGAAGCCATTACAAGCTCTTCCTTTTTAGCAAGAATCTGCTTTTCAACCTCTTCCATAACATCAGGATTTGCAAGGAGCCATTCCTTGGCATTGTCTCTGCCCTGACCGATTTTAATATCTCCGTATGAGAACCAAGCGCCACCCTTTTTGATAACATCAAGGTCAACAGCCATATCAAGAACTTCACCTACTCGTGAAATTCCCTTGCCGTACATGATGTCAAATTCACACTCCTTGAATGGAGGAGCAAGCTTGTTCTTAACAACCTTACATCTTGTTCTGTTACCGATAACCTCTGCGCCGTTTTTAATCTGTTCACCACGTCTTACTTCAATTCTTACAGAAGCGTAGAATTTAAGTGCACGTCCGCCAGGAGTTGTTTCAGGGTTTCCGTACATGACACCGATTTTTTCACGGACCTGATTGATAAATACAGCTACACAGTTTGACTTTGAAATAACAGATGTAAGCTTTTTCATAGCCTGTGACATAAGTCTTGCAAGCTGACCTACGTGAGTATCACCCATATCGCCGTCGATTTCAGCCTTTGTAACCATAGCAGCAACAGAGTCAACAACAATACAGTCAATAGAACCTGAACGCACAAGTGCTTCAGCGATTTCAAGTGCCTGTTCACCACTGTCAGGCTGTGAAACAAGCATATCGTCAATGCTTACACCAAGTGCCTCTGCATAAACAGGGTCAAGGGCGTGTTCAACGTCGATAAATGCAACTGTACCGCCCTGCTTCTGTGCCTCAGCAGCAATATGCAAAGCAACAGTTGTCTTACCTGAACTTTCAGGACCATAAACCTCAACAATTCTTCCTCTTGGAGCACCACCAATTCCAAGTGCCATATCAAGTGTCATTGAGCCTGTCGGAATAGTTGAAACATTAAGTACAGACTTCTGTCCCATTTTCATAACTGCACCTGCACCGTATTTCTTTTCAATCTGTGCAATAGCAGTTTCCAGAGCCTTCTTCTTTTCATCGTCAGTTTTTGGCATTTCAAGAGTCTTCTTGTCAGCCGCCTTCTTCTTGTCAATCGCCATATATATCATTCCTTTCTGCCTTTTATAGGCATTCTATTATTTACTGCAACTATATAATAACGCTATTTGTGTCCATAAATCTGTACTGTTAGTCGTTTTGGAGGAAAATCTTTTCTCCAAAGACAATTCTGTTTACGCCACACAAATCAGCCTTATATCTTACGTTTTTTAAACCGCTGTGAATAAGCATTGAGGAAACCTCATCTTCCTGCCCCATACCAATTTCAAAGGCAAGCATTCCACCGTCTTTAAGGTCATTATTCCACAATCTGACAATTCCTCTGTAAAAATCAAGTCCGTCGTCGCCACCAAAAAGTGCCATTTCAGGCTCAAAGGTAACCTCCTTCTGCAAGGCTTCCATATCGTCTTTTGTAAGATACGGCGGGTTTGAAACTATCAAATCAAACTTCCCCATAGTCTTAGCAAAATCTTCGTTTAAAACGTCGCCTTTTACGATTTTCACGTTGCTGTTGTTAAGCTTTTTATTTTCTTCAAGATATTTAATTGCACTGTCTGAAAATTCCACGCAGGTAACCCTTTCGCAGTTAAGATTTTTTTCAAGAGTAATCCCGATACAACCACTTCCTGCACACAAATCACAAACAGAAATTTCCGTCTTTCCCTTAAAACGTGAAATAAGAAATTCCACCAGAGTTTCCGTATCCTGTCTTGGAATCAGCACTCCCTCGCCTACCTTGAAAGGCATTCCGAAAAACTCCCATTCCTTTGCAATATACTGCAAAGGATATCCCTCACAGCGTTTATTTATCATTTTTAAAAAGTCATCAGAATTCTTTTTGTCAGCCTGCTTTTCATATTCCTGTGAAAACTTAAAGCTGTTAAAGGAAATCCCGAAAGCTTTTTCAAACAAAATGCCACAGTCAAACTCTGCGTTTTCAATCCCATTTTCCAAAAGGGTGTCAAGTCCCTTTTTAAAAATATCCCTGCAAGTTACCATTTATCGTCCTCTTTGTCATCAGGAATACAAGGCATAAGTGATGCAATGGCAACCTCGATTTCCTTTTCGTCAGGCTCTCTTGTTGTAAGATGCTGTAATTTAATTCCCGGGAATGAAATAATTCTTGTGACGAAGTTGTCATATCTTCCTGCAAGTCTGATTATCTCATAGGCAATACCGATAACAAAAGGCATAAGCGCCAGCTTACACACAACTCTGATAAGTGTGTTATCCCAAGGAAGTCTTAAAACTGAAAAAACAATAATACTTATAAAAAGAATTATAAAAATAAAGCTTGTTCCACATCTCGGGTGAAAACGTGTCTGCTTCTTTACGTTTTCAACGTTAAGCTCAAGTCCTGCTTCATAGCAGGCGATTGTCTTATGTTCAGCGCCATGATATTCGTATGTGCGTCGCATATCCTTCATAAGTCCCGTAAGTGCAAGATACACAACGAAGATTATGATTTTCAGAAAACCTTCAACAACTGTCTTTGTAAAATTATTAAGTGGAAGAAGCTTTCCTACAAGTCCTGAAAAAAGCGATGGAAGCCACATGAAAAGTACAACTGCCAGAGCTATTCCCACAACCATAGCAACACCCATGATTACAGCAGTAACCTTGTCGCCGAGCTTTTCATCAAGCCATTTTTCAAACTTCGTTTCAGGTTCTTCTTCATCAGCAAAAGCCTTGTCAGCAGATTTTGAAAGGCATTTATACCCCTCAATCAGTGACGAAACGAAATTGAAAACCCCTCTCACAAAAGGAACCTTTTTAAACCACGGAGCTTTTTTACCGTTGTTTGCAGGCCATGTTTCCACGTCAATAGTCCCGTCAGGAAGTCTTACCGCCATAGCAGAGGTATCAACACCTCTCATCATAACGCCCTCGATAAGTGCCTGACCGCCTATTTTTGATTTGAATTTACAATCTTTTTCCTTAGATTTACTCATTATCCAATTCCCTTTCGTTCTGTAATGAACGTTCATCTGTCGAGATAACCTCAACGCTTATGGTTTCCTTGTCGTTTTTCTTGTTTTTATCCGTAAGTGCCGGAAGTGTAATCATAACCGTAGTTCCCACTCCAAGCTCGCTGTAAAGGTTAAGAGTACCGCCGTGCATAGAAATAATTTCGTCTGCAACAGCAAGTCCTATACCGCTTCCACGTCTTGTGTGGTTAGCCTTGAAGAATTTGGTTTTGATTTTCGGCAAATCTTCAGCAGAAATTCCAAGTCCCGTATCCGATACAGAAATAACCACCGAGTCGTCCTGCTCATAGGCTTCAACCGATACAGTATCTCCCTTATCGGAATACTTGATTGCATTATCCACAATATTTATAAAAACCTGCTTTAATCTGTTTTTATCACCGTTTACAAATGAAAGCATTTCAGGCTCGTAGTAATTAAGGGTAATCCCCATAATTCTTGCTCTTTCCTGATAGATAAGGACTGTTTCTCCAAGCTCTGCAAGAATGTCAATGGTATCCATCTGTAAAACCAGACGCCCGTCCTGAATTCTTGAAAAGTCCAGAAGCTCCTCAACCATCTGAGAAAGTCTTTCCGTTTCACTGGAAATAACTCTCATTCCTTTTAAGAACATTCCTCTGTCGTTTATCTGAGAAAGTGTTTCACTCCAACCCTTGATAGCAGTAAGAGGAGTTCTCAGCTCGTGTGAAACCGACGATATAAATTCGTTTTTCATATATTCGGTATTTGAAAGCTCATCAGCCATAAAGTTTATGTCGTCGCAAAGCTCACCGATTTCGTCATCGGATTTTTTCTCAATTCTTTCAGAAAAATCACCCGTAGCAAACTTCTTTGCAAACTCGCCGATTTCCATAACAGGATACACAATGGACTTTACAAAGAACATACCCGCAGCAAACACAAAGACCATTATTGCCACAGCAACGCCTATGATAATCAGCGACATTGCAACCACCTGGTCGTCTACCTTCTTAAGTGAAACAAACATTCTTACAGCTTCGTACTCGTTGCTTCCCATAGGAATCATCTCTGTCATCGCCATAATTTTTTCGCCGGTCGGCAGCCTGAAAACCGCCTTGCCCTTACCGTTCTGAGATTCTACTGCCATAGAATAATCCTCGATAGAGGTATTGTCGCTGGGTGCAAAACCCGACGAAGTAACAGCGGTATTTCCGTAAACGTCGATAGCCATCAGCTCGATTTTTTCTTTGTTCTCATAATTTTCAACAATATTTCTCAGCTCACTGCTGAAATTAGTGTCAAAGTCCTCTGCATATCTGGTCACAGTACCCATAACCACGTTCATCTGTGAAGAGAGAAACTGACTTGTAGAGTTGTAATAATACTGTCTTATGCCGATAATGAGGGTTACTGTAATAACAAGCAGAATTATAAAAACGATGCCGACGCTGTTTGTAAGCCAACGACGTCTGATGCTTTGCTTATGTCGCTTCGCCATTACTTCCCCTCCTTTTTAGCTGATTTTAAAAATCCGTCTGCGAAGCAGACACCTTAATTGTCCATTGTCCATTGTCAATTGTCAATTGGGCATTGACCACCGGTGAGCCACCGGCACCTCCTCCCCCTCGCCTCTCTTTTGCTCAGATAATTTCTTTTGAGTGCTCGGGGGTTATTGAAAACACCTGTCGGTGTTTTCTTAATTAGGCATAGACCATTTATATCCGTATCCCCAGATAGTGAGAATATACTGTGGATTTGAAGGCTCGTCCTCAATCTTCATCCTGATTCTTCTGATATTTACGTCTACGATTTTTTCATCACCGAAATATGTTTCGCCCCAGATATGTGAAAGGATACTTGTTCTGTCAAGGGCGGTATTCTGATTCTTAAAGAAATATTCCATAATCTGATATTCAACCTGAGTAAGAACGATAGGCTGACCATTTTTAAGAACAGTTCTTGATTTAAGATTGAGAGTAAAAGGTCCTGAAATAATGTTTGTTGCAGTTTCAGGCTTTGTGTGAGTCATATTGACTCTTCTGCATACAGCGTCAACTCTTGCAATAAGCTCAGAAATTGAAAATGGCTTTGTAATATAGTCGTCAGCACCAAGCATAAGTGACGAAACCTTATCCATTTCCTGAGATTTAGCTGAAAGCATAATAATTCCCATTGTAGCGCTTCTTTCCCTCAGCCTTTTACAAACCTGAAAACCGTCAATTCCTGTCATCATAATGTCAAGAAGAACAACATCAAAGCTTCCGTTTGACTCATCAAAAACTCTAAGAGCCTCTTCGCCACAGTTAACGTCAACAACCTCATAGCCAACTCTCATAAGATTGATAACTATAAATTCTCTGATAGAATCCTCATCTTCACAAACAAGTATTCTCTTTGTACTCACAATAATCGTCCTTTCTCTATTGAATTATATAAAAACTGTTTTTAACTTCATCAATGGTAGGAATAAGCGGCTCACGTCTGTTTGTAGGAATCTTTACAAGATAGTCAAGCTGTCCGCTTGAGCCGATAACCTCATATCCCTGATATTCAAAGTCGGAGGTCATTGTTTTGGGGCAGACCTTGATTCTCATAAGCTCGGTCATAAATCCTGAAATATTCCCCTCATATTTATAAAACACAGCTTCGTTTGTAGCAGTATCGATTTTAGTTGTGACAACGCCCTGCCATCTTTTCGGGAAAACCATCTGGTATCCGTCTGAAATAGAGTAATAACCGCTGTATTTCTTTTCCAGACTGTAATAGTCGTTGTAGTTATACCAGCTTGTCATCAAAACCTTTTCTTCGTCAGGGAGACTTTCGTGCCCCGGCATAAGCTCGGTCACAGGAATTTCAATAATCCCGTTTCCGTCAATGTCCCTGGAATAATATCCCGCCGGCCTTGAGGTTTTCATCAGAAGCTTCTCCGGCATCTGCAAAAGCGGATTCTGCAATTTATTGTATCTGAAATAAATTATCTCCGTCTGAAGCTCGCCTGTCGATTTGAGGCAATCCACAAATACTGCCGGGGTATGCTCATCAGCAAGTCCTATTGTACTGTTAGGGAAAGAAACCGTATCCGACGCCATAGCCACCTGATGGGTTTTTGAAATAAGTCCGCCTTCTGACTGAATAAGCGAAGCCGTTACCGTAGAGGTCGTAGCATTATTCATAACAGCAAAAATCTCCTTTTGTCCGTCCTTATCAAGGTCAAGGATTTCCATAAGAGAATAGGTATCTTCAAAAACAGACGGCATAAATCCGTTTTCGTCATATCTGGAAATCTGAAGATACTTTACATCAACAGTCATTGATGAATAGCCGACAATAATGTTTTTAAGCTTGTCTGCACCAAGGGCAGAAATAGAAACCTTGTCAATGTCAGTTCCCTTTCCTGCAAGGTCAAAAACCGACTTCCAATGACCGCCCTCCGTCTGGTCCATTACATTTATTCTGACACCACTGTCACCGACCGAAGTATTTTTCAGCTCATAAAATACCAGTGCCTCGTCTGTAATCTCCGTATCAATATCCGCAACGATATAAGCCGAACGGTTATTACCGTTTTTAGGATACTTGAGAGAAATGTCTTTTCCTACACTTTTTTCCAGCGTCTCGTGAATGTTTGACTGCTCGTCGGTAAGATTAGGCGACGCCATAAGTCCCTCGATACCGAGAGTGTTTCCAACACCGCAGCCCGTAAGCAAAAGACAGCCACAGACAGCTATTGAAAGTATTCTTTTTTTCATCTGAAACCGTCCTTTCGCAAATAATTTCACAGATACTAACATTATATCACAAAACAAATAATTTTTAAAGTACTTTTCAGCATTTTTTCTAAAATTTCCAACAAAAAAAGCAGGATAAAAATCCTGCTTTGAAATGTAATTTCGATTTATCCCTTGAAAGGTTCTCTCTGTGACATAGGAACGTATTCCTTACGCTTTGCAACAGCCTTGTATGCAGGTCTGATAATCTTCTTTCCTGTAACGATTTCCTCAAATCTGTGAGCACACCAGCCGGCCATTCTTGAAACAGCAAAAAGCGGTGTAACCAAATCCTCAGGAACGCCCAGCATTCTGTAAACAAGTCCTGAATACATATCAACGTTTGCACAGACAATCTTAGCGTCGCCCTTAACCTCAAAGAAAAGCTCAGGTGTAAGTCTTTCGATAGTTTCAAGGAGTCTGAATTCCTTTTCGTATTCAGTGCCGATAGCCATTCTTCCTGCGTGTTCTTTAAGGATAACAGCTCTCGGGTCAGAAAGCGTGTAAACAGCGTGGCCCATTCCGTAAATAAGTCCCGAATGGTCGTTTTCTTCCTTTCTGAGGATTTTTCTCAAAAAGTCAGCAACCTCGCCCTCGTCATTCCAGTTAGCAACATTTCTCTTTATACATTCCTGCATCTCAACAACCTTCTTGTTTGCGCCGCCGTGTCTTGGCCCCTTAAGAGCTCCGATAGCAGCAGAATATGCAGAATATGCGTCTGTGCCTGAAGAAGTAAGAACTCTGCAGGCAAAGGTTGAATTGTTTCCTCCGCCGTGTTCAGCGTGAAGCATAAGTAAAAGGTCAAGAAGCTTTGCTTCCTCGTGTGTAAACTTTCTGTCAGCACGAAGTGTTGAAAGAATCATTTCAGCAGTTGAGTGATTCTTATCAAGAGGGTGCATAAACATTGTTTCGTTATCAAAGCATCTCTTTTTAACCTGATATGCGTCAACCATAATTGTAGGAAGCTTTGAGATGATAGAAATAGCTGTTGCCATTTCGTACTCAGGACTTCTGTTTTCAGGGTTGTCGTCATATGAATAAAGTGCAAGAACACTTCTTGCAAGCTTGTTCATAATGTCCTTTGAAGGTGCTTTAAGAATCATATCCTCAAAGAAAGCATCAGGAAGCGCTCTGTTGCTTGCAAGAATTTCTCTGAAGGATTCAAGCTCACCCTTTGTAGGAAGCTCGCCCATCAGAAGAAGATAAACAGTTTCCTCATATCCGAATCTGTCCTCATTCCACGCATTGGCAATAATATCCTTGATGTTGTAGCCTCTGAAAATAAGCTCACCCTCGATAGGCTGTTTTTCACCATCGTTGATTACATAACCGTGAACGTTACAGATATTGGTAAGACCAGCCATAACACCTGTACCGTCAGAATTTCTCAGTCCTCTTTTTACGTCGTACTTTTCATAAGCCTTTTTGTCGATTGTATTGTTTGTAATAAACTCTTTGTAAAGCTTATCTTTTGCAGGACTGTTTCTCATGTCATTCACTCCTTTATGTGTCTAAGAATATAGTTTAACTTAGATTATACACTATTTCAGCTTCAAAGTCAAGTAAAGAGACTTATTTTTGAAATTTCAGACAACAAAACTTGCAAAATTTGCCAGTAGTTGCATACTTTACACATCAAATGCATATATTTTACTGCGGACAAGTAACAACCTTCCGACAGAAAGGATTTCAGAATGTCAAAATATATAAGAATTCTCCTTGTTTTTTCACTGCTCCTGACTGCAATTCCCTGTGCGGTTTTTGTAAAAAACGATAAAAAGCAGACCTCTTCCTATATAAAAAAAACCGGATTTTCACTGCCCGAAAAGGTGCAGATTATGAATGAAACCGACTCGTCACTTTCAGAAATTCCTCTTGACGACTATCTTGCAGGGTGCGTTCTTGCACAAATGCCCTGCGATTTTGAAGAGGAAGCATTAAAATGTCAGGCAATCATCGCCCGCACCTACGTACTTTATCATAGGCACCACAATAAAAAGCTGTCAGAAAATCCTCAGAGCTATTTCACCAGCGAGGAGGCAAAAGGCTTTTATGGCAAAGATTACGAAAAAGCTTTGAAACGTGCCACTAATGCCGTCAAGGAAACAGAAGGGTTAGTGCTTACCCATAAAAATTCACCCATAGTAACCGCTTACCACCCAATTTCAAGCGGATATACTGAAAGTGCAAAGGATATCTGGGGAGCTGATTTGCCATACCTTTTGTCTGTTGAAAGTCCTCACGATTACGACTCACCTCAGGGAATACAGACGATAGAAATGACCGAAGCCGAGCTTTTTTCACGACTTTTTGCATTCGCTGAAATTGACGAGGACACAGATGCTTCGCTTGAAATTAAAAAGAAAACCTCTCACGGTACAGTTTTAGCCCTTGAAATTTCTTCCAAAGACATAAAAAAAGAAATTGCAGGTAAGGATTTTGCTGAGATATATAGTCTCAACTCCTGCAATTTCATAATTTCATTTGATAATGGTATGTGTGAAATCACCTGCCACGGGGGAGGTCACCTCGTAGGGCTTTCTCAGTGGGGTGCAAATCAGATGGCACTGTCAGGAAAAACCTGTGAGGAAATCCTCAGCCATTATTTCTGCGGCGTTTCTCTCTTGAAGCTCTGATGGTTTTCCACAAAACTATCGCAAATACAATTCCGAAAAGTCCACCTACACTGTCAAGAATAACATCATAAATATTCCCGTTTCTCCCCGACACAAAGCTCTGATGTATTTCATCAAAGGCGGCATATATAACCACAAAGCCTTCGCTCAAAGCTCCTCTTAAGAGGGGCTTTTTTCTTCTCAGCCCCATAGCAACCAGAAATCCAAGAACAGCATAAACACAGAAATGTGCCGTTTTTCTTACAAATAAATGCATTCCCTCAACTATTTCTGTCTGCTTTTCTTTAGGCATTTCATCAAAATCAAAAACAAAGCTCTCCGCAATAAAATAACAGACTTTTTTGCTTAGTCCACCGCTTTCTTCACCCTTTTGTGCAGAAAAAGAAAATATAACCCCACACCATATAACAGCAAGAGCAAAGAAAATTATATCAACAATGTATTCCTTTTTCACATTTATCTCCTGTTATTCCCGTACCTTTCAGAAACGTATTCCAAAAGCACTCTTTTTTCGTTTTTTATCCTTTCGTCAACCACAGCCTCAAAGCAGTCCTTTATAATTTCTCCCAGAAGCCTGCCCTCGAGATAGCCTTCATTCATAAGGATTCTGCCGTCAATTTCAAGACTTTTTATATCAAGTGACGCCTTTTCATTTAAAAGCTCCTGACCGATACGCTTTTTTTCTGAAAGCTCATAAAGCTTTTCCTCACGCTTGTATCCAGACTGTGCAAGGGTGTCGGCAAGCCGTATCTGAAGATGCTCAAAAAAGAAATCAAAACCGTGTTTCGCAATAAATCTTCTCACACTTTTTCTCACCGCAGGAAATCTGTTGTCGTGCTCAGAAATGTGATTTAAAATCTTATCCTTTGATTTGTTGTCAAATTTCAGACGGTTTAAAATTCCCCTCGAAAGCTCACAGCTTACCGTCGGATGCATTTTGAAATGGCTTTCACCCTTTTCATCAATGGTGACGGTTTCAGGCTTTCCTATATCGTGAAGAAGCATAACCATTTTCAGTACACCGTCGCCCTCAAGACAAGAAACCGACTTTACAATATGGCTGTAAACATCATAGCAGTGATGAGGATTGACCTGCTTAAAATCAAAGGTTTCTTTCATTTCGGGAATGATAACTCCGATAATCTCTCTGTATTTCAGAAGTACACTTTCTGCATTTACGCCACAAAGCATTTTTAAAAGCTCTTCTCTTATTCTCTCGCCGGAAATCTCTTTTAAGAGGTGGACTTTTCCAAAAATAGCCTCGGAGGTTTCCTCCTCTATTTCAAAGCCAAGACAAGCTGAAAATCTCAATGCCCTCAGGATTCTCAAAGCGTCCTCTTCAAAACGCTTTTTTGCATCGCCCACACAGCGGATGATTTTATTTTCAAGGTCGCTTTTTCCGTCAAAAAGGTCAATAATTCCCTTTCCCTCGCTAAAAGCAAGAGCATTTACCGTAAAGTCACGCCTGCTTAAATCTTCCGTCAGGCTTTTCACAAAGGAAACTCCCGTCGGTCTCCTGTGGTCAGCGTATTCCCCGTCAGCCCTGAAGGTTGTAATTTCAATAGAGTTGTGCTCAATTCTTACAGTAACAGTACCGTGCTTGAGTCCTGTTTCAATAACGTGAAAATCTTTAAAAACCTCACATATTTCCTCCGGAAGAGCATTTGTACATAAATCCCAGTCGTTTGGATTTTTCATAAGAATACTGTCTCTGACACATCCGCCAACAGCATAAGCCTCAAAGCCTGCTTTTTCAAGATAAAAAACAGCAGTTTTTATATATAACGGTAAAACCATAATGCTCCCTCCGTTTCAAGAATTTTTCACCTATATAAGGGTATCATATTTCTATGAAAATTTCAAGAATTAAAAAATCAAATATATTCCTTCCTCTTTTGTCAGGAATACTTTCAGCAACCGTTTCTCTTTATAATCAGCTGGGGCTTGTTATCCCTCTGACACTCCTGCCATTTTTCTTTTCGCTGTCACACACCCACACATTCAGAATCTATATGAAAAAGATTGTTGCTTTTTCGCTAAGCTACTATCTGGTTTTATTTTCATTTTTAATTACGACAAAGGATTTTCTTCCTTTTTCATATTTCATAAGTAGTATGCTCGCCACTCTGGCAGTAATTCTTCTGTCATTGTGGCAAAGTCTGTGGCTGTGCTTCTCCCTTACATTCGGATATTTTTTCAAGGGACGTTTTTCAAGACCTGTTGCGATTTCCTTTCTGTTTGTGCTGGGAGAACATTTTCAGGAGCATAACCCCCTTTTCACCTTTGCCTTTACAAAGCTCGAAAACTCCCTTGCGTTTTTTCCGTATTTCATTCAGCCCTCGGCATATCTCGGCGGGTCATTTGTGGCACTGTTAATTCTTCTGACTTCTTCCCTGTTGTCTGTTTTTGTCACAAGAACAAACCCTCCGGCTGTCCGTTATCTTTCCGTTGTGGGGGCTGTCAGCATTGTTTTTCTCACCTTTACATTTTCAGCAGTGCGGATAAACACCTATGACAATACCGGACAAGCAATAAACGGCGTTATTATCCAGACATCTGTCGAAGGAGAAGAAAAATACGACCTTACAGTAAATGACGCCACTCAGAACTGCGCTCAGCTTATCGAAGGAAGCATAAATCACAACACAGATTTAGTTCTTCTCCCTGAAACCTCAATTCCCGAATATATCCATAAGGAAAAGGCCTTTTTGAAGCTTCTTTCACTTTCTCAGAAAAACAATGCAGTAATAGTGACAGGTTGCTTTTCAAGAAATGACGAAAACCACTATAATTCACTTGTTGCCATAAACCCCGACAGCACCATTTCAACCACCTACAACAAAACCTTTCTCGTGCCTTTCGGGGAGTATGCACCTTTTTTCAAGGAGCTTTTTAAATTCAGAAATCTTTCCTCTGCGACAGAAAACCACCCCCTCATAACACCTCTCGGGAATTTTTCTTGTGCTGTATGTATCGAATCGATTTTTTCAGACATAACAGCATCCCAGACAAAAGACGGCGGAGAAATAATTCTTATCTCCACAAACGATAGCTGGTTTGGTAACAGCCGAGGACGAAACCTCCATTTTGCACATTCCATTATGCGTGCCGTCGAGTGTGACAAACACCTTATGCGTAGCGGAAACTGTGGGATTTCTGCATTTATCTCACCCTTAGGGAAAATAACTACCGCCGATTTTTCAAAAAACGAAGGCTCAATTTCCCAGACAGTTTATAAAAACCCATATCCGTCGGTGTATTCTGTGGTAGGGGATGTGATAGTAATTCCGTCACTTTTCATCTTTGGGACCGGCTTATTACGTGGGTTTTCTTCTGTTTACAAAAAAATTATAAAAAAAGGAATATTTCACAAAAGCAGGTGAAATACTACTTTCAGGCGTAAGGCAATCGCCTTTTGCAAACTAAAAAACTAACCGAAAGGAATAATTATTATGAAAAAGCTTTTGTGCACAGCTATTGCTGTAATTACAACTCTCGCATTTGCTGCTTGTTCAACATCAAGAGATGACAACAACACAACAGACACAGCTTCATCAACTTCATCACAGACAAGCACAAACACACCTGGAACAACTTCCAACGAAAACCTCAGTGATAAGGTTTCAGACGTAGGTGAGGATATTTCTGACGGAATGAATGACGCCGGAAACGCTGTAAGAGACATGCTTGAATAATCTGAAAAAGTGTGTTAGAATGTAGTCAAAACAGGAAAAGAGGGCTTCTTATGAAAAAACTCATTGCACTTTTGTGTGCATTCACAACACTTGCTTTTGCAGGCTGTTCAACAAGAAATGACGATAATCAGGATACAACTACCACAGCCCCTGCTTCACAGGGCACAACAACCACTTCAGGAAAAGAGGAAAACCTCTCTGCCAAAACACTTTTTGATAAAGCAAAAGCCGCTCTCGGAGAAATCCCCGCAACAGTAACTCTTGACGAGGAAATGTTCAAGGAGCTTTACGGCGAGGGCGATGTTGAAGAATTCATCTGTGAAATTCCTGCTATGAATGTTCACGCAACAGAAATCTGCGTTGTGAAATTCAAGAAAAACATAACCGAGGACGAGGCAGAAAAGTTTTTCAAAAAGCGTCAGGACAGCCTTGAACAAACCTGGAAAAACTACCTCCCTGACCAATATGAAATTGTAAAGGATTCAAAGGTAGAGGTAAGAGGACCGTATGCTCTTTTCTGTGTTGGCGAAAGAGCAGACGAAGCAGAAGAAGCTTTTGAAAAAGCTTGATAATGCTTGGTAACTGACAATTTCAATATAAAACAAAAAAGAGTAGAAAAGGCTTCTACTCTTTTATTTTTTCAGCATTTCAGAAATGAAAAAACAGCAGGGATTTTTTAACCCTGCTGCTTTAACTTTATGGAGAATTTCTTTTTAACTGTACTTTAATTATTATTATACTCCTCTATGTGATAGTAAAGTGATAAACCCGTTAAAGTTTACAAATATTCCCGTGTATTTTTGCGGAAACTTTCAGCTTTTCCGAAAAATTTATCTCCCTTGACGATTTGGCAAAAATATGCTAAAATAATCAAGTTGACACATAACATAAATGCTGGTGTAGCACAATGGTAGTGCAGCGGTATCGTAAACCGCAGGTCATGAGTTGTCGTTAAGGCGACACACAAACGGACACAGCATACCTTGCAAAAATAAAACTGAATATCAAATGCTGGTGTAGCACAATGGTAGTGCAGCGGTATCGTAAACCGCAGGTTGCAGGTTCAAATCCCGTCACCAGCTCCAAAAAAACCTCCATAAGTGTTTATATACACTTATGGAGGTTTTTATAGTTATAAATGAAGGATTAAACCGACTTGACTGCTGAGCCGTAGGCTTTTACAGGACGACCGTTTTCGTCAAATTCTGTTGTGTATCTTACCACAAACGGAATCTTGTCTTCCGTCAGCGGAATAACAGCTTCAAGCTCCGTTACGCCTTCTTCAAGCTGTCTTGTCCAGTCCTTGCACAAATCATAAGATTCTCTCGAAATAATTCCCTTTTCAGCCAGAGACTCAGGGAAGTTTTTCACAACCTCGGTAAGTCCCAAATCTCTTATACATCTGTAGCACGGACGCATTTCCTTAGTGGCAATATTATATTCCCAATGGTAAATCTGCGCCTGCTCGCTGATAATCTTAAAGCGCTTTTCACTTTCAAGAATCTGGTCAATACGACGCTTTTCAGCAGTGATATTTCTCACAGTTGCATAGAAAAGGTAACTGTTGTCACTCTTTCCAATCATTATTACACTGCTTCTGATAAACATCTGCTCGGCTTCACAGCATGCAGAGAAAATAGTTCTTTCCGTTTCGCATTCCTGCTCCTCGCCTGTTTCAATAGCCTTCAGAAGTGTGTCAATGAAAATGCTCTTGTTTTTCTGGTCAAAGAATCTCATCGGGTCACCGTTTATCAGGTCGTTTTCGGTAAGATTCATACAGAATTCCTGAAGGTACTTCTTGTTTACCCTGAGAACCTCAACATTTTCTCCGTCATACTCAAATATTGCCGCACCGCCAACATAATTGTTGAAAATAAGTGTTTCCTGAGATTTAGGACTCCAGAAATTAAGTGCGTCAACAGTATCAATGAAATCCATCTGGGAAATAGAAATCCCGTTGCGGCTTGCATTGACAAGCTCAATGTATTTCTTTTCAGAAAGAGGTCTTGAATACAAGAATCCCTGAATGTATTCACAGCCGATGCTTGTGAGAAAATCAGCCTGAGAACAGTTTTCAACACCTTCTGCAATGACAGGAATTTTAAGCCACTTAGCCATTCTGACAACAGAGCTTAAAATAGTTCCGCCCTTGTGTGACTGTGACTGCTTTTCATCTCTTAAGAACTGCATATCAAGCTTGATAGTGTCAAGCTCAAGCTCCTTGAGAACATTCAGTGAAGAATATCCGCTTCCGAAGTCGTCCATTTCAACGATATATCCTGCCTCGTGAAGCTTTGCGATAACCTCATTTGCTTTCTGGCTGTTTCCGAAAACTGCCGACTCAGTAAGCTCAACTCTCAGATATTTTACAGGAATATCGTATCTGTTTCTGATTTCTTCAATCTTTTCCACAAAGTCAGGTGAAAAAATATCAAATCTTGAGAAGTTTGTTGAAATCGGAACAATCACCATACCCTCATCAATGCACTTTCTAAGGAAAATACAAACCTCTTCAAATACATAAAGGTCAAGATTTGTTATAAATCCGTTCTTTTCAAAAATAGGAATAAACACTGTCGGCTGAACAAGTCCCTTTTCAGGGTGGCTCCATCTTACAAGAGCCTCAGCACCGATAAGCTTTCTTGTGGAATGATTATACTGAGGCTGATAGTGAACAACAAACTGTTTTTCCGAAACAGCCTGAGTCATAAGTCCCACAATTTCCTGTTCACTGAGCATATCGTGTCTGATTTCTTCAGTAAACAGTCTGAATCTTCTTGTGTAGCTTCCCTTGATAGCTGACTGAGCAAGAATAGCTCTGTCAATCATAGTTTCGCCGGAAAGCTTTTCCTCGTTGGTTATATAAACACCTGCATTGAAAGTGATTTCAAACGGTAAATCATAAGTAGAAATCGCATCAAAAAGCATATTTATAACCTTTTCGGGAGTAACTTCCTTTATATTTACAAAGATAGCAAATCTGTCCGAACCGATACGACATCCGCAGTCGTTGTGTCTTATGTTGTGCATAATCACGTCTGCAATATAAATAAGAAGTCTGTCGCCCTCGTGCATTCCGAAAATATCATTTATCGCCTTGAATCTCTGAATGTCAAAGTAAATAACCGCATACTTACCCTGACTCATTCCTTCAGCATCGTATGTATAAACGTCCTCAATAGTACGACAGAAAGCATTTCTGTTTAAAAGTCCTGTCAGCTCGTCGTGTTCTGTAAACTTGACAAGATTGCGACTTGCAACAACCTCGTTGTTTATGTCGGTAAATGTAATACTGAGAACTGTCTTTGGCTTTGCGCAGATAAATCCCAGCATAAACCAGCACCATGCACCCTGATTATTTTTCATATAAAACTCTGAAAACTGTGCTTTTGGCACATCAGTCTGAGCAATTTCCTCAACAGCAAGTTTAATCTGTCTTGCAGTAATTGCGGAGCAAACTCCTTTTTCCAGCAAAAGGCTCCACAAAGGCTTACCCTTGTGCTCAGCATAAACTTCCGGATACAAGAATTCTCCTGTGGAAATATCATAATTAACAAGCATACTGTCTTCACTGTCAGTTCTGCTTTTCCAGATTCCTCTTGTCTTGATGTGTCTTTCCAGTTCAACCTCAAGATTGTCGTTTTCGAGTTCTTCACTGTAAAAAACATAATCATTTCCGCCGTTTTTCTTGACGTGAAGCATAGCACACTCGGCTTTTCTGATAACCTCACTGTAAGAATCCGCATCACCCGGGGCAAGAACAATTCCTAAGCTGGCAGAAACATAAACACCCTTAGAAAGAGAATGCTTTGTAAGCACGCAGATATGCTTGGCAATTCTCTCAACAGTACTCACGTGGTCAATGTCATTTATGCACACCAAAAAACCATCACCGTCAATTCTGCCGATGATGTCATCTTTTCTCAAGCCTCGTTTAAGAGTATTTACTACACTGACAAGAACGTCGTCGCCCGTTTCACGTCCAAGAACGTCGTTGATTTTGGTGAAACAGTCAAGGTCAAGGAGAATGAAAGCATTTTTCTTGCCGGAAGAAATCATTTCTTCCACAACATCCTTTATACCATCACTGCAATAAGTACCCGTCAGCTTGTCGAGTTTCATATTTTCCTGTGCAATCATTTTAAGTGCCCCCAAGAGCATGCGCCCCGATTTTGGAATATACTGCTATTTTACCACAAAAACTGCGGTTTTTCAATAGTTTTTTGTAATTTATGTGGGTTTGTACACATTTTATTGATTTTTCTTGTTAAAAATGGACAAAATTCTAACCTAACTGTAATAGGAATAAAAACTTTAAAATAATTATTTTTTACCAAAATATAAATTGCTTTTAGGCTAAGAACCATTATCTCCCCAAAAAAATCGGAGATAAGCCCCCATTTGAGCTTATCTCCGACAAACAAAAATGCAAAAAATTAACCCATTCAAAAGAATGGGTTAATCTCTTTAAGTATAGGGTTTTAATTCAAATCAAATTATGATTCGTCGCCGAACTTAGCTGGAGCGTATGCAGGAGCTGATTCCTTACCTACGATAGCTTCAACACCACCTGATGATTCGAGGTTGTCAACTGGAGCTGGGTAAGCACCAACAACTGTATCTGTAGCTGATTCAGCCCAGTAAACGTGTGTTGGGAAGCCCTTAGCGTCGTAAACGATACCATAGTATGTTCCAACAGCTTCAGCGCCGAGTGTGTTGTTAACAGCCAACTTAATCTGAGCAACAGCGCCTGTGTCAAGAGCTGTAGTAGAAGCGTCCTTCTTAAGTGAGCCAACCTTAGCTGGTGAGCCAGCAGCCTGAATTTCAAGAGCACCTGTTGTGAGGTTAGCACCCTTTGAAATGTACACGCCAGCAGTTTCACACTTCTGTGAGAATGCAGATGCAGCATTGTAGATTGTCTTAGCGTTAGCGTTAGCTGATGAGAACTTTGAATCCTTGATGTATCCTACCATTGCAGGAACGAGGATTGATGCGAGAACACCGATGATAGCGATAACAACGATGAGCTCAACGAGGGTAAAACCCTTCTGTGACTTCTTCATAATGAAATCCCTCCATAAAAATTATTAATTGTGTTTTTTATAAAAAGCATCGGAAAGTACAACCGATACGCTTTTTGATAAAAATACCTGGTTTCGAAAAAGCAAGCTCAGATAACCGAAACTTCTCTTTCATTTTAGCAGACTAAAGTAACTTCTTGTTCAAAATTTATTACTTTTTATCTGGTATTATCATTATAATATATAAGCCAATTCCTGTCAACTTTTTTCCAAACGTTGTAACCACTTTGTAACTAATTCTGTTAAATAAACAATTTGTAACGTTTGAAATATTTATTTTTTGTGCAAAATACATATAGAAATTACTAATTTAACCGTTTTTGTAATCTAATAACAGGTTTAATAAATTTATACTATATTTTGAGTCTTGAATGTTAATTAATTATTAACGTCATTATATTTTTTACACATTATTCACAAATGCTGATTTTTCATAATGTTATTGCATAAATCTAATTGTTTTGTATTGTCATTTTGCACAAATGTCAAGCATAAATCATATAATTTTATGCAAAAAATGCCGTAACAATTCCGACTCTTTGTTCACATTCCCAAAAATCAAAGGTATCAGGCTCAAAATCCTGATACCTTTTGTTTTTTACTACTCAATTCGATATAAAATTACAACGCATATACGTTATAATGAACAAGCAACAAGCTTACATAGATGCGATAAATCTCTTGAGTTCCTGAACATTAAGACACTTGTCAATAGCAGTTTCAATAGTGATAGTCTTGTTCTTAACAAGTCTTGCGAGTTCCTGGTCAAGAGTCTGCATTCCGTACTGTCTACCGGTCTGCATAGCTGAATTGATAAGGTGAACCTTATCGTCACGAATCATAGCCTTGATAGAGTCAGTAGCATTAAGAATTTCACAGCAAGCCACACGGTTTGTGTTGTCAAGTGTAGGGCAAAGAGTCTGAGTACAGATACCTACAAGTACAGAAGCGAGCTGAGTTCTTATCTGGTGCTGCTGGTGAGCAGGGAAAACGTCGATAATACGGTCGATTGTAGAAGCCGCGTCAGTTGTATGAAGTGTACTCATAACAAGGTGACCTGTTTCAGCGGCGGTTACTGCAGCGTTAATGGTTTCAAAGTCACGCATTTCTCCTACGAGGATAATATCCGGGTCCTCACGGAGTGCGGCACGGAGAGCCATTGAGAAGTTTTCAATATCCTGACCAACTTCACGCTGGTTAACCATTGAACGCTTATGGCCGTGCATATATTCGATAGGGTCTTCAATCGTAATAACGTGTGCAGACTTGTTTACATTAACGTGGTCAATCATTGCCGCAAGAGTTGTTGACTTACCTGAACCGGTAGGTCCTGTTACAAGAACAAGTCCTCTTGGTCTCATTGCAAATTCAGCAAGAATCGGCGGAAGATTAAGCTCAGAAAGTGTAGGAATATCGTTTCTGAGAAGACGGATAGCAATAGCTGTATTTCCTCTCTGACGGTAAACGTTAACTCTGTGTCTGAAACCTCTTCTTGACACGAAAGTAAAGTCAGTATCAATGTGGTCCTTAATGCTCTTCTGCTGTCTTTCATTACACATCTGCTCACAGACTCTGAGAATGTCAATTTCTGTAAGGTCAGGGTAAGCAGAAAGCTTTCTAAGGCTACCACCCTGTCTTACAATCGGTGGGATACCAACTGTAAAGTGCAAGTCTGAACACCCAAGTGCTCTTGACTCGTCAAGGATTTTATCAATATCAATCATTTTAGTTTTCCTCCTGTAAATACAACTATATATTAAACCGCATAAGATACACGGACAAGCTCTTCTATTGAAGAAACGCCATTCTGAACAAGCTCAGAAACGTTATCTCTCAGAAGCTTTGTACCCTGCGAACGTGCAAGCTCTGCAATTTCGTCTGATTTTGCACCTCTTGCGATAATTGAAGACATTTCAGGTGTCGCAAGGAGAATTTCGTGAATCGCAGTTCTTCCTCTGTAACCTGTGTTTGAACATTCCTTACAGCCACAAGCATCATAAATCGGAACAGGAACATTCAAATCTATACCCATCAGCTCGTTTTCTTCCTTTGTAGAAAGTCTCTGCTTTTTACATTCAGGACAAAGCTTTTTAACAAGTCGCTGAGCAACTACACCGATAAGTGAAGTAGCAACCATGTAAGGTGCAACACCCATATCCACAAGTCTTGTAATTGTTGAAGCGGCGTCATTTGTATGGAGTGTTGAAAGCACCATATGTCCTGTAATAGCAGCTCTGATAGCGATTTCCGAAGTTTCCTGGTCACGCATCTCACCAATCATTACGATGTCAGGGTCCTGACGGAGAATAGAACGGAGAGCAGCCGCAAAGGTCATACCCGCCTTAGCGTTTACCTGACACTGGTTAATACCTTCGATAGCTTTTTCTACAGGGTCTTCAACAGTAATTACGTTAACGTGAGGCTGAGCAAGCTCGCCAAGCGCTGCGTAAAGAGTTGTTGTTTTACCTGAACCTGTAGGTCCTGTAACAAGGAGTACTCCCTGAGGAACCTTAAGCATAGATGAGAACATCTTGTAGTTATAGTCGTTCATACCCAGGTCAGTAATCTTTCTTACACCAACGTCACCGGTAGCAAGAATTCGGATAACGACCTTTTCGCCGTGAACAACCGGAAGGTTAGATACACGGACGTCAAGGTGAACGCCGTCAACGTCCTGTGAAAAACGTCCGTCCTGAGGAATACGCTTTTCTGCAATATTCATACCGCTGATAATTTTATATCTTGTTACGAGAGAGTTATGTACAGCACTTGAAACTTCCATAAGCTGAACAAGGTCACCGTTAACTCTGACTCTGATTCTTGTATATGATTTGAATGGTTCGATATGTATGTCGGTAGCATCCATTCTGAAAGAGTTTTCAACAATCTGGGTTGCGAGCTTAACGATAGGAGCATTTTCAATTCTTTCAGCTGAGAAGTCGATTTCGCCGTCTCCGTTTTCACCGTCAGTGAGTTCCTTATTAACGTCATCAACTACCGTTGACATTGTACCCTCAGAGTACATCTTACCGATTGCCTTTGTGATAGCTCCCTTTGTAGCCATTACAGGTACAGGTGAACAGCCGGTAATTACTCTGATGTCTTCAAATACATAGAAGTTTACCGGGTCATTTGTAGCAACAGTAAGTCTTTTTCCCAAAAGCGAAACAGCGATAAGGTTGTATTTCTTAGCAACCGCCTCTGGAATTTTGCTGACAACCTCAGGATTAAGCTCTGTTTCTGCAAGGTCCATAAAGGGAACATTAAGTCTGTCAGCAAGACACTTAGCAAACTCGATTTCCGATACGAAGCCCTTTTCAACAACTATTTCACCAAAAAGCTTATTTTTATCGTTCTTTTTAATTTCTAGGATTTCATTAAGCTGTTGTTCTGAAATAAGTCCTTTTTCCAATAGATATTGTCCAATTGGTCCGTTTTTCATATTTGTTTCTTCTTCCTTTCGTATATAAATTCCGGTGTTAATCAAAAACTCTTGTAAACTTTTGCGATTTATGTTATATTATAGTAAACCAAGTAACATTCGGAGGAACAAAAAATGGAATTATTATTGCCCTACCTTTTTCTTTATTTTATGGTATTCTGCTTCGGAATAGCTATCGGAAGCTTTTTAAATGTATGTATCTACCGACTGCCGAAGGAGGAATCTCTTGTCAAAGGAGCTTCCCACTGTATGACCTGCGGAGAAAAAATCAAAAAGCGTGACCTTATTCCGGTTATAAGCTGGTGTCTTTTAAGAGGAAAATGCCGTAACTGTAAAGCACCAATCTCACCACGCTACACCATAGTAGAATTTCTGACAGGTGTGCTTTTTGTTCTGGTATTTCTCTTTTACGGAGTTGATAAAAATCCTCTTATGGCGAGTCTTACAAGTCTTATGTTTGCAGCCCTCGTAGTAGTTTTCTTTATGGACTGGGACACACAGCTCATTTCAACACCCGTTGTAATCTTCATCGGATTTTTAGCTCTTTTACAGCTTTTAGGAAATCAGTTTTTAGAAAAACCTCTTTCCGACCTGACAATAACATCTCAGCTTGTAGGTGCACTTGTAATTTCCGTACCATTCTTTCTCATCGAGCTTTTTTCAAAAGGAAGAGCGATGGGAAGAGGCGATGTATATCTTATGATAGCAGGCGGACTTTTCATCGGTGTAAAAGCTGTTGTTGTAGCAGCCTTTATCGGAATGATAACCGGTTCCATCGTCGGAATGATTTTGAAGTATAAAACCGGAAGCTCCAAGTTTGCCTTCGGGCCATTCCTCTCATTAGGTATAGCGGTTGCCGCCCTTTACGGAAATCAGCTTGCTGACCTGTATCTTAAGTTTGCAGGCTTTATTGAATAATACATAAAGACTAAAAAATCTACTCCGTCACGATGATAGTGGCGGGGTATTTTTGTTGTTGCCTTTAAAGAACAGCCGACTTCCGACTGCTCTTTAAGGGCAACAACGCTTATATGCGTTGTTGCTCATAAATACTAGAAAGTAAGCTCAGTAATTACGATTTCACCGTTTCTTGTTGCATCAACCGGCTGATACCAGAGCTCGATTGTATGTGTCGAACCAGGTGAGCACTTAACTGCAGTAAATTCGATTTCAACGATGATATCGTTTCCGGTTTTGTCAATCTTATAATTACTGCCGTAATGGAAGATACTGGTGTTATGCTGTAAGCTTGTTATCGGCTTGTTCATAGGGATTCTGAGCTTTATTGTTTTTGCGTCAGCAGTTCCTACATTGCTGATATCAAACTTGATTGAACCGGTCCAGCCAAGATTCTGTACCGCAACATTAGTAATGTTGATATTCGGCTTATTAACAGGAATTTCTGTATAAACCGGAACAAAAGTACAATTTTCAGTAATTACAGAGTAATCAGGAGTTGTCAGCGAATTATCAGCATTAAGTCTCTTCCATTCGCCGGTATAACCCGGTTTTGGCGGAACAGCAGGAATGCTTGTAAACGCCGAGCCCGAAATAACATTATGGCTTTCAAGCTCTGTAGTTCTGTTTTCCTTCATAAAGCGTACTTTATAGATGTTGAAATAATGCGGTTCAAGCTCAAGGCCTTCTGTTATAGCATTGAAAATAGAATTATCAACAATGATGTTAGTGCCCTTACGCTTCCACACATATCCGCTGTACCCGGCAGGAACAGTTGAAGTCATATCAGGAGGTGTAACAGCTGTACCGTGAAGTACGTTTACATCATTCTGAATTACGCTTCCCATAGCGTCATAGAAGCTGACAGTATATGTAACGTCAGCCTGCTGATATACCGCATAGAAGGTTTCATCAGTTACCGGAATATAAGCCATCAGAGCCTCGTTTGTAAGCGGTGTTGCAGAAGGATTCAATGTAGAAACCCAACCAACAAATCTTCTTGTATATGTCTTGCCGTCCTTCTCATAGAGGTCATGGCCTGCGGTTGGAAATACAGGAGGATTCTGATTAAAAGGTTTACCTGTCTGAGCTGTCATTGTAGTTGTTCCAGCTCCGCCTTCCTTAGGGTCAAAAGTAATAGTAACACTGCTGCTTGCATCAATACTGCTACCCTTGAAGTAAATAATCCAGTTGTGAACGTTATCAGTATCAGAGCCATCATAGAGTGCTCTCTGAATGTCTGTGTTTACAGTTGTAGCTGATTCGGCAGCTCTTTCAAATCCGATGTAATCATCGTCATCCACACTTCCGCCGAAATCCTTTACATAAAGTCTGTAACCGTCATTATCATTGAGGTTGATGTTCTTGAGGTACAAGAAGTCGCTTGACTCATAGTAATCCTCATTGATAACGTATTTATCGCCATCAGCAACAAGGTCATTCATAACAACGCCGAAATCAACATAGCTTCTGCCGTTTTCGTCGTTTTTACCTGTAACATCAAACTCATACTGGTAGTCAGCATAATAAGCTTCATTATAAAGCATCTCGCTTACATTGAAGTTGATACCAAGTCCGCCCACTTCAAAAGTGAGAATCTGACCCTTTGCTCCTCTTCTTCTGGAAGCGGTAGAGTTCATATTTGTTGCATAATCGTTTGTATAAGCACCTCTGACAGCATCGTTATCAATCATAATAGCAGAGTCAAAAGTGATATCAGGAATTCCGGCAAGCTCGCCTGTAGCTGTAAATTTAGGAACTCCTACATAATTCTGAAGAACAACTACATTTGTAGAATATCTTATTTCACTGGCAAGAGCTTCAGTAAGGCCTTCGGAAATCATTACCTCGTCCTTAAAAGCTTCTGTATCCTTAAAGAACTGATTTGTCGGCTGAATTACTTTAATAAGAGCGCCAAAAACTATTGCCATAAGAGCAACAACAACAATCAGCTCAACAAGGGTGAAGCCGCTTTGATTTTTCTTAAATTTTCTCAATTAAGCCACCCCCGTAAATTACTTTTTGCTCAGGTAGTCCTGATATTTTTCGTAAGTCATAAGACCTTCGTCTGTGTAGTAGATATCAATATAACCATCAGTTTCTTTGTCATAATTGATAAGGTTGGTTGAATTAACCTGAATGAAATTCTTGTCAACAGCAGTAGCTTCAAGCTGTTCGTGAGTAAGTGACGGAAGAGTAGTAACCCAGAAGTACTTGTTTCCCGAATCCGTCTTATCAAAACCAACACCCAGAGCGGTATTGATTGGAACAGTCTTTGAAAGCATTGTTGTATATGGCTCGCTTTCATTTTTCAGATAGAATGAACCATGGTCATCTTTTGGAAGATACAACCAGAGCTTGGTATTGTCAGATGAAGAAACGTTAAAAATTCTTATCCAATACTTGTTGTTTGCAATGTCAGGTCTTGTGCTTGAAAAGAATTTAAGAGAAAAACCGTTTGTGTCATCTTTAGAATTAACCGAATAAGCGTATCCGTCAATTTCGATTACCTTACTTACATTCGGAAAACTGAATGACAGCTCAAGCTTGTTTGAGCCTGTAATTTCGTCATATTCCGAAATGTCCGTTGATGAACTGTTTTCTCCGTTTACAGTAGCCGCCATCGGATTGTATCTTTCAGCGTCTTCTACCTGAACGTCGATTTCCTGGTCGTATTTTCTTGTATCAGCATTAAGCTTAATGCTTGCGAGCATTATTCCGAATACCATCATAAACATCATCGTAAAAATGGTCATAGCCACAAGAACTTCAACAAGGGTCATGCCCTTTGTATTCTTTTTGATTTTATTTATCATAATAAAATCCCGTTCCTTTCTGTAACTTATAATCACCCGTTATCAGGCGTTATAAAAACTTATTTTTACGATTAGGTAATGTCCTGAGTATACTTGAGAACCTCATAGCCAAGCACCTTTTCAGCTCCTGAACCACCGAGGTTTGCAAGGTTTGACTTATTTGAAGGCGGACAGTAAGAAATCCATACCTGGTTATTATGAGTCTGCTTAAGTGTTTCAACAACCGCAGCTCCGATAATAGCTGTTTCACGATTTGAAGGGAACGGATTTGAAGCAACTCCGAGAGCGAAGTTTACTGTACAACCGTTATTCACCTGAACAGTAGCCTGTCGACCGTAGATTGTAGTTTCCATAATGGTCTTGCCTGCTGTAACAGTTGTTCCCTCTGTCAGAAGCATAATGATATAGCCGTAATCGTTAACCGGCTGATATGTTCCGGGGATTTCCACGCCTGTAAGGTTGTAAGGAAGGCTTCCGCAGCCAGGAACACCTATATTAGCGTTTTTCCATGTATCATAGTCAACAATACAGGTTTCTGTATTTCCGAGGTTAAGGGTAGCTCCCTTGATAAAGCCCTCATGTTCAGAGTCTATGATAATCTTTCTTCCCTTTTTGTCATAAACAATATTTCCTGCCGCATCTGTCTTATAAACAGGAGTTACCTTAGCATTAGTAGTATAGGTATCAACTGTAATATAGCAGAATTTAGGGCTGAGAGTATCACTGTCTTCAAGGTCCTTTGTTTCATTCTTTACGAAGAAACGTGGGTTATTAGGAAGTGTAGTACCGTTTTCAAATACAATAACTACGTCATCAGTTGAAACCCTTACAAGAACATTCCAGTTATCTTTGATATCGCCGTTCTTGATATAACAGCTTTCTGTGATAATAAGGTCAAAGTGCTTGCCCTCATAATTGCCTGCTGAAAATCTGTCAATTCTGTATGCATCAGGGTTTGTAACAAGAGCCTTGTAATCAGAGCTGATTGTACTTACATTATTATCACTTGAAATAAGAAGGTCTTCAGCGTGATAGATAAATTTTGTTCCCTGATATTCAGCTGATGGAGTTTCTCCTCTGCCTGACTTGAAGCCATCAAAAACGGCAGCATCAAGATTATCTGTTTTGCCTGCAAATGATGTGCAGTAGATTTTTCCTGTATTTGTTCTCAGCGGGTCAGCGTTAACAGTAATGTTTGAAGCTGTTCCGAGAATCTGTCCCTTAACATAGAGGTCACCGGTGATAGTAAGTCTTGCCTGTGGAGAAATAAAAAGATTTCCCTCAACAAAAACGTCACCTGTTACTGTAACTCTTGCATTGTTTTCAAGAATCATATTTCCGGCAAACTGTGCATCAGTTCTTCCGGGAGTATTTGATTCTCCGTTAGCATAGCAATAGATATTTCCATACTGAACATATTCTGCTACGTCGCATGTTTCAAAGCTGAATTTTCCGGAAGCAACAGAAAGTGCTCTGATTGCACTTGAAACTGACTTTGAGTAATCAGTACTTGCTGCTGCTTCATCAGTAAGGTCAAATACGATACCGTGAGCAAAGAGGTCGATATCGCCCGCCTTGATACCTGTTGTAGCATCAAGCGAGCTTGACGCAGTACCTATTTCAACTCGGGTTGTAGCAGTAACAAAAGCACTGTTTGCAAACACGAAATTAGACTTGCTGTTTGCCTGCTTCTTAACATTTGAAGAAACCTTTACAGGGTTTCTGCTGAAGTAGATATACTTTGAAGCTGTGATAGAAGTACCGTCACCTCTTACACTCTCGAAGAATTTAGGTGTGTTATAGGTAACGATTGAACCGTACTGGAAGTACTGTCCGCAAAGATATGGTTCGTTGTTAAATGCGTAAACCATATTTTCGTCTTTGTCATTTGAACCTGCCATATCTCCCATTACAAAGAGGTTATTATAAGCAGCATTAGTTGTTCCTGTAAGCTCAACGGCATTATCAAAAGCCGCATCTGTAGGTTCGGTAATTGCTCTGAGGTAACAAACAACAGTTTCTTCCATGTCGTTTACCTCAGCAGTTGCCGCAACTTTAATATATCCCAGTCCTGCAGGCTTCTGAATTTTAATGGTACAAGTGCCCATTCCTTCAATGTCAATAGGGTCACTTGTTCCGCCAGCTTCTGCTATTGCAACAAAGTCGTCCCAGTTGTCATTGTTAGGTGTAAGCACAGATTCGATGAATGTTTCAAGACAAGTAGACGCCGTATAGTAAGCCTGTTTTTCGTTTACGTTTTCATAGCTTCGCTGACTTGCCGTTCTTACAAACGAGAAAGCAGTTGCCGCAAGAATTGTTGCAAACGTCATAATCGTAAGAACCGCAAGCAAAACGCTTCCGTCTTCATTCTTACGCTGTCTTTCAAACAATTTTTTCATTGCGCAAAACCTATCCTTTCATAAATTTCTAAATAACACGTCTGATTGTTAGCTTTAATCTGCAGAATTCTACGGGCAAAACCCGCTTAAAAATCCAGCCCTTTATAACACTTTACGGTGAAAGCAGATTTCTCCGCTTTCACCTGATATAAAGCATTTATTTTGTTGACTGAGCAGCCTCTTCAAGCTGTTTTTCGATAATCTCGTCAACATTATCTCCCTCGAGCTTCTCTACGAAATAAAGAGTAAAGCTCATTGAACCTTCAAGCTCAACAGTTTCATCTTCTTTATCAACTGTGTTGTCGTTGATGCTCAGGGAAGTAACAACAAGGCTTGAACCCTGTTCAGTAGCCTTAACGTTTGTCAAAAAGCTCATAAGATTTTTTCTGGTAGCCTTAAAGCTTACTGTGTATGTATAACAACCAAGGGTTTCACCCATTGCACTGTTAATAACAACTTCTTCAGTCTCTCCGCTACCTGAAATGTTAGCAGCGTCATTGATTGGAACCTTGATTCCGTCCTTGAGTTCAGGGTTGTAGAATGTAAGTGATACAGCTGAAGGTCCCTGGATATTCATACTGCTGATTGTAATTTTGCCTTGACCGGTCTGTGAACCTGCAAGTACGCTTGCAAGGTGACGTTCTGCCTCATATGCCTTAGGAACGTCATGGAATGCCTTAGCACCCTTCTGAGCGTCCTTGAGAGCATCATTACAATCCTCTTTGATTGTCTGTGCAGCCTTTACATCATTTTCAGCCTGCTCAAGACTTGCCTTGACATCCTTGAGTGAAGATGCATTTGAAGTAACCTTATCAATTCCCGGCTTGATGAAAAATACAATGCCGATTGCCCATACTAAAACAAGCGCAATTATAGTAAGGAGTGTTTTATCTCTTTGTGTAAGTCTCATAATTCATTTCCCTCCTTAATTAATCATTATCAGATTCTTCGGTTTCTTCGCCAGGCTTAAGTGTAAGTGTCATTGAAGAAATTCTGATTTCCTTTTCGCCTTCAACTTCAACCTCAAGCTTGTCACCGTTAGAACCTTCTACTACTGCCTGCTGTGTCTGTGACTCCTGCCAGCCTGAGTATGAAACGTCTACATACTTTCCGCAGTTTATAAGAGTTTCAACAAGAGCTCTCGGGTCTTCCTGATTTTTCATTATAATTTCATTGATAGTAATTGTACCGGCAATGTTATAGGAAATAGATTTGTACTTTGCTTCGTGCTTGCCAAAATACTTATCAATATTCTTAAAGTTAGCCTGTGTAATGATAGGCTTTGTGTTAAGAGCAGCCTCTGCTGTTTCTACTCTTGTTTTATAGTCTGTAAGCTTAATTAAAATATCGTTATACTTTGAATACTCTTCAGCCTTATCCCTGCATTCGTCTATCAGCGACTGTGTTTCATTGATATCATCCTGAATACTGTTTGCCTTCATACCGATAAGCCATGTAATAGCAATGATAATAAGTAATGAAGCGGCAACAATAATACCTGCTGTCATAAGGAAAGAGTTAAGACCAGCCTTTGAACGACCTGTCTGTGAATCTACTTCAAGAAGGTTGATTCTTTCAGTATCTCTGTTTCTCTTATAAAGAGCACCGATAGCGTTTGCAAAATCAGTAAACTCAAAGTTTTCAAAACCTGTAATTGTGCTTGGTACAGGAAGAATTGAAGCCTGTACATCCATCTGGAGAAGTGAGTCGGCAAGTGTGATGTAGTCACCGATTTCACCGTATACAATTACGTTTGAAACACCAGGGCCGCCTCTTGCCTTGTTGAACTGTGTCATTCTGAAGATATTTTCATTAAGAGCTTCGATAATGTAATTCGAGCTATCGTAATCCTCTTCTGAAATAGGTGTATATCTTGCAAATGCCATCTGGCCGTTTTCAAAGAGTGTAAGTCCGAGGAAGTCCTTGTTAATCTGAACTACCAACAGAGGCATCTTTGCAAGGTTGCTCTGGTCAGCAAGAACAATTCGTGTAATAGAGTTACAGCAAATGTTAACTGACTTGAGGGCAATACCCATAATGTTAAATGACTTTCTGTAGCTTTCAACGATTGTTGAAGGACAAGCAGTAGCAAGAACCTTGAGAGCTCCCGGGCTTTCTTCGCCTGCATCGCCTACTACTGTGTATGAAATTGAGTATTCGTCTGTGATACCCATTTCGTGAACCATCTGGTTCTGAACCATTGTAAGGAACTGTTCACCCTTAGCTCTTGGAATAATAAGTTCCTTAAATACGATACTGCTTGATGAGAAGGAAACGATAGCTTCCCTGTCCATCATCATTTCAGCCTTAAGTGTGTTAGTGATGAGTTCAGCAACACCTGAAAGGTTGATGATTTCACCGTTAACAATCATTTCTGCAGGAACTTCAACCATGCATGAACGGTCAATACGGATTTTTCCGCCAAGGTTAACGCCCTTTACAATATTAATTTGTCTGTCTGAAATATCAAATGACAGCATTGAAAATTCACTCCCTTAAATAAATATATATATTAGTTTCAGTGTTTATCCTAAATGTTGGTCATATTGCCGTAGAGGAGAGGGAAGATACCTGCGAGACAAAGTCCGATTGCACCACCCATGATGATAATCATCATAGGTTCCATCATACCTACAAGCTTACCGATAGCTGAGTCTGATTCTTCTTCGTAGTAGTCAGCAGACTTTTCGAGGATTTCGTCAAGAGCACCTGACTCTTCACCTACAAAGATAATTGAACAAAACATTGATTCAAAAATTTCTGTCTTCTGGATTGAAGTTGAGAGAGGCTGTCCCTGTTTAACTTCGTCGATAACCTGAACAAAGCACAAATCGATATATTTGTTTCCAAGAACCTTTGATGAACGTTCAAGGCATTCAACCATCGGA
This sequence comes from Ruminococcus sp., assembly GCA_015066705.1. Lineage (GTDB taxonomy): Bacteria > Bacillota > Clostridia > Oscillospirales > Ruminococcaceae > JAAZZIT01. Next base: position 32,949 of record SVNV01000005.1, read on the forward strand.
ATACCTGATGAGTAAAGTGATGAAAGTGTTCTTGCAAAACGACCTGTGTAAATTGTTCCCAGAAGCTTTCCTACACCAGGACACTTAAGCTTGAATCTGTCAAACTTAAGACGCACGCTGTCAACTTTAAGTGAATATGTAATTACGATAATAGCAATTACTACAATAATAAGCAGTATCCACCATTTAGCAACAAGGAAGTCGGAAAAATCCATAAGCGCACGGCTGAGTACCGGCATTTCTTCTCTTGGCATCATACTTGCAAATGAAGGAAGGATAAGGGTAAACATACCAATAACCATTACCACACACATAATACCAAGAATCAAAGGATAGGTCATAGCACCCTTTACCTTGTTGTTTGTCTTGTTTTCCTTAGCGTAGTGTTCGCTGAGTCGGTTCATTACAACGTCAAGAGTACCTGATGATTCACCCGCTCCGACCATTGAGATAAAGAAGTCAGGGAAGCTTCCTGCCTTTTCCTGAAGAGCTTCAGTAAAGGTAGCACCCTTCTGTACATTTTCATAAATTTCCAACCAGCACTGCATAGCACCTTTCTTTTCCTGTTCTTTATAAAGAATGTCCAGTGCTTTAACGATTGTAAGACCTGAAGTCATCATAGCAGCAAGCTGACGGCAACAGAATGAAAGCTCCTTTGTTCCGAACTTATAAATGCTCTTTCGTCCGCTACCAAGATTTTCATTGTAGCTTACACAGAACCAACCCTGTTCATGAATTTTAAGCAATACTTCCTGGCCGTTTTCTGCTTCTATAACGCCCTTTAAGGTTTTACCGGCAGTATCCTTGGCGACGTAGGTAAAAGATTTCATTTGATAGTTACACCTCCACAAAACTATAATAAATACAATTTTAAAGTATCTAAGTAATTATACCACTTATTTGGCATATAATCAACCCAAATTTAACCGTTTTTATGAAACAGAAGTACAAATTTTCTGTTTCTTTTTATTCATTTTTCACAATTTTGCACAAAACAAATTAAAAAATTGACATTTCATCTTAAATTTATCGTACAAATTATGAACAACTTTTTATCATTTTCAGCCGAAAATTACAAAACGTTAGTCCAAATATTAAAAATTTTCGAGCAAGTCAGGGTGCTTTTTAATGTATCTGTCACCGGACAGCTTATAAAACACCATACACAGAATAGCAATAATTCCTGCCGAAATAACCACGGGAATTTCCATATTCCCTTTAAAAACCTCTCGAAGCCACAGCGACGGCGTGTAAAAGCTTCTTATTGCCGCTGAGAGACTGTCCTTAGTATTGTCAAAAAACAATAGCGGAACCGAATAAACCGCAGCCATAAAAAATACCGCTATCAGAACCACAGGTATACTGAATCTTCCGTATGCCGTATGACGTTTTCCGTCGTCCCAGAAAAGCCTCAGCATAATCCCCGTAAGAATAATAAAGCCCACCATAGAAGTGGTTGTGGACGAACCTAAAAAAGGGATAAGCTCAAGGCTCACAAACTTGTTTTTGTTATCAAAAATCACCGCGATAACAGTAGATACCCCCGCACAGGAAAATATCCCCGCAAAGATAGCAAAAACATTTACCACTATAAAAAGCCCGACTCTCCCGAGCACATACAAAAGCTCACGGGGAGCCCTGTCCACTTTGTATTTATCAAATATATCCATAATAGCTCCTTTCTCAGAATTATTGTTTCGAATATTGCGACAATAGTCGATACTACATTATATTTTACCATACACTGCAAAATATTGCAACATATTTACTTAAAAATGTACAAATTCAACCGATTTCACAATAAATAATAGGCAATTTTGCACAAATTTACACCTTCCGCAATTCATTTGAAACAATATCCACCGGATTGTTCGTTGATAAATCGAGGCAACGTAAATACAGGGTGTACATTGTGCATTATGTATTGTATATAGCAGATTTTTTGTGCAAAGCTACAATCTTAAAAACTTTTTTCAAAAAAGTTGCACAAAACCGTGCAACAAAATGGCGTTTTCTGACTATTAGTGAAAGACCAATTTCACACAGAAAGGATTTTTTATGAACACAAAACAGATTTCAGACGTAAAAATGGGAAACTCCTCAGTTTCTGCCCTTTATCAGGGTAACACAAAGCTCTGGCCGTTAAACTCTACCCTTTCAGGAATCTTACAGCCGGAAAATCTTCAGGCACTTTACACCGTCTCGACCTATGCCAAAAATAACGGCGAAGCACTTTCTACCCTGTCAACAGGCTACTGGACAGAATATGTTACCAAAAGAGTAACGTCAATGAGCTATTCTCATATTTCGTCATACGACAGCTCGTCAAATCCCGGTGTCAAATACAACAAAAGCTTGTTTTCCCACACTCTTAATGCCAACTCAAAGAGTATTTATCTGCGTTACAGAGTAAGCTCAGTAAAGCGTGAAGGCTCAACTCCGATATACCTCACCTCGTCAGACGATTACGGTCTGGTAATTTCATACTTAAAGGGAGTATTCACCCTTCATAAGCGTGCAGGAAGCAACAATAACGTTGAATCAATTACCCTTACGGTAAATCCTCACGAATACCACACCTACGGGTTTGTTTACAATGGTACCGAGGTCAGCTTTTATATCGACGGTGAATTTTTCACCTCTTATCAGGCAACAAAAGCTCCGAATTACATTTACGTCTACGCAAACAACGATTACAATATCACCTCAACCATTGAAACTGTGGCAGTTTACAGCAATTCTCACACTGCCGATGAGGTAAGGGCTGTTTCAGCAGGAATCACTTCTAAGTACAAATACCAAATCATTCCGCCGGAAAAAGGACTTCTCCTCTATGACCACGGTAACCAGTGCGAAGAAATCACAAACGGCTGGGCACTCAACTCCTACGACAGCTGGTCAGGTACAATCTGTACCCACGCTGAAAATTCCATCAACCTCAACGGCTATAATTCAAGGTCATACATACGTCACTGTTCAACTCAGCCTCGCAATCTTATTGACTTCACACCATACACAAGACTTTATTTTCTCCTGTCCACATCGGCATTCCCCGGTGACGTTAACTTCTCCGACACCATAGAAGGTGCAAAATGTGGCTATACATCGAATTCCGACCACACTTCGTCGTCAGGCAGAGTTTACTGCGAAGCTACTGTTGCGGGAATCGGAGGAAAAACAGGTCAGACAGAAGCTGACGCTGTGCTTGTATGTATGGATATTTCAGGAGTGAACGGATTGTATGCACCGGTTATTGCTGACGGTGCAGGTGCTCAGAACGGAGACTGCACAAAGGTCTATAAGGTATGGCTCGGATAAGGAGGGATATTTATAAAGATAAAATTTATGGCTTTTATCGGCTTTGCAGGAAGCTTTTTAGCGAGGCTTATGGGTGGCTTCACCAACGACCTGAAAACCCTCATTATGCTTATGGCAATCGACTTTATAACCGGACTTGCTGTTGCAGGAATTTTCAAAAAAAGCGATAAAACCGAAAACGGTGCATTAAGCTCAAAAACGGGATTTCGTGGTATTGCAAAGAAATGCCTTGCTCTCACCTTTGTACTTATAGCTCACAGACTTGACCTGCTTCTGGGCGTAAGCTTTACCCGTACCGCAGTAATACTTGCCTACATAGCAAACGAGCTTGTTTCCATTATTGAAAACGCAGGACTTATGGGAATGCCCGTACCTATGGTCGTTAAAAAGGCAATCGACATTCTCACAGAAAAATCACAAGACAACTGACAGGAGGTTTATATGACAAAAGTTATTGATATTTCAAAACATCAGGTGAAAATGAATTTCAACACTGCCGTAAAGAAAGGCATAAAAGCAGTAATGCTCAGAGCCGCTTACGGCGAAAACCGTGATATCAAGTTTGAAGAATTCTACTCAGATGCTACAAAAGAAAAGCTTTCAGTAGGAGCATATTTCTTTGCGACGTGGCATTACAATTCTGTATCAAAGGACTACGAAACAGCCAAGAAAAATGCTGTTTTACAGACAAAAAAAGCTCTCGGATTTCTCAAGGGCAAAAAAATAACAGCTCCCGTAGCAATCGACATAGAGCTCGAAAAAAATGCACGTCTTGAATTTTCAAAAGCAGAGCTTACCGACCTTGTAAACCTTGCCGTTTCAGAAATTAAAAAGGCAGGCTACAACCCGCTGGTGTATTCTTCGATAAGCTGGTTTTATGACCGTTTTGAAGCAAACAGAATTGCCTGTCCGCTATGGATAGCATACTACTATGAAAACGCGAAATATGACGAATTTCCTGATAACAAGTATGGCAGACTTCTCTCACAGCTCAAAGACAAAGCCGTCCTCTGGCAGTATTCCTCAACGGGCGACGGAAAAAGCTATGGTGCTTCGTCAGCCTGTGTCGATGAAAACTTCTGCTATGACCAAAAGCTTTTCTGGGGTGAAGCTTCGCCGTCAGCAACCTCCCCGACCATTTCAGATGAAAAGAAATCCCTCTACACCGTTAAAATCCGTCAGGGAAGCTGGTACATAAGAAAGCGAAACGATGTCACCTCCCAACCCCTTAAAATCATCAGCGGAAACGTGACACTTCAGGCTTCACAAAAGAAAAACGGCTGGTATTATCTCATCTCCCACAAAGGCTGGATTGGCCCTGCGGCAATCTCCGACGCTCTTTACAACAAAGCCCCTACCCACACTGTAAAATCAGGAGAAAACCTGACTCTGATTTCAAAGAAATACGGTGTAACCATTGACGAAATCCTGAAGAAAAATATAAAAAAATACCCGAAAATCACCCGGAACTACATTCAGACGGGCTGGATTCTGAGTATCTGACAAAACAAAAAACTGCATTTGAAGGTGTAACCCTTCAAATGCAGAAATAAGTTATTGAACCATTTTCATAAGCTCTTCCGTTGCCTTGATACATTCAACGTAGTCCTTGGCAAGAATGTTTTCATCAGTTCCGTATGTAGCATTAAAGTGGTCAACAACCTCCCACTCAGCCTTTTCATAAGAAACAACAACGTTCAGCACGTCATAGAACATTCCCTGATTTGCACCGGAAAGTGCAGCCTTGATGTTGTCTGAAATAGACAGCTTATTCATAATAGCATTACTGTCCTTGCTCTTAAGGTCGATGATTGCCGACATAAGACCCATAAGGTAGTATTCCTTAGCGTCCTTTTTACGTCTAACAATTCTCATAGCAAGGCTTTCACAGAACTTAGCTCTGAAAAATGCTCTTGTAATAGTTTCGTCAGGAGCGTCAGTCTTGATTCTCTGAAGTCCCATAAGATGAACCCATTCTCTTGTTCGTCTGAGACCGATAAGCTGAACAGCCTGCAGAACTGAAGAAATCTGTTCTGAGCTTTCCATTCTGAGAGCATTAACAAGTCTCAACAGCTTAAGCGTCATAGCAGCGTCCTGCTCGATAATTTCAGAAATCTCATTGAAATCAACACCGTCGTCGTGAATAATCCCCATGAGTCTGAAGAATGTCTGAGCCATAGGCGTACAGCCCTGAGCAGTTACAATAAGCGGTCTTTCATAATAAAATCCCTGAAAATACACCGCACCCAGCGACTTGGCATATTCAACCATTTCCTTGGTTTCAAGCTTTTCAGCGAGAATTTTAATTCTTCTTTCACGACAAATTCTGGCTGTTTTTTCAATGTTTTCTTTAAAGGAATTCAAAAAGTCAATTTTAACAATATCCGCAACCTCTAAGAAAGGTTCTGTTCCATCGTTAAGCTCATAGTCATCAAGAGCTATGGTATATCCCTGCTCACGCAAATCACGGCAGGCCTGCAGAATTTCATCTGTTGCCTCAACAGTTTCCAGAATTTCGACAACAAGAGTATCCTGAGGCAAAAGAAGAGCAGTCTTACTCAGAAGATGATGTTCTGTAAAATTAACAAAAGCCTTTTTTCCATCAAACATAAATTCCGGCTCTCCGCCGAAAAAGCTACTGTTTATTACCTCGGCGGTCGACATATCACCGTCGTTTTCGCTGTAAGGCGCAGGTACAGGAGTTTTTCTGTAAAGAAGCTCGTAAGCCACAGTATTATCCCACAAATCAAAAATTGGTTGTCTTGCAAAATAGCTTTCCACAAAAATTCTCCTTCCTCTTAACTTTTCACTATTTTAACATATTTTTCAACAAATTTCAAGGGTTCTTTATACATTTTGCAAAAATTTCATAGTTTTTAAGTATTTTAATCAAAATAGCAACTACCCTTTTTATATTCCTACAAAAAGGGTAGTCAATATGCTAAAAATCATCTTCTTTTCTTTGCTAAAATTGCACAAATTCCAAACACAGCAGGTGAAACCATACAAACAGCCAGCCCCGTGTCGGCAGGAATATCATCTTCCTCAGGAATCTCTTCTTCAGGTGTCAGCTTGTTTCTGATGCTTTCGCAGGCAAAATCAATTTCCTCCTGTGAGCTGTCGAGGTCAGTGATTACAGCCTTTTCATCTGGAATATCAATTCCCTTTGCTTCAGCAATAAGTCTGGTTGCTTCATTTCTGTTTACATTGCCTGTAAGCGACGGACTTCCGCCCCATGATGAATTATCACAGCCAACATCTGCGCCGTAGCCGTAGATTGAATATCTCAGGCTGATAACGTCGCCGTCCGCCGGCGAATATTCAGAAATCGACACGCTTGACGAAAGGTCATTCACAAAAAATATGAAACCGCTTTCTGAGGTGTAATCAAACTCGCAGAGCTGGTTTTCTTCAGCTCTTCCTGTGAGACTTGCCACGTCAACAACTGCGCTCAGACAGTCTGGAAGAATAACCTCTCCACCTTGGTCAACAAAACCGCCGATGTAGTTTCCAAAGCTACTTTCTGTTACAAGGACATTTTCTTCGCCCACAGCACGTTTCACGATGTCAATACCGTTGTCGTACTCATAAAAAGGTACTGTTTCCGGCTCGAAAATGTAACCCTGCCCTAACGAAAATTTTTCCACGGACACCGTTACATATCCGTCAGGCTCATAAGCCCACGCGCTTGTACAAGCCATTGAAGCCATAAGTCCCGTAGCAACAAGGATTGCACCAAGTCTTTTAAGTTTTTTCATACAAAAAACTCCTTTCTCTCTGATAATCAGAGCAACTCCGACGCATAAGAAAAAATTTACGTCCGAGTGTAAAACAGGCAGGTCTCCTGGCTTGAATTCAACCGTTTTGTCATAGCCTTCCCGATTTCCCAGTGGCATAAAATACAACAAACGTCCTTCTCACAGTAGCGGGTACTGCTACGGATTTTAACCGTATTCCCTTTTAAAGCTTGTCTTTTATGATAAAACAAGCTACCTTTTTACATTAAAAGTTTAACACACAAGGCTATGAATGTCAACAAAAAAGGCATCGGATTTCCGATGCCCTATGTGAATAAATTAAAGTATTTTTTCGCCACAGTAACGACAGAATTTAGCTCCCTCTGCAATCTCCTTACCGCATGCCTTACATACGTTTAAAGCCTCAGCTGTCTCTTCGATAACAGGCTCAGCTGTTTCTTCAATAACAGGCTCAATCTCTTCAACAACCGGTGCTGTTTCTTCAACAGCAGGTGCAGGAAGTTCTTCCTTAACCTCAGCCACAACAGGAGCTACAGGTGCAACAGGTGCTGTCGCAGTTGTATTCTTGAACACCTCAACAGTTGTCTTTGAAATTCCCGCCTTGATTAAAATTCCAAGTCCCGAAAGAATGATAAACAAAGCGATTACAACAGGAAGTCCGTAGCATACAAGCTGGTTTACCGCTCTGAAAAGCTCGCCGTCAGATTCTGTACCCTTAAGTCCGCCGTCGAGAATGAATTTCAGAGAATTGATAACAGGGATAACTGCAAGAGCAATTCCCGAAATCACAAGAAGAGCGCCTTCCTTTGTACCGGTTGTCTTTTTGCCGACGCCACCGATGAGTGTAAACATTACAAGGAAAGTAAACACAAACATTGTAACTGCTGTTCCGTAAACATCAAAGAAATCCTTATTGTTAAGAAGAACATAGTCAACAAGGTTGTCGCCTTTGAAAGCGTATTTGTAGACAAGATTCATTGCAAATTCCTGAACTACCCCAAGGGCAGAAAAAAGAAATGCAATCACCATCATCACAAGCGGAAATCCCTTTGTATTAGTAAGTTTTTTATTCATTATATTTTACGTCCTTTCAGCTTAAAATGTCATAAAACAATTAAATGATAAACTATTTCAATTTATCTGTCAACCGTTTTTCTGTCGTTTTCTGACAGAAACTCTGTTATTTGTCTTTTTATCAGGATAAATAAGTTTCTTTATGATTTTTCCGTTTTTGTATTCAAACACAAAAACCATTGCAAGTGCAAGCAGGCCACAGATTGTGATAATTATTGCCTGTGTGAAATAATCAGGCCAGAATTTCATAGTAACAGTATGCTTACCTGCTGACAGCGGAACAGCTATCATAGTATCGTCAAGACATTTCACAGGATTAACCTTTTTACCGTCAACGGTAATTGTCCAGCCGTTTTCGTAAGGGATAGTTGTAAAGAGAAGCTGTCCGTCCTCTGCTGTAACAGTACCCTCAAGGTATGTGTCAGAATGCTTTGTGATGTTCCAGGTTCTTTCCTTGAGCTGTGCCACTGCGTTTTCAAAAGCGTCGTAGTTAAACACATAGAAAAGCTCATCCATCCAGTAAGCTTCCTTTTCTTCCGGAGTAACAGTAACTCTAACTCTCACGTGGTCGCCCTGACTGAAGGTTCCGAGCTCTGTAATTGAGTAGTCGTCACCGCCGAAGAATGAACCGACATACATAAAGGTATCTGTATCATCAGGCACCTCCGCAATAGATGAAGAAGCAACCCAGACATTTACCTTTCTTTCGTACATTGTCGGTAAGAACAGGTAAAGAGGACCGTCAAAATTACATTCAAAGAGGTAATCGATGTGACATTCGCCGTGTTCCTCTCTGAAGTAGGAATACTTGGTATGGTCGTTTGAAACATTGACCTTCTGAAGGTTTTCTGTTTCTGTCTTATCGTAATAAACTCTTTCAAAATACTGTGTATCAGCATCAGCCGAAAGGATATAATTGAGAAGATTATTCTGGTTTTCAAAAGGATTGTACTCTTCCATTTCAAGGTATTTGATTCTGCTGTCAGAAGCCATACCGATAGAGAGTGCATAAGGGTTTTCATACACGTTTATAGGCGTTTTTGTTTTAGACGAAGAAACAGCCAGTGTATAAGGCTCAGGTCTGAAATACTGTGAACGATAATTATCATCCTCTCTGTCCATAAGGTATTTGATTGCAAATACCGCATCAGTAAGAGGGGTTGCACCATCGTATTTTGTATAGTGCCCGCCATAAGCATAACCAAGGTTTTTGAGAAGCATCAGTGCAGGCGCATTCATAGTTGAGCTTGAGTGGGAAATTCCGTTATAGCCCACGCCGATAGGGTCGTTAACTGTTCTGTGGCCTGTTGATTCCATACGATAAAAGCCGTTGTCCATTTCTTCAACAGTATCAACAACCTTCACAAGGTCATTCATATAGTCGGTATATCCGTCGTAGCCAGAATAAACAAGTCCCGAATAACCTTCGATTGAAGCATTTATACCGATGTCGTTTTTAACAAAAGTATCAAGTGTATTTACAAAAAGCTCAAGGCAGATGATTCCCACAAGGACAATACAAGCAGGCTTTGAGTTTTTCTTTTTGATAACGTGAACTGCAATATAGCAAAGCAGTACCGCAAGGATAGTAACTATTATTCCCTGTGGAATAACAATTTCCTTTTCGTCCTGCATAACTGTTCTGAAAGCCTTGAAATATTCAAGCTCCTGACTTTCGTAATAGAACACTGCTACGATAATTCCGAAAAGTGAAGCACCCAGTGCTCTTCCCGAAACTCCGTCAAGGTTTTCAAAGGCTCTGGCAGCCATAACAACAAGCATTGCCGAGAAAACAAAGGAATATCTGTAAGGAAGCCAGTTTGGAACCTGGAAACCGTGCCAAGCCATATCCACCGGAACAATCCACATACAAGCGATAAGTGTCAGAAGTACGATTCCGCCACCGATTTTTTCCTTGGTGTTGATTTTTTCGTTAAGGAAATAGAGCGGAAGCATAAGCAAAGTAAGAGTTCCGCAGTAAATCATAGGAAGTCCCGTCGGATAAACGGTATCATAGCTCAGCGGAAAGAGCTTTGCAAAAAACTGAATAAATGTAAACTGTGTTCTGATAGTAAAGTCTGGTTCGGTAAACTCAAGTTTTCCCAGCTTAAGTGAGTTGTAAACCGGAATAAGAACAATACACGCACACATAATTGCGATAACTGTTCCCACAAAGAATTTGAGGCATACTGTCAGAAAGCTTTTCGGAAAAATTCTGCCTTCTTTTGTAAAGCAGACATAGAGAAAATATATCAGCGTGAAGAATCCGACCATATAGCCGATATAGAAATGTGCCACAAACATAAGTGCCAGCGGGATAATATACGAGAGCATTTTCCCTTTGTCAACAAGTCTGTGAACTCCCCACATAATCAGCGGAAGATACACAAGTCCGTCAAGCCACATCGGGTCCATAAGCTGAACTGTCATATATGACATCAGCGAATAAAGAAGTGAAAATGTAATAAGAGTGCTGTTTTTCTTTATGTCCATTTTCTTTAAGAAAAACATAAATGTAACCGACGCAGCACCTACCTTTGCAAGCTGCATAAACAGTACCGAATAGCACATCATCGCTCTCGGAAGCAGGCATATAATCAGCATAAAGGGGCTTGCTAAGTAATATGCAAAAATTCCGAAAAGCTCACCCGAAAGATTTCTCGACCAGCTATAAATTATACTTCTGTCGCCCCAGAACCAGTCGTGCATAAGTTCATAGTAGTAAACATACTGTCCGTTAAGGTCAAGGACAAGAACAGATTCCTCACCGAATGGGTGAACACCAAAAACCGCATAGGAAATAAACAGAACGATTACCGGAATGAAAAAGGCAAGAAAATACCATTTCTTATCAAAACACCAGTTTCTGAATCCTTTTAAAATACCCTTTGGTGACGGCATTTTAAGAGCATTCTTAGGTGCTTTAAGAGCTTTTGCTTCGCTCATAATCATTTCTCCTTCCTATCATTTTTGTTGATAACGTCCCTTATTATAAATCTCGGACGCTGTTTGATTTCTTCATAAATTTTTGAAAGATAATAGCCTATTATTCCCAGGCTGAACATAATTATACTGCTTGTAATAAGCAAAAGCATAATTACAGTTGTGAAGCCCTCAAGAGCATTCCCGGAGAAATAATTCCAGATTGTCTGAATACCGAGAATTACAGCTACGACAAAAAGTACCATTCCACAGCCTGTAACAATCTGAAGGGGTGCACTTGTAAAGGAAGTAATTGAGTTTATCGCATATTTTATAAGGGATTTCAAAGACCATTTTGACTGTCCGTCAAATCTTTCCGCAACCTCGAAATATACCTTTTCTGTCTTATAGCCTACCCAGCTTGAAAGCGCTCTGAAAAACGTCAGTCTTTCAGGCATTTCATTAAGAGCATCAACAACAGTCCTGTCAAGAAGCTTGAAGTCAGAAGCTCCTGACATATCAAGTCCCGAAGCCTTTTTAATCAGCTTATAAAACAGCTTTGAAAATCCGCCGTAAAGCTTACTCTCCTTACCTCGGTCGCTTTTTATTCCCTCAACCACGTCTACGTCGTTATTTTTCCAGATGTTATACATTTCAACGATTGTCTGTGGCGGATGCTGTAAATCACAGTCCATAATAACTGCACAATCTCCCGAACAAACCTTGAGCCCTGCAAAAACAGCAGCTTCCTTACCGAAATTTCTCGAAAAATTAACGGACACAATACGCTTGTCCTTCTGAGAAAGCTCACTGAGCTTTTCCCAAGTTTTATCTTTTGAGCCGTCATTTACAAAGACGATTTCAAAATCTATTGAATTTTCTTCCATAATACCTGTCACAACCTGTGCGGTATTAGCAACATTTCCTTCTTCATTATAGCTTGGAATTATTATTGAAAGCATCGTTTATCTCCTTTTTAAGCCCTCAGGCACACTTTCCCACAATACAGAGTTATTATACCAAAAACTTACTGCTTTGTCAATTAAGAGTACCGGAAACAAAAAAACGGAACTCTTGAAAGTCCCGTTTTGATTATATTATTCTTCTGTATTTTCAGTGTTTTCAGCACTCTCGCCATTGTCCTCATCACCTGCCGGCTGGTCAGGAGTTGTCGGCTCATCAGGAGTCTCAGGCTCTGTCGGTTCTGACGGCTCTGTTGGTTCGTCAGGTGTATCAGGAGTTTCAGGTTCTGATGGCTCGTCCGGTGTAGTTGGCTCGTCAGGAGTTTCAGGCTGAGATGGTTTTTCGGTCTGTGATGGTTTTTCGGTCTGTGACGGTTTTTCAGTCTGTGATGGCTTTTGTGTCTGTGGCGGTTTAGTCTGCTGTGGTGGTTTAGTTGTTGTGCTGCCGCCTGAATTTCCAGAGCTTCCGCTATCTCCTGAGCTAGTAGGGAATTTCGTATCAGAAACCAAATCTCCCTTTACAAAGCCCTCTTTGCCCTTTGCGACAACCTTATACCAATCGCCGTTTTTACCGATGATTTCAACCTTTTCATTAACGTCGAGAATTCTGATTACGCTATAGCTTACGTCAGGTCCCTTTCTGAAATTACAGCCAAAAGCGTAAACTGTCTTTTTAGCAGTAGGAGTTGTTCCCAGCTTATCGTTTACCTTAACAGTTATTGTAACCTTATCTCCATTGTCAGTAAGGATATAAATCTTACAGGTTCCAAATGCAACACCTGTGACCTTACCGTTTTTATCAACGGTAGCAATTCCCGATGCACTTGTCTTAAATGTCAGTGCAGGCTTTGTATCCTTTAAATATTTAACTGTGATATTCTTGGATTTCCCTTCTGCAACCGTCAGATTTTCAGCAGAAATTTCAAGTTCGCCAGAAGGTTTTTCATCATTTTCTGTGGTCAGACTACCTGAAGTTGTGGTAGTTGTTCCGTCAGGCTTACCCGTTGTTGTATTTGTGTTAGTAGTGGTTGTTGTACCTGCAGGTCTTGTTGCGGAAGGGGTTGTAGTTGAAACAGCAAAATCCTTTTCATCATAATCCAAATCGGAGCTATCGTCTTTTCTCGACAGAGAAACAACAATTCCCGAAACCATTATACCCACAAGCACCACGCCAAGCAGTGCTATTATAAATTTTTGAATTTTATCCAAAACAGACACCTCGAAAATCAAATATACCATAATTATACAACATTTTACATTTTCCGTCAAGAAGGCAAAAAAACTCCCCGCCGAAGCGGGGAGTTTTAAGTTCAGTTATGCGTTTTTACACTAACAACTTGTTAAGCAATCATCAACTGATTACTGGAGAAGCTGGAGAACGCCCTGTGGCTGCTGGTTAGCCTGTGCGAGCATAGCCTGAGCTGCCTGAGTAAGAACGTTACCCTGTGTGTACTGCATCATTGTCTTAGCCATGTCTGTATCACGGATACGGCTGTTAGCTGATGACATGTTTTCGCTTGCAGTATTGAGGTTGTTGATTGTGTATTCAAGTCTGTTCTGCATAGCACCGAGGTCTGCTCTCTGTGCTGATACTGTGTTGATAACGTCTCTGAGAGCTGAAACAGATTCAGAAGCCTTATCCTGATTTGAAATGTTAACTGTGAGAGCACCTGCTGCTACTGAGTCTGAATTAAATTCTGTAAGTTCAGCATCCTGAAGTCCCTTAAAGAGCTGAGCTGTTCTGAAATCTCTTACTGAAACTACAAGCTTGTCAGCTGCTGCTGATGTTTCACCAATCTGAAGCTTAAGTCCGCCTGTTGAACCTTCAGCGTTAGCTACTGTCATATCATCATTAAAGAGCTTAGCTCCTTCGTTAGCAGCGTCTGCTGTTGCGGCAATGAAAGCACCTTCTTCATAAAGGTCTTCTGTAGGAGCTGCAGCACCAGCAGTAAGAGTTACCTTTGTACCGTCAGCCTTGTAATAATCGCCACCTTCGTCATCACCAACTGTACCATCGTCACCTGTAAATTCAACAGCTGTTGCATCAGTGTCGAACATCAAGAGGTCTTCAACGTCTTCGTCTGTGAACTTCTTAGCGAGGTCGCCGTTCATAATCTTGTTGTTGTTGAAGTTAGCTGTTTCAGCGATTCTGTCGATTTCAGCTGAGAGCTGGTCCATTTCAGCCTGAAGTGCCTTACGGTCTGTAGCTGCGTTAGCATAAGTTTCAGCTTCTGCTCCGCCTTCTACTGTTTCGTATGTGCCGTTAGCTGACTTTTCTGCGAGTTCAACCATTCTGTTGAGCATATCGTGTACTTCGCCCATGTAACCTTCAGCTGTCTGGATGAGTGAGATACCATCCTGTGCGTTAGCTGATGCTGTGTCGAGAGCCTTAATCTGAGCCTTCATCTTTTCGCTGATTGCGAGACCTGAAGCGTCGTCAGCTGCTCTGTTGATTCTGAAACCTGAAGAAAGCTTTTCAAGATTCTTAGAAACTGAAGAATTGTTCTTCAAAAGATTGTTGTTTGCGTTAATGCCCATTGCATTAGTTCTAACTACCATACCCATAAATGTACCTCCATGATAATCATAATTTTTACGGAAACTCCTTTTTCCGCGGGAGCTTTGCTCCTCTTTTTGTTATGGTGAATCCCGAGTTAGTCGGGGGTTGCCCGAAACCCTCGGGCGAGTTGTTTTGTGAAAAATCCTTTTCTTAACGGGCCCTGTCAAAAGCAGGATTTTTCGTTTGTGTGTAAGCTTTCGGGAAGTTTTTTGTTTCCTTTGCGCTTACACCTTATACATCGGTCATTTTTCGCACTTTTAAATATACAAAACTACCAAAAGTTCGAAAACCGAAATGTAAACCTTGGCTAAATGTGATGAATAAATTATTAAGACCTGCTACTCATCGCAAGTTCACGCTGTTTTCTGAAGAGAAAAGCACACAATCTGTCGTTATCCGCTTCCGAATCAAACAATATTTCACAGCCATACTGATAAAACTTCTTTGATTCGTCAATCGTTCTTCTCACGACAACGCACTGAGCTGTGATTATACAATTTCCGAGATTAAACTGAATCCAGACTTTATTCCCCTTTGAGAAATGCTGGCGTGTTTCGATTTTAGTTCCGCTGAGTGAGAGGTCCTTAATGAATACTGCAGAAACCTTTGCTTCTTCGGCCTGTTCCTCATCGTCTGTAAAATCACCGCTTGAAGATATTTTAGCAAACATTCCCACCTCTACTCTGAAATGGTTTCTTCTTTCGTGGTCAACTATTCGTACAACGTCAACCACCTTCATTTCATCTTCGGTAGATGTAAGTACAAATCCCACCAGAACTGTAAAGCCAAGCTTATTATAAACATTGACCTTTACCGGCTGATTTACGTTAAGAAGTTTTAAGTAGTCGCCATTTTTTGCTGAAATCCTGACAAATTCCTCATCAATTTCAGTGATTATACCCTTTGACAAAATCTCATTTCTTTTTGAACGCACTTCGCAAAGTGACTGTCTATAATCCAGTGGTATAGGCAGAAACATCAGTTATTCTCCTCTCTGTTATTTTTCTCGTTTTGTATCTCCTCTTTAAGCTTCCCCGAAACATTTAACAGGGAAACATATATTGCCGCCACAACCTGATACAGCTCAGGCGGAATTGTATTTCCCACCTCAAGCATACACATCAGTGATGCTGCGCTGTCGTCACGGTAAACGGGAATTCCGTTTTTTTCTGCGATATCAATAATTTTCTTAGCGATATCTCCGCAACCCGATGCTACAACTACCGGTGCCACATCACGGTCGGTGTCGTATTTCAGCGCAACTGCCTTATTTTTAGATTGTAACATTTATTCCCGACCTCCTTGCCGGCAACGAACGGAACACATCTATAAGACTTCGTGATTCCTTTAGTTCTGTTATTTCGATTGATTTAAAGCGATAGCCCGTTGATTCGCAGGCTCTTCTTATATCAGCGTTAACCACCTTATACTTTGAAACATACTCCGGCGGACACATTACCGAAAGGGTAATATTCTTATCCTCCACATAAAGCTCTGTCTCAAACTTACCGATACTATCGATTTCAAAAACGACCAGCATATGGGTCATTTTCTTACCGCTGCTAACGCCACCCTCAACGTCTTCCTCTCCGTTAGGGTTTATCCAGATTTCCGCCATAGCCTGTGTCAGTCCGTTGTCAACAGGTATAACGTAATGCAGAAGCGGTGTAAAGTTTGACGGTGAGGACAAAAGTCCATGAACTATCTTATCAATACTTTCCGCATTAAGCATTTTGGTTTCCATATTTTCCGACTGCTTTTCGAGAATCTCCGCAAGTGCCGACATAGTCTTTGACTCATAGGAAGCCTCTCTCAGCGGTTCGGTTTCAAGATACTTCACCAAATCCTTTGCAAGCTTTGACTGAAGCTCCTTATCGGGAACATTCTGCAAAAGCTTTGAAAAAGCTTCGGCAATAAGATTATCATTACTATTATACCTCGAAAGATTATATTTTGCAAGTCCCACTGTTTTTGCCATTTCGCCATCATACAAAACGCTGTTCTGCAGGCTGTCAAGCAGGCTTAAAATCTGCGATTTGACCTGTGGGAAATCGCTTTTCGGCAGTGTGCCGTTCATAAGGCCTTCGAGGGTTTTTGAAAGTGCATCAAGGTTCTCTGAATACTCGCTTGTTTCAGGGAACGAATCCTTTAAAAACAGCAGATTATTCTTAACCGCATCAAGGACATCTGTACGATTCTGTTGCGAATTGATTGCTTTAAGAAGGTTGATTACACTATCCTCAAGGTCCTTCTGAGCAACCGCCTTATCAGGATTTACGGGATTTTCGATAATTTCCTTCTGAACCTCCTTCAGAAGCTTAGAAACATCAATCTGTGGCATTTCCTCCGGAGTATCAATAGGGATATATATTCTTTCCACGTCAGAATTTTCTGTCCTTTGAGCGGGCATCTGCTGTGTGCTATTTAAAGCAGGATTTGTATTCTGCTGATTTTCGTTATTTAGTGTCTGCAAATTCTCACCGTTCAGATTGGCGATTTCGGGATTTACAGGTTGTTCGGGGACAAAGCCCTGAACATTTCCGGTCTGATTATTCTGCATACCTACCATCAGCTCTTCAGGCACAAACTGATTCGCTCCATTCTGCTGAGGCTGAGGCTGTGGAGTAGTTGCCTGTGGCTGGGCTTGATTAGCTTGTTCCGTCTGCTGTGGCTGTTGTGGTTGTTGCAGAGTATTCTGACCATCAGTAACATTTTCTGTGACATTCTGATTCTGCTGTGTATTATGGTTCGCAAAAAGCTTCTGAACGTCAAGAAAGTTCTGATTATTCAAAGCATTTTCATTCTGAGCCGTCTGATTTTCGCCATTCTGATTAGGAAAAAGCTGAGGATTCTGTTGTTCTGTCTGCAGATTTTCCTGAGGAGCAATAAAGCCTTCAATCATTGGCTGTACTGTCTGGTTTGCAGGGATAGGGCTCTGATTATTCTCCGCAGTCATTTGTGGTAACTGCTGCTGAGTCTGCTGGTTTTGCTGAGTCTGTTGAGCCTGCTGCGGTTGACCCTGCTGAGGCTGGTTTGCATTCTGGGTCTGGTTAGACTGCTGATTAGCCAATGCCTTCTGAAGTTCTCCGCCGTCATTAAGCTGTGCAAGTGGCACCTGACTATATTTCTCAAGAATATTCTGGCTGACGGATTTTCCGTTTGCCGAAAGAAGCCTTCTAAGAGTATCAAAAAGGTCGCCTTTAAATATAGTAGCGATATTTTCCTGATTTATCATCTCCTGGGCGATTTCCTCAGGAGAAAGAATAAGTCTGTTTAAAAGCTGCTGCATTTCCTCCGTCTGGGTTTCGTTATTAAGTGGCATAAGTCCCACTATTTCACGAAGAAAGAAAATATTCTTCAAAAAGCTTGTTGCAACCTCAGGGTCTCTGAGCATTGAAAAAAGCGCTGTTGCTGATGAGCCGTTTTCACGAAGAACATTATTCTGACCCAGCATTTCGGACTGAGCGTTTGTTGTTTTTATTTTTGAAAGGTCCTGAAAGTCGAAAGGAAGGGCTGAGGCATCTCTGTGTTCTTTAGTAGGAGTGATAATATTTCTGTTATTTATCGGCGTAGTCGCACGCATAATATCAGCCATAGCCCTTCCTCCTTGAAGTTAAAATAAAATTCAGCGTCTGAGATTATTTACGATATCCTCAACCTCGTCTGCTGTCTGAACAACCTTAGCAGAAAACTGATACGCCTTCTGTAAAACGATTACATCTGACATTTCCTTTGCAAGATTTACATTTGAGCGTTCTATCCACTGTTGTCTTATTTCATAATCCTGTGGATTATTTACAACTGCCTCCCCTGAAATTTCTGTCGGCAAAAAGCTCTGCCCGTCAATTCTGTAAAGTCCGTAAGGGTTATCAAAATTGAAAACACCCAGTCTGTCTATAAGACCTTCTGTTTCAAGAAGACCGTCCTCGCCAACAGGAATATCAATTCTTTCCTGATTTGCGTCGAGAACATATGCTCCGTCAGAAGTAACAAGGTAAGCCGCATCGTCCTCGATACTGATATCGAAGGTTCCGTCTCTTGTATACTGGATTTCGCCTGTTCTTTCAACCGCAAAAAGTCCTGTTCCTGCGATAGCATAGTCAAGCTCATAGCCTGTATAATGAACGCTTCCCTGAGTGAACTGTAAGCTGTCGTCAATAACCTTTACGCCGTGTCCCTGATTAACTGATTCTTCAGTTTCGATACCGATATTTTCATTGATATCCATTCTGTTATAAACAAGCTCACGGAAGTCGGCCGTTGTTGATTTATAACCTGTTGTATTTGCATTTGTAATATTCTGGGCTGCTATATTTATACCGTTCTGATAAGCTCTCAGACCGCTTCTGCCCGTATAAAACGCAATATTCATACTATTTTGTTTCCTTTCGTTTTAAGAGACTTAGTTCACGCTTGCAATCTGTGACGCAGACTTTGAATTAAGCTGGTCGATGATTGAAAGTGCTGTTGAGCACGCCTTAAAAGCTGCCTGTGTCTCAATAAGTCTTGTATATTCATCTGTCATGTCTACATTTGAACGTTCGTAAACGCCCTGTCTCACTACATAGTCCTCAGCAGGCACTACCTCATCAGTAAGGAAATAAGCGTTTTCAAACTTAATCATCTCTGCATTTTCAGCAGGCTTAGAAACAGCAAGTGTTCCTGCAAGGTTACCATTCATATCGTAGACATCGCCATTAAGGTCAACCTTAAAATCCGAGCCTCCGATATAAATGTCGCCGTTTGTTCCCTGAACACGTCCGATTTCATCAAGAACAAGGTAGCCCTCGTCGTCAACGTTAAAGCAACCGTTTCTTGTGAGGAAGGTATTTTCACCGTCTCTCACGTTAAAGAATCCGTCACCACAGATTGCCAAATCAAAAGGGTTTCCCGATTCGTAGAGTGAGCTTTCGTCAAAAACTGTTTCAACCTCATCAACGGTAGCAATCTGGTCGGCAGTACCGATTCTCACATACTTTCCGTTTTCGAGACGGGTAACAAGCTCCTGTTCAAAAGTAGAAGTAATAACTCTTTCTGCTCTGTAACCCGGTGTCTGAGAGTTAATGATATTGTTTCCGATAACATTAAGGTTTCTCTGCTGGACGAGCATTCCTGAGCCTACTGTATAAAAGCCTCTGTTCATAAAAAGTTTCCTTTCTTGAAATTTAGCCGTAAACGTACTTTTCCATAGCAGTTTTAAGCTTAGCAACTGCCTTTGCGTTTATCTGTGACACTCTCTGCACCGATATTTCGAGGACATCGGCGATATCCGAAAGCATCAGATTTTCGTAATAATAGAGGGTAACGACTGTTTTTTCTCTTTCGGTCAGACCGTCGATAGCCTCTTTTAACACCTGACGCATTTCCTGTTTTATCAGGCGTTTTTCAGGTGAAAAGTCCTCATTGGTATCGCTCTCAAGTGAGCTACCCATCTGGGACATATTCTGAATAAGTTCTTCAAAGGAGAAAACAACTGAATTATTTATCTCATTTGAGCAAGCCGAAAGCTTTTCTATCGGGATAGCCATATAGTCGGATAATTCCTCCATAGTAGGCTCTCTCATCAGCTTATTTGAAAGCTCCATCTGAGCTTCGGCAATACGCTTTGACATTTCTCTTACACGTCTCGGAATCCAGTCCTGTTTTCTTACCAGGTCGATAATCCCGCCTCTTACACGCATAAAAGCATAATACTCAAACTTGATTCCCTTATCTGCATCAAACTTATCGATACAGTCAATCAGCGTAACAATACCCTGATTTATCATATCATCAACCTGAGCATAGCCCTGAGAAATCCCTCTGAGCTGATATGCGACTGTCTGTGGGATATAGCTGAAATTCAGCACTATCTGGTTTCTCGCGCCGATATCCCCGGTAGTCTTATACTTTTCAAAAAGGCTCAAAAATTCTTCTTCCGTCAGTTTTTTCTGTTCTGATGACAAGTTCATTTTATCGCCTCCTTCAATTCATTAGTTTTAGATAGAAATATTACCCAGTGCCTGAATCTGTACTGCGTTATCAACCTCGCTGAACGAAAGTACAGCTACATTAGGGTAGAACTGGTCAACCAGCTTCTTGAAATAAATTCTTACCACCGGCGAAGTAATAACTATAAGGTCGTTTACCAAATCTCTTATCTTATCAAGCTCAGCCGTTGTAGAAGTAATAATCTTCTGAATAGTCTGCTGGTCGAGAGCAAGGTAAGAACCGCTGTCAACCTTCTTGACAGACTGCATAATCGAGTTTTCAATATTAGCGTCAAGGGTAACAACCTTCATCTGTCCTGCCTCTGAGAACTTATGAGAAATTGTTCGTTTAAGTGCCTGTCTTACATATTCGGTAAGCATATCGATATCCTTGATTTTTGTTGCATAGTCTGCAAGTGTTTCCAGAATAGTTTCCATATCCCTGATAGGAACCTTTTCTTCAAGCAGCTTACACATAACCTTCTGCAGGTCGCTTACCGGAACGATTGCCGGAACGATATCCTTAACGATTGTTTCGTTACTCTTCTTAAGGTTTTCAAGCATATTATTAACTTCCTGTCTGTTAAGAAGCTCGTGTGCATGAGCCTTGATGATTTCTGACAGGTGGGTAATAATAACCGAGGTCGGGTCGATAAGTGTATAGCCGATAAGCTCTGCCTTGACCTTTTTATCTTCAGAAATCCACTTAGCCTTGATTCCGAATGCAGGCTCAATGGTTTCGATTCCGTCGATAATATCCTCTTCCTCGCTTGGTGCAAGTGCAAGGTAGTGGTCGATAAGCACGTCGCCCGTAGCAACCTGCTCGCCCTTGATATAGATTACATACTGATTCGGGTTGATTCCGCCGCTATCCTTAAGCTGTACAGGCGGGATAACAAGTCCCATATCAAGAGCGTACTGTTTTCTGAACATTACTACTCTGTCAAGGAAGCTTCCTCCGCTTGCCTCGTCAACAAGAGGAATAAGGCTATAACCGAATTCAATCTTAATCTGTTCAACATTAAGAAGACCATAGAGGTTATCAATATTTCTGTAAAAGCTTGCCTCACTCTGGATTTCCTCAGTAGGAGCAAGCTCCTCAGCCATTTCCTGAGCCTGAAGTCTTCTCTGCTGTCTTGTAAGAACAACGCTCATAGTAATAAGTATAGCCGAAAAGATAATAACCTGAACAGGCGGGAAACCTATAACTATTGTACAAAGAAGCACACAACCCGAAATAAGAAGAACTCTCGGCTGTGACAAGAACTGTTTTCCGATATCGGCATTTACATTAGCCTCAGAAGCACTTCTTGTAACCATAAGACCTGAAGAAACAGAAACCATAAGTGCTGGAATCTGTGACATCAGACCGTCGCCTACTGTTGAACGTGCATATGTATCAAAAACCGTTCCGATATCAGAACCGCCTACAACCATTCCGATAATAATACCGCCCACAAGGTTTATAAGGGTTGTAACGATAGACATTATCGAGTCGCCCTTTACAAACTTGGAAGCACCGTCCATTGAGCCGAAAAAGTCAGCTTCTCTCTGGATTTTAGCACGTCTTATTCTTGCTTCCTTTTCGTCGATAAGGCCTGCGCTGAGGTCAGCGTCGATAGCCATCTGTTTACCGGGCATAGCGTCAAGGGTAAATCTTGCTGAAACTTCAGCTACTCTTTCCGAGCCCTTTGTAATAACAAGCATCTGAACAAGAACTATAATAAGAAAGATTATAAGACCTACAACTACTTCATCGCCGATTACAAAGTTTCCGAAAGCCTTAATCATTTCTCCTGCGTAGCCCGAATCATTTGTGAGAATTGCTCGGGTTGAGGAAATATTAAGTCCCAGTCGGAAAATTGTCAGCACAAGGAGAAGTGTCGGGAAGATTGAAAACTCCAGCGTTTCCTTGATATATAAAGTTGTAAGCAAAACTATAAGTGAAATTCCAATCTGGACGATAAACATAAAGTCAAGTATTACCGTCGGCAGCGGAACAATGATAAGAAATACAATAAGCACTACAAACAGTGCAACAGTATTACTTAACAACCTTTTAATTCTGTTAATCAATCTACTTCAGTTCCTTTTCTCTTAATCTGTAAAGTACTGCAAGCACTTCAGCAACAGCCTGATAGAATTCAGCAGGAATTTCCCTGTCGATATCAACCTGTGCATACAAAGCTCTTGCAAGTGGTCTGTTTTCCGTAATCATTACGCCGTGATTCTGTCCGATTTCGATAATCTTCAGCGCAAGGCTGTCTGCGCCCTTTGCAACAACAACCGGTGCTCTTGATTTTTCGCTGTCGTATTTGAGTGCTACTGCGTAATGAGTAGGGTTTCTGATAATAACGTCAGCTTCAGGCACAGCCTGCATCATTCTACGTCTTGACATAGCCTGCTGACGCTGTTTGATTTTACTCTTAATCTGAGGGTCACCTTCGGTCATCTTATACTCTTCCTTAACTTCCTGCTTGGTCATACGAAGATTCTTTTCGTAGTCCCATCTCTGATACAGAAAATCGAAAAAAGCCAGTGCCACGAAGGCGATTGCAACACTTGTGATGATATCCATACACATTTCAGCGGTAGCCGCAGCCCCCTGAAGAATTGTCATATCCATCATCTGTGCAATAGTATTTATACAATCTCCCACGGTGTTATAAATAACAACAAAGAGAATTGTAATTTTAATAATTGATTTCAGAAGCTCGATAACTCCCTTGAGCGAAAACATTTTTTTGAATCCGCTTATAGGGTTAAGTCTTGAAAACTTAGGTTTAAGGCTTTTGAAATTCACAAGACCTCTTGTCTGAACGATAGTAGCGATAATTGCCACAAGGCTACACACAAGAAGTATCGGTATACAACCCAGAGCCACCGATTTTATTCCCGAAATAAGAAAAACCGTCATATCCTCCTGAGTTATGGTTGTTTTTGTTTTTACAAGCTCAAAAAACTCTGTAAGCGAGTCTATCGCCGCATTCTGAGTTAAAGGATAGAGCAATTTGAATCCAAAGAACACCGCCAGAAGCGTCGCCGCAATAACAACTTCCTTGCTTTGAAAGACGTTACCTTCTTTTCGTTCGTCACGCCGCTTTTTGGGGGTGGCCTTTTCGGTCTTTTCACCTGCTGAATCCGCCATCGCTCATACCCCCTTTGTGCGGTTAAAATACTGCTCTAATTAACCAGAGCCAGCAACATTTTGCCCATAGAATTAAACATATCTACAATATAGTTATCAATAAATTTGGTAATCGGAATTGTAAGTGCCACAAGGGCAATAATACCCAGAAGGATTTTCCCCTGCATATGGATTACAAAAACGTGGATTTGCGGAATAAGCTTCATCAGGA
Organism: Ruminococcus sp.; assembly: GCA_015066705.1. Classification (GTDB taxonomy): domain Bacteria; phylum Bacillota; class Clostridia; order Oscillospirales; family Ruminococcaceae; genus JAAZZIT01. The sequence continues at coordinate 56,871 of SVNV01000005.1, forward strand.
TACCCATACTCAGTTCAAGTATAAACTCCGCCGCAACAAAAGGCAGTGCAAGTCTCAGCGCAAGAATGAATATTGTTGAAAACAGTGTAAACACGAAGCCTGCCGCATTATCAAGAGAAATTCCGCCTGCTCCCGGTGGTATCAGCTGAAATGACCCTACCGCAACGTTTATGAGTTCCAGATGACAGTTTGTAGCGAAAAAGTACAGCATAAAAAGGATATTCATAATATTACCCGTAATAGCTGTCTGGATATGAGTCTGTGGGTCCATCATTTTTGCCATAGACATACCAAACTGAGTATCCATTATATCCGCCGCAAACATCAGCATATAGTAATAAATATTGAAAACAAATGTAAGTGCAAAGCCTACAAGAAATTCTCTTCCAAGTCCCAGTCCCACTTCAACAAAGCTGTTATCCGCGCTTCCCATAGGCACAATCGGTGCAATTATAATTGTTGCAAAAAGCACCAGCGATGCCTTGACCGCAGCAGGGATATTAGCTCTTGAAAAAACCGGATTCAGAAGAAGTATTGCCGCAAGCCTTGCAAAAACGTACATAAAGACATGTACATTTTCTAAAATTATTTCAAAAGCCGCCACTTTCTTTTCCTCACAGGTTCATTATCCGTTTGAATATCATCTCGAAAAACTCGTTGAGATTTGTTATCATCCACGAGCCACAAATGAGAAGAATTATCGCAATGATTAACAGCTTTGGCACAAAAGTCAGCGTCTGCTCATGAATCTGGGTTGCCGCCTGAAATATCGCAACCACAAGACCTATTAGAATACTTGCGATAAGTATCGGTCCTGCCAGTTTAAGGGAGAGCACAAGTGCCTCGTGAAATATATTAATTACGTCTCCCGCACTCACGACGTCAGCCTCCTTTTCTTAAAACTTAAAATCACCTGAATCCCGCTATCAACGCTTCGATAAGCAGTCCCCAACCGTCTACCACAACAAACAGCATCAGCTTGAACGGCAGTGCTATTGTTGTCGGCGGAAGCATTACCATACCCATTGACATAAGGGTTGACGAAACGATAATATCAATTATCAGGAATGGTATGTAGAGTAAAAATCCAATCATAAACGCTCTTTTGAGTTCGCTTGTAATAAACGACGGGATAATTACAATCATACTGAGTTCTTTGAGGTCCTCCTGAGATTCGATTGTTGAAACGTCAACAATATCCTCGGATTCTGCCAGCGACAAGAACAAATCAAGGTCCTCCTCGTAAACCTGTCTGAGCATAAACTCTTTCAGCGGAACACCTGCTTGTTTTATTGCCTCAGTCTGTGTAATTTCGCCTTTTTTCAGTGGCTTGTAGGCTGTCTCGTTGATTTCGCCAAAAACCGGCCACATAATAAATATTGTCATAAAAAGCGAAAGTCCCACTATAACCTGATTAGGCGGTGAAGACTGAGTTCCGATAGCACTCCTCAAAAACGAGAAGGAAATTATAAGTCTTGTAAAGGAGGTCATAACAAGAAGAAGGGAAGGCAGCAATGCAAGCATTGCGAGCAGGAAGAGCAAATCAAGTGCACTTGTTCCTGCGTCTGCCTCACCCGAGTCAAGACCCACCTGAATTGATGCAGCATCTGCTGTAATTACAGAGACACTGATAAGCAAAGTACAGAGAATTATCCCCACAACAAGCTGAAGAATATTCTTTTTTACATTAGCTTTCTTCTGCATTATAGGTTTCCTCCGTCTGATTTTTCTTGCCTAATTTTTCTTTGGTAACCCTTCTGAGAGCGTCGGAAAAGCTCATTGTTTCCGACGTCATCTCATCAGGAATATCTTTTATCATTTCCTCATCCAGTTCTGTAATAAGTGAAATATTCTGAGGTGTTGCACCCAGAAGCAGGCATTTCCCTGCTGATTTCACTATCATAAGCTGTCTGTCAGGACCTATCGCAACAGTTTCAATAACTGTCAGGTTTTTAAACTGTTTACCCTTTACGATATATCTTTTTCCGATGAATTTGGTTGTGACATATGCGAGATACAAAATCGCAACAAACATCACAAGCACAGCTATCACCATAAGAACGCTTTTAATAAGTTCCATTTTTTAATTTTCCTTTTCGCCCACTTCTCTGTTTACAAGTTCAGTAATTCTCACACCGAAGTTATCATCAATTACCACAACGTCGCCTCTTGCAATAAGCTGTCCGTTTACGATAATATCAACCGGTGCTCCTGCCTGCTTATCAATCGGAATAACTGTTCCCTGAGTAAATGCAAGGATTTCCTTCATCTTTCTCTTGGTCTTTCCGATTTCAACAGAAACGTTAAGTGGAACGTCCATAAGGAGGTCCATATTACCGTTTGTGAGAGGAGCCATCATTCCGTTATTTATCGGGTTATCGTTAAAATCAGGGAATTTTGAAGCCTTCACATTAACCGGTGCGTTAGAAAATCTACCCGGCTTCATCTGCTGCTGTGGGTAGCCCTGAGGTGGCATCTGCTGTGGATATCCCTGAGGTGCCATCTGCTGCTGTGGGTAGCCCTGCTGAGGAGCCTGCTGCATAGGTGGCTGCTGGTAATTCATCTGTGGAGCCGCCTCATTGACAGGCTGTTTGATACCCTGTCGATTTCCGTCGCTGAGGTCAGAAATACAGTTTGAAAATTCCTCATCAAAGACATACACAAACTTACCCTTGAGCATACTTCCGAAGCTGAACTGGAAGCTATCAGAAATTACATAGTCAACCACTGAGCATTCAAGCTCTGTTGCAATAGTCTCAGAGTTTTCAAACATACTGATATCTGAAATTCTGATATTTATCTGTGCTCCGAAAAACTCTGAAAGCTTCAGAGCGAACTCGTTACACATCTGGTTGATAATTTCCTTGAGCATTCCCATTGAAAGCTCGTCGAAGTCTCCGCTTGCGTTTTCATCATTCATAAGAATACTGAGAATAACGCTGAGGTCTATCTGTCTATAAACCATTATACTTCTTCCGCTGATAGCTCCGCTATATTCAACCACCACATACATAGCAGGCTTAAGCGAAGCAAAATCAACGTCTTTTATCTGTTTTTCAAGTGCTTCTCCGCAGGTAAGGTCAATCGAACTGCCGAGAATAGTTGCAAGAGTATCGGTAGCTGCTCCCACACCTACTTTTAAAATTTCGGTGATGCTGTCACCGTTATAGCCATTAAGTCCCATTTTTATTTGTCCTTCCTTTTCTGCGAATTAATTTACACTTTGTGTTTCAGGTTGCTCAGCTATGCTACAAAGCTTGACTGCCTTTTTGATATTTGACTGACCCAGCTTTGCATTAAACCAAGGAACCTCGTCCACAAGAATTTTAATATCGTCTGTAATCTTTACGTCAAGTGGAATAACATCATCCACCTGTAAAGAAAGTAAATCGCTCATTCCAAGCTCAAAATCACAAAGCACCGCTTTAAGTTCAAGCTCGGTATCGCTCAGTGCGTCATAGATATGCTGTTTTCTTGCCTTATCTCTTTCCACGTCAACTCTCTGCACGATTTTAACCTTATTCTTGGTATCGATATGTGCAAGTATTTCATCAAGAAACAGTGACGGAATACAGATACTCATCTTATCGGCAATATGTCCAAGCTTAACCTCAACCGATATTACGATTACCGAATCATTAGGTGACATAATCTGAATCATCTTAGGGTTTGTTTCTGATTCTTCTACTGTCAGCTTAACCTCGCCTATACTCTTCCACGCAACTTCAAGCATTCCGCAGAATTTTGAAACAAGATTTTCGATAATTGAACATTCGATATCGGTGTGTGCTCTGTTTATTTCAACAGCCTGACCGGTACCGCCGAGAAGCACATCTATAAGAAAATATCCTATTGTTGACGGCACATGAAAAAGTGCTGTTGTTTCTCGTCCGTCGTTTTCCTCCGAATTGAAGGTTACATATCCCACAAAAGTCTTACTCGGAAGGGTTTCTATATATTCTCCGTAACGCACTTCCTCAATAGATGAGCCTGATGACTCACAGATAATTCTGAGCATACCCGAAAGGTTTGCAACCAAATCACGGGTAAAGTTATCTGCAACTGTATTCAGAGTCCTGAGATGTTCTTTTGTAAACTTCTTAGGAGTTCTGAAGTCATATACTTTCATATTGTGGAATGCATTTTTTGCAGGAACATCTGCAGCACCGTGTCTGCCGTGTTTCCCTCTGGCTGTATTTTCAGATAAAGCCATTTTTTAAAATCCTTCCTTTCGCACATTATGATTCTGCATCTTTAGGCTTAGGCCCCTGTGAAACATAGCCTTCATCTCCGAGCTCGATTCCCATAATCTGCAGGAGCTCCTTATTCTTTCCGATATAGGAATCCTTACTGATAATAGAAATTTCAACTCGTCTGTTTTTAGCTCGTCCCTCTTCGTTTTCGTTATCGCCCACCGGGAAAAGGTTTGCCCAGCCGATAGGCACGAATTTCTTAGGGCTTATTTCAAATTTCTCTTCAAAATAGTTTGATATTACGCTTGCTCTTTCTGCTGAAAGCATACGTGAGTCAACCTCACTGGCCTCAAAGCTTGCGGTATGGCCCTGTATTACAACACACAACACCTTATCGTCAACGCCCTTGATAGCGCCTCCCAGAAAGTCAAGCACTTCATAGCTACCCTCTGTAAGTATCGAGGTATCAGGTCGGAAGGAAATCCTGTCCTGAATCTCCATAAAGATATTACTGTCAACCGGCCCGAGAATTTCTTCATTCTCTTCAGATTTACTTATTGTAATATCATCTTCAAGTCCGTTTTCCTCAATATACGCCTGAATAATTTCAAACAGTGAGTCGATTTCGTTGGTAGCACCGTCATTATATGCCGGTTCTTTACCCTCTTCTGCCACTGTCAGAACAATCTGGTCAACCTTGTTTGCGCCTCTGTTATTGAAGGCTCTTACAATGTCTGCCCATTTTTCTTCCTCGACGGTTGAAAAGCTATAAAGAACTATAAAGAAGGTAAGCAGAAGTGTAACCATATCGCCATAGGTGTCCATCCAGTTACCGCCGGATTCTTCCTCTCTCTTTTTACGAGCCACACTTCATTCCCCCTTTCAGATTTACATCTTTAGTTAAATTCTTCCGTCGTCCTCAAAGGAATCGTCGCCTTTACCCTTTGATTTTGCAATTCGTCTTACAGGCATATTCTTTGGAAGGAGCTTATAAAGCTTTTCCTCAATAAAGTTAGGGTTATCGCCGTCCTGAATTGCCTGAACACCGGTACTTATAATCAGCATTGTCAAAACCTCTTCCTCGTGACGGGTTTTCAGCTTTGCCGCAATAGGTTTAAACAACATATTTGCAAGGAATGAACCGTAAAGTGTTGTAATAAGCGCAACAGCCATATTTGACGCAAGCGAATCCGAGTCACTAAGGTTTCCCAGCAGGTTAATAAGACCTATAAGTGTACCAATCATACCGAAGGCAGGTGCATAGTCAGAGCCTTTGAGATAAAATCCCTGTGCCTGTGAATGTCTGTCTTCCATATTATCCATTTCGGTTTCCATAAGCTGTCTTACCTTTTCAGGGTCAGTTGAGTCGACAACCATCATAAGTGATTTTTTCATAAACGGGTCTTTAACCTCGTTTACCTTTTCTTCAAGTGCAAGAAGTCCGTTGATTCTTGCTTCCTTAGCAAATTCAACGATTTCGGTAATAATTTCCTTAGGGTCTTCCTTTTTATGCTTGAACAATATCTTGAAATGCTTTGGAATCTTCTTGAAAAATTCAAGCGGATAGGATACTAAAAGTGCTGCTGTTGTACCACCCAGAACGATAGCGATTGACGCCGGGTCAAAAAACGCCATAAGGTTTCCCGGTGTAAAGGTTGTAGCACCCGTCTCAGGGCTTTCACCCAGCATAATACTTACCAAGATAAGCACAACGCCAAGTATCCAACCGATAATTGTAGACAAATCCATAATTTATCTTTATGTCGGGTCATTTAAACTTTCCGACACGCCTCCTTTCGAAGTTTTCGCTTTCTTAGAAATTCACTCCTCAGTGTCTTCATCAAGCGGAGCATTATCCTTATCAGCATACTCAATACATTTACCTTTAAATTGAGCAATCATATCAATAATTTCTCTCATAGGCTGTGATGCCAGATAAACATTTCCGTTTGTAAGTCTTATAGTTGTATCAGGTGTTTCGATAATTGTTTCTATAAGTTCGTCATTGAGGGCAAATTCTTCTCCGTTGAGTTTATTGAGAATAATCATTCAACAATCCTCCAATCAGAAAGCTTCACGGGGAGGGATTAGCTCCCCGTCAGCCAATAATTTCAGTCAAATTATCTCTTGAGGTTGATAAGTTCTTCAAGCATTGTATCTGAAACTGTGATAAGTCTTGAACAAGCCTGGAAGCCTCTCTGTGTTGTAATCATATCTGCGAATTCCTGTGAAAGGTCAACGTTTGAAGCTTCAAGAGTACCTGCAGCAAGTTCACCTGAGCCGTTAAGACCTGCTGTTGTAACTCTTGCAGGACCTGAGTTAAGGCTTTCTGCGAAGTATGTGCTACCAACCTGAATAAGACCTGCAGGGTTATCGAATGTAGCAAGGTCGATTCTACCAAGCTCGAGAAGTCCGAGAGTTGGGTGTGTACCTGTGATGATACCGTTTGCAGAAATGTTGATACCTGTAAGGTCAGCAACAGTCTGTTCGCCACCTGTTGTACCGCCCTTAAGAGCGAATGATGAAGAACCAAAGCCAAGGTTCTTAGCAGGCTGTGAAGGAACAGAAGCAACGTCAGCTGTGTATGTATTTCCTGCAAAGTTCTGGATATTAGCCCAGCTTGGGAATGTAAGAACGAAGCTGTCTGATGATTCAGGGCCTGTCATTACAACTGAACCTGAAGTAGCCATCTGAGCCTTTGAAAGAGTTGCTTCATAAGTACCGTTACCAGCTGAAATTGTGCAGGTTTCATTTACGTCGTCAATAGTGATTGTATAATCCATTGGGTCAGTGTATGAGAAAGTATCGCCAACGCTCTTGATTGAGAATGCTGTTCTCATTGCAACAGGGATACCGATTGAACCTGTTTCAACACCGAAGTTTGAGTTGACAATCTGAGCACCTGTAAGTCCGCCTGCGTCAAAAGCATCAACAGGGTCAAGACCGATGCTGAATGGGCCTGCAACGTGGTCCATACCGCCGTTTGCTTCTGTAATTGCTTCATTTACAGCAGCTTCGAGGTCGCTCAAGGTATCAAATCTTTCGTTTGAGTTGAGAGTTACTGTAATAGTTGTTGAAGTAACAGCAGCTGTTGCTCTCTGTCCGTATGGAAGAGTATTGCTCTGTGTGAATGCGAATGAAACGTTACCTGCTGCGTTTTCGCCTGAAGCCTGTACTCTGATAAGTACGTTGTTAATCATATCTTCGCCTGAAGCTGCAGCCGGGCTTTCGTAAGGAAGGTCAATTCTGATTCTGTTTGAGCTTCCTTCAAGATTAAGGTTATTAGCAGAAACACCGAGAACAAAGTTACCGTTTACGTCTACGAGGTTTCCGTCTGCGTCGATATCAAGCATACCTGCCTTTGTGTAGAAGATATTTCCTGTTCCGTCCATAACCTGGAAATATCCGTCGCCGGCAATAGCCACGTCAAGTGAGAGACCAGTAGTTGTGAGTGTTGACTGTGAGTGGTTTACGTCTGTGCTTCCCAGTGATGAACCGTAACCAACCTGAACTGCGTTTGTACCGCCTTTAGCAGCTGTTGCAGCTGTTGCGTCAGTTGTTGTCTGGTAGTATACGTCTCTGAATGTTACTCTTGTTGATTTAAAACCGTATGTGCTAACGTTTGAAATATTGTTACCGATAACGTCCATCTTAGTCTGGTGTGTTGACATACCTGCTACGCCTGAATATAAACTTCTTAACATAATAAATTTCTCCTTTAAATTAAAATATAGTTTGATTTGTAAGTTGATAATTTTCAAGGAGACTGTATTTAGTTTTGCGGAAATTCATCTGTCGGTCAGAATTTCCAATAGCTTCCTAAAAAGGTCCGGCCATATTAAATAATTACAGTCCCATCGATATTTGTAAAACAATTTCCTTTTAATTCATCGCTACTGATTGTAGTGATTACAGTTGAGTTTCTTACGCTCACGATATATGCTGACTGGTCAACCAATATCAGTGTATCGTCCAGTCCCTTTTCCTCTGCAATTTTAACTCCCTCGCTGAGTCTTTCCATAGCCTCGTCGGAAATATCAATATTTCTGTCGATAACTCTGTTTACAGCGTGCTTTGAAAAATTGAGTCCGCTTGCGGAGGATATCTGTTCCTTCAAGACATCTTTAAACGAGGTTGTACCTATACTTTCGGTAACAATCTGCGACGAGGTCTGTGGAACACCTGTGATAATAGGCGTTGACATTCGCCTGAGGTTAATATCCATAGTTTACCTCCTTCTTTTATTATTCAACCGGTTCTACCTCCGCCGTTTCGTCCTCAGCTTCAACATTTTCTCCGGTATGGAGCTGCATAATCTGGTCAAGGGTATATGTTTTTCCGTTTACCTTTACGGTAAATTCGTTATTCACCAGAGAAACGCTTGTTACCACGCCTGTATTCTTTGAAACCTCTCCGCCTATCTCATTCTTAGCGACAGTAACTGTCTGTCCGAGAAGTGAAGCAGCGTAATTTGTCTTTGAATACTCAGCAAGCTTCTGCATTTCCTGCATTGATGAAAACTGTGCAAGCTGTGCCATATACTCTGTATTATCTGTCGGATTAAGGAAATCCTGATTAGTCATCTGAGTAATCATAAGATTCATAAAATCCGAAACATCCAGATGTGACTTATCCTCATTAGAGAAAACCGCATTGAATTTATTCTTATCTGTTCCCGCTGTTCCGTTGAGGAGCGATTCATAGTATCTGTCTGTTGAGCTTCCAGTTCCGTTAATCGGCATATTCTTCCTCCTTTCTCAAATTTTAGATAAAGGTATTGATTTTTGAATTGTCTCTGTACACAGGTTCTGAAATATCTGCTGACTGCTCAGAAATAGTATTTCTTGCTCTTACATATCTCGGAGTACCCTCTCTGAAGTTACCCTGATTCTGTTCAAACTGTTCAGAGAAATCCTGCTGTAAAAAGCCGTCATTTGTCTGATTCTGAGCCTGTACAGGTTCTGCTACTCTGATTTCATTAACCTGTGCGTTAAACTGACTGAGTGCTGACTGGAGTTCATTCATTTCCTTATCAAGCATCTGAGCTGTACTCTTTTCGCTTGCCACAAGTTCAAGAATGATACCGTCGTCTGTCTTTTCGAGGTTTACCGTTACTTCGCCAAGTCCTTCCGGATTAAGCTTAACGCTGAAGGTTTCAACCTCTTCGTACTTCTGTGTCAGTTTAGCCGAAATCTGTTCTACCGTCTGTTGTCTTACATTTGACGCTGTTACATTCTCTCTGACTATTCTCGTAAACTGAGAAATTCTTTCCTGAGAATCAACTGTCTGTGCCTCGACATCTGCATACTGTGGCAGGTTCTGATTTTTGTCGGTTTTTGTTTCTCTCATAACATTTTTCTTTGCTTCTCTTACCGCATTTGCGAAATTATTTTCACCGATAAGAATATCCGCCTCAGAAAAATCCTTCTGTGAGCTAACATCAGAATCAAAAGTTTCCTGTGTCATTTGCGGTGCGTATTCCACACCTACCTGTTGATTTGTCACATTTCCCTTATTAACGCTGTTATCAGCCATAACGTACTGTGTAGTCTTTGAAACTGTGGCATCGCCCTTTTCAAAAGCCTCAGCAAGTTTTTCAAGCTTGGAGATATCCTCCTTCTGCTTTACGTTTGCAAGCTGTTTGAGTGCGTCAAGTGGGATAATTGTGCTCATAGGGATAGCTGTTTCGTCCTTGTTATCTTTTCCTGAGAAAATCTGAGAAATAAGATTTGTGGAAGAAAGTCCGCCAAGTCCCAGCAATGACGAATTATTATCGTCGTTGTCGCTGAATGCTGACAATACAGAATTGAGTCCTCCCGTACCGCTCATCATACTCACAAGGTTTTCGGCGCTATAATTGCCAAAGCCTCCGAGAAGAGCCGTAACACCCAGTGAATCAAGGTTACCCATTCCGCCGAAGTTTTCATCAAGCAGGAGGTCAACCAATGAGCTTCCCGAGCCATTTTTCGATGATGAATTGTCTGCAAGTGCAGAAAGCATTACAAGCTGTTCTGCTGTAAGCGTACCCTTAGCCTCTCCGTCTTCTGAAAGTCCCACAAACTGCGTAATACCGAGCTTTTCCATTGCATTTATAAGTCCCAGTGACTGTGACACACTTCCGTTAAGTGTTCCAACCGAGCTTAAAAGTGTCTGGAGGTCTGCTGCGTTTTCGCTTTGTGAAATAAGGCTCAGATATCCAGCCGAAAAGTCCTTTGCATTACCCGTCATAATCAAATTCTTAGCTATTTCTGCAGAAAGTTCGTTATTTCCCGCATTTCCAGCCAAAGGAGTCTTAGCGTCATAAGTTTTCAGTGTCGGTGTGGTATCCCCGTTTGTTTTAAGGGTTTCCACTGCTGAAATCTCTCTGTAAGAATTCCTTGTTGAAGGGCTCTGATTTCCTGTGGTCTGTGCAACAACTGTTTCCGGTGCATTCTTCACCTGTTCAGCTTCCAGTTTCAGCGTATGTGCCTTGATTTGTGAAAGTGAGTCTGGCTTTGTCATTTCTGGCAAAACTTCAATACTTTCCGGCAAATTGGTATCAACTGTTACCTTTGGATTCTCATTTCCTGTGTGAATCTGTGGCATTTCATTACCGCTCAAGACTTTTGGCATTTCAATACCAGTCATCATTTCAGGCAACTGATTAACAGTCAACAATTCAGGCATCGTACCGTTCTGGGCAAGCATCTGCAAAACATCTGCTTCCTGTCCGCCGTTTTCAGCGTTTGCTGCTACAAGCTGTGCAAAATCAACCGTCTGACCATTCTGATTAGCGTTCATCTGTCCCTGTGCAAGGGCATTAACAAAAGCCGTCATAAAGTCAGCCGAACCTACCGTCTGATTAACAAGGTTAGTCTGGTTAAGAACATTCCCGCCGTTATTCACAACGATAGTTTTGATTGCGTCCATTTTTTCACCGCCTTTCCTATTCAATTTTCAAAATATATACTAAGACCAAAGTCCTAATACCGTTAATTTTCCTCTCTTGTATAAGACGTGGAAACAAACTCAGCAATTATATCCTCCTGCTCTTTATTGTAAGCGGCGATATATTCCTCAAGCTGTTTTTCCTCCAGCTTATCAAGTCCCGAAACCTCCTGTTTTGCAAGCACAACCTTTTTCTGTTGCCTTTCAATGGAAATATCCAGAAGATTTATTCTTTTCAAGATAGACTTCTTTTCTTCTCTCACTCCGTTTTTACGGAATTCGTAGATATTGAGCTGAGCGATGGTCATTCCTTCCTTGAAGTTTTTATGCATCTCCTGATTTATCAGTTCATACTGTTTGTCCAGGTCAGCAATTTTTTCCTCAAGGCCTTTCTTTTCCATTCTCAGTCCGAGAAGCGTATTTTTCTCCCTGTTGAGCATCTGTGTTTTATAGTCTTTAATTCTTTTTAATGAAAACTCATATTTCTTCAAGACTTAAAACCTCTCATCAGGCAAGAATTTTTCGCATTATATCAACAGTTTCTTTATGAGAAAATCTCACATCGACTGTCTGTTGCAGAAATTCATTTATTTCGCCTATTTTCTTTATTGCCGTATCAAGCTCAGGATTGCTTCCCGACTTATAGGCACCTATCGAAATCAAATCCTGATTTTCGTTATAAATTGACATCAGGTTTCTGATTTTCCCTGCCATTTGTTTTTGTTCACTTGAAGCTATAGCCGACATAAGTCGTGAAAGGCTTGCAAGAACATCGATTGCAGGGTAGTGGTTTTTCATAGCTATTTTTCTGGAAAGCATTATATGTCCGTCTATGATACCTCTGACTGTATCGGATACCGGTTCGTTTGAATCGTCACCCTCAACAAGAACTGTATAAATCCCCGTAATCGAGCCCTTTTCAAAGTTTCCGCATCTTTCGAGCAGTTTAGGAAGTGAGGCATAAATTGATGGTGGATAGCCTCTGGCAACAGGAGGTTCGCCGGTGCTGAGACCGATTTCTCTCTGTGCCATACAATATCTTGTAAGCGAGTCCATCATCAGCAGAACGTTCATACCCTTATCCCTGAAATACTCAGCGATTGTTGTAGCCGTAAGTGCACATTTATTTCTCAGCATAGCCGACATATCAGATGTAGCAACCACAACTACCGAACGTTTTGCACCTTCTTCTCCCAAATCGTTATTAAGAAATTCCACAAGCTCACGTCCACGCTCGCCGACCAGTGCGATAACATTCACATCGGCAGTAACGTTTCTGGCAATCATACCCATAAGTGTACTCTTACCTACACCAGAACCTGCAAAAATTCCCATTCTCTGGCCTTTTCCTATTGTCAGCATACCATCTATCGCTTTGATTCCAAGCTCAATCGGCTCTGAAATAGCAGGTCTTGTCATCGGGTTTGAAGGTTTTCCATTTATTGAATAATAGCTGTTACCTTTGATTTCGCCCTTACCGTCGATTGGATTTCCCAAAGCATCAACCGTTCTTCCGATAAGGTCGTCACTCATTTTCACCTGTAATTTCTTATGAGTGTTATAAACAGGATTTCCGTAGCCCACTCCGTCGGTATCGTTATAAGGCATCAACAGAGCCATTCCTCCACGGAAGCCCACCGCCTCACAGACAACTCTTTCACCGTCTGCAGTAAGGATTTCACAAACGTCGCCGACATTACAGCTCATTCCGGAAGCCTCGATAGTCATTCCGACAATCTGTTCAACCCTTCCGTAGTTTGTAAAAAAGTTTCCGAAATTGACTCCCTGACGGAGTTTACTCAAATCCTTATCCGTCATAAAGTCCCTCCACGATTAAGCTACTGATTTTCTGAAAGTTCTTCAGATTCTTCCTCAAAGTTTCTGAAATACTCTCTTATATTTGAAAGCTGTTCTCTCACCGAAGCCACAACCTTACGGTCGCTTCCGTTGACAACCACGTCGCCCACGTCGGTGTTGCTGACAGTCTCAAATTCGGTTTTGACATCAGGATTTTCATAATCCTTTTTCAGCTCTTCGACCAGGTTACCAAGCTTATCCGAAAGCTCGACGCTAATCCATTCGGCACCCTTAGCCTCCTTGATAGCAGCCTTCACCAGTTCTTTAAGGTAACGATCGTCCTCGCTGATTTTCTTATATACCAAGGCAGAAGCCACGTCACAGGACAGCCATTTGAGCTGTTTTGAAAACTCCTCAAATCTATCATTCTGAGCCTGTTTCATTTCCTGAACAACTTCTTCAAGCCAGTCAAGCTTCTGAGAGATTTCTTCCATCTTGGCTTGTTTTCCGGCTTTCATACCTTGTTGTCTTGCTTTTTCAAAAATTTCGCCCGCCTGCATCTGAGCATGCTTTATAATTTCTTCTCTATGTTTTTCGCCGTCCGTTTCAATCTGTTCGATTTTCTGGCGGTATTCTTCCTCCGCCTTCGCCTTCATAAACTCAGCTTCGTTTTTGTTCTTTTCCTTATACTCGTTGAGCTTATCGTTCAAAAACGCCGAAACCGCTGCTCTTTGTTTGTCGTTATATTCCGACATATCAAAGCCTTCAACCTCATAGATTTCCTTAGCGGAATTTTCCTTTTTATCAGAATTATCCGTTTTTTTCTTATAAAGCTTTGCCAAATCAACAGGCTTGAATTCCGCATCTGGAATTGTTACTGTTTCTTCGCTGTCGAAGTTTAGAGAATTTCTAAGAACACTATGCAATTATCTCGTCATCTCCGCCCTTATAAACAATAATGTCACCCTGCTCTTCAAGACGTCTGATAACATCGACGATTCTCTGCTGAGCAGCTTCAACGTCACGCATTCTGAGGTTATGCAGATACTGCATATCCGACTGAATTGTTTCACGCTGTCTTTGGGACATATTGGAGAAAATCTTTTCTGTAACCTCCGGTGTTGCCGCCTTGAGGGCGATTGTGAGGTCCTTTGTATCCACTTCTCTGATGAACAACTGAATTTCGATATCGTCCAGAGTAACAGTATCCTCGAATACAAACATAAGCTTTTTGATTTGGTCTGCAAGTTCCGGATTTGTTCCCTTGAGGCCTTCGAAGATATTCTTTTCTGCTCTTCTGTCGATTCTGTTCATAATCTCTGCGATATGGTTTACGCCGCCGTATTCCAGCACGTCGACAGAGGTAATAGAAGAAAGCTTACTCTGCAGAATTTCATCAACTATTGAAATTATCTCAGGTGATGCTCTGTCGAGGTTTGAAATTCTTTCGATTACGTCAATCTGAATATCGCCCGGCAGTTCAGCAATAATCTGCGAAGCCTTTTCAGGATTTGCATAAGAAAGAATAATTGCGATTGTCTGAGGATGTTCATTCTGAATCATCATCAGCAGGTTTTTATAGTCAACGTCTTTTACGAATGAGAAGTTTGTTGTCTTACCTGACTTATTAGCCTTTTCGATAAGGTACTCAGCTCTCTGTGTACCAAAAGCTCTTACAAGTACGGACTTGGCATATCCCTGACCGCCCTCGATAATTGCCTTCTGGGTGATACACATTTCATAAAATTCGTTAATTATGTCATTGATTTCGTCTGACGACATATGCTCCAGCTTGGAAATCTCGATTGAAAGCTTTTCAATTTCGTCGTCGTGGAGGTATTTGAATACTTCCGACGCACTTTCCTGACCGAGAGCAATCATAACAGCCGCTGCTTTAACAGATGAATCCGCTGCCGAAACGCCTGTAAGGATTTTCCCTGAATCGGCCTTATCGCTGTTATTTGTATCCTCAGTCGCTTTGCTCTGCGGTTTCTTAGCCATTATCTTCTGTCATCTCCTTTTTCTGTATTTCTAATCATTGAACGGATAATAGAAGCTGTAAGGTCAGGATTCTGTTTTGCAAACTTTCTGACTTCACTTGCAGTTTCCTTCTGTTCCTTGTTAATTTCACTTGCCTTTTCAACAAGGCTTCTTCTTTCAGATTCTTCAAGCTTGCTTTCAAGCTGCTGAATCTGCTGTCTGTTGATAGCCTTCTGCTTTTCGATTGACTTCTTTGCCTTCTTATTCATAAGAACAACGATTGCGATAATTATAAGAAGTACAACCACAACAGCAATAATAAGCAACCAGAGGTAATCCGAGAATGTAACAGGCTCTTCCAAATCCTTGGTATTGTCCTTGATTGAAAGTGACTGGTCCTGCCAGCTCATAATAGAAATCTTTTCGATATCTCCGATACCTGTTGCGTTTCTGATAAGTACAAGGAGTCCTTCCTTTTCGCTTTCAGTAAGAACTCTGTCGCTTCTGATTGTAACAGCCATAGAAGCGTCTTCAAGAATACCCTGAGCCTTTTCGGTCTGAGTAATTACCTCACCGATAGCCCACTGCATTTCAGCATAAACGTAGTCAGGGTCGTTTACGTTAATAGTACCGTCGTCGTTGAAGTATGAAGGAATATCGGTATTATTTTCTTCACCAACAACGCCCTCAGCATATTCGCCGTTCTGATACTTCTGCATTTCAAGCTTTTCGTACTTTTTAACGCCATTTCCGTCCTCGTCGGTAATATATTCTTTTGTTTCCTGAATAATCTTGTCGTAATTAACCTTAACGTAAGCAGTAGCAACGATATTTCCCACGCCATACTCAGGAATAAGGAGGCTCATTACGTTATCCTCCATATTTTCCTTAATGGTATTTTCGTAGAACTGTCTTTCGTCGATACCATACTGTGGCTTATCGGAAGTGTTTGCCATAAGCTCACGTCCTGTATTTGCGTCAATAACCTTTACGTCATTAGGGTCCATCTGCTGTGCGGAATAAGCCACCAGATTCTTGACCGCTGACACATTTTCAGAAGTAAACGTATTTGAGTTTTCAAGAGTAAGTGTAACGCTGGCGCTTGCAGTACCGTTATCGTCTTTCCAGACATAGTTATTGTCCTTTGGATAAGTAATTGTTACGATTGCGCCTTTGATTCCGTTAATTCTCTTAAGAGTTGTCTGGAGTCTGTCCTGAAGCTCAAACCTGAGAGTTTCATTCTTTTCAAACTCCGTCATTGTCATGCTGATATTATCGAAGAATGTAGCATAAGAAGGGGTTGTCTGAGGATATCCCAGACTTGCAAGTTCATAAACAAGGGAATCCCACTGTTCAGTAGGAACATAAACCACTCCGTTTTCGATTTTAACGTCAACGTTTCTGCTCCTCAGAACGTTATAAACTTCTGATGCTTCAGTCTGGTCCATACCTTCAAACAGCTCGGTATAGCCTCTGTTTTTACCGCCGATAACCGCCACAACTATAATTATCGCTACCAGTATCACAACTATTATACTGACCAGCAATACTTTCATCACCGTCGTAAGCTTTCCCCAGAAATTGGAGATTGCTTCACCGACGTTTTTCATTTTGTCACCCATACTTTTTTCTAACCAACTTTACACATAATTTTTAAAATCAGATATTCATCTGCATTATTTCTTTATACGCATTCACTGCTCTTGTTGTAATCTGAGTAGTAAGTTCAATAGCGGTCTGTGCCTTTGTTGTAGCTATCATAACCGATGTAAGGTCGTCGGTCTTACCCATTGCAAGGTCGTAGCTCAACTGATTAGAAGCACTTTCAAGGTCTCTTACTTCCTGAATTTTATCCTTGAGAGTTTTCTCAAAGTCAGATTCGGCAGTGGAATTTCCGGTTTTATTAACCTGTGTCAAGCTATCAAGCCTTTCAATCGGCTTGATGAATGATGTTGCCTCAATAGCCATATTATTTTCCTTTCTGTCAACTTTCTAAATACGTTTTAGAAAATCCTTTTCTCTCTTTTAACTGAAGAAAATCCTTTTTCTTTCTCTTTTCTACTGTTTTCCTATTTCAAGACCCTTAGTCGCCATAGCCTTCACAACCGACAACGCTGTCAGGTTTGCTTCATAAGCTCTTGACGCCTCAAGCAGGTCAATCTGTTCTTCTGTATTGTTTACATTAGGATAATAAACATATCCGTTTTCGTCGGCAATAGGGTTTGTAGGGTCATACACCGGTGTGACGTCCTCTCCAAGCTCTACTATTTCCGAAATTCTTACTCCGCCGCCCGAAACTCTCTGAAGCTGTTCATCGAAGGTCATCTGTCTTTCCTGAAAAACAACCTGTTTTCTCTGATAAGCCTCCTCAGGTGAAGAAGCAGCTGTATTCTGATTTGCGAGATTCTGCGCCGCAACGTCCATTCTGTATCTTTCAGCGGTAAGTGCGGAGCCGATTGTATTAAGAGAATTCAAAAATGCCATAACTCAACTCTCCTTTACCTTATTTAAATGACGACTGGGTCAGAACATATCTGTAATTTGAAAAAACAGCATTCATCTTCTGCACGAGATAAGCCGACTGAATATACGAATCATAAAGGTCCATCGATTCCTTATCCACGTCAACGTTATTTCCGTCAGGATTTATATATGTATCCTGCTGTTGTGTAATAGTTGTCTGAAATGCGTATCTGTTGTCCTTGCTGTCAAGCATTTTTCTGTCAAGCACATTTTCAAAGGAAACCTCCCTTGCCTTATAGCCAGGAGTATCCACATTTGCAAGATTCTGTGCTATAACCTGTTGCTTTGTCCAGTTAGCAGCAAGGCTACTTTCCATAGCCTTAAAATCCAGTGAATCAAACAGCATCTAAATAGCCCACCTTTCTCGGACGAAACCGTCCTCAAGTTATGCATAGCCATTCCTACCATCCATTCAATAAGGGGCTTGCCCCCGTTATTCAACGCGGCAAGGGTCGGTTATGCCGACCTATCAATCAGCGGGGATTGTATCCTCTGCTGATTGATAAAATGGACCGCCACCTGAGAGGTGGTGGGACATCTTGCCTAAGTTATAGGTTTGCTTTGCTCTTCCTCTTGTTTTTTTGTTAAATCTCTTTATTTATACGTATTATCTACATATATTTTTTGATGTTACAATACCACACCATACTTTTTACCATAATAAATTATACACTAATGTCAACTAAAAATCAAGGAATTTCGACATTTATCTTTAAATTTAGTATGGAAATTTTGACTGATTTTTTGTGAATATTGCCCAAAAAACAACAAAATTTTCATAATTTCAGCCCTTTTGGGCGCCAAACCGATATAATTAAATATATAAAAATATTCCTCAAAACCAAAAAACAGCCACCACTTCGCAGTGATGACTGTTCACAGTCTGTTTATACTTGGCTGTCTCTGAGCATAAGAGCCGCCTTAAGATAGCTTCTCATTTCGTCCTCGCAATCATTAAATGCTTCCAGAACCTTAGGCGGGAAAAGTCCACATTCCCCTTCACGAATCATAGTAACCGCCTTTTCGTAAGGGATAGCGTCCTTATACACCTTTTCAGAAACAAGTGCGTCGTAAACGTCGATGATAGAAAAAATCTGTGCCGCAACAGGAATATCGTCCCCTGCAAGTCTGTCAGGGTATCCGTTTCCGTCCCAGCGCTCGTGGTGGTTTCTGGCAATTTCAAAGCAGAATTTATTAAAAGGCTTTGTTTTATCCAGACCAAAGTCGTTAAGAATATCCACGCCCTTTACGGTATGGGTTTTCATCTCAGCAAATTCCTCACCGGTAAGTCTGCCCGGTTTAAAAAGGATAGTTGTCGGAATAGCCGCCTTACCAACGTCGTGAAGTGCCGATGCATCTGAAATACACTGAACAAGCTCATCAGTAAGTCCGTACTCAGGGAATTTCGCCGCAAAGGACTTAGCAAGGATATGTGTAAGCTTTTTAACTCTGGTGATATGTGCAGAGGTTTCAAAATGAATGAATTCAAATACCGACGTAAGAACATTTCTCACAACGCCGTCTCTTTCTTCGACCTCGTTCTTGACCTTTGCAAGCTCTGTCTTATAGGAAAGAGTTCTGTTATACAAATCAGAAAAAGTCTTGATTTTACCATTCAGGAAGCTCGGGTCAAAAGGTGCAACAAAAACCTCGCTTGCACCAAGTTCATAATAAAGACCGAAATCCACATAATTATCCGTTGCAATAATAAACACCGGTGTTTCAGCAAGGTGACCACTCTGAGCGAAGTATTCAAGGAATTCAACGCCATTGACATCAGGCATATTAGCGTTATAGAGCACGCAACAGATTCTCTTCTGGAAAACCATATACTTACGCTTAGCATCCTCGCCGTCTTCTGCCTCCATAGTACGGAAGTTGTTTTTAATAAGCTCCTTGAGCATTATTCTGTTGATTTTAACGTTATCTACAATCATTACTATATTTCTATCAGCCAAGAAGCTCACCTCCGTTTAAAAATAATTAGACACGTATATTATATAACAATTCTACAAAAAAGTCAATGGACTTTACACCAAAAATCTACGAAAAGCCACAAAAAACGACGGAATTGAATTCCGTCGTTTTTAACTTAAATTATTTCTTGGCTTTTTTAGCATTTCTCTTCTGCCACATTACCCAGAGTGTAGGAGCGATGCAGTTTGAAGAATAAACACCGGCAATCATACCAACGATAAGCGGAAGTGCAAAGCTGATTATTGAAGTAACGCCACAGATTGCACAAACCACAGCAACAACAGCCATAGCAAGTACTGTTGTAACAGTAGTATGGATTGAACGTCCGAGAGTCTGTGAAACAGACATATTTACCAGCTCATCAACAGCATACTTGTTGCCGTAGAGTCTTCTGTTTTCACGGATTCTGTCGTAGATAATGATTGTTGCGTTGATTGAGTATCCGAGGATTGTAAGAAGAACCGCCATAAAGTTTGCGTCGATATCAAATCTGAAGATAACAAAGCTTCCGAATACCATAATCATATCGTGACAAAGAGCAACCACTGCCATACAGCCTGCGCTCCAGCCACCGATTTTCTTGAATCTGAAGCCGATATAAACAACCATTACAACTGCCGCAAAAACAACTGCCACAAGACACTTTAAGAAGAATGACTTACCGTTTGTAGGGCTTACGTCAGTTGTTGAAAGTCCTTCAAGACTATTGTCAGGGAGCTGTTTTGTAAGTGCATCGTCAAGCTTTGAAAGCTTATCTGATGAAAGACCCTTACTTGAAGCAAATGAAAGTTCAACCGTCTTAACGCCTGTCGAGAACTGTTCACCTGTCTTTACGATAACCTTTTCACCGACTGTATCTTCAACAACAGTTTCAATCTTCTTTGTATCAAGGTCGCCCTCATATGAGTAATTAAGAAGTGTACCGCCCTTGAATTCGATAGCAACATTAAGTCCAAGAATTACTGCAACAAGTGCGAACAATACGAAGAGACCTGATGAAACCGCATAAAACTTATTCTTGTTCTTTACAACATTGAGAGTCTTGACTTCCTTCTTTTCTTCTCCTGTCTTATAACCGCCGTAAAGCCAGAGCTTCTTGAAGCACTTGAACTTTGAAAGTGAAGCAATCATAAGTCTTGAGCAGAAGATACCGAAAACAAAGTTAAGGATAATACCAACGAGAAGTGTATAACCAAGTGAGTAAATTGTACCTGCTGTTGAAACGCCGAATGCGAAGAACAGAGGCTTGAGAATTGTAGCAAGCGCACTGTCGGTTGGTCCGAAAGCAGCCATAAGAATAAGTGCTACGAATACAACGGTAATATTTCCGTCGAATACTGATGACCATGCTCTCTTGAAGCCCAGCTCAATAGCACCGTTAAGTGTCTTTCCGTTTCTGAGCTCTTCCTTGATTCTTTCAGCAGTAATAACGTTAGCGTCAACACCCATACCGATTGCAAGGATAATACCTGCGATACCCGGGATTGTGAGAGTGAAGCTTTCTGCATTTCCGAAGAAGCCTGAAATAGCAGCGATTGTAACAATTACCTGACCTGCAAGTGCGATTGCAGCAACGGCGCCAGGAAGCTTATAAATTACAATAATATAGATTGCGATGAGAATAAATGCGATAAGTCCTGCAATAACGATTGCATTTCTTGCACCCTCACCGAGAGTTGGTGAAATTGTGTTTGTGCTTGATGCAACAAGCTTGAAAGGAAGTGAACCTGCATTGATTTTATCAGCAAGTGCCTTTGCAGATTCGTATGTAAAGCCGTTTCCACCGCCACTGATATGACACTTACCATCGGTAATAGCATTGCTTACCTGTGGTGCAGAAATACGTTCATCGTCCATCCAGATTGAAATATAGCCTGTTCCGGCAAGCTTTGTTGTTGCGTCAGCAAAAGCCTTCTTTCCGCTATTGTCAAGCTCAAGAGCAACAACCCATTCATATCCGCCGTCTTCTTTAGTAATCTGTCCTGCCTCAGCCTTTTTAATCTGAGTACCTGTAACTACTGTAGCTCCGTCGTCTGTTTCGCCCTCACGGAATGTAAGGATAGCAGTTTCGCCAAGCTCTGCAACAGCAGCCTCAGGGTCGAAATCACTTTCACCTGCCTGCCATGGGAATGAAACAATTACATGGTCGTGGTCATAGTCAACATAAACCTCACTGTCTGTAATGTTAAGGTTTATAAGTCTTTGTTCGATAACTGATTTTGCAGCATCCATTTCACTGTCTGTTGCGTTATAGTTACCCTCCGGTTTAAAGGTAGCGTTTACACCGCCTCGGATATCAATACCCCAGCGGATTTCATCAACGCCTTTAATAATAGTAGTTGTAGTATCGCCGTAGTAGGTATGGATTCCGAAAAATGTCAGAAATCCGATAAGGGCAATACAAAGCACAACTATAAAAAATACGGGTTTCTTTATACGTCGCACGTTCTTTCCTCCTAAGAAATATTATCATATCCCATTTTTATACAGGATACGCAAATTCACCTTTTAATTATAGTATTTTTTTCATACAAAGTCAAGCAAAAATTAAAATCTGAATATTTTTTGCGAAACATCTTTTATATAGCTGTAATTCGCCATAAGCTCCTTTTCGTCAGAAAATCCCCATCTGTAAAGCTCAAGCACCATATCTCCGTCAAAACCGCAGTTCTTAAGCTCGCCGAGAAACCTCTCAAAATCAAGATTTCCGCTACCAACAGGACCACAGTCTGTCTTGTCGTTATGGTCTGAAAGATGAACGTGAACAATGGAATTTCCAAGCTCTTTTACAAATTCGTAGGGTGAGGTTTCTGTTCTCACTGCCTGTTTTACATCGAGGGTGAATTTCGCCTTGTCGCCCAGTGCCTTTTTCATTTTCACAAGAAAATCAAGATTTCCTCCGCTACATCTTGCAACATTTTCCTGAGTCACCGTAACCCCGAAGGCTTTACCTAAATCATAAAGTCTTTCGTATCTTTCAAAATAATCCTCGTCGGCAAATCTGTTCTGAGGCTTGTTTCCGTGGAGAATGAATTTCTCTGCTCCGAGGAAATTCATAGCGTCAAAATACTTTTTATGGTATTCAAGCATATCCTCAAATCTTCGTTCATAATAGGTAAAAAACATCATCGGCTCAATTCCGCAGGTGTAGGGGTGAAGAGAAGCACATCTGACAGATGTCTTGTCGAGAGTGCCCTTCAGACCCTTCAGGAAATCCTTTTCAAGCTCGCAGTGGCTGTTTATAAAAATCTCGGTTGCTTCGATACCCAGCGAACACACCGTAGAAAGTGCTTTTTCCGTTTCCATAGGATAAAGACAGGCTGTTGAAACCCCTGTTCTCACAGACATAAAAATTCTCCTTTCACAATTTATCACACTAAGCTTATTTTATCACAAAATGCTACCAAGAGCAAGTTTATGGAAATATTTTTTACTACTTGTGGATTTTTCTTTATATTGTCACTTTGTTTTCACAAAGATAAAATACACTTTACTTCGATGATTTCATAAAAACTTTACATATTTCAAAATTATTTCCGTAGTATTGTACGATATTTATATTGTAATATGGCGAAAAATATTGTAAAATATTTGTATTGTGCTGATTATCGGGAGGTGACAGATTGGGCTATCAGAATATTTTCAAGAGATATGAGCTGAAATATCTCATTACCGAGGAACAATACAACAAACTGAGAGAGCTTATGAAAATACATATGTGTGGTGATGAATACGGACGGAGTACAATCTGTAATCTGTATTACGATACACCTGATTATCTTTTAATAAGGCGTTCTATTGAAAAGCCTGTCTACAAGGAAAAGCTGAGAGTGAGAAGCTACGGGGTTGCTGACGAAAACAGTACCACTTTCATAGAGCTTAAAAGGAAATACGAAAAAGTGGTTTACAAAAGACGTATATCCTCCACTGACAGCAAGGCTTACGATTTTCTTGTAAAGCGTGAAAAAATCTGCGAGGGGCAGATTGCAAAGGAAATAAATTATTTCCTCGATTTTTACAAAGAGCTTGAGCCGAGAGTTTTTCTCTCTTACGAACGTGAAGCCTTTTACGGAATTGACAATCACGATTTCAGAGTTACCTTTGACAGAAACATTCTGTGGCGTGATTACGACCTGTCACTTTGTAAAGGAATTTACGGTCGGGACATTCTCAAAGAAAACACCGTTCTGATGGAAATAAAGGTCGCACACGCAATTCCGATGTGGCTTGTTAAATTCCTTTCGGAAAACAAAATTTACAAAACACCTTTTTCCAAATACGGAAATGCATATAAAACATTATTTAAAGAAAAAACATCTGGAGGACTTTGCTATGCTGAGCGCTAATATTTTTAAAGGAATTTTTGATAACGAGCTTATTACGGTGATTTCACCGGGAAACTTTCTGCTGTGTATAGGCGTGGCACTTTTACTGGGGATTTTCCTCGCAGCAGTATATACCTTCAAAAGCAGATACACAAAAAGCTTTGTTGTGACACTTGCTATGCTCCCTGCTGTTGTCTGCGTTGTAATTATGATGGTTAACGGAAACGTGGGTGCAGGCGTTGCTGTTGCAGGTGCTTTCAACCTTGTAAGATTCCGTTCTGTTCCGGGAACAGCTAAGGAAATCGGTACTATCTTCCTTGCAATGTGCGCAGGTATCGTTGTGGGAATGGGTTACTTTGCATTTGCAATTACCTTCACAGTTATTCTTGGGCTTTTCATTCTTGTATGCAGTGCTTTCGGACTTGGCACAAAGAAGTCAAACCCTACTGAAAGAGTTCTGAGAATTACAATTCCTGAGGATTTGAACTACACAGAGGTTTTTGACGACCTTATGGAAAAATACACTTCCTTCAACGAAATTGAAAGAGTAAAGACTGTCAATATGGGAAGTATGTTCAGACTTACATACAACATTAAGCTCAAGGACGCTAAACAGGAAAAGGAATTCATTGACGAAATCCGTTGCAGAAACGGAAACCTCGAGGTTAGTATGGCTAAGCCGGAGGTGAACCTTGTTGAACTCTAAAATCAGAAAAATACTTGCTCTTGGTGTTGCTATTCTTATGGTATTCAGCTTTGTGGGCTGTGAGGATAACGCAAAGAGCGACAGTCAGAATACATCAGCTGTCCAGAATAACGGTGGCTCAAAGGACGACGTGCCTGTAAATCAGACACCGTCAGGAAACACTCTTACCGAAGTCAGGGTTGATTATCTTGATACGTCAAATATGTTTTCAAACAGGGATACAAGTAATTCCTATGAAACAAATAAATCCGAGCTTATCACGCTCAAGGGCGATACCGCACAGACAAATGCTGAAGGAGTTTCTCTTGCTGACGGTGTGCTGACAATTTCAGAAGAAGGAATTTATGTTCTCAAGGGTGATTTCAACGGACAGATTATTGTTGACGCACCTGACACGGACAAAATCCAGCTTGTGCTTAACGGTGTAAAAATCACAAGCGACAAAAGTGCAGGAATTTATGTAAAGCAGGCTGACAAACTGTTTGTTACTACCGCTGACGGAAGTGAAAATTCAATCACTGCAACAGGTAACGCTTATACCGACAACGGTACAAACGTCGACGGAGCTGTTTTTTCAAAGTGCGATGTATCCGTAAACGGCAAGGGCACTCTCAATATTGAATCTGCCACAAACGGAATTGTTTCAAAGGATGACGTAATTATCGGTGGCGGAACAATCATTATCAATGCAGGAAATCATGGTATCGACGGTAAGGACAGTATAAGAATTGCCGACGGGAATTTTACTATCAAATCAGGTAAAGACGCTATTCATTCGGAAAATGCTGACGATACAACAAAGGGCTTTGTTTATATTGCAAAAGGTGATTTCGACCTTGAAGCAACAGGCGACGGGATTTCCTCGTCAATGATTGTTCAGCTTGAAAAGGGCAACTACAACATAAAGACTTCAGGTAGTCAGAGCACAAGCTCAAAGGGTATCAAGAGCGAAACAAGCCTTATCATTCAGGGCGGTAGCTTTGATATTACTTCCACAGACGACGGACTTCATTCTTCACTTAACACAGTTATAGACGGAGGAACTGTTGTTATCAGCTCTTCTGATGACGGTATACATTCAGATAACAACGTGAGCATTAACGACGGAGATGTAATAATTACTGACTGCTACGAGGGACTTGAAGGTCAGACAATAAACATCACAGGTGGAACTGTTGAAATCCACGCAAGCGACGACGGTATGAATGCTGCAGGCGGAAACGACCAGAGTGGTTTCGGCGGAATGGGCAAGCCACAAGGCGACAGAGGTCCTGACGGATTTGCCGGTGGCGAAAGTACAACAGGTTATGTGAATATTTCAGGCGGAAAGGTTACCGTTTATGCCAAGGGCGACGGAATCGACGCTAACGGAACAGTTAATGTTTCGGGTGGCGAAACCGCTGTAATCGGTCCTGAAAACGGCGGTAACAGCTCTCTCGACTTCGGAAAGGGTGCTGAAATCACAGGCGGAACATTTATCGCTGTGGGTGCAAAGCAGATGGCACAGAATTTCACATCATCTACTCAGGGTGCGATACTCGTAACGGTTACAAACGGAAGCGAAAAGGTCGAAATAAAGGATAATTCAGGAAAGGTTATTTACAGCCTCGACCCTGATATAAATTACACCTCCGTTGTGTTCAGCTCGCCTGAAATCAAAGAGGGCGAAAGCTACACAGTTTCTGCAAACGGCGATAATTTGGCTGTTGAAATGACTTCAACCATTTACGGGGGCGGAAACGGCTTCGGAATGGGAGGCGGAAACTTCGGCGAAGGCGGTCCGGGTGGCATGAGAGAGCCCGGTAAAGGTCCGGACGGAGATGCTGGAAATATGCCGGCAAATCCACCTGAGGATTTCAGAGGACAGCTACCCGAAGGCTTTGAGGATTTCAATCCCGAGGACTTCAGAGGACAGCTACCCGAAGGCTTTGAGGATTTTAACTTTGATGACTTTCAAGGACAGTTTCCGGGAGGAATGGAATTCCCTCAGGATATGCAACGCCCTGTGGTTTAATAACTGAAATAAAATCCCTGCCGTAAGGCGGGTAGCCATAAAGAAGTATATTATATGAATTTATCGAAGGAAACCTTTCTGAAGAAAGGTTATCCCCCGAGCCCCCTTCCAAAGACTTTTAGTATAAAAACCCATACAGGACAAGGCGTCCTGTATGGGTTTTTAAATTGAAAGTTTTAGGAAAGGAGTTTGAGGGAGAACCCTTTTTCAAAAGGGTTTCCCTCAATAGGTCCGTATAATACTCCTCTGTGACCACTCGTCTTACAGTGGGGATTTTTTATTTTCACTTGAAATTTGTACGGGTTTGTTATATAATAAAAGCAATTCAGGAGCTTTAGAGCTTTTCCAAAAAGGGAGATGCGGATTATGTCTTATGTTATCGGAGTTGACTGTGGCACAAGCGGTACAAAAACCGTGTTATTTGATGAGCTTGGTAATGTTATTGCTTCTCAGACCGTTGAATACCCTATGTATCAGCCAAAAAACGGCTATGCTGAGCAGGAGCCTTTCGACTGGGCAAACGCTATGATTTCGACAATCAAGGGCGTTATGGCTAAAAGTGGAGTTTCCAAGTTTGACGTAAAGGGTATTGGTATTTCAGGACAGATGCATGGTCTTGTTATGCTTGATAAGGGCAACAATGTTCTTCGCCGTTCAATTATCTGGTGCGACCAGAGAACAGCTAAGGAAGTAGCTGAAATGAATGAAAAGCTCGGCGAAAAGAAGCTTATCGAAATTACTGCTAACCCTGCCCTAACCGGCTGGACAGCTTCAAAGATTCTCTGGGTTAAGAATAACGAGCCTGACATTTATGAAAAGTGCAGACATATTCTTCTTCCAAAGGACTATTTAAGACTTATTCTTACAGGGGAATACGCAACAGAAGTTTCTGACGCTTCGGGAATGCAGCTCCTTGACGTTAAAAAGAGATGCTGGAGCAAGGAAGTCTGCGACACTCTGGGAATTGATATGTCAATGCTTGGCAAGGTTTATGAATCCTGCGAAGTTACAGGTAAGCTTACAAAGAAAATGGCTGACGAGCTTGGTCTTTGCGAAGGTACTATCGTTGTTGGTGGTGCAGGCGACAATGCTGCGGCTGCTGTGGGAACAGGCGTTGTTGAGGACGGAAAGGCATTCACCACAATCGGAACTTCGGGCGTTGTTTTTGCTCATACTTCAAATATTTCAATCGACCCTGAGGGCAGAGTTCACACCTGCTGTGCGGCAGTACCAGGCAGCTGGCACGTTATGGGTGTTACTCAGGGCGCAGGTCTTTCACTTAAATGGTTCAGAGATAATTTCTGTAGCGCTGAAAAGGAAACTGCAAAGCTTATGGGCGTTGATGAATATTACCTTATGGACAAACAGGCAGAAACTGTTTCTGTGGGCGCTGACAGACTTATTTATCTTCCATATCTTATGGGAGAAAGAACTCCTCACCTTGACCCTGACGCAAGAGGCGTGTTCTTCGGACTGTCTGCAATACATACTAAAAAACATATGCTGAGAGCAATAATGGAGGGAGTTTCATACTCACTCAGAGATTGCATTGAGGTTTTCAAAGAAATGAATATAAGTGTTTCGGATATGATGGCTTGCGGTGGTGGTGGAAGCTCACCGCTGTGGCGTTCAATGCTTGCAGATTTGTATAACTGCCCTGTCAAGACTGTTGCCTCAAAGGAAGGCCCTGCTCTGGGGGTGGCACTCTTGGCATCAGTAGGTGCCGGAATTTACCAGAGCGTACCTGAAGCCTGCAAGGCAGTAGTAAAAGCCGATAAGATTCAGGAGCCTGTGGCTGAAAGAGTATCTGAATTTGAAAAATACTATCAGCTTTACAGGGAAATTTACCCTGCAATCAAGGCACAGTATAAGAAGCTGGCAACACTTTAATAGTTGTGTTTTCAATTTCACCCACGCCTGTCGGCGTGGGTGAAATTTGTATGTATCTGCAATCAAGGAGCAGTATAAAAAGCTTGCAGTTTTATAATTGCAAACGTGACGTTTGCAATACAATTAACAGTTGACAATTAAAAGCGTACGTTTTTCCGTACGCTTTTAATTGTGCATTGTGCATTGTGCGTTAGGCATTGTTTTGTTGGTTTTGTACAAATCACAGATTTTGGGAAATTCCATTGACTTTAAAAAATCACTTTGCTATAATTAAAACGCTGAAAAAGGCGATTTTATGTAGATAGAAGGGTTTATCATAGTTAAGTATTTCAACGACCTGAAAAAAGAATTTTCAGGCTACAACGGAAAGAAATTTTCAAAAGACCTTATGGCTGGTCTTACAGTTGCCGCTGTTGCGTTGCCTCTGGCTCTTGCATTTGGTGTCAGCTCGGGTGCTGACGCTGCTTCGGGACTTATTACTGCAATTATTGCAGGTATTTTTATCGGCGTGCTTTCGGGTGCTTCCTATCAGATTTCAGGGCCTACGGGGGCTATGAGTGCTATTCTTATTTCACTTTCTGTGAAATTCGGCATTCAGGGTGTACTTGTGGCAGGCTTTATTTCTGGTGTTATTCTGCTTGTTATGGCAATTTTAAAGGTAGGAAAGCTTGTTTCTTACATTCCTGCCCCTGTAATAACAGGATTTACAAGCGGTATCGCAATTATTATTGCACTTGGACAGATTGACAACTTCTTTGGCACAAAATCCGAAGGTGAAAATGCAATCGAAAAGCTCGTTTCATACGGAAAACTTGGTTTTTCACCTAATTGGTGGGCAGTAGGTCTGGGACTTCTTGTAGTGGTAATAATGATTATTTACCCTAAAAAGTGGACAGCTTATTTCCCGTCATCACTTTTTGCACTTATCGTCGTTACGGCTGTGAATTTTATAGTTTCACCTGACGTTGTGGAGGTTGGTAAAATCCCACAGACACTTATTACAAAAGACAGTCTTATCTTAAACATCGGCGGTATTGATTTCGGAAATTTAAAAAATCTCATTATGCCTGCATTTTCAATAGCACTTCTGGGTATGATTGAAAGCTTACTTTGTGGGGCTGCTGCAGGAAAAATGAAAAACGAAAAGATAGATTCAACACGTGAGCTTGTGGCACAGGGCGTGGGAAATATGATTATTCCTATGTTCGGAGGCGTGCCTGCAACAGCAGCTATCGCAAGAACATCAGTTGTAATCAAAAGCGGAGGACAGACAAGAATTGCAAGCGTTATTCACTCGCTAACACTTATTCTTTCGATGTTTTTGCTTGGTGGAGTTATGTCGAGAATCCCTCTTTGTGCCCTTGCAGGAGTTCTTATGGTGACAGCATTCCGTATGAACGAATGGGAAAGCATAAAACAGATTTTCTCCAAAAAGCTGAAGCATTCAATGTATCAGTTTTTGATTACAATGGTTGCGACAGTTGTGTTTGACCTTACTATCGCAATCGTAATCGGCGTTGTTGTTGCAATGCTTATATTCATTCTCAAAAGCAGTGAGCTTAAAATCGAAATCAGCGACATCGACGATAAAAAGCTTGGCTATGAGGAAAACGGAATCCACGACAGCATTAAAATCGTATACCTTGCAGGGCCTCTTTTCTTTGGAACTCAGGACCAGCTGACAAAGGCTCTCAACGGACTTTCGGACTTAAAGGCAGTGGTTTTTTCAATGAGAGGTGTTCCGACTATTGACGACTCTGCTATCGGCGAATTGCAGGAGCTTATTGAAAACTTCCGTAAGAACGATACAGCGGTGCTTTTGTGCGGAGTTCAGTATCACGTTCTGAAAACTATGGAGAGGGCTGGCTTTGTTGACAAGCTGGGCAAGGAAAACATTCTCTGGGACGCTGTCGGCGCTATCAAAAAGCTGGATAAAGACTTATGTCTGGTATAATAACGAAAGGCACGCTGTCAGCGTGCTTTTTATTTGATAATTTGGTATTGCATTATTTTTGAATATAGGGTATAATTTAAAGGTTAGAGAAAATTTATGGAGGAATTACTGTGAATAATCTTGAAAAAGAAATCAACAGACGACGCACCTTTGCGATTATTTCCCACCCTGACGCAGGTAAAACCACACTTACTGAAAAGTTTCTTCTTTATGGTGGTGCTATTGCTCAGGCAGGTGCGGTAAAGGGCAAAAAGAACTCAAGACACGCTGTTTCCGACTGGATGGAAATCGAAAAGCAGAGAGGTATTTCTGTAACATCATCGGTTATGCAGTTTCAGTATAATGACTTTTGTATAAACATTCTTGACACACCGGGACACCAGGACTTCTCGGAGGACACCTACCGTACACTTATGGCGGCTGACTCGGCAGTAATGGTAATTGACGCTTCAAAGGGTGTTGAAAATCAGACGAGGAAGCTTTTTAAAGTCTGCGCAATGCGACACATTCCGATTTTTACATTTATAAACAAGATGGACCGTGAATCAAGAAATCCTTTTGATTTGCTTGAAGAAATTGAAAACGAGCTTGGAATTCCTACCTATCCTGTAAACTGGCCTATCAGCTCAGGAAAGGATTTCAGAGGGGTTTATGACAGAGAAAAGCGTCATATTATTTCCTTTGAGGCGACAGGAGGACACCACAAGCTTGCTGCAACAGAGGTTGACCTTACAGACCCTGCACTTTCTTCACTTATCGGCGAAGAAAACAGAAGCACAATTATGGACGACATTGAACTTCTTGACGCAGCAGGTGACGAATTTGACCTTGACGCTGTTCATAGTGGACGTCTTTCACCTGTATTTTTCGGTTCAGCACTTACAAACTTCGGAGTTGAGCCGTTTTTGGAGAACTTCCTTAAAATGACACCACCACCTACTGCAAGAACAGCAGGCGAACTTACTGTAAATCCATTTGACGAGGGATTTTCTGCATTTGTATTTAAAATTCAGGCAAATATGAACAAAGCGCACCGTGACAGACTTACCTTTATGAGAATTTGTTCAGGTAAATTTGACAAGGATATGGAAGTTTATCACGTTCAGGGCAACAAGAAAATGAAGCTTTCACAGCCACAGCAGGTTATGGCGCAGGAACGTGAAATCATCAGCGAAGCCTATGCCGGCGATATTATCGGTGTATTTGACCCGGGAATTTTTGCTATCGGTGATACTGTTTGTGTACCGGGCAAGAAGTTTGAATTTGACCCTATCCCTACCTTTGCACCTGAGCATTTCCAGAGAGTTTACGCCAAGGACACAATGAAGAGAAAGCAGTTTGTAAAGGGTGTAACTCAGATTGCTCAGGAGGGTGCTATTCAGATTTTCCACGAGCCTGACACAGGTATGGAAGAGGTTGTTGTGGGCGTTGTTGGTGTATTGCAGTTTGAAGTTTTTGACTATCGAATGAAAAACGAATACAACGTTGACCTTGTAAAAACAGGACTTCCTTATTCATACATCAGATGGATTGACAACAAGGATTTAGACCCTAAGAAGTTAAAAATCAGTTCAGACACAAAGCTTGTTCAGGATTTCAGAGGAAATTATCTGCTCCTCTTTACAAGCGAATGGAACATCCGCTGGGCGCTTGAAAAGAACGAAGGACTTGTTCTTTCAGAATTCAACAAGGGCGAACTTCAATAATAAAAACAACGCTTCCCACGCCATCGGCGGAGGAAGCGTTACTTTTTTCTAAACAAAAAAACCTGTTATAAATGCACCAAGTGCGGCAGAAAGGGCAACAACAATAAGTGGCTGATTGAGATAAGAAAGCACCACCGCAATAACTGTACCTACGGTAGCGGTTATCATATCGCCCGTGGAGTAAAAAATCGCAGGTATTGTCATTGCACTAAGCACAGCGTACGGGATATAATACAAAAAGCTCTGCAAGAATTTCGATTTGATTTTCTTTCTGAAAAGTGTAAAGGGGAGCATTCTTATCAGGTAAGTAACCCCTGCCATTACAAGAATGTAGATTGCTATTTTCATTGTTCGTCGTCCTCCTTTACAGGAAAGAAGAATGCCACAACGCCTGCCGAAACCACAGCGCTGATAATAACTGCAAATCCACCGCTTACAAAGGTTAAAACATAATGAAAAAGCATACTTATTCCTGCCGCAACAAGCACAACCGTCAGAACGCTTTTTTCTTTTTTGGCAGGTGGAATAATTATCGCTAAAAACATTCCGTACAGAACGATTCCCATTGCCGAGGTTATAGCCTCAGGTAAAAGCTGACCTGCCGCCGCCCCAAGAAATGTGCCCATTGTCCAACCCATAAAGGATATGAAAATAAGCCCGTACATATATTTTGGCGTAACTTTATTCGGCTGTGATGAAGAAACAGCAAAGATTTCATCAGTTATTCCAAAAGAAGCAATCATTCGGTGAAGTGTGTTGAATTTCCCGTCAAGTCGCTGAGAAAGGGAAAGCCCCATCAGTGCATAACGGATATTTATTACAAGCTGGGTGAGTGCCATTTCAATAAGACTTCCACCAGCTGCAATTATATTCACCCCTGCAGCCTGACCTGCCGAGGTAAGGTTTGTAACAGATATGCCCACTGCCTGAAAAATACTGAGTCCTGCCCTGA
Organism: Ruminococcus sp.; assembly: GCA_015066705.1. GTDB lineage: Bacteria > Bacillota > Clostridia > Oscillospirales > Ruminococcaceae > JAAZZIT01. Next base: position 89,815 of record SVNV01000005.1, read on the forward strand.
CAGCCATAATTCCAAAGCCAAAGGACACAGACAGATACCCGAGAAAAATAGGTATTCCGTGAAACATACCTTTTGTAAACTGTGATTTCAAAAAAACAAATCCTTCCATTTTTACTGCGCGATAGTTATTTTATCACATAATATCACAAAAATCAAATGCAGATTTCAACGCTGACACATTTTTTGCCCGAAAGCTTTTCGCTTAATTCGTCAGGCTGAGAAGTACCTGCGTAAAGTGTGAATTTATTGCCTTCAACTATTCTTTCGCCCTTTTCGTTTACAGACTCAAATGCCGACTGTGAAACCTCAAATTTCACAGTTTTTTCTTCGCCACTATTAAGGAAAACTCTCATAAATCCACAAAGATTATGATTTTTTACATAATTTTCCCCATAGCCCTTTATGTAAAGCTCGATTACGTCTTCGCAAGGGATTTTGCCAACGTTTTTAACAGTAACCTCTGCCACACCGTCAGCGTAAGTGATATTTTCGCAGATGATATTTCCATAAGAAAGCCCGAAGCCAAAGGGATAAAGGACATTTTCGCTGTCGCAGTAGCGATATGTTCTGTTTTTCATTGAATAATCTTCAAAGTCAGGAAGCATATCAGCTGACTTATAGAAAGTAACAGGCAATTTTCCTGATGGTGAAACCTCACCGAAGAGAATATTCGCAAGCGCTTTTCCACCGTACTGTCCCGGATACCACGCCTGCAAAAGTGCGTCGCAGTCTGTTTCAACATTAACTGAACTTCCTGTTGCATTTACGATGACAAGAGGCTTTCCGGTTTCCTTTAATTTTTCAAGTAGGATTCTCTGGCTTTCAGGAAGTCTTAAATCCTTCTTGTCGCCTGATGAAAACTCGTTTCCTGTGTCGCCTTCCTCACCCTCAAGGGTTGCGTCAAGTCCTACGCAGGCTATAATCACGTCACTACATTCAGCCACAGCAACAGCCTCAGCATATCTGTCTCCCCACTGACAAAGGCCCGAGCTTCTGTCCTTATAAAGCTGACAACCCTCTGCAAAAATAACTCTGCCCAGAGCCTTGTCCTGAATACCCTCAAGGAAAGTAACATATCTGTCAGCAGTACCGTTATAGTTTCCTGTGAGAGCGTCACGGCTGTCTGCGTTAGGTCCGATAACTGCGATAGTCAGTTTTTCATCATTATTAAGTGGGAGAATACCGTTATTTTTAAGAAGAACCATTGATTTTTCTGCACATTCCTGTGAAAAATTCTTATGCTCGTCGCAGGAAACAACATTATATGGAATGTTGTCAAATTCCGTTTTGTCAAGCTGTCCTAAACGGATTCTTGTTCTCAATGCGTGAACGCAGGCTTTTCTTATATCATCAACTGTCACAAGTCCCTGCTCATAAGCAGAAAGAATGTGAATATAGGTGCTTCCGCAGTTGATGTCACAGCCCATTTTAAGAGCGAGGGCAGCCGATTCAACAGGAGTTTTTGTTACGTTATGGTGGAGGTGAAAGTCCTGAACTGCCCAGCAGTCTGATACAAAATACCCGTCAAAGCCCCATTCTTTGAGCTTTCCCATAAGAAATTCGCTTGCGCAGGCAACCTCGCCGTTTACTCTGTTATAAGCGCCCATAACTCCCTCAACGCCTGCCTTGACAAGGCTTTCAAAGGCAGGAAGATATGTTTCTTCCATATCCTTTTTTGAGACAACAGCGTCAAAATGGTGTCTTACAGACTCAGGACCACTGTGCACAGCAAAATGCTTTGCGCAGGCAGCTGTCTTTATGTATTTTCCGTCGCCCTGCATTCCCTTGACAAAGGAAACACCCAGCTTTGAAGTAAGATAAGGGTCTTCGCCGTAGGTTTCGTGACCTCTGCCCCAGCGTGGGTCACGGAAAATGTTTATGTTGGGCGCCCACATAGTAAGCCCCTTGTAAATGTCATAGTCGCCGTATTTCTGTGATGCGTTGTATTTTGCTCTTGCTTCTTCGGAAGTGATTTCCGAAACCCTTCCTACAAGCTTATCGCAAAACATAGCTGAAAGTCCTATTGCCTGTGGAAACATTGTTGCAACGCCTGCTCTTGCCACCCCGTGAAGTCCCTCATTCCACCAATTATAAAAAGGCAGTCCTGCAGATTTGATTTCAGGAGCATCGTATTTGAGCTGAGATGCCATTTCCTCAACTGTAAGTGTGTCGCACAAAAGCTCTGCTCTTTCCTGAGCAGAAAGTGATGTATCCATATAATTTTTCATAAAAATCACACCTTTTTTGAAGTTTACTAAATTTTATCATTTTTATAGTGATTTTTCAAGACGTTTTAAAAAGAAATATAATAAAATTCCCTTGCGATTAAAAGGGATTTATGATAAAATTAAGAAAATAAACTTCAGGAGCTTTTTATGAAAAAAATTACAGCAGGAATCACCGCACACGTTGACTCGGGAAAGACAACGCTTTCCGAAGCAATGCTTTTTCTTTCAGGTGAAATAAGAAAGACAGGTCGTGTTGACCACGGGGACTCTTATCTTGACACCGACACCATTGAGAAAAATCGTGGAATTACTATATTTTCACATCAGGCAAAGTTTACAAGCGGTAATACTGTTGTAAACCTTATAGACACGCCGGGACACGTTGATTTTTCCTGTGAAACAGAAAGAACAATGCAGGTGCTTGATATGGCTGTGCTTGTAATAAGCGGTACTGACGGAGTTCAGAGCCACACGATTACTTTATGGAAGCTCCTTAAAAAATACAACATTCCTACCTTTATTTTTGTGAACAAAATGGATTTGAAGGGTGCTGACAAGGAAACCGTTTTAGAAGATTTAAAGCTTCACCTTTCACCCTACTGCTGTGACTTTTCAGACCATAACTCCGTTCAGGAGGGAGTTGCTGGCTGTGATGAAAAGCTTATGGACAAGTTTTTCTCGGGAGAGAATATTTCAGACGGCGATATTGCAAAGGCTGTTTTTAAAAGAAAGCTTTTTCCTTGCTTTTTTGGCTCAGCACTGAAGCAGGAGGGTGTTTCTGAATTTATAGAAGCACTTGACAGATATACTGCCGAACCTGAAAGAAATAAGGATTTCGGCGCAAAAATCTATAAAATTTCAACCGACAAAAAAGGAAACCGTCTTGCGTTTTTAAAAATCACAGGCGGTGAGCTGAGAGTAAAACAGGAGATTTCTTATTTTTCTGCTGACGGAGAAAGCTTTACAGAAAAAATAAACGGAATAAGGTTTTATTCGGGAGAAAAATTCGATTCGGGCGATTATGCTTCATCGGGTGATGTCTGTGCAGTAACGGGGCTTTCAAAGGTTTATGCAGGACAGGGCCTCGGCTTTGAGAATGACGGCCCTCAGGCGGTTTTAGAACCGGTAATGAGCTACAATGTTATTCTTCCTGATAGTATAAATGTCTTTGACGCTCTTAAAAACTTCCGCACACTTGAGGAAGAGGACCCTATGCTCAGGGTTATTTACAATGAGCTCAGCAAAAAAATCCACATAGCACTTATGGGTGAAATTCAGCTTGAAATATTAAAGCAGACTTTTCCTGAACGTTTCGGCTACGAAATTGACTTTGATTCAGGTGTTATCACATACAAGGAAACCATCACAACCATCGTTGAGGGAGTCGGACACTACGAACCACTTCGCCACTACGCAGAGGTGCATCTGATTTTAGAGCCACTTGACAGAGGAAGCGGACTTCAGTTTGAGCTGAGATGCAGAGAGGACGACCTTGACCGAAACTGGCAGAGACTTATTCTCACTCACCTTGAAGAAAAAACTCACATCGGTGTGCTGACAGGCTCGCCCATTACAGATATGAAAATAATTGTTGCCTCAGGTAAAGCCCACCTGAAACACACCGAGGGCGGAGATTTCCGACAGGCGACCTACCGTGCAGTAAGAAACGGCCTGCGAAAGGCAGAGAGTCTGCTTCTTGAGCCTTATTACAGCTTTGAGCTGGAAATCCCAAGCGACTGCGTAGGACGTGCGATGACGGACATTATGCAGATGAGCGGGGAATTTTCACAACCTGAAACCCTTGGCGAAATGTCGATGATAACAGGAAAAGCCCCTGTCAGTCAGATGAACAGCTATCAGAAGGAAGTAATCAGCTACACCAAAGGAAAAGGCAAGCTGGTTTTAACGATATGCGGTTTTTATCCTTGTCACAACGCCGAAGAAGTAACCCAAAAAATCGGTTACAACTGTGATGAAGATGTAGGGAATAGTGCTGATTCTGTTTTTTGCAGTCACGGTGCAGGCTTTAATGTCAAATGGGACAAAGTGACAGAATATATGCACCTCCCGTCGGCACTTGAAAAGCAAAAAGAAAAAGAAGATGAGCGGATTCTTTCCTATAAGCGTGCAGAGGATTTTGTGAGCAGAGCCGCCCTTGACAGCGAGCTTATGGAGATTTTTGAACGCACCTACGGAAAGATTGACCGTGACCCGAGAAAGGCTTTTAAAACTGTCAAAAAACCTGTAACCTACAAACGAAGCGAGGCTCTTAAACCTTCGGGCGAGGAATATCTGCTGGTTGACGGGTATAATATTATTTTTGCGTGGGACGAGCTCAAGGAAATTGCCAAGGACAATCTTGATGCCGCAAGAGCTCGACTTTCCCATATCTTGTGCAATTATCAGGGGTATCGTGGCTGCAAGCTGATTCTTGTGTTTGACGCTTACAAGGTCAAGGGAAATCATCGGGAAATTGAGGATTTCCACAACATAACCGTTGTCTACACCAAAGAACACGAAACCGCCGACACATACATCGAGAGAGTTACTCACCAGCTCGGTAAAAAGCATCGGGTGAGGGTTGCTACCTCCGACGGACTTGAACAGATTATCATTCTCGGAAGCGGTGCCGAAAGAGTCTCAGCCAGAGAATTCTATGAGGAAGTAAAACTCTCCGAAAAAGCTATCCGTGATTATATCGAGGAACATTATAACAAATAACCAAACCCCCGCTATGGTAGATGGTCATACAGAAGTATATTATATGAATTTATCGTGGGGAACCTTTCTGAAGAAAGGTTATCCCCCGAACCCCCTTCCAAAGACTTTTAGTATAAAATCCCATATAGGATATTTTATCCTATATGGGATTTTAAATTGAAAGTTTTAGGAAAGGAGCTTGAGGAATAACCCTTTTTCAAAAGGGTTTTCCTCAATAAGTCCGTATAATACTTCCTTATGACCATCTACCTTGGCAAGGGTTTTAGTTTTTTATCAGTACTTGTCAATTCCTGTGCAGGTTACGGTTGTGCCATCAGGAATATTCTGGATAGCATGAACCACAAAAACATAGCCTTCGGGAGCATCAAGGGTTTCGCCACAGGCAGTAATTTTTGAATAGCACTTAGCTGAATCGATAGTAACATTCTTTGAGCCGTTTGAGAAGTGGAAGCTCACCTTTGAAATTCTGTTTGCTTCCTCCTCTGAGATAAGCATAACAGCTCTTACAGAATAACAGTTGTTTACAACTTCTGTTTTCTGGAGATAACCTACATCCGGCTTAATAAGGAGACTGCTTACACCTAAGGTATCCATTATCGCATTGATGAAAGGCTCGTCATTCCAGGTAAGAGTTGAACGGTCAAGGTGTCCGTGTGACTCACCTGCATGTTCCTGATTAATCCATACGTTGTTATCCCAGAGAATGCAAGGAACATTGGCACCATAATCAATGGTTTCTGCTACCTTACCGAAATAATATTCAGCCCATTTAACTCTTTCACTGCTGTTATTTCTGTTTGAAGCACTCATTTCACCGATAATTACAGGCTCATCTATCCACTCGATAGTATTGAAAATATCGTCAATCTCACTCTTGAGGCTGTCGCTGAAAACGGAAGTTCCATTATCATCCAAGGTAAAAGAAACAGGTGTGTATGCGTGAACAGAAACGATAATTCTGTCATCAGCCGAGTCATTAGGCACACGGAATCCGTCTGCAGTCGCACCATATACAGATGCACAGTAGCCCGGCACCATAATACATCTTGTCGAGTTGTTTCCACCTGTCGCACGGATAGCGTCAAGACAGGTCTGATTCATAGAATTGATACAAGCAATCGGTTCAGCAATAGCGCTGTCGTTTGGCCACCACCATTCATATTCGTGACCTACAAGTCTTGGTTCGTTGAGGGTTTCAAATATGAGATGATAATCATAGTCTTTGAATTCATTGGCAATCTGTGTCCAGATGCTTTCAAGAAAATCATTCGAAGCGTCAAGACGTGCGTATGTAGGATAATACGCCGCATCTGAAGTTGCATTTATGTCGTGATGAGTATTAAGAATAACATACATATCGTTGTCGATACAATAGCCAACAACCTCCTTTACTCTTGCCATCCATGCAGAGTCGATTGTATGGTTGTTTCCGCTTGTATGTCTGCCCCATGAAACAGGCACTCTTACTGTGTTGAAGCCTGCTCTTTTAACCGCGTCAATCATCGCTTTTGTTGTCTTAGGATTTCCCCACGAGGTTTCGGAATTCACACCGTCTCCGTTTGTAGCGTCAAGGGAATTACCAAGATTCCAGCCTACTGTCATATCAAGCACAACATCAGCTGCAGTTTTATCGCAGGTGTTTTGTGCAGAAGCCGGAACAGATGAAAAAGCAGTTGTCACAATCATAGAAGCCGCCAGAAATACTGACGTAACTCTTTTTACAAGTTTTGTCATAAGAAATATCCTTTCTTTATAAATTTACACACCATTATATTAGCATATTCCCACGTTTTCCTCAACCAAAAACAAAAATTTCAGCTTTTTCAACAGCCAGAACCAGCTTTTCTTGGCACATTTAACCATAAAAAAAGTGGGCTCACGGCCCACTTTAATATTCTTCTATGCTTAGTAGCTGTATTCTGATGTGATTCCCAGATATTCCTCAAGACAAAGTCCCGAATCATAAACCTTCTTAGCTGTTTCCTTACCAAGATACCTGATATGCCAAGGCTCATACTGATAGCCTGTTACATTCTGCTTGCCCTCAGGGTATCTTATGATAAATCCGTATTCAACACAGTGAGCCTCAAGCCATATCTGTTCAGGTGTTCCGAGGAACGACATAGACGCATTATTCACGTCTATCGCAAGCCCCGTCTGATGTTCGCTATGACCGGGTCTTGCTGAATACGTTTCAACATATGCCTGATTCTGTCCCGGACGTCTCAGATAGCCGTTATAGAGGTCCTTCTGATATGCGTAGGAACGATAACCCGAAGCAATTCTCAGCTCGATTCCCTCAGCGGCAGCAGCTTTTTTCATCTCAGCAAAAGCATTTTTTGTCTGTACTGTAAGTCCTCCACCCTGATTATATTTCTGAGGAAGTCCATATGTCTTGTTAACAACCAGAATTCCGTTTATATAGGTTTCCTGAGTAATAGTATGTGTTTCGTCCTTTTCAACTGTCACAAGAAGCTCAGCGGTAACCTCAGGATTACTGTTGGAGGTCGCCTTGATTTTACAGGTCCCCACAGAAATTCCCTTTATATTTGCAGTTCCCGCACCGGACACAGTAACTATTGCAACCGAATTGTCGCTGGAAGTCCATGTCAGGGTTTTATCCCTTGTTGTTGCAGGTGAAACCTCCGCAAGAACATTCACAGTATTACCCTGCTTTACAAGAAGCTGGGTTTTGTTAAGAGTAATTTTTTGTGCTATTTCATAGACATTTATACGCATTTTTGCAGTTTTACCCGTTGCAACGTGAGTAGCTGTCAGCACAACGCTTCCGCTTCTTACTCCCGTTACACGTCCCTTTTCATCAGTAGTAGCGAGTGATTCCGGTGAAATTGAATATTCAACCTTTTTATCGCTTGTGTCGGCAGGTAAAAATACCAGTGAAGACTCAAAGACATCACCTACCAGCAAATCCACATTCTGATTCTTGAAATAAAAGGTCTGAAGTGGTGCGAGAACAGTAAGCTTCATTTCGTTGCTGATACCGCTTTCCATATCGGTAACCTTAACAACAGCCTCGCCTGCATCGTGAGCGGTAATAATTCCGTCGCTGTTTACTGTACAGACTCTTTCATCTGATGTGGAATATACCATATTCACTTTTACAAAGCCCGATGAAACCAGCTCATACTTAAGACTTATTTCCTCGCCCTCAAGGACAGTCGCCTTTGTTTTATCAAGTTCAATACGAAGAATGCTTTCCTTGACTGTTAAAGATAAGGTTGCAGTTTTTCCGCTGAAGCTATGTTCAGCAGTGATTTTTGTCTCGCCCTTGCCCACGGCGTTTATCACGCCATTCTGTGTAACCGTCGCAACAGCTGTATTGCTCGATTTGTAGACAAGCTCGTTGTTTTTTACCTCAGGCACAATTTCAGCCGGCATCACAAGAACATCGCCCACATACATTGTATGCTCTTTTTTTGAAAACTTTACTTCATCAGGAAAAAACATACCCTTTACAGCAAGAAATCCCAGACCGCCAAGCACCAGCGCAAGCACGAGAAGTATTATTGCTATCAGGTATCCGCCACCTGATTTTTCTTCCTCATAAATTTCTTCATTCATCTATAAAAACCTCACGCGAATTATGTCAAATTATACATAATTACAGTTTAACACTAAACCCCTTAAAAATCAAGTGGCACACAAAAAAAGAGCAGGATTTTAACCTGCTCTTAATAATTTAATGCTTATCAGCTTTCAGTTGTCTGATTCTTTACAAATCCGTGACAGTACTGACTGTTAGGGCAAGCTGAACATTTACAACCACAGGAGGATTTGCCCTGTTTTTTATCTTTTTTCATCTTGAATATGATAAGTCCAACCACTGCCACAAGGACAATCAGAACAATAATTGTTCCCATATTTGAAATTAAAAATTCCAGCATGACAAATCTCCTTTCAAAAATTACTTGTTTCCCACGTCAGAAGTAAGCTTAACGCTTTCCTCGTGAGGCTTAAAAAGCATAAAGCCTACAAATCCGATAATTACGGCTGATGCTATAAGACCGGTTACGTTTATGTTTCCTGTAACAGCCATACCAATCTGGTATACACAAAGTGAAACTGCGTATGCAAAAGCACACTGATAACCGATAGCAAAAGCTGTCCACTTTGCACTGTTCATTTCTCTCTTGATAGCGCCCATAGCTGCAAAGCAAGGTGCACAGAGAAGGTTGAAAATCATAAATGAAAATGCTGAAAGCTTGTTTCCGTCAAATATCATAGCACCGATACGAACAAAATTACTTCCCTCTGAAACAACGTCTGCGCCCATTGAAGTAAGCGAGCCGAATACACCTACGATTTCTTCCTTGGCAACAAGTCCGAGAATTGTAGCAACGGCTGCCTGCCACTTTCCAAATCCGAGTGGTGCAAATACAACTGCAATAGCTTCGCCAATCACGTTAAGAATTGACTTTTCGTCACCGTCGCCTATGTAATGGAAGCCACCTTCAAGGGTGATACTGTTAAGCAACCAGATAAGAATACTTGCGATAACAATTACAGTACCTGCTTTTTTAATAAAGCTCCAGCCTCTTTCCCATGTTGCTCTGTAAACATTTCTGCCGATTGGTGCGTGGTATGATGGAAGCTCCATAACAAATGGTGCTGCCTCGCCCTGAAACGGCTTTGTCTTTTTAAGCATAATTCCCGAAACAATAACAGCTGCTACACCGATAAAATAT